>WOVA01000025.1 GCA_009773155.1 Elusimicrobiota bacterium
AAGAGCCTGCTTCCCCTCCATCAACCCCTTTACGGCCTCAAGAGACAGTGTACAGCCCTCTATAGCGGTCGAACCCCAGGCGGCGCGGGCCATGGCGTCTTTTACCAGGGAAGGCACCCAGGGCACCTTGACGGCAGAGGCGCGGATCTGCTCTTTGATCTCCGTTATGTTTTCCAGGAGGCGATAGGCCCTGGCCGGGACTTTAAATTCAGGCTTGTACATACATAAAGTTTACATAAAGTTATTCGTAAAGTCAAACGAGCTATCATCTTAGGAAGCACCGCGCTCACCCGGCAGTCATGGTCGGATAAAGCGGCACTATTGTGTTAAAATGTCGCAGGGCTCCCGGGGCGGCGCGGCGGCCGGGATGGTCATAACGGAGGACTCAACAGTGTTCGACGCCTGGAGTTTTTTCGCGGGGCTGGGCATGTTCCTCTTCGGCATGTTCATGCTCGAAGAGTCCATAAAGGCGCTGGCGGGACGGTCGCTCAAGACCCTGATACGCCGCGCCACCGGTACCCGCGGCAGGGCCCTGCTCACCGGGGTCGCGACCACTTCCGTCCTCCAGAGCAGTTCCGCCGTCTCACTGATGGCCCTGGCCTTCGTAGGGGCCGGCATGCTCACCCTCTCCAACGCCCTGGCCACGCTGCTGGGGGCAATGGTCGGCACCACCGCGACCGCCTGGCTGGTGGCCTTCTTCGGCTTTTCCGTAAAGATAGACCGCTTCGCCCTGCCGCTGGTGGGACTGGGCGGGCTGGGCCTGGTCCTATTCGGCGGTTCGCCGCGCTGGATGAACGCCGGCAAGCTGCTTTTCGCCTTCGGGCTCCTTTTCCTGGGACTGGATTACATGAAGAACGCCACGGAGGCCATGGCTGCGGGCGCGGACCTGTCCGCCCTGCCGGACCTGGGCCTCTGGGTATACGTGCTCGCCGGCCTGGCGCTGACCGCCGTAATGCAGTCCAGTTCCGCATCTATCGCGGTGGTGCTTACGGCCGTTTTCGGCGGGATAATCGATTTCAGGCAGGCCGCGGGCATGGTAATCGGCGCAAATGTGGGCACCGCGGTGACCATACTGCTGGGCGCGATAGGAGGGATACCGGCCAAGAAACAGACGGCCCTGGGCTCGCTGACCCTCAAGATCGGCACGGCCCTTGTAGTCATACCGTCCCTGCCGCTGCTCTTCAAGGCGGTGAGTCTGGTAGTGGACCCGGCGACCAACCCGACGCTGGCCATAGCCGCCTTCCACACTCTTTTCAACCTCGTAGCCGTGCTGCTCTTCTACCCGGCCATCCCACGGCTGGCGGGGCGGCTGGAAAAATTCTTCCCCGAGAAGCGTACGATACTCGCCAGGTTCATACCCAACGCTTCGCCGCAGGTGCCGGAGGCGGCATTGCACGCGATGCGCAACGAGGTGCTCAACCAGCTCGCGCTCTCGCTGCGCTATACCGCCGGCAGGTACGGCCTGCCCGCGCCGGCCGGGGACGCGCAGGCGGAAGAGGCCGAAGTGCATTACTACGATCTGGAGCGGCTGCACGCCGAGATCTTCACATTTTACGCCCAGGTGCAGTCGCAGGAGACGGAGGAATCCGAGGCCCTGCAGCTGGAGCCTGTCATCCGGGCCAGCCGCAGCGTCATGAACTCCACCAGGAACTTCTACGATCTGCGCGCGGAGGTGGAGGATATCTCCTCCGACGAGAACGCCTTCCTGACCGGCTCGGCGCGCGACCTGAAGGAAAGGCTGACGTCGCTGCGCGACCTCTCAGTCAGGCTGTCCGGGATGCCCGACAGCGCCGGCGCCGCGCCGGAACTGAAGGCTTTCTTCAGGGCGGCGGAGGAGGCCGACGCGCAGTTCATCGCCTCCTGCGCCGAGGCCGTCGCGGGCGGAGCCATACGTAAAAGAGAGGTCACGCGCCTGCTGATGGCCAACCGCCTCTTCACCCAGTCCACCCGCATGATAGTGCTGAGCCTGAAGAGCCTCACCAGCGATTTCAACTCCCCCCCGAAGAACTCCGCCGAGGAGCCGGAGCAGGTGCTTCTGGACCTGGATCCCGACTAAAGTAAAAAGACCGCCGGGTGCGCCCCGGCGGTCTTCGTAATCCTGCCTTTCCGTCCCGTCAGGGAACAGCCGGCTTCTCCAGCCGGAAGATATCCAGTACCGTCCCGTCCTTGCCATATATGAGCAGGGTGAACAGCCGTCCGCTTACGCGGCCCTCGGCGAAATGGTGGCCGGCGATGAATTTCTCCGACCACTCGACCGTCTCTTCGCGCGGCGCGGCCGGCGGCCGTCCCCCGCCCCCGAGCGTTATATAGGACAGGCCTCCCTCGGTCACGGCGTCCTCCACCAGCGGCGAGGTGCGCTCATAGGCGCGCTCATGGCCCTGGAAGACCGCGTCCACCTGGTGCTTCTCCAACAGCGGGCGCAGCGTCTCGTTCAGCTCCTCGATTATTCCGTATTCACCGCTCGAATAGAGCGGGTGATGCAGGATGACGAATTTCCAGTCCTTATTGGTGCGCGTTAGGACATACTCGAGCCACTTATACTGCTTGGAGCCTCTGGTAAGCGCCGGGGCGGCCGCCGCGCCGCCGAAGGCGTTGGAGTCCAGCGCGATGAAGCGCGCTTTGCCTATGTCGAAATAATAATAGTGCGGCGGGAGGCCGTTGAGCGGAACGCTCTGGAAAGGAGAATAGTTCTCGCGCAGGAAGTTCTTCCCCTCGGAAGTCCCGGCCTCGGGGCCGTATTCCGACGAGCCGGGCACGGGGAAGAAAGGCGCCCGGCGGAGCAGCCCCGCGTAAGGGCCGAAATACTGCGCGTCGGCGTCCGCGTCCAGGCCGCCCTCGACCAGCCCGCCGGTATGTATGACGAAGTCCGGGGTCAGGCGGTCCATCTGAGCGGCCAGCGCCGCCTGTTGTACTGGGACACCATGCGGCATGGTGTCCCTCGCTGATGCCGAGCCGGATTCGCCGAAGGCGAGGAAGGTGAAGGAGTCTTTCTCCGCCGGCGGGAAGGTCTTGAACCGGCCTTCCGCGGCTTTGTAGACGGCCTGCCCCGTGGGTTCGGGCAGGAAAATGCGGTAGCAGTAGGTCGTATCGGCCAGCAGTCCGAAGAGCGGAAAGCGGTGCTCCTGGGTGGCGTAGTTCAGCGTGGTGACGCGTTCGCAGTCGGGCTCTATCCCGTAGCGCAGCCAGGCCACCGTGCTGACGTCGGCGCGGAAACGCACCGTCATGGAGTCATGCGCCCCCGCCGCCAGGTAGGGGCCGCGGACTATCTGGGCGGCCCCGGCCGGCAGGGAGAGCACCAGAAGGAGGAGCGCCCCCAGCCTCATTTCTTCCCGCAGAAGAGGTCGGTGACGGTGAACTTCACCGCGTCGATGACGCCCCTGTCGGTTATGCGGAGCTCGGGTATCGGCGGCAGCGTTAGAAAAGCCATCGCCATGAACGGGTCTGAGAGTTTTGAGCCCAGCATGCGCGCCGCCTCGGAGAGGCGCTTGAGCTTCTCCTTGACGTATTCGGAGCTGCGGTCGGACATCAGTCCCGCCACCGGCAGCGGCAGGGCTTCGAGGACCTGGCCGTTGAGCGCGGCCACTATGCCGCCCTGCATCTTGACCACCTGCACGGCCGCGGTGTACATGTCGCCGTCGTGCGTGCCGATGACGACGATATTATGGGAGTCGTGGGAGACCGACGACGCTATCGCGCCTTTCTTGAGGCCGAAGCCGCGGACCAGCCCCTTGGCGACGCGGCCCGAGGCCATGTGCCGCTCGATGACGGCGATCTTGAGTATGTCGCGGTCGGTATCGGCCGAGACGAAGCCGCCGTCCTGCTTGACCGGCTCGATGGTCTGCTTTGTCACTATCTGGTCGGGGATCACATTGATCACCTTGGCGTATTTCCCCTCCGCCCTGAGGGCGAAGTCCTCGTGCTCTATCCACTTCACGTTGACGGTGCCGCGCACCTTGCCCTCGTATTGCTTTATGACGCCGGGCTCGATGCGGCGGTTGACGGCGACCTGGCGGCCTTTTTTGAAGACGCGGGAGATATTGAGCTTCTTAAGATCGTCCACTACTATCAGGTCGGCCTGGTAGCCGGGGGCGATGGCGCCGAGGTGCTTGAGGCCGAAATACTCGGCGGTGTTTATCGTCGCCATCTGTATGGCGCGTATCGGGTCCACTCCCAGCTTTATGGCGGTGCGGACCAGGTAGTCGATGTGACCCTGCTTCTCTATGTCCTCGAGGTGGCGGTCGTCGGTGACCAGTATGAACTTGCGGGAATTCTCGGAATTGACCAGCGGCAGCAGCCCTTTGAGGTTCTTGGCCGCCGTGCCCTCGCGTATCATGATGTACATGCCGGCGCGCAGCTTCTCGCGGGCCTCGGCCACGTCGGTGCACTCGTGGTCGCTCTTGATGCCCGCCGAGACATAGGCGTAGAGCTGCTTGTCTTTGAGCATCGGCGCGTGGCCGTCTATGACCTTATTGCCGGCTATGGCTATCTTCTCCAGCACGCCCCTGTCCTGGTAGATGACGCCGGGGTAGTTCATCATCTCGCCTATGCCCAGCACGCGCTCGTCGCCCAGCAGGAGCGAGAGGTCGTGGGCGTCCAGCTCGGCGCCGGCGGTCTCCAGGTGCGTGGCCGGCACGCAGGACGGCAGCATGACGTAAACGCCCAGCACGGCGTTCTGGCTGGACGAGAGCATATACTTGATGCCGTCCAGGCCCAGCACATTGGCTATCTCGTGCGGGTCGATGACGACGGAGGTGGTGCCGCAGGGCAGCACCGTGCGGGCGAACTCGGGTATTTTCACCATCGAGCTCTCGATATGGACGTGCCCGTCGATGAAGCCGGGAGCGACGTACGACCCCTTGAGGTCTATGGTCTTCTTGGCGGGGTAGGAACCGAAGCCGATTACGCGGCCGTTGTGCACGGCGACATGGGTCTTGTGTATGTCGCCGGAGAAGGTGTTGACGACCCGCGCGTTCTTGAGCAGCAGGTCCACGCGCTTGGCGCCGCCGGAAAGCTCGATGGTGGCCTTAAGTTCTTTTACGGAATTTTCGATGTCCATGGTCCTTCTCCTGTCGCTTGTCTTGGTTAAATTTTACTTATTTTGACCGGTCTTTATCACCTGAGCATGTCCCAGGCCACCTTGGCCAGCAGGCCGAAGGAGACGATTATCAGCATTGGGCGTATTATCCACGCCCCCCGCTTCAGCGCCACATGGGCGCCCAGCCAGTTGCCGGCCATGCCGAAAAGCCCCATGACCAGGCCCAGTTTAATGTCCACCCGGGCCAGATACAGGAAAGCTGCCAGCGAAAAAACGTTGGAGGTCAGGTTGAGCAGCTTGCTGAGCGCGGTGGCGCGCAGCAGGTCGTAGCCGCAGACCCTGGCGAAGGACAGCGCCAGGAAAGTGCCGGTGCCGGGGCCCAGCAGCCCGTCGTAGAAACTTATCACCGAGGAGATGAGGCCCGAGCCGAACCAGATCCGCTCCGGGGACTTATGCGCGCTGGTGTCGCGCAGGCCGAAATCCTTGCGGGCGACCAGGAACAGCGCGGCCGGCGGCAGGAAGATTATCAGCAGGTAGCGCACGGTCTCCGGCGGCACCGCCGAGATGAGCGCCGCCCCCGCCGCCGAGGAGACCGCCGCCAGCGCGATCACGAAGAACAGGTAAAGCGGCGGGAAGGCCGCCGAGCGGAGGAACCGGGCCGCGGCGACCAGCGTGCCCATGCTGGAGGAGAGCTTATTGGTGCCCAGCAGCAGGTTGAGCGGCAGGCCGGCGGAAAGGTAAGCCGGGAGCGTGATAAGGCCGCCTCCCCCCGCCATCGAATCGATGAACCCGGCCAGCGCCACCAGCGCGGCCAGCAGGGCGAAAGTCTCCGGCGTCAGATTCTCAAAGTATGGCATTATCTCAGCATCGCGGCCAGGGCGAAGCGGCCTGTGACGCCCCTGTCGCGCCTCCACGAGAACAGCCGCTCGTCTTCCCGTGTGCACAGCGGCGAAAATTCGGAATTGGTTATACCGAGCTCCAGCAGCTGCTCGCGCAGCAGGGCGCGCAGGTCGAAACACTGCCCGCCGTCCTGCCGGCGCAACAGGCGCGCGGCCTTCTCCGGGCCGAAAAGGCCCTTGAGCCTCTCCGTGAAATCGCTCCCTACGGGATAATGCGCCGCGCAGATGCAGGGCCCCACGCCCGCGATAATATCCCCGGGCCGGCTGCCGTAAAGCAGCGCCATGCGCTCGAAAGCCGCGCGGAAGATGTTCTGCGCCGCGCCCCGCCAGCCCGCGTGCGTCACGCCGAGGGCGGCGTTGCGCCTGTCATAGAAGACCGCGGTGGCGCAGTCCGCGGAGAAGGCGATCAAAGGAGTATTCTTAAGGCGGGTAACCAGGCCGTCGAGGTGGGGCTGGAAGACGGGTTCGCCGGGCGGGCCGAAGGGCCAGTCCTCGCGCACCTCCGCCACATTGGCGGTATGCTCCTGCCTCATCGCGGCCAGTCTCTCCGCCGGCATCCCGGCGGCCGCCAGGAAGCGGCGCAGGTTCTCAGCCGCGTTCTCCGGCTCGTCGCCGGTCGCCGCGCCGACATTTAGCGAAGCGTAGGGGCCGGAGCTGACGCCGCCGGCGCGCGTGGAGACCGCGTGGGCCAGTCCGGCCTCGCCGTCCAGGTTGCCGAACCTGAGCAGTTCCGGTACGCCCATCGTCAATTCTTCAGCTCCAGCGTGTAGGATTTGACTATTTTAACGGGAAAATAGGATTCCTTGGCCTTTTTGAGGCCCGCCAGGCCCAGGTCGTTCTCCTTGTCTATGAACGAATAGGCGGCGGGCACGGCGCGGGCCGCCTCGCGGTCGAGGAACTGGTACAGACCCTTGAAAGAGATGTCGGCCTTCTCGAAATTGAGCGCCCAGGTCCCGTCGCTCAGCCGCGAGCCGAAGGCGAAGCCGGCCAGCCGGCCGGAGAGCTCCACCGCGACGCCGGACATCTCCAACTCCCTGAAATGCGCCAGCGCGTTGGCGATGGCCTTGCGCTCGCATTTCTTGATGTCCATGGCCTCGCCGCGCGACTTCTCCCAGTGGTCGAAGAGGTCGAGACAGTTCTTCAGGCAGGCTCCTTTCATCGCGCCGACGGCGGCGGAAGCCCCGCAAGCTTTTTCGAACTGGGAGACGAGGTTGCGCTTCTTGGCGTAGCGGCGTCCGTCCAGCGCGGCCAGCGCGGTCCGCTCGTAGATGTAGTCGTGGTAGCCGTCCTCTTCCTTCACGGTGAAAAATTTCTCCGCTTCGGCCCGGCCGACGGCGTCCAGCCAGTCCTGCGGCACATAGCGGAACTCCCGGTAGCCCAGCCGGGCGGCCCCGTCGGCCAGTTCCGCGGGCGATGGCATGCGGAAGGGGCGGCAGACCGGCAGCAGGAGCCGGCGGCGGCCGCCCTCTCCCTGCTCGTGCTCGGCGAACCAGGCGCGGTCCCCGTCCTCGAAATAGAAGGCGTCGTGAACGCAGCCGGCCCAGATTATCATAGAGGCCGGCGAATAAGGGCAGAGCTGGTAGCCCTGCCCGGCGAAATAGGGTTTCAGCCTGGCATAATCGCCCGGCCCCAGCGGTTTAAACATTGGTGCCGCCTTTCATCATGGCGCGCGCGCCGCGCGGGGTGACGAAACCGAGCCGGCTGTAGAAAGGCGAGGAGTTATTGGAGGAAATAAGGCCCACCCAGCCCACGCCGAGGGACTTGAGCCGCCGGAGCATGCGCCGGACCAGGCCGGAGCCTATATCGCGGCCGCGGAATTCCCGGGCGACGGTTATATCGTGCAGATAGGCCTCGGCCGAGTGGGCGTCTATGGCCCGCCCCATGCCCGCCAGGCGCCCGTCCTCCTCCGCCACTATGAAGCAGAGGCTGCGCTCGACGGTGCGGCGCAGCCCGGCCCGCCTGTCCGAGGGCTTCCACCAGCCCTGAGCCCGGTACAGGGCCTCGATCCGGAGGAGGTCGGAGGCTGAAGGTTTCTTTATGAATCTATAGCGGATCATCGGGAAAGAAATAGTAACTTTTCCCCCGTCGGGGGGTCAATAAAAAGAACCGCCCGCCGCAGCGGGCAGTTCTTCGGGAGCGCCGCCGGCTTATTCGGCCGCGGCCTTGCGCGGATCGCCGGTGTTGCGCAGGAGGTAGAGCGCCGCCTGCACATTATCGCGCACCGACTTCTCTATGACGCCGGCGCCGGGGTAGAAAGTACCGCCGCCGCCCCAGCCGCCCTTGGGCGTAAGCTCGAAGGTGAAGGCGAAGATGCCGGCCTCGGCGTAGGCCCAGTCGCAGGAGTCGCCGGTGGCGGCGTAGAGGTCGCTGGATTTCTGGGCGGTGTAGCCGGTCAGCCGCGCCATTCCCTGGGCAATATTCTTAAAGACTTTCAGATCGTTCTGGTCGGGGATATCCTCGTACTTGCCGCCCCAGGGATAAAGTATCAGCTCGCCGTAGGTGTGGTAGCTGATCATGGTCTTGAGGTTGGGGCGGGCTTTCACGAAATCGCGCACTGCGCGGCTCTCGGGCTCGGAGAAAGCCGCGGGCCCGCAGTAGGTGTCGGCCCAGGGCGAGTTGGAGGCGCCCGCCTGGCACCACCAGGAATCGTAGTTGCGGTTGAGGTCCACGCCCTGCGACCCGGAGTTCACGGACATATTCTTGCGCCACCATTTGTACTTGCCGGTGCTGATATCGTACTCGGCGCCGTCGGGGTTGATCATCGGCTGTATGTATATGTCCAGGGTGGTTATGAACTTCTTCACCTCGGCGTTATTGCGGTTCTCCAGCAGCCACACCGCGAAAAGCAGCGGGACTTCCACGCTGAGATGCTCGCGCGCGTGATGGGCGCCCTGGAAAACGGCGCCGGGCTTGGAAGAGGGCTTCGTCCCCTTGGCGGAAGAATTTATCCGCAGCGTCCAGATCTCGCGGTTCTCCACCGTCTTGCCGATGGAGAACAAGGAAACGATGTCGGAGTTGGCTGTCTCCAGCGCCTTAAGGCGGTCGTACATTTCCCGGTAGTTATGGTAGGCGGCGTCCTGCGACGGAAAATCCTTGAAAGCGGAGACGGCGAACTGCGAGAGCGGCATCCGGGAAATAACGTTCACGCTCTTGGTCTCGAAGGCCGGCAGCGAGTCGCGATGGATAATACCGGAGACGGCGGTCGGGGTCACTTCCTCTATTGAAAGGCCCAGCTCCAGCAGGCGGGTGCGCTCCTCTTTGGTGGCGGCGGCGACCGTTATCCAGAAGCGGGGATCGTTCTCGAGAGCCTTCTCTATGGCCGGCACGGGCTCTTCGACGTTCGGAACGGGCGGCGCTTCATAAGCCGCGGACATCGACCGGAGCAGCTGGTTAAAAGAAAGCGAGGATTTTTCGGGCGCTTCGGAAGCGAAAGCGTTGAGCGAGAGTGAGGCAAAAAAAGTTAAGGACAGCAGCAGCCTGATCATTCGTTTCTCCTGGTACGGCCTGATTAGTTATGCTCAATCTATATAGATTGTATCCGACATGACTTTAGTCAACAAGGCCAATAGTCCCAGGCCGGCTTAGGCCCAAAGGCCTATTGATTTCAATCAAACAAGAGAAGCGATGCCGTTGCCGGCCAGCCAGAGGCCGGAGAGGAAAAGCGCCATGCGGCCGATCATCCTTACGCGGTCGGTCAGGAAGGGGACGGGCAGCAGGGCGGGCAGCAGGAAAAGCGCGGTGGCGGCGAAGAAGCCGCCGAAATAAACGATGCCCGAGACGAAGTCCGGCAGCGAGGCCAGGCGCACCAATCCGGCCAGCACCGGCGGGCAGAAATTGAAGCCGGTAAGAAAACCCAGCGAAAAGGGAAGGGTCTTGCCGGCCGCCGGCAGGGCCGCCGGGCAGCCGCGCTTGTCCTTGCCTTGCGGGGACGAAAGTTTCATAAAAGGCGCGGCCAGCAGTATGAGGCCGGCGGCGAGCATGGCGGCTCCCCCCGCCCAGGCCGGCAGTGACGGAGCGGCCAGCCGTCCCAGCAGCATCGCGGCGGCGGCGAAAACCAGATAAGCGGTCAGGCGGCCGCCGAGGAATATGGAGAATATGAGCAGGCCCCGGGGCAGCGACTTCTCCCCCGCCCCCATGATGTACGGGGCCAGTACCGGCAGGCAGGAGACCGCGCAATAAGCGCCGGTGGCCAGGCCGAGCGTCCAGCCTTCCGCCAGCGCCGGCGCCGGGCTCAGAGCGTCACCGCCCGGTTGCAGGCCTTGCACCAGCCGGAGCGCCGGGCGGCGGCGTTCTTGCGGTTGAGCGCCACGCTGGCCTTGCAGCCCGGGCATTTCACCTCGACGCCCGACAGGTCCAGCTGGGAATAATCCTTCTCTAAGATCTCCTTGCTGGTATACCGCGGCTCGAGCCACTTTCCATCTTTCATATTCTTAACCCTCCGCTATCAGAAGATCCCGCTAAAGACCCGGACCAGGTCGGACAGTCCGGCCGGCGCCCACAGGGACGCGAAGACCGCGCTGAAGGTCAGGACCGAGAAAATAAAAAGCGATTCCGGCGACAGCAGCCGTCCCCAACCGGAGCGGGGATCGCCCGCCTTGACCCCGAATATGTAATAGCCGATGCCGCTCTTGGGGCAGGCCGGGAAGCAGGAGGCGCACATATTGCAGTAGTCGAGTATCTCCATCTTCCCCTCTCCGCCTTTTTTTATGGCGAACATGGGGCAGGCGGCCTCGCAGAGCCCGCACGAAGCGCAGGCGGCCTCGTCGAACTTAACGCGGAAAGGATTGAGCCTGCCCCAGAAGGACTGCCAGGCGCCGAAGGGGCAGAGGAAGGAGCAGAAAGAACGGCGGGCCGTGAGCAGCGGCAGCAGCACGACGAAACCCAGCGCCAGCCACATCAGCCCCAGCTGGAAGCTGCGCCTGGCGTCCTCGTTGAGGAATTCCCCTCCCAGTTTGAAAGGGCAGAGCCAGTAGCAGAACATCGGCGTCATGTAGGCCAGCGAGATCAGCATGAAAAATATCAGCAGGGCCATTGGAAAATCGCGCAGCCGCAGCGCCCAGGCCTGGACGGCGGCCGGCAGTTTCTTTACCGGCGAGAGGCGCGAGAAGAACTCGTCGAGCCCGCCGTAGAAGCAGGTCCAGGAACACCACGCCCGCCCGACGATGATGGTGGCGAAAAGCCAGACGAAGCCCAGCGAGAGCGGGCCCCACACCTTCCAGTCGCCGCTCATCAGCGCCAGGTACTGCTGGTAGAGATAGTTCAGGAAGGACGGGGCCAGGGCGATATGGCAGTAGGGCGTATCCTGGAAGCATTGCGCCTCGAATAGCTTCGAGAAAAGGCTGAACTTGAAATGGACCAGGAAGGCGAAGGCCGAAACTATGAAGAAAAGGCGGCGCCAGGGCGCGATGCCGCGGGTATAGAAGATGGCGAAGGCGACGGCGGAAGAAAAGAGGGACCAGGCCCAGACATAGGCCGGGTGGAGCTGACCCGAGGCCAGCTTGAGGCCCAGCGGCAGGACGACGGCCAGCGCCGCGGCGGCGTAGGCCAGCGAGGGAAAAAGTGATTCTCTTTCGCCTTTCATGGCTGATATTATAGTATAGCCGTAAGCTCCATGAATACGACAGCTTTCACTCTGGGCTTTCACGCCCTTTTCGCGCAGGCCCTGGCCCTGCGGGAGATCGGCCTGCTTTTCAGCGCGGGCGAGCTCTCCGTCTCGGCCGGCCTGTCGGCCTGGCTGCTCTGGACCGCGGCGGGGATAGCGCTGGCCCGCCGGCCTTCCCTGCCTTTCTGGACGGCGCTTTTCGCGGCGGCCTCGCCGGCGGCGCTGGCGCTCTGCAGGGCGGCCGCGCTGCCGCTGACCGTCGGGACACCGCCGGGCCTGTTCGGCACCGTCCTGCTCGGGGCGCTGCTGACCCTTCCTTTCGGACTGCTCAACGGGGCCGCCATCGCGGCGGGCCTTAAAGCGCTGACGCCCCAGCGCTTCTACCTGCTGGAGAGCTGCGGCGCCGCGGCCGGCGGACTGGCGGCGGCGCTGCTCTTCGCCGGCGCGCCCGGGACCGACTATGTCGCGGCCTGCTCGGTCACGGCCGCCGCCGCTATTTTCCTCTCGCTGCGCGCGGCCGGCTATTCACGCCGCGGCGCCGCCGCCGGAACAGGGCGGCTTTCGCCGCAGTCGGTGTCACGAGCTCTGCGAGTGACCGCCCTGCTTTTCATCCCCCTGGCGCTGTTCTCCGCCTGGGCCGGCCGCCGGGTATACCCGGCGCTCTATGACCGCGGCGAGGTCAAGGAGGTCTTCCAGTCACGCGAGACCAGGCTGGTCTTCGTCGAAAGGGAAGGGGCTCTGACCGTTCACGCCGACGGAGTCGCGCTGGGCGAGGCACCGGCCGGAGAGGCCGGGGAGATACCGGTCCATATCCCGCTGCTCTTGCGCCCGTCGCCAAAGTCGGTGCTGCTGATGGGCCCGGCCGCGCCGCTTTACGCGGTCGAGGCGGCCCGGCACTCCCCCGCGGAACTTTTCGCCGGCTCCGACGATGAGCCCGCCGCCGCGCGCCTGCTGGAGCGCTCTGGCGGACAGGCCACCCTCTGCCGCGCCAGGGACTGCCTCTCGCGCGCGGCGGCCTACGACGCGGTGATAGTGCCGGCCGGCGATCCGGCCAACTCCGGGCTCAACCGTTACTACACCGCCGAGTTCATGGAGGCCGTGAAGGCGACGCTCAAGCCCGGCGGCATAGCCGCTTTCGCCTTCTCCTCCGCCGAGAACTACCTCTCGCCGCCGGAAGCCTACGCGGCGGCCTGCCTGCGCGCCACGGCCCGGTCGGTGTTCCCGCATGTCGAGGTGATACCCGGCGGCAGGGCGCTCCTGCTGGCTTCGGCTGATGAAATAAAACTGGACCCCGGCCTGCTGGGCAAGCGGCTCAGGTCCCGCGGGATAAAAACGCGCACTGTGACAGGGGAGACTCTGCCCTTTATCCTGCATCCCTACAAACGCGCCTGGTACGCCTCCCGTCTCGACGCGGCCGGCGACACGCCGGTCAATTCGGCGCTGCGGCCGCTCGCCTATTTCCTGAGCTGGAAGGTCTGGGTTTCGATGTACGCCGGGCCTGACCAGTTCCTGGGGCTGGCGGCCCTGCTTATCGCGCTGGCCTGGGGCTCGCGCCGACTGGCGGCGGGACTGAAAGGTTCGGCCTCCAGGGGACTTATGGCCGGCGCTTTCCTCGCCGGGGCCTGGGGCATGGCCTTCGAGATCTGCCTGATGCTGGCCTGGGAGGCGAGGCTGGGGACGATGGCTTCCTCGCTGGGGCTCATCTTCACGCTTTTCCTTGGCGGCATGGCCGCCGGCGCGGCGGCTTTCCGGCGGCGCGGCGGCGTGGCCCTCTCGGCGGGACTGATGGCGGCCGTATCGGCCGCGGCGGCCGTCTGGCTGCCGGGAGCTTTTGCTTCACAGGGGCAAACCTCTTTCGCCGTCGCCTGCTCGCTGCTGCTGGCGGCCGGCGGTTTCGCGGCGGGGTCCTATTTCCCCGCCGCCGCCAGGCGCGGCCCGGCCGGGGCCGGCGGCGTCTACTCGGCCGACCTCTACGGCGGAGCCGCCGGCGGCCTGCTGGTCTCGGCGGCCGCCGTACCGCTGCTGGGAATAGAGAACGCGCTCCGGGCCTGCGCGGCCCTCGGCGCGTTCTCCTGCGTGCCGCCGCTGGCGGCGGCGCTGCTTCAGCGCAGCTCTTCGAAAGACTCCGAAGTGAAAAGATAGAATTCCGTCGTCTTGTCCTTCCAGCAGTCCCGGGGCAACCCGGCCTTCTGCTCGCACAGCTCGCCCAGGAAAACCTCCTTCGACGGCAGCTGCCCCCAGACCTGCGGCAGGAAGAGACCGCTCTTCCCTTTTTTTGATATGGCCACGCCGTGAACGCCCGGCTTCACCTCGTCGTGGCCGGCGGCGAGCTCGAGCGGCGAGAGCAGCGAGATCTCGAACCTCACCAGCGGCAGTTCGTCGGCGGAGAGCGGCTCGAAACGGCGGTCCTCGAAAGCGGCCGAGAGCGCGTTGCGCACCACGGCGTCGCGCAGAGTGTAGGACGGCGAAACATTGCCGATACAGCCGCGCAGCGCGCCCGATTTGTTTAGGGTAACGAAGACGCCGGCCGGCAGATTTAAGAAAGGGTCGTCGGCCAGCACCGGCAGCGCGGGCGGCGCGGGCGGCGCGGGCGGCGTCTCGGCCGGTCGTATAACTCCCGGCACCGACTGCGGCGAATGCCGCCCTGTTCCGTCGAAGGCGCGCTCCACCGCCCGGCGGGCCAGCCGCAGCAGTTCTTTTTTCTGCTCCCTCGACGGCGAGGGACTGAAGGAGGCGGGACCGGCGCCCGCCAGGAAAACGCCGGAGCCATAGCCTACCACGCGCGTCTCCGGCGAGCCGGCGGGATATTCGCGGTGTGAGTCGGAGTAGCCGAGCAGGTCGAAGCGGGCCGCGCCCACCTCGCGCAGGGCGTGCAGCCCCGCCTCCACGGCCGAGGAGCCGCAGGCCGGGGTCTCCAGCCCCTCCGGCTTCTTGGAGGCCAGCAGCGAATGGGCCAGGCGGAAATAAGCGGGATCCATCTTTTCAAGGGCTTTGAGCAGGGCCAGGTCGGAGCGGCGCGCGTCGGCGCTCGACGGGTAATGGGACAGGTCCGTCGAGATCAGCAGAAGTACCTTCCGGCCTTTGAGCAGCCGGCCCAGGGCCCGGCCCGCAGCCTCCAGCTCTTTCTCGTCGGCGCGGCCGAAGAGTACCGGGAGTATCCTGAACGGTTTTTTAAGCCTGCGCTGGAGGAACGGTATCTGCACTTCCAGGTTGTGGTCGCGCGCGTGGGCGCGGGGATAGTCGCGGAAGAAGGGATTTTTCTTTATCAGCGCGGCGGCGAGCCTGGCGTCCACCTCCGCCTTCCCCAGCGGCGTGGCGTAATGGCCGGAGGCCATGACGGCGGCGCCGGCGAAGCCTTCGGCGTGGGCGGAGCCCAGGAGCACGACGGTGTCGTACTGGTCTTTCAGCGAGGCGAAAGCGTGCGCCGCCACGCCGCCCGAGAACACATAGCCGGCGTGCGGGACCAGTATGCCGGCGACTTTGCCCTTGCCTTTGTAGGGTTTGGCGGCGGCCAGGGCCTTGTCGACGGCGGCCGTAAGTTCCGCGGGGGCCGCGGGATAAAAGGACCCGGCGAACTGCGGCTCCCTCGCCGCCGCGCCCGCCGCCCCGGCCAAAAGCAAAAAGATTGCGAAAAATACCGGTCTTTTCAACATATAGTCACCCTCCGGGTATAATGTCTTCGGTCGTACGGCGCCCGCTCCCCCTTTACTTCCAGACGCCAGGGACGCGGGTGCCGTCGTGGGGACAGCGGCCGCCGCCCGGCGTCAGCAGGTCCTGCAGCACCGCGTAGCCCCGCCGCACCACCAGCGGCCTGCCGCACTTCGGGCAATAGGTCGTCTCCCCCTCGTGGCCGGGCAGGTTCCCGGCGTAAACATACTTCAGTCCCGCCTTCATCGCCGTCCGCCTGGCCTCGCCTATGGTCCGGTCCGGCGTGGGCTCCAGGTTGCGCAGGCGGTAATTAGGCGTGAATTTCGAAAAAAAAAGCGGCGCGTCCGCTCCCAGCTCTTTCCTGACCCATTCGGCCAGCGCCGCTATATCCTCCGGCGCGTCGTTGAGCGAAGGGACCACCAGGTTCACTATCTCGAAGAGTTTTCCTTTCTCTTTGAGCGTCAGCAGCGTGTTCTTGACCGCCTCCAGTTCGCCGCCGGCGTAGGAGCGGTAGAAACCGTCCGAAAAACCTTTAAGGTCTATCTTTATCACGTCGAAATAAGGCAGCAGTTCAAGCAGCGGCTCGCGGTTTATGTAGCCGGCGCTGACCATGACGTTCTTCAGGCCTTTTTTTTTGGCCAGCACGGCCGTGTCGCGCATAT
Organism: Elusimicrobiota bacterium; assembly: GCA_009773155.1. GTDB lineage: Bacteria > Elusimicrobiota > Elusimicrobia > Elusimicrobiales > UBA9959 > UBA2231. Next base: position 15,847 of record WOVA01000025.1, read on the forward strand.
ACTCGTAGAAGACCACCGGCTCGGCGTACGTATAGGCGATGGACTTGCAGCCGGTGGCCAGGGCGTTGGCGACTATGTCCGCCGGAGAGAGGAAGGCGTAATCGGCGGTCTTCACCCGGCCGTAGACCATGCCGCTGGCCGGGTCGCGGAAAACCTCCAGCCCGGTCGGCGCTGGGACAGACGGCGGGGCCTGCTCGGGCCAGATCTGCGAGATCTCCCAGTTCTGGCAGCCGGAGCATTTGAGATTGCAGCCCGGGGCCGCTATCGAATAGATGAGGCTTCCCGGGAGAAGGTGGAAGACGGGCTTTTTCTCTATCGGGTCCAGGTGCGCCGAGACGGTCTTGCCGTACACCACGGTGCGCACCTTGCCGCCGTGGTTGAGACGCACCTTGCATACGCCGCGCGCGCCCTCGGGAAGAAAGCAGTTGAAAGGGCAGAGATTGCACTGCGCGCCGTTGCAGGAGCGGCGGTAGAAGCTGCCCTCGCGCACCCACCTGTTCTCGGCCGGGACCAGAGAGGAAACCGTCGAGGGCGGAGGATAATGGGCGACGGCCGCCGCGAAGGCCAGGCTCAGGGCGAGCATGACCAGCGCGGCGGCCGTCGGCAGGGGTCTCATCGGGATTTACTCCAGTTCCTTTGGATTCTTCCGGTAGAACTTCTCGATGAAATCCCAGGCCTCCTCGGCGGTGTCGGCGAAGTGGAGCAGGTTCAGGTCCTCGTAGCAGATATATCCCCACCTGGCCATATTGCGGAAGTTCATGACGTCGTTCCAGTATTTCCTGCCCATCAGCACGATGGGGAGACGGCGCTTCTTGCCGGTCTGCACCAGCGTCAGCACCTCGAAGAGCTCGTCCATGGTGCCGAAGCCGCCGGGGAACGCGACCAGCGCGCGGGCGCGCATGACGAAATGCATCTTGCGTATCGCGAAATAATGGAAGCGGAAACAGAACTCGGGCGAGACATAGGGATTGGGCCCCTGCTCACAGGGCAGCGTGATATTAAGCCCGATGCTCTTGGCCCCGGCCTCCCAGGCGCCGCGGTTGGCGGCTTCCATGATGCCGGGGCCGCCGCCGGTGACCGTAATGAAGTGGGTGGAACCGAAGTTGCCGTTGCGGGCGACGAGAGCCGAGAACCGGCGGGCCTCCTCGTAATACTTCGCCGAGCGGAGAAGCCGCCTGGCCCCCGCCAGTCTGGACTTAAGCTCTTTGTCGTTGCGGTCCTTGCGCAGCGCCGCGGAGATTTTCTTCACCTTGTCCTGCGCCTCGTCGAGCGGCAGCGTGCGGGCGCTGCCGAAGACGACGACCGTGGTCTTTATCCCGTGCTCGGTCAGTATGGTCTCGGGCTTGAGCAGCTCCAACTGCAGCCTTATGGGCCGGTTCTCCGGCCTGCTGAGGAATTCCGCGTCGTTATAGGCCCTGCGGTAGGACTTGGCCCGGCGCAGCGCCAGCACCTGTTTCATGAGTTTAGGCATGGGTTGTAGTCTCCTTGCTGTCTTGATGTGGATCGGATGCGCGTTCTTTCCGCAGCCAGTCCGCCGCCGAGGCGGCTATACCGGCGGAATCTATCTTCAGATCGGCGTAAAGCTCGTCGGGGCGGCCGTGCTCGACGTACTGGTCGGGTATGCCCAGGCGCAGAAGATCGGCGCGCAGGCCGGCGGTGTTGAGATATTCCAGCACGGCCGAGCCGAAGCCGGTCGCCAGCACGTTATCCTCCACGGTGAGCAGGCGGCCGCCCGAGGCCTCCAGCATCTCCCGCACGCAGGCTTCGTCCAGCGGTTTTATAAAACGCATATCGGCGACGCCGGCCTCTATCCCCTTCTCCGCCAGGAGTTCCGCCGCGCGCAGGGCGGGATGGACGCGGTTGCCGACCGCCAGTATCGAAAGGTCTTTTCCCCGGCGCAGGACGCGGCCCTTACAGGCCTCCAGTATCATCGGCTCCGGGTCCAGCGGCACACCCGCGCCCCTGCCGCGCGGGTAGCGCAGCAGCACGGGCGCGTTAAGATGGAGGGCGGTCTTGAGCATGTGCTGCAGCTCGTTCTCGTCGGCGGGGGCCATGACGGTCACGCCCGGCAGCATACGGAAAAGCCCCAGGTCGAAGACGCCGTGATGGGTGGGGCCGTCCTCGCCCACTATCCCGGCGCGGTCCATCGCTATCACGACGGGCAGTTTCTGCAGGGCGATGTCGTGCATGACCTGGTCGAACGAGCGCTGCATGAAGGAGGAATAGATGGCGACCACGGGCTTGAGCCCTTCGCAGGCCATGCCCGCCGCGAAGGTGAGGGCGTGCTCCTCGGCGATGCCCACGTCGTAGTAGCGGCGCGGGTACTTGTCGCGGAAGGCGTCCAGGCCGGTGCCCTCGGGCATGGCCGCGGTTATGGCCGCGACGCGCCGGTCATCCTTGGCCAGTTTCAGCATCGTATCGGAAAAAACTTTCGTATAGGTGGGCACGCCGGAGCAGTCCTTCTTGCCGTTGGCCAGGCCTGTCTCCACGTCGAAGCAGCCGGTGCCGTGAAAATCTATCGGCTGGTCCTCGGCCGGCTCATAGCCTTTGCCCTTCTTGGTGACGACGTGAAGAAGCACGGGGCCTTTGAGTTCCTTGAGGTAGCCCAGCACTTCGACCAGCTCGGGGATACTGTGGCCGTCGACGGGGCCGAAATAGGAGAAGCCCATCTCCTCGAAGATCATGCCCGGGAAGAAGAGCACGCGGGCGCGCTTGGCTATCCTCATCACCCTCTTGCCCCAGAACTGGAACCGGTTGAGGAAGAGCTCGGCCTTCTTGCCGGCGTCGCGCACCGTGCCCAGCGTCAGCAGCTTGGTCAGTATCTTGCCGAACTGGCCGACGCGGCGGCTGATGAACATCTGGTTGTCGTTGAGGACCACCAGCATGTCCGTGCCGGCCTGACCGATGTTCTGCATGGCCTCCCAGGCCATACCGCCGGTCATGCAGCCGTCGGCGACGACCGCGACCACCTTGAAGTCGTCGCGGTTATGGTCCCTGGCCACGGCCAGGCCCGCGGCGGCGGACAGCGCCGTGGAGGCGTGGCCGGCGCCGAAAGCGTCGTGCTCCGATTCGTGCCGCTTGAGGAAGCCGGAAAGCCCGCCTTTCTGGCGTATCGTGGAGAACCCGTCGGCGCGGCCGGTAAGTATCTTGTGGGCGTAGGCCTGGTGTCCGGTATCGAAGACGATCTTGTCGTCGGGCGTCTCATAGATGTAGTGAAGCGCGGTGATAAGGTCCGAGGCGCCCAGGCTGGAGGCCAGGTGCCCGCCCGTCCGGCTGACCCCCTGTATCATCAGCGCCCGGACCTCGGCCGCCACGCGCGGCAGGTCTTTAACCGGTATTTTTTTCAGGTCCCTGGGACCCCGTATCTTGGACAGAAATTCCATGTTTCCCTCTGCTCAGCGGTCGCGCTCGGCGAAAAAATCCGTGAGCGCGTAAAATACTCCGGCGCGGCGGCCGAAAGGCCGCAGCTTCGACTTGGCCTGCGCCGCCAGGGAGCGCAGCCGGCGGCGGGCGCCCTCCACCCCGTAAAGGGAGGTGTAAGTCAGTTTTTTATTGCGGGCGTCGCTGCCGCTCTTGCCCAGTTTGCGCTTATCGCCGACGACGTCGAGAATATCGTCGGCGGCCTGGAAGACCAGGCCCAGCTTCAGCCCGAAACCGGAAAGGGCCCGGTATTCCCGGCCGGAAGCGCCGGCCAGAGCCGCGCCCATCTCGAGCGAGGCCGCTATCAGGTCCGCCGTCTTGTGCAGGTGTATGTAGCCGAGCAGCCTTGCCGCGCGCGCCCCGGGGGCGCCTTTTTTAGAGAGGAAGCCCTCGGCCTCCAGGTCGGCGGACTGGCCGGCCACCATGCCGGAAGCCCCCGCGCGGGCGGCGAGTATGGCCGCGGCCTTAAGGACGCGGCCGGCGGGCAGGGGGACACCATACCGTATGGCGTCCCCGGCCAGCACCGTGAAAGCGCTGGTCAGGAGCGCGTCCCCCGCCAGTATAGCCCCGGCCTCACCGAACACTTTATGGCAGGCCGGCTTGCCGCGCCGCAGGTCATCGTCGTCCATCGCGGGGAGGTCGTCGTGGACGAGAGAATAGGTGTGAACCATCTCCAGCGCGCAGGCGGCCGGCAGGACGTCGCGGTAGCGGCCGCCGAAAAGCTCGTAGGACGCCCCCAGCAGGACGGAGCGTATCCTCTTGCCTCCGGCGCGGAGAGTGTAGAGCATCGCGGCGCGGAGAGGCGGATGGACGAAAGGCAGGGCTTTCACCGCGGACACCAGGGCCTTGTCGGCCAGCCGGGCGCGCGGCCCCATGTAGGACAGTATATCCATGCGAAGAAAAATTATAGCAAAAGGGGAACGCGGACGCGGGGATTTACCACACGGCCTGCAGACCTATGCGGTTGGTCGACCCCAGCTCCCCGTAACCGATATTGGCGTAATCGACGCGGATGCCCTTGAGGAACCCGGTCTCGGTGAATTTGTCGAAGTTGAAGCCGAACCCCACCGTGCTCTTCGCCCCCGCGTTCTCGATGGTCTTGTGCCCGGCCCTGACCTGCAGGAACCTCAGTATGTCCACCTCCAGGCCGAAAGACTGGTACAGGCCGGCGTCCCGGTACTTGACCGCGTCGGCGGCCAGCGTGAAGACCATAAGTTCCTTCACCGTGTGAAAGTCCTTGGCCAGGCCGAAACGGAAGGAGCTGGGCAGCGCGGCGGACTCGGAATGAAAATCCTGCGAGGTCCCCAGGTTCAGCACCGAGGCGCCCAGCTGCACCCGGCCCGGCAGCACCAGCATGACGCCGGCGTCGGCCGCCCAGGCCGCGGAAGAGTCGTCGTCGAGCGTCTCCATTATGCGCTTGACCGTGGCGCCGGCGGCGAAGCGATAGGACCTGGGACGGTAGTCGCGCACCTCCTGTATGCGGGTCCAGCTGGGCGGGATTATCATCGGGTCTATCATGCCTATATCCGACGGGAAATTGGGCCAGGACTGCGCGAAAGTGATGGCCGCGACGCGGTGGGAGGTCTCGGTCTCGCCGATTATCTGGTCGTCGTCGTCGTAGGCCGTTATCCCCCCGCTGGAGAGGGACGAGAAGGAGAAACCGGCCGTGCCGTAGCGCGTGCGCAGCGACAGCGCCGCGTATTCCTGGGTTATGCCGGCGAGGTAGGTGTTATGCGAGCCCGAGAAAGCCGAGTAGCCCAGCAGCCCCAGCGCGCCCGGGTTGTAAAGCGCGGAGTCGGGGCCGATAAGGGCCGTGTAGGATTCTCCCAGCGCCGCGGGCATGGCGGCGACGGGGATCTTGAGGAAGTTCGCGCTCGTCAGGCCGGGAGAATCCCCGGCCAGGACGGGGCCCGCCTGGTACGCGGCGAAAAGCGCCGCCGGCAGGAGGACGCGAAGCATGAAGAAATGTCTTCCCATAAAAGCGCCGCGGACCGGCTCGGCCGGCCGCTTCAGCGCGAATATAGTATACACTACCCGAAGAACTTTTCAATGACGTAATTGTTACAGGGGACGCTGTGACCAGCAGATTTCCGAACCTGTTTTTCATCCTGTCGTCAATAGTTTCCGCAGATATTTCAAATCCTCCATATCCTTGGGCCTGCCGGCGGCTCGTTTCATTCTTATCAGGTCCTTTAGAGAGGCGAAATTAACGAAAGTGGCGCCGAATCTGGCTTTTACCCTGTTCTTCCAGACTCTTTCAAAAGTCACGCCCGTGACAAACGGATGGATATCGGTTTCAACGAGATATTGACGGATAAGGAGTTTTTTCTCAAGCATATCGGAGATTCCCACATCGGTCAGGTCATACCCGAATTCACTGAGCGCATTCCATACCTTTTGGGCGTTCTCAGCCGAGGGCCTGATAAAAATGTCGATATCCAGCGTCGCTCTCGCGTAACCGTGCACCGGAAAGGCGGTGGCCCCGATCACCACAAAATCGGCCTTATGCTCTTTTAATAACTTCAGCAGTTGTTCGGCGTCCATTTTTCCTCAATAAACCGAATATTTCCCGCGTCTTCCTGAACATCATTTCAAAGCGCTGCCTGGTGGTGAGGGAAGCCAGGTATTTAAGCTCGAATTCTATTTCCCTGTCGGCGTTGTGCTTTTTCAGTTTCAGAATATGCCCGGCCATAGATTTTTCCTTGCCGCCGCCGGCTTCACCCCGTCTCATTCTTCCCATATCCTGAAGCCTCTTCAGCTTTTCGGGATATGCCCGCCTGAGAACATTACCCGCGTACAGCCAGCCAAGGCGCAGCACTGCCGGCTTCTCTTTATAGGCCGCAAGCATCCCGCCGCTTATAAAATACGCGAATCCGCGGTTTTCGTTTCCTTTCATCTTTTATCGACCTTTAACTCCGCGCAGGTATCTTATGTCCGCCTCGTCCTGCCTCCTGCCGGTATTTCTCTTCATTTCTATCAGATCCGCAAGCGCTATCACGGGAACGGTGATGCTTTTTAGTTTAATGTGTTCGGCGTTTTTGGCGGCTTTCCCGTAATCCACCGGGGAATCAATAATTATGTCGATCTCTGAAATCGCCCAGTCGGGGTTTATAAGGCAAAACGCTTTCATATGCTTGTTCTTTATCCAGTCCTCCCTTTTTTCTTTTTGGGCCAGTTCCATGATCCCCACCGGAACCCGCGGTTTAAAACCCCATGCCTGCGCCAGCTTTAAAAACTTCGCCAGATTTTTATCGCTTAGATCCAGCAGCAGATCCACGTCATAGGTCATGCGCGGAATACCATGCAGGTTCACCGCTATGCCGCCCACCACCACATAGGCGACTTTGCTTTTATTCAGCTCACCGAAAATCCCCAGATAATCAAGCATATTTTTTCTCTTGCAGCCGTCCTGCTTCCCTTTTCCCGCGCCATCGCCCGTGCGCTTGACTTACCCCTATGTCGCTGGTATGCTTAAGGCGTATGAACCGGTTGAAATATTTCCGTTCACCCCTTCCCCCACATCATGCGTTTTTTCCAGACCGCGGGTCTTATGGAATAATCTATCCGTTGCAAAGCCGCCACCGCCCTGATCTTTTCCTCGATAGGCAGGTTCGCCATGGTTTTGTGGAAGTTTTTCTTCCCCGCGAATATGCGTTCAGCGTCTACGCGTCTCATAATGGCCCTTCCAACGCGCTGAATTTTGCCGCCAGTCCGTATTTTTTAAGGATTTTGGACAAAGCCCGCCTGTCAATTTTAGCTTCCTCGAGCATTTTCAGCGCATTTACGGCGTCCTTTTTTCTCGCGGTCTGGAGCATAATGGCGACCAGGTACTCAGGCGCGACGACGCGGGCTTTCAGCGGGCCTATTTTTTTCCCGACCGCTTTTTCAACAGCTTCCCTTACCAGGTCATTGTAAACCGGAATAAATTGCACGGGCAGGCCCTCGATCAGCAAATGCTCCCTAAAGGTTTTATACCCCGCCTGGTCCGCCCATTCATAGATCGGCGCCAGGATGTTCAAGCCCTTTTCTTCACCTGGGAGAACGCAAAAAATATCCAGGTCGTAAGTAAGCACCGGCTCCATATAGAACATGGCGGCCATGCCGCCGCCTATCGCGTAATCGGTGATTATACCCAGTTCCAGCATCTGATTTACCGCAGCCAGCGTCTTTTTCATATTTTTCTCTTGCAGCCGTCCTGCTTCTCTTTTCCCGCCCCATCGCCCGTGCGCTTGACTTACCCCTGTGTCGCTGGTATCCTTAAGGCATAAAGGTGCCTGTCCCCATTTACATAATGCGTATAGCATCACGGCCGCGCCTGGCTGGCTGCCCGGCTATAGGTCCTTTGGCCCATCCGGGCCGCAACGGAATTGTATAAAATCATTAGTCCCGTATTATCAAACCGAAATGAAAAAGGAGTTACGGGAGATATTTCCTCCGGCCCTCCCGACGAAGCGCACACAGCCCACTGAAACCTGAAAATGGCCGGCGCCGCGGGCCGCCCCTGGGTCGGGTAGACCGTCTGATGAGCATAGCTCCCGATACGGCACTGGCATAGCCTTGACTGGGGGAAGCCGCGCGGCGCCGGTCAAATTCAGACTGTCTTTCAGCATATTTTTTTCCGAAGCTATGCTAAAGGCTATGCCCTCAGGGCGGCCAGATTTTCAGATTCATGATTCCCCTGTCCCGGCCGTACAGATCTATCCCGTGCACAGGCCAACCGGAGAGCGGAATCTTTCCCCGCGCCCGCAATTGGTATTATAATGAATCAAGGGACAAGGCGCAATTGACCGGGCACACGCCCCTGTTACATTGGATACACCGGAGGGTATTATGGACGAGAATCTCAGAACGATGAATGAAAGCAGGCTGACGGCCCCATGAATGAAAAGAACCCCGGCCTCAGCCGGGGCTCTTTTTATTCACTCCGCCGCCAGTTCAGGGCTGGGTCTTGCGGACCAGGTCCTGCGCGTCCCAGCGCATGTCGCGCGTCTTCCACTGTATGTCGCGTGCGGCTCTGGCGATATCCGAGGCCTGCCACTGCGCGTCGTAGCCGATCGCGCTGGAGTCGATGGCGCGCACCGCCCATTCCAGCTGCTGCGCGGCGTTCTGCACGTCGAACTGGAAGCGGTTGTCCAGGTCGCGCACGTCCCACTCGATGTCGCGGGCCAGGTCGTTGAGCTTCTTGTCCTTGACCGCCAGCGGCAGCAGACGCTTAAGGTCGAACGCGAGGCGCTGCATATCGTTGCTCCAGCGGCCCAGGTCGCGGGCCTTGGAGCGCAGGTCGTTCGAGAAGAACGAGTTATGCGAACCCTGGGCTATGCGGCGGGCATCCGACTCGAGGCGGTTGAGGTCGCTGCGCAGCCAGGTGGTGTCGCTCTCGAGCCTCCACAGATCGTTCTTTAACTGGTTGAACTTGTAGACCAGGTCCTGCGGGACCTGTACCGGCTGTTCCACCACGACCGGGGCCGGGGCCTCGGGGACGACGACCTCGGCCCCGGGCATGGCGAAAGCCGAAGACCTGAGGCTCTCTATCGTCGGATTATCGGCGGCGCCGGCCGTCACTGCCGCTAACAACGGTACTGCGAAGAGAAGTTTCTTCATCAATGACCCTCCTGGGAATTTTTACCCTACGGTAAATTATACCGTCCCCGGACCTCCGCCGTAAGCGGCGAAAGTCCCGGGTCGTATCTGGGCAATAAGTCCTATTGACGGAGGACAAGCAGCGTTATCGGCGGCACCGAAATATGGCCCTTGTGCTCCCTGGGATCCGCGGCCAGGCCCGCCCCGTCGAAGACCAGGGAGTGGGACCCGGGCGGGAGGCTGATGCGCGCCGGCTTGCGCGACGGGTTTATCAGCACCGTTATCTTCTTCCAGCTGTCGCCAGCGGCGGCGCCGTCCAGTGTGTAGGCGATGGCCGGGGGCGCCACCTTCAGGCCCTGTTCCTCGTAGAAACGCAGGTTCGCGCGCACCTCCGCCGCGGTCCGCAGCCTGAAGGCCGGGTGCGCCTTGCGCATCGCGATCAGGTCGCGGTAGAACCGGAACACGCCGTGATGCTTCCGCTTGGCCGTCCAGTCCAGCCGGTTTATCTCGTCGGGGAGGTTGTAGGAATTATGTTCGCCTTTCTTGGTACGCAGGAACTCCTCGCCCGCGTGCAGGAACGGGATCCCCTGCGCGGTGAAGACCACGGCCTGCGCCAGCTTGTTCATGCGGACCTTCTCGTCGAAGGAGGCCCCTTCCGCCGACAGGTCGATGCGGTCCCACAGCGTGTGATTATCGTGGCAGCTGACATAGTTGAGCGTCTCCAGCGGGCCGTCGGCGAAGTCGTCTATCGCGCCCCTGATGCCGCGCATGACCTTGTCGCGATAATTGCCGGCCTGAACATAACCCAGGTCGGACACCGTAAAGACGCTGCCCTTGAGCGCGTCGCGCAGGTCGTCGCTGAAGACGGAATAGCCCTTGCCGCGCTGGCTCCCCTTCTTAACGCCGTCGACGGGGCTGTCGCCCGCCTTCCAGGGCTCGCCATAGAGCAGGATCGAAGGCTTGAGCTCCCTGAGCTCGGCGGCGATCAACGCCGCCGTCTCCAGGTCTATGAGTCCCATCAGGTCGAAGCGGAAGCCGTCCACGCCGTATTCCGTCACCCAGCGCTTCAGGCTGTCCAGGATGAACCGGCGGCCCATCGGCGACTCGCTGCGGAACTCGTTGCCGCAGCCGGAGCCGTTGTAGAACGACCCATCGTCCTTCATCCGGTAGAAATAATTCCCGGCCAGCCCCGCGAAGTTGAACTTCTTCCCCCCGGTCTCGGCCGTGTGGTTGTAGACCACGTCCATTATCACCTTCATCCCCCTGGCGTGCAGGGCCTCGATCATAGCCTTGGTCTCGCGGCGGCGCGAATCGTCGTCGGTACGGCTGGCGTACCAGCCCTCGGGGGAGTTGAAGTTTACCGGCATATAACCCCAGTCATAGCGCGGGTCCGCCTCGTCGTTCTCGAAATCCTGGAAAGGCAGTATGTGCAGCGCGTTGACCCCGAGTTCCTCCATGTGGTCCAGCGCTGTCTTGAGGTCCGGGTACGACGGGTGGCGCGTGCCGCCCTCGGCGAAGCCGAGGTACTTGCCTTTCTCCTTGACGCCGGAGAATTCGTCGATGGTAAGGTCGCGGATGTGGATCTCGTAAAGGACCGTATCCTCCGCGGGGAACGACGGGCCTTCCGTGGGCGGCGGCAGCGGGCCGTGCAGCAGGCCCCGGCCGTCGTGGGCCGTGACGCTGCCGGCGTAAGGATCCAGCACCTCGGCGTAACCGCCGTCGCGGCTGACCCCGTATTTATAATATTTGCCGGTGAAATCCTCGTCGGAGCTGGCCTCCCAGAGGCCCCCCCCCTTATGCTCCATCCTTAGCTCAGCCTGGGACCCGCCCTTGGGTCCGCGGTAGATCAGCGCTGTCACCGCCTCGGCGCCGGGCGCGAAGGCCGCGAAGCGGGAGCCCTTCCCGGAAGTTTCGGCTCCCAGGAATCCCTCGTGCCGGAAGGGCGGGGCGTCCAGGGCCGCGCCCGGGTCCACGGCGCGCGAGCCCAGTTTTCCCGTCAGCGTGAAAGTTCCCATGACCCTGGCCTCGGCCGGCTCGGCGAACTCGGGGCCGAAATCCAGCCGGGCCGCAGGGGAATAGCGCGACGGCAGCGAGACGCGGACCGGCCTGTATTCGGCGCCGGCGCCGGCCAGCGCGAAACCCTGTTCGCGCACAAAAGCCTCGTCCACCGGGGTATTGAAAGCCGCCGTGACCGAGGAGTCGCCGGAGAACCTGGCGTAGACGAAAGCGGTGGTCAGCGCCGGCAGTTCGCCGAAGATCTCCGGCACGCCCTGCCTGATGAAAACGGCGGCGTCCTCTCTCGCGACGATGAAGCGGTCGGGGCCGTCCTTGTCGTCCCATTCCCCTTTGCGGGGCAGTATGCCCGCCCGTTTCCCGGACAGGCCCCGGGCGGCCAGGTCCAGCTCGAAGACGAGTCCGAAGGCGTCCCTGCCGGAAGGCTCTACGGCAAACCCCGGTTTGCCGTCCTGGGCGTCCCAGACCCATAGCTGCCACCCTTCGTAATCGCCGGAGATGCGCGAATAGTGCACCGAAGTTTTTTCCTGCGCGTGAACGTTTAAAGCCATGGCCATGACCCCCGCGGATAAGAACCTTGATATTTTATTCATGCCGAAATTGTAAAATATATACATATGCTCCTAAAAGCCCTTTGCCTGATTTACCTCGCCGCTCCCGCTCATTCCCAGGCTCCTTCCACCCCACCTGCCGCCCTGCAGGCTCCGGCCACCGCCCAGGCTCCGCAGGAGCCGGACATCTACGGGCCGCTGCTCCTGGCGCCGGGCCAGGTCCGCGGCATACACCTCTCTTCCTGGGGATCGGGCTCGGCGAAACTTCGCCGCCAGGCCCTCGAGAAGATAAAAAATTCAGTCATAAACGCCGTGGCCGTAGCCCTCAAGGAGACCGACGGCAAGATCTATATCCCCGGCGTCCCTTCCGCGGCTAAGTACGGCGCCTACGCCCCGGCCATCTCCCGGCCCGAGGAGATGATGAGCGATTTCCGGGAGGCCGGCCTCTACACTATCGCCAGGATAGTCGTCTTCAAGGACACGGTCCTGCCCAAGGCCAGGCCGGACCTGGGGGTCCGCACGCCCTCGGGCGAACTCTGGCGCGCCAATAACGGCGCGACCTGGACCGATCCCTACAGCCGCGAGGTCTGGGACTACAACCTGGAGGTAGCCCTCAGGGCGGCCGAGCTGGGCTTCGACGAGATACAGTTCGACTATATCCGCTATCCCACCGAGGGCAACACCTCCCTCTGCCGCTACTCCAAACCCCATACCTCCAGGAGCGGCGTGGAAAACCTGGCCGAATTCCTGGCCTACGCCCGTAAGCGTCTGCCGGCCGGCATGAAGATATCCGCGGCGATATTCGGCCTCACTACCTCCTCCAAGGACGACATGGGGATCGGCCAGAGCATCCACTCGCTGGCCGAAAACACCGACTTCATCTACCCGATGATGTACCCCTCGCATTACAACCCGGGCGAGTACGGCCTGAAGAATCCCGACGCGGAACCGTTCACGGTGATAGACAGGGGCCTGCGCGACGCGCGGCGCCGCCTGCCCTACGGGGATTACGCCAAGATCAGGCCTTACCTGCAGGATTTCTCGCTGCGCCACAAATACGGCCCCCAGGAAGTACGGGCGCAGCTGATCGCCTCGCGCAGAAATTACCTGCCCAGCTGGATACTCTGGAACGCCTCCAACCGCTACAACTGGGCGGCCCTCACCCCGCAGTCCTACCGCGCTTTCGTCGATCCCGATCACGAACATTAGTTAGGGGCCGCTGAAAAAGTCCGGCCGTTCTTCCAGGGCGAACCTGTCGCCGGGCACGGCGCGCGCTATTTTTCTGAGCGGGTCACGGCTAAATGAGAACCGGCAGACCACGATATCGCCTCTCTGCACCTCATGCCTGTCGTAATAACCGTAAAGGGGTACCCCTTTCGTGGTATTATACGCCGAGGATATTGCGCCAGCTGAAATCATAGCATGGGGACAAAAACCATATAACCGCGACGGCCCCTTATGAACCGCCTGCTGGTTCGGCGATGGTCCCCGCAGTTTTGTGGAACCAGCCCGGTGAATTAAGTTGTGTGTCACCTTAATCGTTTTGAGTCCGCGTAAAGCGTGTCCGGGCAGATATCCTGTTCGTGAGGCCAGCCTCATCTGGGCCTGCGGCGTCCCTGCTCCTTCCGCTTATCCATTCGCGGAACCAGATATCCGAGAACACCGTAACGCCATCCTCCTTCTCCAGTATGCCTTTAGCTATCAAAAGAGCCTCCGATTTTTGCACGGAAGACGCCGACCCCAGGCGGTAGGTATTGATAAACACCATTGAGAACATATCGGTTCCTGAGGCCATGGCCATGGCTTGCAGCAGTTTCCTCTGTGTAAGCGCCAACGAATCCCATATTGAAAGGAACATAGGAGACAGCCCCTGCACGATCCGGCCGACAGCTTCGGCTACCGCGGAGCGCGGCACTTTTTTTATATCAGCGCAGCCGCTCCATATTTCATGACATAAATGCAGCGTATAATACGGGATGGCATGGGAGACCTTTATTATCTCATCCATAGTCCCGGCGTCGATGGTTTTATCCGTAGCCCCGAACTTGCGGGAAATGAAAGAACTGAGTTCACCCGAAGGGATCTTTCCCAGGAAAAGAACTTTTCCCATTTTATAGAAAGGCTTGTTTTTATTCAGCACCATGTCGGCCATTATATGTTGCTTTGAGCCGGCAAACAGGTAGCCTACATCTTTCTGACGCTGAAAAACGGATCGCATCGCCTTTTCAAGAGCTTCGCCTCCCACATTTCTTATTTCCTGAAATTCATCAAAGAACACGGCAAACTTCTTTTTTCTTCTCTCTGCGGCTTTTTGCGGAATCTCCAGGAGATCTTTGATAAGCAGGGAAAGTTCCGGCTTTTTCGGGGCCGCCTCTATCCCCACCGATATTTCTCCTTCGGCGCTTATAGTGACGCTCGGCCGCAGCGAAGGGATAACCTCTCTGATGAAACCGACGATGCTTTCGGTTTTTGTTTCCGTCGCCCTCGCAATAGCTCTGGCATAATGCGCGGCGAATTGCTCCACCGTGGAAACATCATACATATCTATATAAGCGGTTATAACGCCGCGTTCTTTGAGCGCAGCTAGCGCGTTGAACGCCAGCGACGTTTTCCCATACCGCCTTGGTGAAATAAGGAACACCCGGGCGCCGCTGTCAAGCTCGGCCACCAGCTCCTTAAGTTCTGTTGTTCTGTCGGTGAAGTCCCCTCCTGTCGCGACCTGACCGTAATAAAAAGGGTTAAGCATGCTATCGCCTCCGCATCCTATATGAATTATACTTTGTGGTATTATACTATAAAGTATAAGTTGCGGACAGAATACAAAAACAAGCACAGCACCGGCAGTATATATTTCAATATCCAGGCCATAATTGCCCCCATCGCTTTCAAGTTCAGAACACTTCCCGCTCCAGCAGTTCCCGCGTAAGCCTGGCGGCGTCGGCGTGCGACGTATAGGCGCAGAAGCTCTGCACGGACTGGCCGATATCGGGGAAGCCAATCCGGCCCTGTCGGAACAGCGCGCGCAATTTCCGGTTGCGCAGACGGAAGCGGATAATATTGCGGCGGCGCACCCGCACGCGTTCCGGGAATACTTTATAGCCCACCCAGTCGATGCCGCAACTTACGGGCGAGACCGTGCGCTTTTTTGGGTGGACGCGCAGTCTCAGTTTTTCCGCCAGGAACACCTCTATCCGGTAAAGAACGGCCCATAATTCCTTTTTGTCCGCGCCGAAGAGCAGAAAATCGTCCATGTAACGCAGATACGGCTTCCACCGCAATTGCTGCTTCACAAAATGATCCAGCTCGCCCAGGTAGACATTGGAGAACAACTGCGAAGTGAGGTTGCCTATGGGAATGCCGGTCGGCCGCTGGAGCGCGAACAGATCGTCGCCGGGGAAATACGCGCGGAAGCGGACGTCTTCCGACGACGCCAGTATCGCGGCTATAAGCGCCAGCACCCGTTTGTCGGCTATGTGCCGGCCCAGAACGGCGCGGCCTTCACCTCCCGCTGTTTGGGATCGCGCACGGTGAATTCCCGGTAAGCGCCGTGCCTGTAGGTGCCGGCCAGCAGTTCCTCCTGGAGCTTTAAGATCTCACGCTCCCGGCCGTAGGAAAACCCGGCCCGGTTCGGCCTTTCGCCCGCGCGGGCGGGCTACCGGGCCTCGCCGGGGTACTTCGTTTTTCTCACCCGGCCCCGCGCCGGATGAAAGGAGCAGGCCTGCCGTAGGGAGGGTTGCGCGGGGCGCGCCTCCGTGAAGGCGCGCCATCTGGCCATATACCCCTCTGCCGCAGCGGAAGCCGACGTTGTCGTTCCAGTTGGACGGGCCGTTGTTCGCGTTGAAGGCGAACACGCCCGCGTTGGCGCCATTGTCCCAGTTGCCACCGCGGATCACCGCTTTCTTCCGGGCCTACCCCTTGGGCAGCGCCGCAACTCCGGCGCCGCCGGATTTTTTATTCCAGCCGCCCAGCAGGCGGCCGAGCTCGTCCAGCCTCCTGGACCCGAACTCGTATTGTTTAAGGCTCATAAAGCGCAGTTCAAAGCCCAGGCGCACCCAGACCCTCGTCTTCTCCAGCGCCAGATCCGCCCGCCCGAGGGCCGGAGCCTTGTCGCGGGCATTGTTGGCCTCAATGACGGCTGAAAGCAGGTCCAGCGCCGCGTTCTCCGTCCTGGCTGCCAGCACGAACTTCTCGGCTTTCGGGTATTTGCCGGTAAGAACATGAACCCATTTCAAAAAATCATACGCTTTCTGGAATATTATCAGGTCTTTAAGCATCGGATCACCTCGCCGGCCTCGCGCCGGATCTCCCCGTCTTCCAGCCTTACCTGGCTACAAACTGCGACTGAAAAACCGGCCCTGACAAGTTTGCCTATATACTTATCCAGTCCGCTTTTCGGGAATCCGCAATAGATCAAAGGATTATCCGCTTCCCCACTTATAAGCAGTTTCAGCCCAAGCTGTTCCGCGACTTTTTTGGCATCGTCAAGCATTATTCTGTAAAATATTCCCACCTGGAAAAGCAGAATATCGCCTGGATATTTTTCCTTCATTTGTTTATATTCTTCCGTAACGCTGTCCATAAAAACACCGCCTTTTAAGAAAGATCGTAAGGGAGCGCGCAATCCCAGGAACCGGGCGCTGCCGCTTGACGCGTACCGATTTGCGAATTTTTAGAATTGGCCGCCTGAGCACGCCGCGTTTGTAGCGGCACAAACGCACGTTTGACAAGGGCATAAAAAAATGCCCAGAAAATAATATCAGGCTGGCTGGCTGGCTGGCTGGCTGGCTGGCTGGCGTTCGGTTTTAAAGAATGTATAAGTCTCATATTCTGCCCCTGAATTTTCGCCCGCCTTTGGCGGGCATATAAACTGCGCCCGCATCAGCAACCGAGAGATTCCAGATGTTCAGATTTCAGATTTCAACGGCGTCTACCGCAGCGGAAGCCGACGAAGCCGGCCCAGACGGACGGGCCGTAGTACGCGTCGAAGGCGAACACGCCCGCGTTGGCGCCATCGCCCCAGAAGCCACCGCGGCCCACCGCCGGAACCTGGCCAGCTCTCCAACCGGCAGGGGCGTTATAATTTGTGTATGCGTTACCGCCTATATTCCACATACCGTCATTGTTGTAGTCAGTCCCGCTACCATCAACTTCTACCATTGCTCCAGCTCCGCCTGAAGCTCCGGATCCTGCTGTTCCCCAGTCTGCCACCCACTCCCATACGCTCCCTATCATGTTCTCCGCGCCAAAGCTTGACAGGCAGCTTGTGCCCTGCCCTGTCTGCATGGACTGGGTTCCTGACGTATTACATTGCGGCCCGGTATCCTGAGAAATGGCGCCGGGGTCCGGCGTACCGGCCGCAGCCATTTGCCAGATGGCATTGGGCAGAAGCTCCTTGCCGGAGTTACCGCAGGCGATATTGGCCTGGAACCAGGTAAGCGAGGTGGACGGTTTGACACCTATTATACTGCGCGCATAGATATAGGTTGTCCCGGCGGCGCAGTTCTGGGCATTATCATTACAGGGATAATTGTCCGTTCCGTTTATTCCGTACTGCGTGCCGCCTGTGGCGGTTGACCAGACGGAGGTTTCGTATTTATCCACACACCAGGCCCCAACCGGCACCATACTGTCGTTGGCGTCGGCTGGGTTGACGCAGCCGCCCTGTATCCACTGCGTCGCCCGTATATTACCCGCCACATCCAGCTTAGCCCCCGGCCCCGTTGTCCCGATGCCGACGTTGCCGCCGTTTGCAATACTAAATACCTCGCCTCCTGGACTGCCAGTGCCATACTTATGTATGCCAAATCTACCGTCACCATAGGAGTACAAGTGTGTTTCAATACCACCGCCCGGCGCCATTCTGAAATCAGAAAGACCATCTCCTCTGTTTCCCAGTAAAAAACTGCCATCAGTCACATGAAGTTTCACCCCCGGATTTGTTATCCCGATGCCGACATTGCCGTTGGCTAAAACGGTCATTGTCCCGCCGATTACCTGAAACACAGGCGTTGTCCCGGAAAGACCGGTTCCTGAAACAGACATGCTCGAGGTAACTATGGCGTTGCCCGATACATGTAGTTTATGCGTCGGCCCAGCGGTCCCGATGCCGACGTTGCCGCTGTCTTTGATCATCATCTTCTCGCTCCATGAGGTCCCGTTGAACCCCCAGTAGCTCATGTCGCCGGTTGTGCCGTTGAAGTCCAAACTGCTCCGGAACGTACTGCCGACATCGAATCCCAGCGAGGCCCATGTGGGGTTGCTCTGTCGCGCGCCAATGAGCAGGCTTCGATCGGCTAGGTTCGCGGTCCCCACGGGACTACCAACGATGGCATTACCCAGCACCTGCAATTTTCCCACAGGCCCCGTGGTCCCGATGCCGACATTGCCCGTTGTTGAAACTACCATACTATATGCCGTGCTTGTTCCTACTGCTAAGTTGAACGCTTGAGTATTTGACCCGCGCACATCTAACCTTGCCCCCGGCCCCGTTGTCCCGATGCCGACGTTGCCGGAGGTGTTCCAGATGCCGGAACCGGGGAAGTTGGTATTGGCGCTGAACGTATGCGCCCCGGTCCACGTCGGCGTTATCGCCTTCGACAGCGTGAAAGCGCCGGCATTGGACAGCGCGCCCTCGCCGGACATAGCCACAGCGGCCGCAAGGTTTGAACTGTTCCCCACCCAGATATTGGCGCTTGTCAAAGCCGACCCGACAGGCGAAGCGCCGGCTATGCCGGTAAGCGCCGAACCGTCGCCGAAGAACTTGGTCGCTGACGCGAAGCCGACTATATAAACGTTGGTGGATACGCGCACACCGCCGCCCAGCGCGGCGGAAGTCTCGGGCGAGATGACGCGGCTTGAGTTTTCAAGAATCAGGGCGGCGTTCGTTCCGCGCACCGTTATTGAACCGTCCAGCACGTCAAATTTTGAACCAGGCCCCGTCGTCCCGATGCCGACATTGCCGGTGTTTTTGATAATCAAACGTGCCTGAGGCGCATCGCTGCCCTCCTGGGTAGTAGTAAACTCAAGCCTAGTGGGTAAATTAGTAGTTCCCGGTGTTCCATCCATAACTGCATTAATACCGGCTACGCGACCCCTAAAAGCGGTGCCGTCATGAGCGCGCCAACTTAAAGTGCCTAGCCACGTCGTGCTACTGACTGCGGTGGGAGCAGAGGCAGTCCCTCGAGCCCTGTGGATATCAATGTCAAACTTAGATTCATCAGCGTCGGCGTAACTATAGGCATGCATGTCTCGGTTAGATCCTGAAATAGTAAGAATTGCAGTAGGCGCCGTCGTCCCGATGCCGACGTTGCCGTTTGCATCAATTCTCGTCCATTCAGAAGAGCCAGTGTTGTCAGTGATTCTCAAACCACCCGCATTTAATCCGCGAGCCTGGAAACCGCTCCCCGATGTGTTATTGGTCAAACGCATGAAAGGTTCGCTTGTGTTGTCACGATTCCAGACCTCCTGACATAGCCCCCGTCTAATTTGTCCGCTTTTTCGTTCAAACAGCAGCGGCAACCCGATAGCGCAGCCTTAATTTTGAACCCGGAAAAACCGCGGCCTGGGCGGTAAGTTCCTCACACAAGGCCGCCACCGCCCTGGTGCGGTGCGCCGAACTCAGCGGCGCCAGCACAACTTCCAGCTCCGTATCCGTCACCAGCAGGTCGGCCGCAGAAGCGAGCGCGGCGTGTATAAGCGTGCGGCCCTCGTCACCGGCGCG
>WOVA01000026.1 GCA_009773155.1 Elusimicrobiota bacterium
GCCAAGTTTTTCGCCTGTGGCAATGTGGGCAAACGAATCCGTCTGGCCAACGGATCTTCTCGAGGTAAAGCCTACATGACTCCTCGGTTCGAAACCAATACTCAAATTCGAGCAAGGCGCCAGGAAATTCTTTTGCCACCAGTACATTTTACCAATTTGGGCCGCTCAATAGGATATGCCTACAAATTAGTCATTTAGTAATCAGCGTCCCCTTCCTTATATCAAGCGGGGCGGCTTTTTTCAACGCGCGAAAAACCACAAAAAAGGCTTGTAAAACAAGTGTTTTTACATGAACCTATTGACAATAATAGGTTCATTGTCTATACTTTGGGTCCGGTGGTGGAAAGTGGTGTGAAGTGTTTTAACAGTGGGTTAAAAGGGTTTACAGTAGAGCATAAAAAAATGGGCGCCCTGTACGGAGAATACGATCACGCGATAGATCCGAAGAGCCGGATCTTCATACCGTCGCGTTTCCGCCAGGAACTGCAGAAAGAAGACAAATCCTATTTCATGCTCACCGTCGGATTCGACCGCTCCCTCAGCCTGTTCCTGCCCTCCAAATGGGACGAACTTATCTCCAACAACATGGAGCTATTCAAGTACGAGAACAAGGAAGAGGAACGGGCATTCAAGCGGTATTTCTTCGGCAACGCGGTGGACGCGGAGCTGGACGAACAGGGCAGGATACTGCTGCCCGCCAAGCTCAAGACGTTCGCGGGCCTGAAGAAGCAGATAGTAATCAGAGGCGTGGGCAACAAGGCGGAGATATGGGATGCGCAGTGCTGGCTGGAATACAAAAAACTGAAAGTCGACCCCTCGCTGGAAAAGTTCAGCAAGATCTTCGACTTATGAGCGAGTGCTACGGCCACGAGCCCGTCATGGCGGGCGAGGTGGCCGGCCTCCTGGTCACGGACAAAGAGGGGATATACCTCGACGCCACGCTCGGCATGGGCGGGCACGCGCGCGCGGTACTCGAACGCCTCGGCCCAAAGGGCCGCCTGGTCGGCCTGGACTGGGATCCCGAGATGTCCGCCCACGCGCGCCGGAACCTGGCCGATTTCGGCTCCCGCGTCACGGTGATCGACTCCAACTTCGCCAATCTGGACGAGGCCCTGCGCCGCGAGGGGATAGAATCCGTCTCGGGCGCGCTGTTCGACCTCGGCGTCTCCTCTCTGCACTTCGACAAACCTTCGCGCGGTTTCAGTATACGCCACGACGGGCCCCTCGACATGCGGATCAATCCCTCCAACCCTCTTACGGCCGCCGCGATAATCAACCAGTGGCCGTATGAGCAGATCGAGCACCTGATACGCGTGGTCGGCGAGCGCTGGTCCACCCGTATAAGCCGCGCGATAGTGCGGAAGCGCGAGAAGAAGCCGATCGAGACCACCGGCGAACTGGCCCGCATCATCGAGCACGCCGTGCCCGTGCGCGGTCTCAAAACGCATCCGGCGACCAGGACCTTCCTGGCCATACGAGTCGCCGTGAATTACGAATTCGACAACCTGACCCGCGGCATGCAGAAGGTCTCCTCCTTCATAAGGCCCGGGGGCAGGATGGGCGTGATCACTTTCCATTCCCTTGAAGACCGCATCGTGAAAGAGACCTTCCGGCTGAAGATCAAGCTGGGGGACTGGAACCCGGTAACGCGCAAGCCCGCCGTGCCCTCCGAGTCGGAGATCGCGGCGAACAGGCGCGCCCGGAGCGCGAAGCTGAGGGTGATAGAAAAAGTCCAGGAGGGAAAATGAACCCCAAGAACATGTTCAGGGCCGGAAGGAAACTCAAGTCGCTGCTGACCGGCAAGGTCCGGGGCCCGGCTCTGCCCGAGCTGGGCCAGCTGGAGCCGACCAGGATATTCTACCTCTGGGAAAAGCATTCGCTCCGCCGCATAGAGCTTTTCAGCATGGAGTAACCGGCGATGCAGAGGCGCGCGAGAAATTCGGCATTGAAGGTCCTGCTGGCGGGAAGCGCCCTGTGCTTCCTCTACGCCTGGCAGGGCGTCGAGGCCACGCGCACCGGCTACGAGATAGAGAAGCTGCGCGGGGAGATGAGGAACATCGAGCACTCCAACGATTACCTGCGCAAGGATATAAGCATCGCGCTCTCGCCGGCCTCGCTGGAGGCGAAAGCGCAGAAGCTCGGCATGGCCTACCCGGAGCCCGACCGCGTCGTGCAGCTCGGCCCGCAGCGGGGCGAGAGCAGCCAGCCCTTCCGGCTGGCGCGATTCTTCAGGCGGGGGAACGGGAGGTCCATGTAAGAGCTTTCTCCGTCCGGCGGTACGGGGACACCATGCCGCATGATGTCCCCCTCTGATGCGGACAAAGGAGCGGTCTTGCATGCCCCTCACCCCCGGCTTAAAAGAAAAACTGGCCGCCGTCGCGTCAGGCGGCGGAGCCTTCAGCCGCGCTTTCGACAGACATGAGCGTTCCCACACTCAGACAGCGCATAAAATTCTGCGCGATAATATGTTCGGTGGCTCCGGCCGTCGTATTTCTGCGTTTGTTCTACCTGCAGACGATAAAGCACGAAAATCTTTCGCGGACTGCCTCAAAGTCGTTCGACCGTCTCGTCTCTGAGACCGGGCCGCGCGGCCGCATCTTCGACGCGCAGGGGAACCTGCTCGCCGAATCCATAGTCACCTGGGACTGCGGGCTCATGAAGAAGGAGCTCACGGACCCGCCCCGGGACCTCGACGCCCTCTCCTCCGTCCTTAAAGTGCCGCGCAAGACGCTCGGCCAGCGCTACGCCGGCGCGCGCAACTATATGCCCGTCAAGAAGGGACTGGACCGGGCCGAATACGAGAAACTGAAAGAACTTAAGATCCGCGGCGTCACGCTGGACGCCAGGCAATCGCGCTACTACCCCTCCGGGAGCCTGGCGCGCGGCCTGCTGGGCGTGGCGGGGGAGAAGGGGGGCTTGAGCGGGCTGGAACTGCTCTACGACAAGGTCCTGGCCGGCACCGTCAGCAAACGGGAAGTCGTACGCGACGCGGCCGGCAGGATCATCTACGGCGACACGCTCAAGGACGGCGGGCGTCCGATGGACCTCCACCTGACTCTGGACAAGCGCATACAGTTCTTCGCGCAGGAATCGGTTAAGAAGTATACTGAATCGACCCGCGCAAAGCAGGGAATAGTCATCGTGCAGGATCCGCGCAGCGGCAATATCCTGGCCATGGCCTCCTGGCCGGAGAACCTCAGCCAGGTCGTTCCGGTAGAGTGGGTATACGAGCCGGGCTCCACTTTCAAGGCCGTAACCTTCGCCGCCGCCCTGGACACGGACAAGACCTCTCCGTCGGAGACCTTCTTCTGCGAGAACGGGAAATGGCAGTTCGCGCCGCGCGTCACCATCGGCGACCACGAACCTGACGGAACCCTGACGCTTTCACAGGTACTGGAGAGGTCTTCCAACATCGGCACGGCCAAGCTCGGCGTCAAACTGGGGCTGCAGGACTTCTACCGTTATACCAAGGCCTTCGGCTACGGTACCCGCACGGGCCTGGGGTTCTATGGGGAATCCTCGGGCATCATGAGGCCGGCCTCGCGCTACAAGCCGGTCGACCTGGCCGTCGGCTCTTACGGGCACGGACTGGCCGCCACGCCGATACAGGTGGTCAATTCCTATTCCGCCATAGCCAACGGCGGCCTGCTGATGGAACCCAGGCTGGTGGCCCGCGTCTCCGATCCCTCGCGCCGGGAGGCGCGCGAGGAAAAACCGACGGTCATACGGCGCGCGGCGGGGGAGGACGCCGTCAGGACCCTTAAGAAGATGCTGCGGGCCGTTGTGACCAAAGGGACCGGCAAGACGGCCGCCGTCCCGGGCTATTCGATAGCGGGCAAGACCGGCACCTCAAAGACCATAGACGAATACGGCAAATACGTCAGCGGCAAGAACGTGGCCTCTTTCGCCGGCTTCTTCCCGCTGGAGGACCCGCTCTACACCATACTGGTCATAATCGACCAGCCAAAGGCTTTCAATTACGGCAGCGAGACCGCGGCGCCGGCCTTCCGGGAGATAGCCTCCCGCATAATCACGGCTACCGGCCTGCCTCCCGACGTGCCGGAACAGCGAGCCTCCGGCTCATCAGGTGCCGGGCGCTATGTCGCCCGGCCCGTCGAAAAAGCCCATAATTAAATTTGTTAATATACTTGTAAATGCGACTCGCGAACCTGCTTCTGCCCGGCGACCGCGTCCTCGCGGGCTCTCCTGAAACGCCCGTGAACGGCGTATTTTATGACTCGCGCGGGGAACTGCGCGGCGGGGTTTTCTTCGCCCTGCCGGGCTCCCGTACCGACGGGGACCTGCACGCGGCCGAGGCGCTGCGCAAGGGCGCGGCGGCGGTGGTCTCGCGCTCGGACGCGCCGGCCGGCCTGCCGCCCGGCGCAGCCTGGGTAAAGGCCGCGGACATAACGGCCACTTTCTCTCACGCCGCCGCCGAGTTCCACGGGCGTCCTTCGGAAAAGATCAAGGTCGTCGGCGTTACCGGCACCAACGGCAAGACCACCATAACCTATATGCTGGAGGCGGTCTTCGCCCGCCTGGGCATGAAGCCCGGCGTCATCGGGACGGTCAATTACCGCGTCGGGGGGACAGTTGTCTCCGCGGCGCCCAATACCACGCCGATGGCGCCCGACCTGCACTCCCTGCTGGCGAGGATGGTAGGAGCCGGCTCCCGCGCCGCCGTGATGGAGGTCTCCTCCCATTCGCTGGCCCTGGGCCGCGCGGACTCGGTGAAATTCGACTGCGCGGTGTTCACCAATCTGCAGAGCGACCATCTCGATTTCCACAAGAGCAGGGAGAACTACCTGCGCGCCAAACTGAAGCTCTTCAGCCTGACGGCGGCCTCCGGAAAGGAAGGCCGGTCGGCCGTGGTAAACGCCGACGAACCGTCGGCGGCGGAGGTACTGCGCGCGGCCGCCGGGGCGAAGGCCCTCACCTACTCGCTCGATAAGCCCGCCGATATCACGGCCGGCGATACCGATCACGGCAGCGACGGGATAAATTTCACTCTGCATACTCCGGCCGGCGCGGCCCCGGTAAAGATGCGGTTGTTCGGCCGCCACAATCTCTATAACGCCCTGGCCGCCGCCGGCGCGGCCCACGCGCTGGGCGTATCGCCCGCCGACATAGCCGCCGGGCTGGAGGCGCTGGAAAAAGTGCCGGGCCGGCTGGAGCCGGTGCGGGCCGGCCAGGACTTCGCAATTTTCGTCGATTACGCCCATACCGCCGACGCGCTGGAAAGCGTGCTGCGGAGCCTGCGCGGCATTCCGGGAAAACGCCTCATCACCGTCTTCGGCTGCGGCGGCGACCGCGACCGCACCAAGCGCGCGCCGATGGGACGCGCTGCCTGCTCTCTAAGCGACAAGGTGTACATAACCAGCGACAATCCCCGCACGGAAGACCCGGCCGCGATAATAGCGGAGATAGAGGCCGGCGTGAAGGGCGAGTACTCCAATTACGAGATGCTGCCCGACAGGCGCGCCGCCATACGCGCGGCCGCGGCCGCCGCCGGACCGGGCGATATCATACTCATAGCCGGCAAAGGCCACGAAGATTACCAGGTACTCGGCCGCGAGACCATCCATTTCAGCGACGCCGAAGAAGCCGCCCTGGCCGTGAACCCGGGGAACGGAGCCGCATGAAACTTGGACTGGACCTGGAGAGGCTGGCGGACGCCGCGGGAGGAAAACTCCTGGCGGGGGATCCGCGCGCGGCCTTCGACTCCTTCGTACTGGACAGCCGCTCGCTCAAGGCCGGAGAGTATTTCTGGGCGCTGGCCGGCGAGAAGCACGACGCGCACGCTTTTCTGGCGGGCACGCTGAAAGCGTCCCCGGCCGGCTGGATCTGCCGGGAGGACCGGCTGCCAGCGGGCCCCAGGCCTCCGGCGGTAGTGGCCGTGAAGGATACGCTCAAGGCGCTGCAGGCGCTGGCGGCCTTCCACAGGCGCCGCTTCAGCCCCGTCGTGGCGGCCGTAACCGGTTCCAACGGCAAGACCACCGTGAAAGAGATGCTCCGCTCGATCTTCGCCCGCGGCGGCCCGGTCTGCTCCAACGCCGGCAATTTCAACAACCAGTTCGGCCTGCCGCTCTCGCTGCTGGAGCTGGGCGCGGAGCACCGGCGGGCCGTCTTCGAGCTCGGCGCCTCCCGCCGCGGAGACGTGCGGGAAATAGCGGAGCTGGCGGCGCCGGACATCGCCGTCGTCACGACCATCGCGCCCGAGCATCTGGAATTTTTCGGCGACATGGAGGCGGTCTTCGAGACCGAGACCGAGGTTCTGGACTGCCTCGCGCCCGGCGGGACCTTCGTCTACAACGCCGACGACGAGCGGCTGCGCGCGCTGGGCGTCAGGCCGGAAACGAAGCTCTCCTTCGGGACCGGGCCGGGGGCGGACGCGCGGGCCGAGAGCCGGGCCGACGGCTTTTACCTCGCTTTCCGCAGCAGGTCCCTGCCGGTGCGCCTGCCCTCCGACGCCGCTCACAACCGGCTCAACGCGGCGGCGGCTTTCGCGGCCGCCCTGGCGGCCGGCTTTTCCCCGCAAGAAGCCGTTGACGGCCTGGAGGCCTACAGTCCGCCGCCGATGCGCATGCAGGAGCTGACCATCGCCGGTTCGCGCGTACTGCTGGACGCCTACAACGCCAACCCGCAGTCTATGGCCGCCGCCCTAGCGGCCGCCGCCGCCGCGCGGTCGCCGCGCTACCTGGCGCTGGGCGACATGAAAGAGCTTGGCCGCTTCTCGGAGAAGTACCACCGCGAACTGGCGGCCCTCATCTCCGCCGCCGGCCCGGCGAAAGTGTTCCTGGGCGGCCCGGAAATGCGCGCCGCGGCCGACGAGCTGGCCGCCCGCTTCCCTTCGGTGAAGACCGTGCACGCCGACGACCCGTCGGTCTGGCGGGATGAGTTCCGGCATCTGGTCTCCGCCGGCGACGGCTTCTTCCTGGTAAAGGCCTCCCGCTCTATGCGATTCGAGAATCTCCTAGAAGGACTCTGAACCATGCTCTATTACCTCCACGAATTCCGCGACTTCTTCAGCCCGCTCAACGTCTTCCAGTACATCACCTTCCGCGCCGGCGGAGCGGTGATAACATCGTTCCTGCTGAGCCTCATCTTCGGGCCCTGGCTCATAAACAAACTGCGCTCCTACAAGATAGCCCAGGTGCAGCGCACCGACGGCCCGCAGACGCATCTGGCCAAGCAGGGCACCACCACGATGGGCGGTCTGCTGATCTTCGTGACCATGATGTCCGGCACCCTGCTCTGGGCCCGCCCCGACAACCGCTTCATCCTGCTGCTCGCCTTCGTCACCGTCGTGCTGGCCTTCGCGGGCTGGATGGACGATTACAAGAAGTTGGTGCGCAAGGACCCGCGCGGCGCCTCCTCGGCCTTCAAGTTCTCGCTGCAGATGTTCGCGGCAACGGCGGCGGCGGTATACCTGGCGGTCAGCCCACCCAACCCTCAGTTCGCCGACCACCTGCTGGTACCGTATACCAAGGGCCTGACGCTGGACCTGGGGCTCTTCTACGCGGCGCTGGTAATGCTGATCATAATCGGCTCCTCCAACGCGGTGAATCTGACCGACGGCCTGGACGGCCTCGCGGCCGGCACGCTGGTCTTCGCCGCGCTGACCTTCGCCGTCATCGCCTACGCCGCGGGCAATGTAAAGATCGCCTCCTACCTGAAGATAATCTACGTCGAAGGCGCGGGCGAGATCACCGTGTTCCTGGCCGCGATGATCGGCGCCTGCCTGGGCTTCCTCTGGTACAACGCGCACCCGGCCGAAGTGTTCATGGGCGACACCAGTTCGCTGTTCCTGGGCGGCGCGATAGGCGTCTCCGCCATAGCCGTGAAGCAGGAACTGCTGCTGCCCGTGGCGGGCGGCATCTTCCTGGCCGAGACGCTCTCGGTAATACTTCAGATGGGCTCCTACAAGCTGCGCAACAAAAAGCGCGTCTTCCTGATGGCCCCGCTGCATCATCACTTCGAACTCAAAGGCGCGGCTGAATCCAAGGTGACGGTGCGCTTCTGGATAGCCGGCATCATGCTGATGCTCATCGCCCTCTCATCCCTCAAGATAAGGTAGGCATATGGACGCTCTTCTCTTAAGCAGGCTTCAGTTCGCGGTCACCGCCGGCTTTCATTTCCTCTTCGTCCCCCTGACGATAGGACTGGCCCTGCTCATCGCCGTCATGGAGACGCTCGCCTTCTTCAAAAAGGACGAGCTCTACCTGGACATGGCTAAATTCTGGGGCAAGCTCTTCCTGATAAACTTCGCCGTCGGCGTGGTTACGGGCATAACGCTGGAGTTCCAGTTCGGCATGAACTGGGCGGCCTACTCGGTCTTCGTCGGCGACGTCTTCGGCGCGCCGCTGGCCATAGAGGCGACCACCTCCTTCTTCCTGGAGTCCACGTTCATCGGCGTCTGGATGTTCGGCTGGAAGCGCGTCTCGCGCGGGCTGCACCTGCTTTCCATCTGGCTGGTCGCGATAGGGACCAACCTCTCGGCCCTCTGGATCATACTGGCCAACGGCTGGATGCAGAACCCCGTCGGCTACGCCGTGCGCAACGGACGCGCGGAACTGACCGACTTCGCGGCGCTGACGCTCAACCCCTACGGCTGGACGATGTTCTTCCACACCGTGCTGGCGGCCTGGACGGTGGCCGCCTTCTTCGTCATGGGCGTCTCCGCCTGGCATCTGCTCAGGAACAACAGGCCGGATTTCTTCGGCCGCTCTTTCCGCCTGGGGGCCTTCATGGCGCTGGCCTCCTCGCTGGGCGTGCTGGGCGCCGGCGATTTCAACGGGATGATGACGGCGAAACTGCAGCCAGCCAAGTTCGCGGCGATGGAGGGGGTCTGGGAAACGGAGAAAGGAGTGCCCTACAATCTACTGGTAGTGCCCGACCCGGCCAATGAGCGCAACCGCGTTGAAGCGCTGGGCATACCCAAACTTCTCAGCTTCATGGCCTTCAAGGACGCGGACGCCGAGATAAAGGGCCTCAAGGATTTCCATCCCGACGACCGTCCCCCGTTCTGGCCGGTCTTCCTGAGCTTCAAACTTATGGTGGCGCTGGGCATGTTCTTCATCGCTTTCTCGGCCGCCGCCTCCTGGCTTTCGTTAAGGGGAACGGTTCAGCGCTACCCTCTTTTCCTGAAGGCGGCGCTGGCCGCGATACCGCTGCCTTACCTCGCCAATCAGCTCGGCTGGATAGTGACCGAGGTGGGGCGCCAGCCGTGGATAGTGTACGGCCTGATGCGCACTTCCGAGGGACTGTCCCAGAATGTGGGAGCGGGGCAGGTCGCTTTCTCCCTCGTCTCCCTGGGGCTGGTATACGCGGCCCTGGGGGCGCTGGGGATATTCCTTACGGTAAAATACGCGGCCGCCGGGCCCGCGGCGCCGGCGGGGAGGGCGTGATGGACCTGAACACTTTCTGGTTCCTGGTGTGGGGGCTGCTCTGGGCGGTATACCTGGCGCTCGACGGTTTCGACTTCGGCGCCTGCATGGCGCATAATTTCATAGCCCGCACGCCCGACGAGCGGCGCGTGGTCATAAACACCATAGGCCCGGTCTGGGACGGCAACGAGGTATGGCTCGTTACCGCAGGCGGCGTCACCTTCGCGGCCTTCCCGCCGGTATACGCCTCGCTTTTCAGCGGCCTCTACACCGCGATGTTCCTGCTGCTGCTCTCGCTGATCTTCCGCGGCGTGTCCTTCGAGTTCAGGGGCAAGGTCGAAGGAGAGCGCTGGATGCGCTTCTGGGACTTCTCGATAGCCGTCGGAGGTTTTCTGCCGGCGCTGCTGCTGGGCGTCTTATTCGGCAATCTCTTCCGCGGCTTCCCGCTGGAAGGGGGTACTATAATGTACGGCTTCTTAGACCTGCTCAATCCTTACGCCCTGCTGACCGCGGTATTCTTCATGGTGATCTTCCTGCACCACGGCCTGCTCTGGCTGGCGCTGCGCGCGGGCGGTCCGCTGGCCGACAGGGCCGCCGCGGCCGCGGGCCGGGCCTGGTATCTGGTCGCCGTCCTGCTGCTGGCCTTCCTGGCCGCCTCGCAGGCCGCCACTCAGCTGTTCGAGAACTACGCGTCCAGACCGCTGCTTTATCTGCTGCCGCTGGCCGCCGCGGCCGGCCTGATAAGGTCCAGGGCCGGCTTCTCCGGTTCGCCGCTCGGGGCCTTCGTCGGCTCCCTCGTCTTCATACTGGCCCTGGTCTTCACCGGCCTGGCCGGCATGTACCCGGACCTGATACCGGCGCTAGGCCTGCGCGGAGCGGGCCTTACCGCCTATAACTCCGCCTCGGGGGCTTATACGCTGAAAGTGATGACCGCCGTGGTAGGAATAGTAATGCCGGCGGTGATAGCCTACCAGTTCTGGGTATACAAGGTGTTCAGCCCCAAACTGACGACGGAAAACCTCAAGGACCTGGGGCACTACTACTGATATAATGAATATCTCCGGTGACGGTCAGGAAATCAGCTTCAGCAGCGATTCCAGCGCCGGCTTGAAGCCCTTCAGGATCTCCACCGCCGGTTTGGGAATGGATAAATGCACTCCTTCCTGGTCCTCGGATATCTTCATTTTTAAGCCGCCTGCGGCCGCCGTCCGCTCGCCTGGAAGCTGAAGCAGCCCCGAGACCGCCGAAACCACCGGACCCAGGTCAAAGTCAATGGAGGGAGAGCCCCCGCTTTCTCCCGCCGGGCCGCTCTGGCAGACTTTTGCGGTTGTGTCCGAAACGGCTTCTTCGGGCGGGATTTTCCCCGTTCCGGCCTCTTCCCGCGCTTGCGGCGCAGGCGCTTGGGGCACAATCATTTTCATCTTGTCCATGAAAGAAGCGGTTTGAAGGGCGTTAAAGCGGATTTCGTTTTCTCCCTTGTCAAAGAGCCCGGAAAACAGGGCTTTTTTCTGCGCCACAAGATTAAAAATCCTTTCCTCTATTGATTCGGAAGAGATGAAATTTATCGCCTGGACCGATTTCTTCTGCCCCATGCGGTAAACCCGGCCTATGCGCTGTTCCATAACAGCCGGGTTCCAGGGGATTTCCAGGTTGATCACGCAGTTGGCGGCATGCTGGAGGTTAAGCCCCTGCCCTCCCGCGTCGGTTGAGAAAAACACCCTTGTTTGCGGGTCATCAAGGAACCGTTTCACCTCGGTTTCCCTTCTCCTGAGGGGAAGCGCTCCGCAGAAAACCACCGACCGGCTGTTTGAGGATTCAAGGATTTCCCTTATATAAATATCCGCCAGGCGGATCATCCTTTCCCACTGGCTGAACACCACGATTTTCTGCCCGGGATCCTCAAGGAGGTCGGCGGCCACTTTCTGGAATTCCTCCAGCTTGGGCGAGCCGGTTTTCTTCTTAAATTCCGCCGAAGCGCGCCTCGCGGTGAGCGCCTCGGTTTCTACGGACTTCCAGTCATACTGCCCGTAAGCGTTGGAAACTATCCTCATGCAGGCAAGCAGCGTCATGAGGCGCTGGATGTCCTCTTTTGTTATCCGCTTCAGTTTTTCCCACCTCGCTATCACCCGCCTGACCTGATTGGCAAGCGCGTCATGTTCCTGGCGCTGGGCCTGCGTAAGGTCCGTCCAGAAATTATTGTCTGTCCGTTTGGGAAGCTGGGAAAGCACGGCCTCGCGCGTGCGCCTGATAAAAAACCCGTCCATGCGCCGGCGCAGGTGGTCAAGATTCGTGTAGCCGGAGATCCGGTCATCCGCGTCAAACCGGGCGTAGGTGGGAACAAGTTTCCAGGGAGCGCCCAGCGCCCTGGGGTGAAGAAATTCCGCTATGGACTGGAATTCGGGCAGTTTGTTCTGGATTGGAGTGCCGGTCAGGACCAGGCGGAAAGGGCTTTCCAGCCGTTTTATCGTCTTCGCCACTTTTGTCTCCCAGTTTTTTATTCTCTGCGCTTCATCCAGGATGACCAGACCGGAGCTTAGGTCCGCGATGGCGTCCAGGTCGCGGTAAAGAAGCTCATAATTCAGGATGAAAAAAAAGTCCTTTGACGTTTTGTAAAGTTCCGCCCGTTCCCTTGCCCCGCCCGAAACAACGGCGGCTGAAGCCGCCGATATTTTCCCGATTTCGTTCCTCCACTGGAATTTAAGCGAGGCGGGGCAGAAGATGACGGCTCTGTGCACGGCTCCCAGTTCTTTAAGAAGCAGGGCCGTTCCTATCGCCTGCGCCGTTTTGCCGAGGCCCATGTCGTCGCCGATGAAAGCGCGGCGTTTTTTGGCGGCAAACAGGATCCCTTCCACCTGGTAGGGATGAAGGCGGATTTTAAGCCCGCCCACGGAATTATTCCATTGCGAATGGCGGGCCGGGTGTTGGGCAATCCCGGAAATGCGTTTTTCCCAGTTAAACGCCTCCGCCTCCCCGTCCAGCCCGGCCCAGACCAGCGGATCCACTTCAATTTTCCCTTTATTGCCCAGGGCGGATGAAACACGGCTTAAAAGCGCCTTAAAATGCTTAAGCTGCGCTTCAGGGTCCCTTCCGTCAGCCAGGAACCAGCCCTGGCTGTCCGCCGCTGCCGGCAACAGCCTCTCCGCCGTCAATCCGAGGCCGGGGGGAACGTAAAACCTGATATTTTCCGCGTTCCCATAAATTTTTTCATGCGATTCCCTTGGACGGAAATAAACAGCCACGCTTTTATCCGCAAGCGCCGCCTGGATCAGCCTGCGGTTTCTCTCCCTGTTATTGAAATGCCTTTTTACGATTTCAATGTGTTTGCACGTTCCAAGCTCATTGGTCCGGTAATCCAGGCAATTACAGGAAGCATGCTTCCATTGCGCGTCCCTTACCGTCACCTTGTAAGACTCGCGCGTTTTCAGTTCGGGATTGCCGGATGAAACTTCGTATGCGCCAAGCGGGAAATTGCCTGGTTTCCCTATTATTTTCAGCCCCTGCTCCCCGCAGCGGACGACCCGGTCGTTTATTTCTATCGCCGCCAGTTCCCGGATGTAACGGCTCCTTTCCTCCCCGCCGGTTGCCGGCGGAACGGCTTCATCCGGAAGGCCGCCGAGTTTCGGCTCGTCCCCCGTTTCCTGCTGCTGCCAGGCAAGGAGAACGGCAACCGCATGTTTGCAGAGAGGCTCAAAGGTATACGGGCAGGTGCATTCCGAAACCGGCATTCCCCATTTATCAAATGCAATCCGCACGCGGTAGGGTTCCCGCATTGAGCCTTCAACCATGGCTTCCATGCGGTTCCCGGGGAAGGTTTCAAGCGCAGACACGCGGCCTTTCCGGTAGTAATCGCGCCCTCTGTAAATAATGCGGGAAGAAACCCAGGAATGGAGATTGTTTTCCACGCAGAAAGGGTTTATTTCACGGCCCGCGGTTTTGGCGGGAGCCGGGGGCGAAGCGATTTTAGCCGACAAACAAGCGGTATTCATATTTTATTTTTCTCCTGGCCTGGTATTCGCCTTAACCCTTGCAGGTCATTTTACCATATTAGGACCTGGTCCGAATTTTTGGGAGCACTTCCCCGCAAACAGCGGCGGAATTGGGTCATTTTTACGCCGGGAACAGTTTACGGATATATAGTATACTATGCGCAATGAGGCCAATGGACAATGAACGGTTGAACGGCATAACTCGCCGCCTGGTTGAGGGATATAAGCCGGAAAAAATCATTCTGTTCGGATCGTCGGCAACAGGAAACCGGGATGCCTACAGCGATATAGATCTTCTCATTGTCAAATCAACAACCGAGCCGTTTCTCCGGAGACTCAGAGAAGTGGCCCCTTTATGTCCCGATGATGCCGACGTGGATTGCTTTGTCTATACGCCGGAGGAATTGCAGATAATGCTTTCCCAGGGCAACGTTTTTATCCAATCAGCCCTGAGCACAGGAAAAGTTATTTATGAAAGACCCCGTGACTGAAGCGGATCGGTGGCTTAAACAATCCTTGCACAATCTGGCGATTGCCCAGGGGCATAAGGGCCGGGCAGAATATGCGGAGGCATGTTTTGTTTCCGAACAGGCTGCCCAAATGGCTTTGAAGGCCTACCTCACTTTGAAAGGCGAGCGGTTTATCTTAGCCCATTCGGTAAGAAAATTAGTGGAAAAATGCGCTGTTTTTGATCCTGCCCTGGCGGAACTAATCGAACCGGGCAAAATCCTGGATAAGTACTATCTAACCACCCGCTATCCGGATGTTTTACCGTCCCCTGCCGTTCCATGGGAAAGCTTTACTGAAAAAGAGGCAGGCGAAGCCGTAGCCTACGCGGAGAAAATTGTACAATTAGTCCAGCGGCAATTTTGATTCCTTGTTTTTGGCCGATTGATAATAATACGGGAAGCGGCAAAAAATAACAGTCATGTTCCAAATCATCTCATGGTTAAAAAATACTTTTTATTCATCCGGCTTTGAGAAACTCACGGATGCCGAACTCGTCGCCCTGGCCTTTACGGGCGACCAGTTGCCTAAAGCCTGGGCCGGGGAAGTAGTCGCCAGGGGCGGGCGTCTGGTCCCGGCCCTGTCCAGCATCCTCCTTGACGAGTGCAACTGGCACCGCGGCGACGCCGGCTGGTGGGCAGTGGTTCACGCTACGTATCTTCTGGGCGCCATCGGCGGAGAGCAGGCCGTCCCCATCCTGATCCATGTCATGCGCCTGGCCGAAGAGTGGGACAATGAATGGATCAGCCACGAGATCCCTTCCATCTTCGGCCGGCTCGGCCCGAAAGCCCTGCCCTATCTCAGGAAAGAGGCATTAAACCGGAAGGCGGACTGGTATTTCCGCACCAATGCGCTTGAGGGTATGGCGGCCGTGACGCTGCGCCACCCTGAAACGGAGCGTGAGGTGTTTACTCTGGTCGTCGCCATCGCTTCGGATGCCTCTGAGGACAACGAAACACGCGCCTGGGCCGGGCGCATCCTCCTGGATTTCGGAAAGAGGGAGCACGAACCCCTGCTCCGGTCGCTGCTTGAGTCCGGCGCAGCGCGGGAAGTTTTTAACCTGGACGACCTTCAAAGCGGCATGGAAAGCCCGGATTATCACTGTTACAACAACGCCTGGCTGGACTTCTATGATCCCGAAAACATCGCTGCGCGGCGCCGGGAGGGAGAAAGTGGCCGTCTTTCGGAAAAGGAGGCCCTTGAGCAGGCAGCCAGGGCGGGGTGGGGCACGGACCCGCTGGAGGGGGATGAAGCATCCGGGGAGCCTCAAGACGAGGTCCGCCCGCCCAAAAATGCGCAGATGATCACGGAGCGCATGTCCTTCCATGCCTCGCGGGCCATCAAGGCTAAGGGGTTGGAGACGGACGAAGAAATTAATGCATACCTGAAGAGCTGCATAGGCAAGCCGCCCCGGCCCGAGGCGCCTCAGGGCGCCTGGGAGGTCGGGCAGGACCTGATGTACGAGGCCTGGCTGGAAGAGGACCCCGGCAAGCGCGTGGAAACGGCGCACAGGGCGCTTAAAATCTGCCCCGATCTGGCCGATGCCTACAACCTTCTGGCTGAGGAAACAGCCGGGAACCTGAAGGAGGCCGGAAAGCTATACGAAAAAGCGCTGCGGGCGGGCGAGCGGCAGCTTGGGCCTGACTTCTTTGCGGAGAACGCCGGCCGTTTCTGGGGCATCGTGGAGACGCGGCCATACATGCGGGCCCGGGCGGGACTGGCGCATTGTCTGTGGCTGGAAAGAGAACGCGACGAGGCCATATCCCATTGTTACGAGATGCTCCGCCTTAATCCCCATGACAACCAGGGGGTGCGCTATGCGCTGGCGTCTTACCTGAGCCGGTTAGACCGCTGGCAGGAATTGGAGAAACTCCTGGAGCGTTCGGAGTACAAGGATGACTGCGGCCTGGAATGGCTGGTTATGAAGGCCTTATGCGCATTCGTTGGAGAAGGAGCCTCACCGCGCGCCGGGGAACTCCTTAAGGACGCCGTCAGCCATAACGATTTCCTGGCCACCTATCTCCTTGGCGACAGGCAGATACCAAAAGACCTGCCCGATTACGTCGCCCTGGGCTCGGAAGAAGAGGCCGCTTTCTGCGCCTTCGAGGTTCTGCCCGCCTGGAAAAGGGTGTCCGGAGCCTCGAATTGGCTCAGGGACGTTCTCGGCCTGGTTGTTATGCCGAAGGCGGGCCGCAACGAGCTATGTCCGTGCGGGAGCGGCAGGAAGTTCAAGAAGTGCTGCCTTGGAAAAAATCCCGCCGACCGCTAGCCTGCCCAAGCCGTCTTTCCGGCGAAAGCCGGGATCCAGGAAATGTCAACGACACCGGCCCCCGGCTCCCGTATCAGGTACGGGATAATCTTCGCCAAGAGGCTGGCGGGGGTTATGAAAAAATTTGTTGCGCCGAGACGCCGCGGAAAAGCTGCCCGGTAAAAAATTCTTTAATTTTCCGGGAGATTACTTTCAATTTTGTAATATATTTACATGAGAATTTGGCTTGATTTTACGTGAATACCCCCGTATCATTCGAAACCCTAGAATCATAATCAGGCAAGGAAATATTCGCAGATAACCCAAATGAGCAGACCAAATGTGTGCCTTTTTGGGCCTAATCTTATTTGACGATTATTTAACTGGAACCCTGAAATATGGGAATTTGTGTTGGAAATACAAGGACTTCTCTATTTGACGGCTATTTGACTGGTTACAAATCGTAGGCAAACAGCTTTGGGAAAGGCTACGCAGTGCGTAGCTAATCTTCCGGGCTCCCGGTGGACGGATTTTGCGCAATTCGCCACGCACTGTGTGGCGACCCACAGGGAATTACAGGGTATATGAGTTTTGAACCTGCAAAATTTAAAGGCGAAAAGGCGCTGGTGATAGGCGCGGGGCGGTCGGGCCTGGCCGCCGCGCGGCTGCTGGCGAAAAAAGGTTTCCGCGTGCTGCTGAGCGACTCGGCGCCGATGAAGGACTTTAAGCCCAGGCTTAAGGGCCTGCCGCGCGCCGTGGAAGTCGAGGCGGGGGGGCACAGCGGCGCGATACTCTCCTGCGGCTTCGCCGTCAAAAGCCCCGGCCTGCCCGCGCGCGCGCCGGTTTTCAAAAGGCTTAAAGCGGCAGGCATACCCGTTTTCAGCGAGATAGAAATCGCGCTGGCCTTTTCCAAGGCGGGCAGGATCCTGGCCGTAACCGGCACCAACGGCAAGACCACGACCACCGAACTGCTGGGCCTGCTGATGAAAGCGGCGGCGCGGCGGCGCGGCACGCGGGCCTTCGTCTGCGGGAACCTCGGCGTGCCCGCGGCCGCTACGGCGCCAAAAGCCGGCCCGAAGGACGCGCTGGTCATGGAACTCTCCAGCTACCAGCTGGAGGACAGCTCCGGGGTCTCCCCCGACGCGGCCTGCGTGCTCAACATAACGCCGGACCATCTCGATCATCACGGCGGCCTGGCCGCCTATGTCGCCGCCAAAGCGAAGATCTTCGCCGGCCAGCGGCCCGGCGCGGTCTGCGTTTTCAATTACGAGAACGCCGCCTGCCGCCGGCTGGCCCGGCGCTGCCCGGCGCGGGTGCTGTTCTTCTCCTCGCGCAGGCGCGGGGGAAAACTGAGCGCGTGGACGGAGAAAGGAAGGCTGGTCTTCCGGACCGGCGCCGTCTCCTTCACCGTAGAGCCGCCGCCGCTGCCCGGGCGGCATAACCTGGAGAACGCGATGTGCGCGGGCCTGATGGCGCTGTCCTGCGGCGCGCGTCCGGCGGACCTGCGCGCGGTCTTCGCCTCTTTCAAAGGCGTGGAGCACCGCCTGGAGACCGTACGGACGCTGCGCGGAGTGACCTATATAAACGATTCCAAAGCGACCAATGTGGATTCCACCGTCACGGCGCTGCGCACGCCGGGCGGCGGGAAGAATATCTGGCTGATACTGGGCGGGCTGGACAAGGGCGCGCCTTACGCGCCGCTGCGCCCGCTCGTCAAAGCATCGGTCAAAACAATACTGACGATAGGGAAAGCCGCGCCGCTTATAGAGAAAGAGCTGCGCGGCTCCGCGCCGATAGAGAGGGCCTTAACGCTGGAGCGGGCGCTTAAAAAAGCGGCGGCAGCGGCGCGGCCAGGCGACATGGTACTTCTCTCGCCCGCCTGCGCCTCTTTCGACCAGTTCCGCGATTTCGAGCACCGGGGCGCGGAGTTCAAGCGCCTCGCCGGGAGGCTCAAGTGAGGCGCCGCTATTCCGCCGCGCGCGGGGGAGGAAGCGGCCTCTTCTCCGGCCTCTTCACCTCGCGCAGCCTGCGCTACGCCGACTACCATTTCCTGATAGCGGTGGCGGCGCTGCTGATGATCGGCCTGGTCTCGCTCTATTCCGCCAGCGCCATCTACGCCGAGAACAAGGGCCTGCCCTCTTTCTTCTACCTCAAGCGGCAGCTGATCTGGACCTTCGCCGGGCTGGGCGCCATGTGGCTGGCGATGAACCTGGAGCTGGAAAAGTTCCGCCGGTTCATAAAGCCGCTCATGATCCTGACGCTGGCGCTGCTGGTGGTCACGCTGTTCATGCCCCCGATAGCGAACGTGCGCCGCTGGATACCGCTGGGCTTCATGAACCTGCAGGTCAGCGAATTCGCCAAGCTGGCGGTGGTGCTCTACCTGGCCGACTACTTCGACAAGAACATAAGCCGCATGCTCAAGGACTGGCGGCAGCTGATAAAGCCGCTGACGGTCACGCTGCTGGCGCTGCTGCTGATCGGCATACAGCCCGACCTGGGCACGCCGGCGCTGATCTTCGCCGTGGCGCTGATGATGCTGTTCTGCTCCGGCGTGCGGCTGCGCTACATCCTGGCGCCGCTGGGCGTAGGACTGCTCATCTTCGTAGCGGAGATGCTGCGCAAGTCCTACCGCCTGGACCGCCTTAAGAATTTCCTTTCGCCCTGGGACGACGCCTCCGGCACGGGCTACCAGCTGGTGCAGTCGCTGCTGGCCGTCGGCTCCGGCGGCTGGTTCGGGGTCGGGCTGGGCGCCTCCAAACTCAAACTGATGTACCTGCCGGAGCCGCATACCGACTTCATCTTCCCGGTGGTCGCGGAAGAGCTGGGGCTCTTCGGCGCGCTGCTGATAGCCGGGCTTTTCGGCTACCTGCTGCTGCGCGGCCTCCGGCTGGCCCGCAACGCGACGTCCTTCTTCTCGGCCATAGCCGCTTCGGGCATGGTGCTGATCATCTGCCTGCAGGCTTTTTTCAATATGGCCATGACGCTGGGACTGACCCCGACCAAGGGCATACCGCTGCCTTTCTTCTCCTACGGCGGCTCCTCGATGATCACCATGCTGCTGGCGGCCGGCTTCGTGCTCAATGTCTCGGCCCACAGGAAGGCTTCCTTATGACGATCGTTAAAAAGAGGCGCGCGCTGATAGCCGCGGGGGGAACGGGCGGCCATTTCTACCCCGGCCTCGCGC
Organism: Elusimicrobiota bacterium; assembly: GCA_009773155.1. Classification (GTDB taxonomy): domain Bacteria; phylum Elusimicrobiota; class Elusimicrobia; order Elusimicrobiales; family UBA9959; genus UBA2231. The sequence continues at coordinate 19,312 of WOVA01000026.1, forward strand.
TGGGCCGCGAGCTGGCCCGGCGGGGCTGGCAGGTACTCTTCCTGGTAAAGGAGGGTGATATCTCCGCGGCGGCTCTGGATGCGGAAGGGCTGCCCTACGCCGAAATACCCGCGGCGGCGCTGCCGCGCTCGCTCAACCCGCTGCGTCACGCCCGGTTCCTGGTCAAATTCTTCTCAGGCCTGCGGCGGACGTCGCGGATACTCGCCGATTATTCGCCGGACGCCGTCTTCGGCGCCGGCAGCTATGTTTCTTTCCCGGCGGTACTGCTGGCGGCGCTGCGCGGCGTCCCGCGCGTCGTGCACGAATCCAACGCCGTCTTCGGCCTGGGCAACCGGATAGCGGGAGCTTTCTGCCCGGCGGTGGCGCTGGGACTGCCCCTGGAAAAAAACCCCTTCGCCGGCAAGACGGTAATGACCGGTACGCCGGTACGGGAATTCATTCCGTCCGCCGTCTCCCGTGAAGAGGCGCGGGCCCTGCTAGGCCTAAAAGCCTCGCCTCCCGTGGTGGCCGCCTTCGGCGGCAGCCAGGGAGCGTCCGCGCTCAACTCCGCGCTGGCCGCCGCGGCCGGCAGTCTCAGGGCGGAGGGCGCGGCCTTCCAGATCCTGCACGTCGCCGGCAAAGGGAACGGGGAAAGCACCCGGCTCGCTTACGCGGCCGCGGGCCTTGGAGGCGACCCCGGGATCAAAGTTCTCGATTACTGCGCGGAGATGGACCTGCTCTACGCCGCGGCCGACATACTAGTCTCTCGGGCCGGGGCGAGCACCGTCGCGGAACTGGCGGCGGTCAGAAAGCCGGCCATTCTGGTCCCGCTGCCGACCTCGGCCGGCGGACACCAGGCCGCCAATGCCGCCGTCCTGGCCCGCGCGGGAGCGGCCGTCAGCCTGCCGCAGGACGCGGGACTGGCGGAAGCCATGGCGGCGGAACTGAGCCGCCTGCTGGGCGGCAAAGAGGCGGCCGCCGCGATGTCGGCGGCTTACGATATAGCCGGCATACCCGATCCTCTCAAGGCGGCGTCCGCGCTGGCCGATCTGATGGAAGGGAAGAATTACCGGGGTTAAAACTACGGAGGTGTCATGGAAATAGAAAATGGTTCCAAATGGGTAAAGTTCGATCTGATGGAGCGCTTCATGCGCGACGTCTTCAAGGGTATAGGCGTGCCGGCGGCCGACGCGGCGGTCTGCGCGGAAGTCCTGATAACCGCCGACAAGCTGGGCATAGATTCGCACGGCGTCTCCCGCCTCAAGCCGATCTACTACGACAGGATAAAGCAGGGCATACAACTGCCGAAGACGAAGTTCGGGATAATGAAGGACACCCCTACGACCGCGGTCATAGACGGCCACAACGGCATGGGACACGTCATCGCCAAACGCGCGATGGAGCTAGCGATAAAGAAGGCTAAGAAGTACGGCCTCGGCATGACGGCCGTGCGCAACTCCACTCATTACGGCATAGCGGGCTATCACACGCTGCTGGCCGCGAAAGCCGGCATGATCGGCATAACGGGCACCAACGCGCGCCCTTCGGTGGCGCCCACCTTCGGCGTCGAGAACATGATGGGCACCAACCCGCTGACCTTCGCGCTCCCGACGGACGAGAAGTTCCCTTTCCTGCTCGACTGCGCCACCTCCATAACGCAGCGCGGCAAGATAGAGGTGTACGCCAAGCTGGGCAAAAAGATGCCGAAAGGCTGGGTCATAGACGAGAAGGGCGGCAGCAAGACCGACTCGCGGGCGGTGCTGACCGACCTGATAAAGGGGACCGCCGCGCTGACGCCGCTGGGCGGCGTGGGCGAGGACCTGGGCGGCTACAAGGGCTACGGCTACTGCGCCGTCGTCGAGATACTCTCGGCCGCGCTGCAGGACGGGGCCTACATGAAGCAGTTGCTGGGCTACGATAAGAAAGGGAATAAAGTCCCCTACCCGCTCGGCCACTTCTTCCTGGCCATCGACATCGGGCATTTCGTGCCGCTGGCCTCGTTCAAGCGCACCGCCGGGAAGATACTGCGCGAACTCCGCGCGTCGAAGAAAATGCCCGGGGCGAAGAGGATCTACACCGCCGGCGAGAAGGAATACCTGGCCTGGCAGTACCGGAAGAACAAGGGCGTGCCCGTGAACAAGGAAACTCAGCGCGAGCTGCTGGCGATGCGGGAGGAACTGGGGCTGAAACGCTACAAGTTCCCGTTCTGAATGCAGGACGCGCGGGAAGATTAAGGGCTCGCTACGAAATAACTGATACAATTTGGCCGGGCGATTTTATGAGCGAACCACGGAACGGACGGATAAGGGGTCCGGAACTCTTCCGGCGAAGTCCGGAACTGAAAAAAGGGGGAAAGGGATAATGCGGGACCTCAAATCGAGCGTCGTTCTCTATTCGGGCTTCCTGCTGGCCTTCATGGGGCTGGCGGGGATATTCACCGGCTTCGAGCCTCTGGCCTCTTTCGCGGCGCCGCTGCTCTGGTGGGGCTACATCGCCCTCTCCGACAGCCTGCTCCTCTCGCTTAAAGGCGAATCCCTGATCGTCTCCCGTACCGACGACTTCCTCTGGATGGCGTCCTGCTCGTCCGCCGTCTGGCTGGTCCTTGAGGGCCTCAACGCCGCGCTGGGCGTCTGGCAGTACATAAACCTCCCGGCGCAGACCGCGGCGCGCTGGACCTGGTATCTGGGCATGGGAGCGGCGCTGCTGCCGGCGCTGTACCAGTCGGCGGCCTATCTTTCGCCCGTAAAGAGCGAAAAACGCGCGCCCGGAACTTTCCGCGCTTCGGAAAAGGCGCTGGACGGCCTGCAGGCAGCCGGCATAATTTTTTTCTTCCTTCCCTTTTTCTTTCCCCGGCTGGCCTTTCCCCTGGCGGCCATCTCCCTTCCCCTGGTCCTCGATCCTCTTAATTTCAGGCTGAAACAGCCTTCCCTGCTGGGGCTGCTGGAGCGGGGAGAAAAGGGAAAAATAGCCGCGCTGGCGGCCGCGGGATTGGTCTGCGGCCTGGCCGGGGAAGCTTGGCTTTACGCCGGCGGACCCTCCAGGGTATACGACCTGGGTTATGCCGGAGGCCTGCCCCTTATGGGCCTGCCGCTGGCCGGCTACGCCGCTTTTCCTTTCCTGGCCTTCGCGGCCTTCTCCCTTTACTCTCTCGCCCTTTTCGCCAGGGGGGAAGGGATTGATCTGCTCGGGCATGAAATAAACTCCTCCCGGCCGCGGCCGGCCTGGCTTCCCCCGGCCGCCTACGCCCTGCTCTGCCTTATTTACTACCTGGGTTTCCTGCTGGTGGACGCCCGCTCCGCCGCCCTGCTCGCTTTCCTCCCCTGACCGCCTTGCCGGATAAGGACCTAAGACCTATCCGGGCGTGGGTCCATCAGGCATTGACTTTAGTCAAGCCCCGCTGTATAACATAGCGACGCAAACGACAGCATGGAGGAGTTATGAAGACCATCATGAACGCGCTCGCCGGGATAATTTTCCTCTCCGTCCTCGCAGTTACGGCCTCGGCGGAGAACAAGGTCATCTACGGCGAAGACGACCGGCTGGATTATTTCGAGGCCCCCGCCTCCAGGAAAGCCCTGGCCGACTCCGTCGTTTCACTCTGGAACTCCTACAAGGTGACCAGGGACGGCGCCAACTACAAGTTATCCACGATGAAATTCGCCGACGCCAACAACCTCTGCGCCGGGGAGCGATTCCGCGAGCAGCAGAAAGGCGCTTTCTGCTCCGGGTCGCTGGTAGGAGAGGACCTGGTCATGACGGCCGGGCACTGCATACGCAATCCCCCTGTAAATAGCGCCAACGGCGAGACCTGCGCCAGCACCAGGCTGGTCTTCGGCTTCGCCATCAAGTCGCGCGGCGGCAGTTCCCCGTCGACCGTGCCCGAGGCGGACGTCTATTCCTGCAAAGAGATAGTGACGCACGGGCTGGACAACGGCGGGGCCGATTTCGCCATAATACGTCTTGACCGCAAGGTCGCGGGCCGCAAACCCCTGCCGGTGCACCGCGGCGCCAGTCTTAAAAAGGGCGCCGGGATGTTCGTCATAGGCCATCCCTCGGGGCTGCCGCTCAAGGTGGCCGAAGGGGCCAGCGTGCGCGACGCCTCCAATTCCACGCACTATGTCGCCGACCTCGACACCTACGGGGGGAATTCCGGCTCGCCGGTCTTCGACTCCAGGACCAGCCTGATAGCCGGCATACTGGTGCGTGGCGACACAGACTTCGTGACCACCGCCGAGGGCTGCCGCCGGTCCAACGTCATCGGCCAGAACGAGGGCCGGGGCGAGGACGTGACCAAAGTCTCCCAGTTGTCGGCCAGCGTTCCCAAAACCGCCCTGACCGGGGAGACAGAGCCCGCCGAGGCCCCGTCCCGCGAAGTCCGCCTGGAAAGCGTGGACGCCATAAGGGAATCGTTCGGGGATTCTTTCTCCATAGAGGTGCCCGAAATAGCCGTGCCCGAATAAAGAACAGTATCCCCCGCAGGCCCCGTCCGCGCCCCCGCGGACGGGGCCTTTCTTTTCCCCCAACGCCCCGCCCCGGGCGCGTATTACTTTTTCTAATATAGGCCTAAAGGCCCATAAGAATCTGGGACCTTTGGCCTTTGATTATAGTCAACGGGCAGGCTAAAAACTATATGCAGCAGGATACGGAGGATTAATGAACAACATCGCGCTGACAACACTGTTTCTGGCGGTATCCATCCTTCCCTCTTCTCTCAAAGCCGAAAACAAGGTCATCTACGGCGACGACGACCGGCTGGAATATTTCGAGGCCCCCGCCGCCCAGCGCAGGCTGGCCGACTCGGTGGTTTCCCTGTGGCAGTCCTGGGACCTGACGCGGGAGCAGGACGGCTACAAACTGCGTACGGCTAAATTCGCGGACGCGGTCGGCGTCTGCGAGAAAGAACCTTTCTCCCAGCAGCCTATCGGGGCCTTCTGCTCGGGCGCGCTGGTCGGAGAGGACCTGGTCATGACCGCCGGCCACTGCATAAGGAACCAGGCGGACTGCGCCGACACGATGTTCGTTTTCGGCTTCCGGAACGACGAGTCCGGGACCGCTCCGGACCGGGTGCCGGCCTCCGATGTCTACGCCTGCGCCAAGATAGAGAAGTGGTTCCTCCGCGGCAGCCCGACCCCCGTAGAGCCAGGCACGGCCGGCCTCGGCGCTGATTACGCCCTTATCCGCATAGACCGCAAGGCCGCGGGCAGAACTCCGCTGCCGGTAAACCGCGGCGCGGTCCCCGCCAAAGGCGCGCCCCTGTTCGTTATCGGTCACCCGGTCGGACTGCCCCTCAAAGTGGCCGGCGGCGCGGCCGTCCGCGATTCCTACCAGGATGGGTATTTCGTGGCTAACCTGGACACTTACGGCGGCAATTCCGGCTCGCCGGTATTCAACCGCGACACGAACCTTATCGAAGGGATACTGGTGCGGGGAGAGACAGATTTCGTCTACGAAGGCAATTGCCGTGTCTCCTACCGGGTCGCCGACGACGGGGGCCGGGGCGAGGACGTCACCAAGGTCTCCGAACTGGCGGAATTCATACCCCGGTCGGAGGGGGAACCGGACCGCGCGGACCTGACCGCGGCCCTGGCCGGCCTGCGCGAAGTGAACCTCTCGGCTCTCGCGTCCATAACCGGCTCGCTGGCCCCGCGCTTCCTGCATTGACGCCCCGCTACGCCAGGCCCTCCCCCGCGAAGGGGAGGGCTTTTTTATTCCCGCCGCCCCTTGCAAAAAACCCGCCGGCGGTATACAATTGACGGATGGGGAACCGAAAGAGAAAAAGCCGGGCCTTGACCGCGTTCGGGACCGCGCTTTGCGGCGCGGCGCTGCTTCTGCAGGCCTGCGCCCGGCCGGACGCTCACCAGGCCCTTATCGAGGCCATCAGGAAAGACGACAGGGCGGAAGTTTCACGGCTTATAGACGCGGGTGTCCCGGTCAACCCCGCGACCTCCAGGACTTTCACTCCTCTCATGATGGCCGTCATGCGCGACAACGCCGGGATGACGGAGCTGCTGCTGGACAAGGGCGCCGCCATAAGGGCCAGGGAAACCCGCGTACAGACCCCGCTTCATCTGGCCGCCCGGTGGAACAAGCCGGCCGCGCTAAAGGTCCTCCTCGCCCGCCACGCGCCGACGGAGGACAGGGACAAGATCACCTGGACGCCCCTGATGTGGGCGGCGCTGCGCGGACACACCCGGGTATGCGAAGAGCTGGCGCTCGCCGGCGCCGCGGTCAACGCGCGCGACTACGACAACAATACTCCGCTCATGCTGGCGGCCGGGCGGGGGCACTTGGATACGGCGAAAAAGCTGGTCTCGCTGGGCGCGAGACCGGACGCGAAGAACAAAGAAGGACTAGACGCCGCCGGCGTCGCCAGGAAGAACGAGTTCCCGAAAGTGGCCGCCGAACTGGAGAAACTCTCCCGCTGAGCCGTCAGGCGGACAGCGGCAGGGTGAAGTAGAAGGTGGATCCTTTCCCTATTTCGCTGACGGCCCAGATCCGCCCGCCATGCAGCCGGATGAACTCCTTCACTATGGCCAGGCCCAGTCCCACGCCGTCGCGGTGCCTGTTCGACTTTATCTGAACGAACTTGTCGAAGACCTTGTCCAGGTCCTCTTTCGCGATCCCGTGCCCGGTGTCCCTGACTCCTATCACGGCCGTGCCGTCCTTCCTGGGCGAGGGGGAAGCCGCCACTATTATGGTCCCTCCGGAGGGAGTGGCCTTCATCGCGTTGGATATGAGGTTGGTCAGCACCTGCACCATCTTCTCGTGGTCGGCCAGCACGGTCAGGTCGGGGGCTGGGGGTCTTAAGACCAGGCTTATGTTCCTGGTGCGCGACCAGGGAATAAGCCCTTCCCCGGCCTCGTTTATGATGGCCGAGACCGGCACCGGCTTGGGATTGACTTCCATCTTTCCCGACTGCAGTTTGGAAAAATCGAGTATTCCCTTTATCATATTGACCAGCCGGTGGCTGTTGCGCACGCTTATGTCCAGGAATTTACCTTCGGTCTGGTCCAGTCTGGTCCCGGCGCTCTCGGTCAGCATCTCCAGGGCGGAAGTTATAGAGGAAAGCGGGGACTGCAGGTCGTGCGTGATGCGGGAAAGGAACTCCTCCTGCAGCCGCTCGGCCTCCTTGAACTTCATGATGTCCGGCAGCGTGGTATAGGCGCCGATGACGCGGCCCTCGTCGTCCTCCAGCAGGGCGAAGGAGCCGCGCACAGCCTTCTCCACGCTCTCGTCGCCGGCCACGCTGACCTCTCCCGTCGGAACGCGCCCGGCAGAGAGGTCTATGTCCTCCGATAGGGCCAGGAAATGCTCGCCGGGCTTTATGTGCTCGGTTATGTGATGCCCGGCCAGTTCCAGGAACTTCTTGCCGGCTATCGCCTCGGCGGCGGGGTTCATCATGAGGATGCGCCCCTGCCTGTCGATTATCATCTTGCCTTCGGCGACGGTGGAAAGGACCTGCTCCGTCCTGGCCCTGGTATTTATCGCCAGCGTCTTCTCCGCCTGCATGGTCCTGGTCGCTTCTTCGACCTGCTTGTCCATGGCGTCCTTTATCATCCCCAGCGCCTCTTCGTAGGCGTGCACCCTGGCCTTTGGGTCCTTCACCGAGGATTCCACCAGGCCTTTCACCAGGTTCCCCAGGCTTATCGACTTCAGTGCCCCGCCCTGGTCCGCCGCCCCTTCCGGGGCGGGTGCCGGGGCGGCGGACGACGGGACCCCCTGACGGCCGGCGCCGGTACCGGCGCCGTACGGCTTCTTGTCTTCCGGCATGGAGGGGGAAAAAGGCGGCGAGGCCGCTCCGGCCGGGGACTCCATCACGGCGGCCCTGACATAACGGACGGATTCGGGCTTTATGTTCTCGACGCCGCGCTGGGACATGAACTCCGAGAAAAAACCCTCAGGCTGGTTCTTGGCGGCCGTGCCGAAAAACTCGCATACGGCGCCCAGTTCGAAACTCCTGACTCCCGCCTTGAAGGTCAGCCCCTTCAGACCGTGGTTCTTGAAATGCACGGCTACGTTCTGAGATTCGCCCGGGACCGAGGGGACTATGTCGCCGTTGAAAAGCCAGTTCTCCTGCTCGGCGGAGATGGTCAGAGAGGGCGCCCTGGAGGCGGCGAGGATGGAAGAAAGTATGGCGAAGGACTTACCGACGGCTTCCATGACCACCGGGTGGCTCAGGCGGTAAAGCGCGGTCACCTTAACGGCCTTGGACAACGAAAGCAGGAACTCGTAGCAGAGTCCGGGATAGGACATGGGATAAGGGTCCGCCCCTCCTCCGGCGGAAGGCGCGTGCGTGCCGTATTCGTCGTCGCGCGTTTCCATAAATATCACCCCATCATTATCTTCAGCGCCTCGCCTATCGAAGTCGTTCCCGCTTCGACGGCCGCCAGGGCGGCCTCGCGGAGGGAGGTCATGCCTTCGCGCATCGCCAGGCGGTTGAGCTCGTCCACGTCGGTCCTGGTGGTTATCATGTTGCGCATCCCGGAACTCTCTATCGGCATGACCTCGAAAACGGGTTTACGGCCGGAATAGCCCGTGTGATGGCAATGGTGGCAGCCGACGGGGCGATAGATATGACCCAGCCGCCCCGTCTCCTTTTCCGTAAGGAAAGACCTGTCCTCTTCGGTAAGCGCGGCCGCGGCCTTGCAGTGTTCGCAGAGCCTGCGTACCAGCCGCTGGGCTATGACCATCTTGACGCTGGCGGCGACCAGGTACGGGGCCACGCCCATATGCGTCAGCCTGGTTATGGTGGCCGGGGCGCTGTTGGTGTGCAGCGTCGAGAATACCAGGTGGCCGGTTATCGAAGCCTTTATGGCTATCTCGGCCGTCTCCAGGTCGCGTATCTCTCCGACCAGCATGATATCCGGGTCCTGGCGCAGGAAGGCGCGCAGCGTGGATTCGAAGGTGAGGCCGACGGCCGGGCGTATCTTTACCTGGTTGATGTTGGGCACCTCGTATTCCACCGGGTCCTCGGCCGTCATGATGTTCACGTCCGGCTTGTTGAGCACGTTTATCATTGTATAGAGGGTGGTGGTCTTGCCGGAACCGGTGGGGCCGGTCACGAGTACGAGGCCGTTGGGGCTTTTGAGGGCGATCTCCACCGCGTGGCGCTCGCGTGGATTGAGGGCCAGTTGCTCAAGGTCCGAGTTGAGCTTGCTCTGCCCGAGGATGCGCAGCACTATCTTCTCGCCCTTCAGGCAGGGCAGCGTGCTGACGCGGAACTCTATCTTCTGGCCGCGCATCTGCACGCGGAACTGGCCGTCCTGGGGGATACGGCGTTCGGTTATGACCAGGCTGCTCATTATCTTCAGCCTCGCAGTCAGCCGGGGATGTATGGATATGGGCAGGGTGGTGAGCTGCTTAAGCACCCCGTCGACCCGTACGCGCACCGACACCCGGGTCTCCTGCGGTTCTATGTGTATGTCGGAAGCGCGCATATCCACCGCCGCCGCCAGTATCTTGTTGACCCTCTGTATCAGGGGCGAGTCCTTGGCGAGGTTCTCAAGGCCGATGGTCTCGGTCGCCTCCTCCCTGCTCTCGGCGGCGCTATCGAGAACTTCCAGTTCGCTGTCGTTCTCGGCCAGGGCTTCCTCTATCTCCGGGACCTCCTCGGCCTGGGCCTCGGGCACGGCCTGCCCAGCGGGGGCGGACTCCGGCTGCGGGTCCGGCTCGTAGCGCGGCAATTCTATAGCCGCCGGCCCCTGAGGTTCCGACGGGGGAGCCGCCGGGGCGGCATAGTCCTGGGCCGGCGCCGGGGACTGGTACTCCTGCGCGAAACGCTCGATAGCTATGGAAGGAGGAGCGGGCTCCACGACCTGCTCCGGCTGCGCCGTGGGAGCGGCCCTCTGTTCAGCGGGACGCGGCGCCGGCTTAGGCGGCTGGCCCGGGCGGGACCCCAGGGCCCTGGCGACGCTTTCGAGCAGTTTCATGTTGGGAACCGGCTTCTCGAGGAATTCCGTTATGTCCATGTTCAGCGCGCGCAGGTGCTGGCGGTTGGTGGCCCCGGTGAACATTATTATCCTGATGTCGTGCGTATCCACATTGCTGCGTACTTCCTGTATAAGTTCGTAGCCGTTCATCTTGGGCATGTTGAAGTCCACCAGCATCAGGTCGGGGATGGAAGCCTGTATCAAAGCCAGGGCTTCTATGCCGTTGCCCGCCTCCAGCACCTTGTAATGATTCACTTCCAGCAGATGACGGACCAGTTCCCTGTAATCCTTGTTATCGTCCACCACCAGGATGGTCCTGGCCGGGGGAGGCATTTTCTGGGGCTGTAGGGAGGCGGGCCTGGCGGCCGGAGAAGGCGCGTTGCGCGCCGCCGGCTCGGGGCGGGAAACCAGGGGGGGAGTGACCGTCGCTTTCCTGAGACCGTTGGAGAGCGGCGGCGGGGGAGGGATATGGACGCGGCCCTCTTCAGGAGGCACGGCGTCCCTGAACATATCGCCTATATCGGCGTCCCGCCCCTCTTTTTTCTCTTCCATAAAAGAACCGCCCGCCCTGGTTTACCGAACCACGATCCTTCAGCGATAGTATAGCCCCCCGGGCAGCGGGGGACAATGGGCGGAGTCCTTTTTATACTGACTTTTTTCCACCCCGGGAGAGCGGGTTTTTTCAACGGCGGCGGGGGCGGCAGCGGCGGCCGCCGCGGTAGCAGGAGGGGGTATCTCCGACGATCTTCTCGAACCGGCGGATGAACGACTCGGCGTTGGAATAGCCGAGCCGGGCGGAGACCTCTTTCACCGTCATGGGAGTGGAGCGCAGCAGCCTGCGGGCCCGCGCCATCCGGGCCCTGAGCTTGAAATCCTCGAACTTCATCCCGGTGCGCTCATGGAAAAGACGGCTCAGATATTTTGGGGAAAGGAAAACGGCCTCGGCGGCGTCCTTCAGCGAAACGCGGCCCAGGCAGTTGGCCTCCACGAAGCGTTTCACGTGCTCCACCTTGCCTTCCATGTCCAGCCCGGCCGCGCTGGCGGCGCCGGAAACCGAAAGGAGCTGCTTCTCTATGGCGGCGCGCATGGTCTTTATGTCGAAAGGCTTCTCCACGTAGCCGTCCGCCCTGGCGGTCAGCGCGCTTATAGCCGTCTCCTTGCTGCTGTAGCCCGTCACTATCAGGACCCGGCGGGGGTGCGTCGAAGACTTTATCTTCTCCAGCGCGGTAAGGCCGTCCATGCCCGGCATCTGCACGTCCATGATGACCAGGTCGAAATCGTTGGGGCGGGACAGGGCGCGCAGCGCCTCCGGCGCGCCCGAAGCCTCGGTAAAGGAATACTCCGGGAACCAGAGCCGGAAATTCGTCCTTAGCTCAGCGTTGTCGTCGACAAGCAGTATTTTTCTTTTCATACCCTTATCCCCGGCTATTCTATCTTATTTGAGCCGCCCGTACCGCTGGACTGCGCCCGCGGGATCTGGGCCCCGCCGCCTCGGGCGGCAGGTCTTTTTATCCGCGGGGAAGGCCCAAACGGCCCCGCTCGCCGCGGCCGCCCGGTATTTGATAGACTTTAAGCCGGGTTCGGGACAGGAGACAAGATGATAGATCTGGAACCGGCGCACCTCAGGAAGATCAAGAACATACTCTCGGGCAGCCTCCCCGAATTCGACGTCATGGTCTACGGGATACGCGCCTCCGGCCCCGCCAAGAAGTATTCCTACCTGGACCTGGCCGTCATGTCCGAGAAGCCTCTCCCCTCCGGCAGACTGGAGAAACTGGCGGCGGAATTCACGGCCGCCCGTTTCCCTTTCAAAGTGGAGACCGTGGACTGGGCCGCCTCCGGCAAGGATTTCCGGAAAGTGATAAAGAAGACCGGCGTCCTCATCCAGCACTCGGCTAAAAAGTAAGACCGCCCGCCCGGGGGCGCCATGCAGCATGGTGTCCCCGAAAAGAACCCCGCCCCGGCGGGGTTTTTTAATAAAATATACGCATGAACTGGCTGCACTCCTTCGCCCTCGAATTCCTGCGCCTCACCTGGGAAGTCCTGCCCTGGTTCCTTGCCGGCGCCGCTTTCGGCGCCGCGCTCGACGTCTGGCTGAAGCCGGAGTTCGCGCTGCGGCATCTGCGGGGCGGCTGGCTATCCATGCTGAAGGCGACCGCGCTGGGCATGCTGATGCCCGGCTGCGCCTGCGCCACCATGCCGATGGCGGAAGGGCTGCGCCGGAAGGGCGCCGACCTGGGCACCGTCACCAGTTTCCTGCTGGCTTCGCCGCTGGCCAGCCCCCAGACGCTGGTGCTTACCTGGGCCCTGCTGGGCTGGCAGTTCGCCGCGGCACGCGCCCTGGCCGGCCTGGCCGGAGGGATGGCGATAGGTGCCCTCTTTCTGAACCTGGAGAAACGGACCGCCTGGCTGGACATACCGGCCCCGGCGGCGGAGAGGAAAATCGCCTGCGGTCCGGGCTGCGACTGTCCGGGCGGCCGGGAGAGCGACGAGGACGCGCCTGAAAAGTTCTGGCCCGTCTTCGTCGAGATCATAAAGGAACTGGGCAAGTATTTCGCCATAGGCATGGCCATCGCCAGCGCCCTGGTGGTAAGCGTACCGCAGGGCTTTATCGCCGGCTACCTGGGGTCTTCCGGACCGCTGGCGTACCTGGCCGCCGCGCTGGCGGGGGTGCCGCTCTATGTCTGCGAGGGGGAAGAGATCCCGCTGACGCTCTCCTTCATTAAGCTCGGCCTCGGCCCGGGCCCTGCCTTCACCTTCCTGCTCGGCTCGGTCGGCACCTGCATACCGACGATGATAATGTCGCAGCGGCTCATAGGACGGCGGGGCATGCTGGTCTACGCCGCCTTCTGGCTGCTGTTCGCCCTGTCGGCGGGACTGCTGTTCGGCTCCCTCTTTTGAGAATTTGTATCATTATCGCATGGACGCTCTTAGGATACGCGGGCTGGTGAAGAAATACGGCGATCTGGAGGCCGTGGCGGGACTGGATTTCTCGGTGCGCGAAGGGGAGATATTCGCCCTGGTGGGCCCCAACGGCGTCGGGAAATCCACCACGCTCAAGATGATCTCCACGATACTGACACCCACGGCCGGCTCGATCTCCGTATTCGGCCTGGACACCGTGCGCGACGCCCACGCCGTGCGCGGCGTCATCAGCTACCTGCCCGAGGAGGCCGGCGCCTACAAGAACCTGACCGGCCACGAATACCTGGACTTCATGGCAATGGTCTTCCTGCGCGATAAAGCCAAAGCCGCGGAGGCCGTGGCCTACGGCGCCGGGCTCTCCGGCCTGGGCGGCAGGCTCGACGACAAGATAAAGACCTACAGCAAGGGCATGGCCCGCAAGCTGCTGCTGGCGCGGGCCGTCATGATACGGCCGCGCCTGGCCATACTCGACGAGCCTACCAGCGGCTTGGACATAGTCAACGGCTACGAGATACGCAAGACGATAAAAGAACTGGCCGCCGGCGGCATGACCTTTCTTATCTCCAGCCATAACATGGCCGAGATCGAGTTCCTCTCCGGACGCATCGGCGTCATAAACAGGGGCCGCCTGCTGGCCTGCGACACCCCGGCGGCGCTGAAATCGCAGTTCTCGACGGAGGACCTCGAAGAGGTCTTCGTGAGGCTGACCCAATGAACATCTTCCTGGTGCTGCTCAAAAAAGAGATGAAGGAACTGCTGACCCGGCAGCTGCTCTTCTCCATAGCCGCGATGATACTGGTCTTCTACGTCATCGGCAAGTCGGTGGGCAGCCACAGCCGGGCCTCCGGCGCGTCGAATTCCATAGTGGTGATGGACCTGGACCGTTCGGAACTCTCCGCCCGCCTGCTGGCGGCGATGGGAGAAGGGAAAACTCCGCTCAAGGCGTCGGCTTTCACGGACATAGAGTCAGCCATGGCGGCCCCCGCGCACGCCGCCGAGAGTTCCTTCCTGGTCATACCGGCCGGGCTGGCCCGCTCCGTGGAGGAGGGTCGGCCTTCGCGCCTGGAGTTCTATTCCCGGTTCAGGAAGCGGGCCTCGGGCCTGGGCGCGGCGATGGCCGCCTCGCGCATACGCAAGGTCTCGGCTCTGGCGGCCGCCGAGGCCAGCTCCTACGCCCTCGAGCGCAAAGCCCCGGGCCTGCCGCCCTCTTTCCTGCGCGACCCCGCCCCGGCTGTGGAGTTCGTGGTGGTGGACGGCCGCACGGAGCAGGTCCCGCTGGCGCAGGTGGTCGGCTTCATGCAGTCGCAGTCCTATTTCTTCCCGATAGCGGTGTTCTTCATCGTCATACTCTCGGCGCAGATGATAATGACCGCGATCGCGACAGAGAAGGAGAACAAGACCCTCGAGACGCTGCTCAGTTCGCCGCTGGACCGGCGCATGCTGGTGATCTCCAAGCTGACCGCCGCGGCTATTATAGCCGCGGGGCTCTCCGGGGCCTACCTGCTGGGGATGCGTTCTTTCATGAGCGGCATAACCGCCGCGGCCGAAGGGACGACAGCCGCCGCCGCGGGCCCGGCCCTGGCCAAACTGGGGCTGGTCATAACCACGCAGGGATACCTGCTCATCGGGCTGTCGGTGCTGGTCTGCATCCTCTGCTCGCTGTCGCTGGCCTTCATACTGGGCATGCTGGCCGAGGACGTAAAGAGCATACAGGCCATGCTGGTGCCGCTGATGATGCCGCTGATGCTTTCCTACCTGATGCCTATCTTTATAGACCTCAGCACGGCGGGGTGGGGCATAAAAGGCCTGCTCTACGCGATACCGTTCACGCACGCCTTCCTGGCTCCGCGGGCGGTGATGACCGGCGATATCGCTTCGGTGGTCTGGGGGATAATCTACCAGGCGGCGGTCTTCGCCGTCTTCGTCACGCTGGCGGCGCGGCTGTTCTCGGGCGACGCCCTGCTGACGCTGCGGCTGAGGCTCCCGTGGGTTAAACACCGATTTTCGCAGAGCCCTAATTCTCATATCTTTTGAGCTGGCCGGGACTTCAGCCGAAGCGTAGGGCCAACTTCGCGCCGCTGGGCAGGGT
>WOVA01000027.1 GCA_009773155.1 Elusimicrobiota bacterium
GCTATTCAAGAAACCGCTGGAACAGCGGCCACCGAGGCAGCAACAAAGCGGACATTTCTAATTGCCGCTACCCCGGACATTTCTATTTGCTTGCAACACCCCCGGAAAGGGCCCGGAAAGGGCCTGTGTAACCGGCCGGAGGCTTGAAAATCCGGGGAACGTCAGCTATACTTGTAAAAGGCGGGCGGAAGGGGTGCATCCTTTTCAACCCAATGCCGGAGGATTAATTTATGAAAGGCAGGAACGAGACGGTCAACTGGAAACTGGTACTAATCCCGGTGGCCGCTCTTAGCGTGGCCTTCGCGGCCGGGACAAAATTCTTCTTCGGCGACGGACAGACGACGAAGAACACTACGGCGGAAACCATCGACTTCGGCGCCGACCGCGCCGGGGAACCGGAAGAGCTGGCGACCAGGAAGATATCGGTCTCCCCCGGAGCGCAGGGGTCCTCGCTGGAGATGTTCCAGGAAGTGAACAAAGATTACACTTCGTATACCGGCAAAAAACCGGGGACCGCCGCCGCCAAACCGCCCGAGTCCTCCCCGGGCGCCGCCGCCGCGGACGGTGTAGACCCCTATGAGCAGTACGCCAGGGCGCAGACCGGGGACCTTGAGGCGCCGGGCATACCGGACCTGCCCAAAGAACCCGCCCCCTGGATGAAGGGCGCGCCCGGCACGGGCTCTCCCGGCGACCCCGCGCTCTCGCTCAAGACCGCGGTGACCGCCGCGGGGCCGGAGAGCAGGAAAGCTCTCGCCTCCTCGCGCAATTTCGGCAGGGCCGGCTTTACCTCCGGCAGCGGCCAGGCAATGGGCAGGGACAGGATGGGCTCGGGCGGCAGCGCCGACTTCGGACGGGGCTCCGGGCAGCGCGGCACGGCCAATACCGTCTCAAACACCAACTTCAGTTCCCCGGGCTCCGACGGCGAGGGCGGCGGCGACGGGCTTTACTCAGAGGGCGGGGCCTCTTCCTCCGGCGGCTCTTCGTCCCAGTCGGGAGAATCGGGCGGCTCCAAGAGCGGGGGCGAGCTGACCACGCAGCAGCAGGAAAAGCCTTTCCCGTTCCTCGCCGTATGGCCCAACCAGGTGAATTTCGGCAAGCTCAGGATGCACGAGACGGCCTATCGCGCGATCTCCGTGACCAATACCGGGAGCGCGGCCCTCAAGATCAGAAAGGTGGACAACCTGGACCCCGACGCTCCGTTCGGCCTGGCCGACAACAACTGCAACGGCAAGACCCTCAAGCCGGGGGAGTCATGCTCCTTCCGGGTGAAGTTCAATCCAAAGTCCATAAAGGGCGAGTTCATCTCCGGTTTCGAAGTGGAGACCGACGACACCGAGAACAACTACTACAACGGCCTTGTCGAGGTGAAGGGAGGGTCGGCCTATAACTACTGGGCCTATCTCCTTCACCACTACAAGCTCGCCGGCACCCTGGGCAAGGCCGACTTCGGACAGATGAGCGCCGGCGCTTCCAGCACCCAGAACATCTATGTAATGAACACCACGAGCCACAAATGGCGCGACATCAAGCTGGACAAGAAGGGCCTCCCCTCCGCCTACTCGATAACTTCCGAGACCTGCTCCGGAAAGGCCTTCGGCGCCTGGGGCTATTGCAGGATCACCGTGAAATTCACCCCTACGGACGCGAATGTCGGCCGGCTCAACCGCAACTACGGGAAATACAACACTTACAACATGAACACCAAGGCCAAGGGGGTAAGCGCCAGCCCGCGCTATCCCGAGGTCATAGAGAGCCTGAACTTCTCCAAGCCCGACGGGACCATACGGCTAATCGCCAACAAAGGAATTCTCAAGGTAAAGACAACGGTCGCGATCGCATCCGTGAAGGGCGAGGCCTGCGCGAAGTTCCCCGTGAAGGGAGCCCTGCGGTCGGGAATATACTGGTACTTCAGGTAAACCCCGGGCCGGGCCGGTGAAGAAGCCCGTCCGCGGGAAGCGGACGGGCTTCTTCTATTCTGAAAGGAAGGAAACGCGGGCCCCGGGCTCCGCGCCGCAGGCCGCGGCCGCGCCGGAAGCGACCTCCAGAACATAAGCCCCGTAGCCTGAAACTCTGGCGATTTCCGCGTCCGGCGCGCCCGGCCGCGTGCGCGGCACCCCGGCGGAGACGGAAGAGATCCTCAGCGCCCCGTCTATAAAAATCATGTCCAGGTCGACCAGGGTGTTCTTCATCCAGAACAGGCGGTTGCCGCCCGAAGTAAAAACGAAGAGCATGCCCGAGTCCGGGGCGAGACGGGGCCTGTCCATCAGGCCCCGGGCGTGCTCCTCCGGGGTGAGCGCGAGCTCCACGCTTATCTTCTTTCCGCAGGGGAGAACTGCGTATCTTATCTCCGTGATATCGTCCGCGCGGGCCGGGCCGCCGCCGGAGGACCCGCCGCAGGCGGCAAGAGCGAGGACAAGGAAAAGCGTCTTTTTCACGGCGGCGTCTCCCCGCCCGGCGCGGTATCGCTGGAGGAGGAGACCTCCTCCGGGGGCAGCGCGGCCTCGGCCGCGTCGAGGCGCCGCTTTATGACTCCCGCGCGGCGCCAATAGTAGGGCAGGTCGAGGCCGTATACCCGGAAAACACCTTCCAGTCCGCCGGTCTTTTTATAAAGCGCGGCGGCCTCCCCCAGGGGGACGCCCCTTTCAAGCGCCAGCCCGGCGAGGGCGATCAGTTCCTGCCGGTGGAAGCCTCTCTCGCCAAGAGAAAGTATTTCCCTGACCGGCTCGCTGCCGCCGAAAAGGGAATAGGCGGAAGCCGTTCCCAGCTCTACGGCGTAAAGCCCGGCGAAACGCCGGAGATGGTTTTTCGGGGGGACTTCTCCATCGTCCCGGACGAGGCCGCCCGGGTTCACTTCCCCGCCCATATACACCTGCGCCGCGGCCGGCGCCGCGAACAGCGGCGCGGCCAGCAGAGCCGTGAGGAGGGTCGCTTTCACGTCAGGGCCGTCAGATAGAGGTGGTCACCAGCGTTTCGGTGGTAAGCACGCCGGGGATGGGCCGGATCTCCTGAACGACGGTGTTGGAAAGGGCGGGGAGATCGTCGGTCTCCATGTCGAGCACCAGGTCCCAGCGGCCGAACACCGCCGACATGTGGACCACGCTCTTGAGCGCCTTCAGCCTGGAGAGCGCCTGCTTCTCCTTGCCGGGCATGAGTTTCACCAGCACAAGACCTGTAACCATTTTTTTCTCCTGGACCGCGGGGGTGATCCCCTCACAGATTATATCAACGAAAAGCCGCCCCGGGAAAGCCCCCGGGGGCGGGCGCGGGCGCCGATTATTCTATAATGTAAGTTCATATGAGGGCACTTCTACAGCGCGTAACGGAAGCTTCGGTGACGGTGGACGGCGCCGTCGCCGCCTCCATCGGCCCGGGTCTGCTAGTTCTCCTGGGGGTGGGGCACGACGATACCGCCGACGACGCCGTCTCCCTCGCCGCCAGGACGGCCTCTCTGCGGATATTCTCCAACGCGGAGGGGAAATTCGATCTCTCGGTCCTGGACGCCGGCGGCGAGGCCCTGGTGGTATCGCAGTTCACTCTCTACGCCGACTCTTCAAGAGGCAGGCGCCCGGATTTCACCGCCGCCGCCAAACCGGACAAGGCCGAAGCCCTCTACCTTGATTTCGCCGACGCCCTGCGCTCCAGGGGCGTCACGGTAAAGACCGGGGTGTTCGGGGCGGACATGAAAGTGTCCCTCGTCAACGACGGGCCCGTCACTATCTGGCTGGACACGGATAAGGGCGTGAAACCCGCGGAGGCACGCGCATGAATATCGCCATAGACCGTAGGCGCATCAAAGAATCGTTCATGGAACTCGCCCGCATCCCTTCCCCCTGCGGCGGCGAAGGGGCGCTGGCGCGCCGTCTGGAACGCGAACTCAAAGGCCTTGGGGCGCGCGTCATGACCGACGACGCGGGCCGCAAGACCGGCGGCCGCTGCGGCAACCTGCTCGCTTTTTTACCGGGGACGGTCCCGGCCGAGCCGCTGCTCCTGGCGGCCCACATGGACACCGTCGGGCCCTGCTCCCGGATCACGCCGCTGGAGAAGGGCGGCCGCATAACCTCCGACGGCACCAGCGTGCTGGGCGCCGACTGCAAGGCGGGCATAGCCGCGATGCTTGAGGCAGTGCGCGCCCTGCGCGCGGCCGGCGCCCCGGTGCCGCCGCTGGAACTGGTCTTCACCGTCAGCGAGGAGATGGGGCTGCTGGGCTCCCGCCACCTGGACTATTCCCGGCTGTCGGCGAAAAGAGGAATGGTCCTGGACAGCGAGCGCCCCCTGGACCAGGTGACCGTCAGCGCGCCCGCGGCCGACCGCGTCGAGATAAAGGTTTACGGCGTGGCGGCGCACGCGGGCGTCGCGCCGGAAAAAGGACTTTCGGCCATCAAGCTGGCCTCCGAGGCGCTCGCGATGATGCGGCTGGGCCGCATAGACCGCGAGACGACGGCGAACATAGGCGTGATACGCGGAGGCGACGCCATCAACGTGGTGACGCCGCTCGTCGAGCTCAAGGGCGAGGCCCGCAGCCACCGGCTCTCCCGGCTGAAAAAACAGACCGGCCACATGGAGGACTGCTTCCGCCGCGCGCTGAACGGGAAATGGGTGAAGTCGGAGGGCGGCAGGCTGAAGCCCTCATACGAATTTTTCGCCGAGAGAAAGTATCCCAACATGAAGATCCCGGGCTCCAGTCCCGTGCTGCGGCTTATCTCGGAAGCCATGAGGAAGAGGGACATGGGCATGAAGAAGATAGCGTCCGGCGGCGGCACCGACGCCAACGTCATGTACGGGCACGGGATAGAAGCGCCCGTGCTGTCCACCGGCATGAGGGAAGTCCACACCACCGGCGAATACCTTATCCTCGACGAATTCTACGCCTGCGCGGAGATAGCCGCGGACGTCATAGCGGGCTGGGCCTCGCGCGGCCCGGGGGTCTCGTGAGTACCGCCCCGCTCCCTTTCCTCGCGGGCGCTCTCTCCGGCGTCCTGCTGGCCGTCTCGTTCCCGCCGCACGGGTTCTGGCCGCTGGCCTGGTCGGCCCTGCTGCCGCTCTTCTTCGCCTCCGTGCGCTCGGCCTCGCCGGCGCGCGCCGCGGCCCTCGGCGCCGTGGCCGGGGCCTTCTTCTACCCGGCCGCGCTGAGCTGGATGACCAATATCTTCAACCCGGCGCTCTCGCTGCTGTTCTGGGCGATATTCGTTCTCTGGCTGGCCCTGCACTCCGCGCTGCTCAAGTTCCTCTGGGACCGGCTCGGCGCCGGCGGCTGCGGACAGCGGGGAGCCCTTCTCTGGGCGCTGCTGGCAGGGGTGACCTGGGCCGGCCTGGAATATTTCCGCTCCGAGGCCTGGCCGCTGGCCTGCCCCTGGCTGGGGCTGGGCTACAGCCAGACGGCCGCGGCGCCGGCGCTGCAGACGATGAGCGTCTGGGGCGTGTACGGCCTCTCGGCCTTCATGGCCTCCGTCAACGCGGCCTGGACCCTGCTGCTGGCCAGAAAACATCTTGCGCCCCTACTCGCGGTGTTCCTCTGCGCCGTGATCTCGGCCTGGGGCCGCGACCGCCTGGCGTCCTTCGACGCGGAGGCCGGCCGGCCCGTTAAGGCCGCGCTGCTGCAGGATGAGACGCTCGACCTGGAAAGCCTGCTGGAACTGAGCCTCTCTCCGGAGGCCGCCGGCGCCGACCTGCTGGTCTGGCCGGAGTACGCTTTCTACATGAAGGGAGGCGAAGAGGAAAAATATTCGGCGCTGATATCGGAGCGTCTGAAAGCTCTTTCTTCCGTCAATATTATCGCCTCCGGCGTGCAGGACCCCGACGAAGTCGCGGCGGGACGCGGCGTCAATTTCGTACTGGCGCTGGGACCCGGGGGGGAGAACTACGGCCGCTACGATAAGATGCGCCCCGTTCTTTTAGTCGACAAAGGACTCACTCCCAACACTTCGCCCTCGCCGATAACCTCGCCCCTCGGCAGCCTGGGCGTGCAGATCTGCTACGACCTGGCCTTCGAGGACGGGCCGCGCAAGGTGACGGTCAAAGGCGCGGAGATACTGATCAGCCCCACCAAGGACCCGATGAGCTGGGGCCTCAATCAGCATCTGCAGCATTCCGACATGTCCGCCGCGCGCTCCGTAGAGACCGGCCTCTGGCTGCTGCGCCCGGCGACTTCCGGCGTCTCGCAGATCATAGACCCGCTCGGCGAAGTGCGGGCGGAACTGGAGACCGGAGCCCGGGGCGTGCTGGCCGGCACGGCCAGGCTGCGCGCCGGCGGGACCTTCTACACCTCTTACGGCTGGCTGTTCGGCCCGCTGAGCATGGCGCTGACGCTGGCGCTGGGGCTCTGGGCGCTTTTCCCCCGCCGCAGATGAAGCCCGCCCGCGCCCATGAGCCGGGGGGGATGAGGGAGTTGATAGCCACAGCCTACCCGCTGATACTTTCCACCGCCTCCACCACGGTGATGCAGTTCGTCAACCGCGTCTTCCTGGCCCATTACGGTCCCGACGAGCTGGCGGCCTGCGTGCCGGCCGGCCTGCTGTCCTTCGTCTTCGCCTGCTTCTTCGTCGGCACGGCCGCCTACACCAACGCTTTCGTCTCGCAGTACCACGGCAGGGGCAAGTCCGCCAGCGTCTCCGTGGCGGTCTGGCAGGGCGTCTGGCTGGCCATAGCCGCCGGACTGCTGCTGATGACGCTTACGCCGTTCGGCTACTGGATAATCTCCGTCTCCGGCCACCCGCCGGCCGTGATAGAGCTGGAGAAAAAATATTTCCTGATACTGAACTCGACGGGGATCATCTTTCTCTGCAACGTAGCGCTCTCCTCTTTCTTCACCGGCCGAGGTCTGACCAAGGTCCCCATGGCCGTCAACATGACCGGCAGCGCCTTCTGCGTCCTGCTCTCCTGGCTGCTGATCTTCGGCAAGGGGCCGCTGCCCGAGCTGGGCATAGCCGGCGCGGCCTGGGCCATGGTCGGCGGACAGCTGCTGATGCTGGTCCTCTACCTGCGGCTGACGCTGTCTCCCTACAACCGCGCGCGCTACCGCACCAGCCGGCTGGTGACCTTCCACCGCCCGCTTTTCCTGCGGCTGATAAAATACGGCACGCCCAACGGCGTCGGCTTCTTCCTGGACATAGCGGCCTTCGCCGCTTTCATCTTCATCGTCGGCGCTATGGACAAGATCTCGCTGGCGGCCAGCAACATCATAGCCTCGCTCAACCAGCTGGCCTTCATGCCGATGATAGGCCTGGGCATGGCCGCGCTGACGCTGGTGGGCAGGTATATCGGTATGAGGCGGCCGGAGCTCTCCGTGCGCGTCACGACGAACGCCGCCGGGCTGGCCGCGCTTTACGGAGCCGTACTCGGGGCGCTCTTCTTCTCCTTCCCCGGCGTCTTCGTCGACATCTTCGGCTCGGGTCAGGAGGGCCTCTACGCGGCGATACTCGCCGAGAGCCGGCCGGTCATGCGCGTGCTGGCCTTCTTCATCTTCTTCGACGCGATAGGGATAGTCTACGCCGACGCGCTGCGCGGGGCGGGGGACACGCGGTTCCAGATGCTGGGGGCGAGCGCGGCGGCGTGGATACTCTTCGTGCCGGGCATCTGGTACATCACGCACGGCGGCGGCGAACTGATACACGCCTGGGTCTGGGCGGCCTTCTACATCTTCCTGCTGGCCGTCTTCTTCTGGCTGCGCTGGCGCTCCGGCCTCTGGCGCCGCATCGACATCCTGAAGAAATAAGGAATAACCATTCCGGGGGCCGGCGGGGGCGCCTCGGAGCCGCGAGCATCGTAAGCGCGAGCGGCGAGAGCCGAGGACCGACGCGCTATGCGCGCGGGTCCGTACCCCGCGGGCTGTCACGCCGCCATGCCCCCGGAATAGTTATTCCGATTGTCCTATTTTGCTAATATTGACTTCCGATATGAAGCTGCCAAGAGTGAAGTTGTCCAGCGCGCCGGCCGGCCCCAACGCCTTCCGCCGCATGATAGACTCCGCCGACCGCGAACTGCGGCCCGGCGACCTCGCCGCCGTCTACGACCGCAACGGCCAGCCCTACGGCGTGGGACTCTTCAACCCCCGCAGCCAGATAGCCGTGCGCATCTTCACCCGGGATAATCCCGAAACCTTCGACATAGACGACTGGCTGGCCGCGCGCGTGGGCCGCGCCGTGGAGTTCCGCCGAGAAGTGCTGCGGCTCCCCGAGACCACCGACGCGTACCGGATGGTCCACGATTACGGCGACGGCCTGCCCGGCCTTACCGCCGACATCTACGGGAACCACCTGGTGCTCGAGTTCTATTCGCTGGGCATGTTCAAGATGGCCGCCTCCATAGAAAAAGCCTTCCGCCTCCATTACCCCGACGCCGTCTTCCATCACCGCGCCACCTCCTTCACCCAGGAGATGGAAGGCTTCGAGCTGCAGCCCGAGGCCACGCGCCCCCGGGTACGGATAAAGGAGAACGGCGTCCTCTTCGAAGTGACCCCCTCGGGCGGCTACAAGACCGGCTTCTTCTGCGACCAGCGCGAGAACCGCCTGCTGGCCGCCTCCCTCGCCGGCGGCAGGAGCGTGGTGGACCTCTGCGCCTATACCGGCGGCTTCGGCATATACGCCGCCAAACTGGGCGGCGCCAAAGACGCTACCTGCGTCGAACTGGACCCCGAGGCCTCGGCCCAGTGCAAGCGCAACGCCAATATAAACAAGGTCAAAGTGGACGCGGTCTGCGTCGACGCCTTCGCTTACCTGCGCCAGATGCAGGCCAACAAAAGAAAGTTCGGCCTGGTGGTGCTGGACCCTTACAAGGTGGTCTCGTCGCGCGAGGAGAAAGAGAAGGGGCTCTACAAATACAAGGATTTCAACCGCCTGGCCATGGCGCTGGCAGACGAGGGAGCGGTGTTCGTCACCTGCTCGTGCAGCGGCATGGTCTCAATGCAGGAATTCTCCCAGGTAGTGCGCGCGGCCGCGGCCTCCTCGGGCAAGCGGCTGCAGATCTTCAAGAAGACCGGCGCCGGGTCCGACCATCCCGTCGCCGCCGACTACCCCGAGGGGGAATACCTTAAGGCCATCTGGGCGAGGGTTTACTGAGGGAACCAGGATGAAGCGAGCCTGCCGCATACTCTGCGTCGACGACGAGGACTTCAACCTGGACCTGCTCGAAAGTCTGCTGGTCCCCAACGGCTTCGAGACTTTCACGGCGCAGGACGGCAAGCGGGCGATGGAGATCATAGGCCGGAAGAACATAGACCTGGTGCTCCTGGACATCAACATGCCGATAATGAACGGGCACGAGGTCTGCCGGGCCATCAAATCGAACCCGGAGACCAGCCATATCCCGGTCATCATGATCACCTCGCTCGACTCGAAAGAGAACAGGATGAAAGGCATGGAGGCCGGGGCCGAGGAGTTCCTGCCCAAGCCGATAGACCTGCCCGAGCTGCTGCTGCGCGTGAAGAACATCCTGCGCGCCACCGAATTCGAGGACGCCTTCAACTACGTCATACACGCGCTGGCCCGCGCCGCCGAGGCCAACGACGTGGACACCGGCAACCATATCCTGCGCGTCGGCGAGTTCGCCGCGCTGCTGGCCCGCGAGCTGGGGCAATCCGAGAAGTTCATAGAGGATATCCGGGCCCAGGCCACGCTGCACGACGTGGGCAAGGTCCACATCCCCAGTCATATTTTAAAAAAGCCCGGCAAGCTCGACGAAGCCGAGATGGACGAGATGCGCAAGCACCCGACCTTCGGCGCCATGATAATCGGCGACCATCCCCACCTTGAGATGGGCCGGCGGATAGCGCTCTGCCACCACGAGCGCTGGGACGGCACCGGCTACCCCAACGGGATAAGCGGCGAGGCGATACCGCTGGAGGCGCGCATCTCCTCCGTGGCCGACTGCTACGACGCGCTGCGCGCCTCCCGCGTATATAAGCCGAACTACGACCACACCGGCGCCGTTAAGACGCTGCTGGAAGGCGACGGCCGCATGATGCCGGCGCATTTCGACCCGCGCGTGCTCGAAGCCTTCTCCCGCCTGGTCCCCCAGTTCGAAGCCCTCTACGACAAAATGAAGGATTCTTAAGTCTTGGGGACGTTGTTTAGTTGTTTAGTTTTTTGCAAAAACTAAACAACTAAACAACGTCCCCGCCCGCACAAGGTCCTTTTCAGGAGCAAAAATATGACCGAAGAAAAAAAGGCCGCGCCCGAGACAACCTGGCACGCGCTGGAGGAAGCGGAGCTCTACAAGCGCCTCGAGTCCGGCAAGACCGGCCTTACGGCGGAACAGGCCAGGCAGAGACTGGAGAGTACAGGCCCTAATTCACTGGAGGAGGGGGACACGGTGAGCCCTTTCAGGCTGCTGCTCCGCCAGTTCAACAACCCTCTTATCTACCTGCTGCTCGGCGCGGCCGCGCTGTCGTTCAGCATCGGCCACCGCATAGATTCGGGCGTCATACTGGGCGTCGTGCTGCTCAACACCCTGCTCGGCTTCTTCCAGGAATGGCGCGCCGAGGGAGCGCTGAAGGCTCTTCGCAAGATGGCGGCGCAGCACGCGCGCGTCCTGCGCGACGGCAAGCCGGCCGATATCGAGGCCTCCGAGGTGGTGCCCGGCGACGTGCTGCTGCTGGAGACCGGCAGCCGCGTGGCCGCCGACGCCAGGGTCATCTCCGGCGACAACCTGCACACCGACGAATCCGCGCTGACCGGGGAGTCGCTGCCCGTGCCCAAAAAAGCGGAGACCCAGGCCGAAGATATCCCCATGGCGGACCGCAAAGGCGTAGTCTGGATGTCCACCGGCGTTACCGGCGGCCGCGGGAAGGCCATAGTGGTGGAGACCGGCATGCGCACCGTCATGGGCCGCATCGCCGGCGAAGTTAGTTCGACCTCGCGCGAAAGCACGCCGCTGCAGAAGCGCATGCACAAGCTGGGCATAGTTCTGGGCGTGCTCGGCCTGTCGCTGGCGACAGGCATATTCTTCCTTGGCCTGCTGCGCGGCCACACCTGGACGGAGATGCTTATGTTCTCGGTGGCCGTGGCGGTCTCGGCCATACCCGAAGGCCTGCCGGCCGTCATCAGCGTGACGCTGGCTCTAGGCGTGCGGCGGATGGCCCAGCGCAACGCTATCATAAGGCGCATGTCCGCCGTGGAGACGCTCGGCTCCACCACCGTGATCTGTTCCGACAAGACCGGCACCATCACCGAGAACCAGATGACCGTGCGCCGCCTGTGGGCCGGCGGCCGTTCCTTCGAGGTCACCGGCGACGGCTACAAACCCGAGGGCGAGATCCGTCCGGAGGAAGGGACCGCGGCCGGGGACCGCCCCGTGGAGCTGGACAAACTGCTCTGGATAGGAGCGGTCTCCACCAACGCCGCGCTCAGGGAGGAGGAAGGCCGCTGGCTGGTGGACGGCAATCCCAGCGAAGGCGCGCTGCTCACCGCCGCGGTCAAGGCCGGCATGGACATAGCCCCGCTGCAGAAAGAGGGGATGCGCCTGGCCGAACTGCCTTTCTCCAGCGAGGCCAAGTACAACGCCACGCTGCACCCGGACGGGGGCGGCTCCGGCCGCGTCGCCTGCGTGAAGGGCGCCAGCGAGAGGATAACCGGCTTCTGCTCCCACATAATGAAGGACGGCCAGCGGGTGGAGCTCACCGAAGAGCTCCGCCGCGGGCTCACCGAGGTCAACGAGAAATACGCCTCGGGCGCACTGCGCGTGATGGCCGGCGCCTGGAAGGAGATGCCGGAGGGGACTTCGGGCCTCAAGGCGGAGGACGCGGAAAACGGCATGACGCTGGCCGGGTTCTGGGGCATGTTCGACCCGCCCCGCAAGGAGACCGTGCAGGCCGTCAAGGACGCCAAGGGCGCGGGCATAAGGCCGGTGATGATCACCGGCGACCACGCCGTCACGGCGCTGGCCATCGCGCAGCAGGTCGGCATAACAGAGAAAGGCCCGGCCGTCACCGGCGCCGAGATGGAGAAGATGGAGAAGCCGGAGCTGGCCAGGATAGCTCTGGAGCGCGGCGTCTTCGCGCGCGTTTCCCCGGCGCATAAACTCAAGCTGATGGAGGCCCTCAAAGAGCAGGGCCATATCGTCGCCATGACCGGCGACGGCGTCAACGACGCCCCCGCGCTCAAGGGCGCGGACATCGGGATCGCGATGGGCCGGGCCGGCACCGAGGTGGCCAAGGAAGCCGCCGACATGATCCTGACCGACGACAATTTCGCCACCATCGTCAAGGCCGTCGAGGAAGGCCGGGTCATCTACAGCAACCTGCGCCGCGTGGTCTTCTTCCTGCTGACCACCAACCTCGGCGAGGTGCTCATGCTGGGCACCGCGCTACTGATAGGCCTGGACCTGCCGCTGACCGCGGTGATGATACTATGGGTCAACCTGGTGACCGACGGCGTCTCCACGGTGCCGCTCGGAGTCGAGCCGGGCCATTCCAACGTGCTCCGGCACCCGCCGCGCGACCCCAAAGCTTTCATCGTGGACCGCCGCATGGCGCTGCGCATGGCGCTGCTGATGCCCTTCATGGCCGCCGGAACCCTGGGGCTCTTCTGGCACGCGAGGCAGAGCGGCGGGCTGGACTACGCCCGCACCGTGGCTTTCACCACGCTGGCCGCCTTCCAGTGGTTCCAGGCCTTCAACGCCCGCTCCAACCACCAGTCGATATTCTCCATCGGCTTCTTCGGCAACCGCTGGCTCCTCGTCGGCGTGGGCACGGCCATAGTGCTGCAGATCGGCGCGGTACACACGCCGCTGGGCCATATGCTGCTGGGCACCGTCAGCATGTCGGTTATGGACTGGGCCCGCATCATGCTGGTCGCCAGCTCCATCTTCTGGGCCGACGAGCTGTTCAAGCGCCTGGGCGTTTACGGGGATAAGAACAAGGGCGACTGACCGCCGCCTTTGATATAATTATCCACCTATGAACCCCCACTTCAAGGACCTTTATTCCAGCCTGGCCCACGTGGCCTCGCAGGAGCCCGAGAACACGGCCTTCATAACCGGCGACAAGCGCACCACATACCACGAGCTGCTTTATTCGACCGACAGGGCGGCCGATATGTTCTGGCAGCTGGGCGTGCGCAAGGGAGACCGTGTCGCCATAGCGCTGCGCAATTCGGTCGAGTTCGTGATCGCCTATTACGCGCTGGCCAAGCTTGGCGCCGTAGCCGTGCCGATAAATTTCATGATCTCCAAGGAGGAGGAACTGTTCTTCATCCTGGACAACTGCCGCGCCAGGGGCGTGGTTACGGAAAAGGAATTCGCGAAGAACTACCTGCGCGTCCGGCCGCGGCTGCCGGAGATGAACTTCCTGCTCTCGGCCGACTTCACGGGCCTCGACGGCGTCGACGATTTCTGGCAGCGGCTCAAGAAGGCCCATTACCACCCGCAGACGCAGAAGTCCTGGGCCGACGAGCACGACATAGTGTCCATACTCTACACCTCAGGCACCACCGGCAATCCCAAGGGCGTCCTGCTCTCCCATCACAACCAGCTCGAGAACGCGAGAGCGGCCATCGACGGCCTGCAGCCAGTGAAGAAGGACGTCTTCATGTGCCTGCTGCCGATGTTCCACACCTTCGCCTGGACCGGCAACGTGGTCACCCCGCTGCTCATAGGCGCCAAGACCCTCATAGTGAACAGCCTCACCCCGCCCAAACCCTGGCTGCAGGCCATGGGCCGGGAAGGCGTCACCATCATGCTGGCCGTCCCTCAGATCTACGGTGTGCTGGCCAGGGAGGCCAGGGGCCTTAAGAAATTCTTCCTTAAGTACTGGGCCTTCCGCCGGGTCCGCCTCTGCCTCTCCGGCGCCGCCCCTCTTACCCACAGCGTGAAGAACCTCTTCGAGGAGGCCTTCGGCATACCGATACTGGAAGGCTACGGCCTCACCGAGACCAGCCCCGTCGTCTCCATCAACCTGCCCATGGCCCGCAAGCACGGTTCCGTCGGGCGCCCCATCGCCGGGGTCCGGGTCAAGATAATAGACGAGCAGAGCCGGGAAGTGGCCTGCGGCGAGGAGGGGGAGATCTGCGTGCACGGCCCCAACGTCACGCGCGGCTACCACGCCGACGAGGACGCCACTAAGGCGCTGTTCACCGACGACGGCTGGCTGCGCACCGGCGACATCGGCGTGGTGGACCAGGAAGGCTACATCTTCATCCGCGACCGCAAGAAAGACATGATCATCGTTAAGGGGCTCAAGGTCTTCCCCGCCCAGGTGGAGCAGGTCATCTGCCACCACCCCAAGGTGCAGGAGGCCGCCGTCATCGGCATCCCGGACGAATTCGGCAATGAGACCATCAAATGCTTCTGCGTGACAAAGACCGGCGAAAAACTGGAGCGGGCCGAGCTCAGCCATTACATGAAGGAAAATCTCGACGGCTACAAGCGCCCCCGCGACGTGGAATTCGTGGAATCGCTGCCCAGGAACAGCCTGCAGAAGGTGCTCAAGCGCGAGCTCATACGCCTGGAGCTCGAGAAGCGCCTTAAAATGAAACTCTCGTGAAACACGATCCCGCCGCCGGGGTGGAAAAGGTGTTCGGACCCTCCTACCTTGTCGGCGGGGCGCCGCGCGACCTGCTGCTCCGCCGCCCCGTAAAGGACCTCGACTTCGCCGTCCCGCCCTGCCGCGACCTCCGGGCGCGGGCGGCCTCCCTGGCCCGCCTGCTGGGCGCGGCCGTCTTCCCTCTCGACGCGGAGCGCTCCATCTACCGCCTCTCTCCCCGCGGCGCCGGGGGAGCGCAGATAGACCTGGCGCCCATGGAAGGCGGCTCGATACTGCCCGACCTGGGGCGCCGCGACTTCACCATAAACGCCATGGCCGCCCCGGCCTGGAAGCTAAAAGCCCGCTGGACCGGCGCTGCCTTCGCGGTGGCCGGCGTGAAGCCGGACTCACTCATCGACCCTTTCGGCGGACTCAAGGACCTGCGCGCCCGCCGCCTCAGGCTGGCCTCCGCCTCCGCGATAAAGGACGACCCGCTCCGGATGCTCCGAGCCTTCCGCTTCGCCGCCGAACTCGGCTTCGCGCCGGACCGCCGGCTGCTGGCGGAGACCACCGCCAGGGCGCCCATGATAAAGTCCGCCGCCGCGGAGCGCATACACGAGGAACTTTCCCGCATCTTCGCCACGCCCGCCGCAGCGGACACCCTGCGGGCCATGCATAAGGCGGGGCTCCTTCTGGAGATCCTCCCCGAACTGTCCCCGCAGGTAAAATGCGCCGAGGTCTATTACGGAAAAGGCGGCGTGCTCAAGCACACCTTCAACGTGGTGGAGAGGATGGATTACCTCCTCTCGCACCTGGGCACGGCCATCGCGGGGGGGAAGGAGATCGCGGCCGCCGGCCCGCCGGCGCGCGCCCTCAAGACGGCCGCCCTGCTCCACGACATAGCCAAGCCGGCCCGCGCCAAAACGGTGGGCGACCGCCTGCGCTTCTTCGGCCACGAGGAGCACGGCGCCGGCATGGCGGAAAAGGTCATGGAGCGCCTGCGCTTCTCCCGCGCCGACATACGCCTGGTCTCGGCCGTGACGGCCCAGCACCTCCGGGTCGGCAACCTGGCCCACAACGACGAAATATCGGACCGCGCGATCTACCGGTTCTTCCGCGAGATGGGGGAATATTCGCTGCCGCTGCTGCTGCTCTCCTGGGCCGACCATTCCAGCTATGTCCGGCCGGCCGATCTCCTGCGCGCCCTGCCGGCCACTAAGAAGCCTCCTTTCCGCATACCCCCGAAAGGCCTGCCGCGCACCGGCCTGAAAAAGACCCTGCGCTTCCTGCAGGCCGTCAACCTGCTCTTCAGGACCTACCTGTCCAAGGGCATAGCCCGCCGCACCGACCGCCTGCTCAACGGCAACGAGGTCATGAAAGCGGCCGGCGTACCCGAAGGTCCCGAAATAGGCCGCCTGCTGGACCAGGTCAACCTGCTCCATTTCGAAGGCCGGCTAAAGACAAAAAAAGACGCTCTCAACTGGCTCCGTAAGCGCCGCAAGTAAAACCTGCCCTAAAGTCCTATCCCGTCCTGGGCCTTTTTAGCGCCCGGCGAGGGGAACTATGGCCCGTGAAAGCCTCCGCCCGAACCTGTAGACTATATACGCGGCAGACACTGGCCCGGAGGATACGATGAAGATAAAAGGCAACCATATAATACTGGCCATAGCGGCTTGCTTTATTTTCTCATACTCTCCCGCCGCATCGGCGGAGGACGCCCAGGATATCACTCAGGTCTCCGCCGCAGGCGACCTGTCCGGACTCAAGGATATACTTTTTAAGCTGGTGCGCCAGGACGAACTGCTCGACGAGGCCATCGAGAACCTGGAAGGCGCCAGCGGCCCCGTGACCGTGAAAGGACTCGCCGGCATAAAGAAGACCCTGGGCGTGGTGCGCAAGAACCTCGACCATATCTCCTGGCTCAACAAAAAGCATTTCACCGGGGTGCAGCCCGGCTCAGAGACCGAAAAATACACCCGCACCATACTCAGTTACAGCGACAAGATAAGCCGCAAATCCGCGCAGATAAACGCCATCGCCGCCCGGGCCGCGTCGGCGAAGAACAAGTCCGCGCTGCGCGACGCGCCCTCTTCCAAAAAGTCCGGCAAGTCCGCCAGGGCGAGGAGCGTGACCCGGATACTGGCGGAAAAGGACGCCTGGACCGGCATCTCCGCCGAGACCAAAAAACTGAAAGGCTCGTCCCACAAGCTCAAGGCCACCAGCCGCTGGCTCCACGTGGCTTCCAGATAAGCCGACCGCCCGCCGCCGGAAAGAAGCCCGCCGCCGGCGGGCTTTTTTTTGTAGAATTTATTTATTATGCCGCTCAATATCGAACCTCTTATCGAAACGATACTCAAGGAGATAGGCGAGGACCCGGCCCGCGAGGGCCTCAAAAGGACGCCGGCCCGCGTGGCCAGGGCCCTGGAGGAGATGACCTCCGGCTATCGCGCCGACATAGACGCCATCTTCAACGGCGCCTTCTTCACCGTACCCTATCGCGAGATGGTGGTGGTCAAGGACATCGCTTTCCACTCGATGTGCGAACATCACATGCTGCCCTTCACCGGCAAGGCGCATGTCGCCTACATACCCGACCACACGATAGTGGGCCTCTCCAAGATACCGCGCCTGGTGGACGCCTTCGCCCGGAGGCTCCAGATCCAGGAGCGCCTGACCATACAGATAGCCGAGACGCTGGAACGGAAGCTCAAGCCCAAGGGCGTGGGCGTCATAATAGAAGCCAGGCATATGTGCATGACCATGCGGGGGGCCAGGAACGAGACCTCCATAGCCGTTACCAGTTCGCTGCTGGGCTGTTTCGGCACCGACCCTAAGGTCAGGCAGGAATTCCTGGCGCTGGCGGTGCGCCGCGATAGTTGAAAGATATCTTATTTTTACTATAATATCCGGGCGGATTTACGCGGGCGTAGTTCAATGGTAGAACGAGTGCTTCCCAAGCATTAGACGTGGGTTCGATTCCCATCGCCCGCTTAAAAAACTCCCGTTTTTTTAAACGGGCGATGGGAATGTTCCTGAGGGAAGAAGCTCGCTGACGCTCGCGGTCGCCCGCTCGCCGCCGCAGCAGCCGCAGCAGCAGCAAGCCGTAAGGCTCTTTACGGGATAGTCATGTAGCGCGTTTTTGACGGAGATTTGTTGTACTTTCTTTTTAAGGATATTATTTTCTGCCCGCCAGACTGACCAATAGCAAATCCTTCTGGGCCGCCTCGGCCCTGCTGGGCCTTTTGATCCTGGCCGCCGCGGCCTGGTCGCTCTATGAACGCGTAAGCCTCTATTTCAGCGAAGACACCATAAGCGTCTCGCCAAAACCCGTACCCCTTCCGAAGTTCGAAGAAGAAGAAGAGGGGGAGAAGGCGCCGGCGGAGAAGCCCGCCGCCAGGGCGCCCGAACAGAAAACCGCCCCGGCCTCCGACAAGCCCGCGGCGGCCGAAGCGCCCGCCAGGACCAAGGCCGTAAAGACTTCTTTCGAATACAAGGGACCCGGGAAATCGGTCACCCTGGCCGGCAGTTTCAGCGTCTGGCGCGAGCTGAAGATGACCCGGAAGAACGGCTCCTGGCTGGCGGAAGTCTATATATTGCCGGGCACCTACACCTACCATTTCACCGTGGACGGCAAAAAAGCGGCCGACCCGGGCAAGCCCAAGGCCCCCACCGGGGACTCCATAGTGACCGTGGAATAAAGGGCAAATTTAAAAAATCGTTAACAATCCTGTAACAGGCTTCGGGTAGACTATAAACGGACGCGGCTATATGAATTTCAGGAAAATCCTGGCCCTCTCACTGCTGGCCCCGGCCTTTTTGGCCGCGGGCGCGGCCGCGCTTGACACACCCACCCATAATCACGCGGTCACGCTGCTGGCCGACGGCAATATACTGGTGACCGGCGGCCGCACGGCGGTCAATATCGTCTCCGCCAGGGTCGAGATGTACAATATGGCGACCAACCTCTGGGTGAATATGGCGGCGCTCTCCGTGCCCAGGTCGTCCCATACAGCCACGCTGATGTCCGACGGCCGCGTCCTGATAGCCGGCGGCTTCACGGGCGCCGGAACGCCCACCAGCAGCATCGAGATCTACGATCCCAAGAACGGGAGCCTGGCCGGCGGGGGGACGCTGACCCCGGCCCGCGGCGGCCACACCGCCACGCTGCTGACGGCCGGAACCCGCGCCGGAGAGGTGCTGATCTGCGGCGGCCAGTCCGGCGGCGCGACCACGATAACCCCTACCTGCGATTACGTCAGCATCACCGGCGCGGTGACCGACGGCCCCTCCATGGTCAGCGCGCGCGTCGGCCACGCGGCGACCCTGCTCCATTCCGGCCGGGTCTTCGTAAGCGGAGGCCGGCTCTGGAACGGTTCCGCCTGGGTCTACGAAGCGATGAACGAAATGTACGACCCCGCCGCCGGGAGCTGGACGCCGGTGGACTCGCTGAACCAGGGCAGGACTGACCATACCGTCACCGTGCTCAATAACGGCAAGATAATGATAGCGGGCGGCTACAACGCCACCAACAGGCTCCGCTGTATGTACGCCGAGAACAGCCTTGAGGAAGATTGCTGGCACAGCTACAATCCGCTGGCCGCCATAGCCCAGAACGCCGGCAACCGGGGGTACCTGGACGGCGCCGAGTTCTTCGATCAGAACGGCGCCCGCGTCACGCTGATGGAAGACACCTTCAACCTGATGCCCTACAGGACCTCCCGCCATACCGCCGTCCTGGAAACCGACGGGCGCTGGCGCGCGCACCGCGGTTACGGCAATATCTACCCCACTTTCTTCACCAACAGCCCGACCCTGGCCGATACCGGGACGATAATACGCCTCGACACCGTCGCCGGGAGCAGCACCACGGCGACGGTCAGGCCGGACAGCGCCATAAATTTCCCGCTGGCGTTCAAGCTGGTCAGGCCGGTCTCGGGCAGACTGGTGGACGCCGACCTCTTCATCTCCTCCCCGCCCAGCGCCGGGACGCCGTCCATCACCATAGCGAACGCGCAGTTCTCCCTGGGCCAGAGCACGGCCATAGCCGACGGCAGGGCGGTCGGCAGGCTGCTCGGCGCCGGCTACGCTCCGGGCGACTTTAACGCCGTGGTATCGCTGAACAACCCGGCCGGCTCCGCCGTCTTCGAGCCGGTCACCGTGGACATAGCAGCCGGTACGCAGGGCAATACCGTCTCTTCCAGTTTTAGCGGGGCTGCCATCTACCCGACAGACGTAGGCGCGCTCTACAACACCTCCACCATGACGGTGAACGTATCCTTCCAGCTTTCCGACGTCTACCGCTCCCGCGTCCGGGGAGCGGCGACCATAAGCTCGGCGACCCTGGCACATACCGATTACACCATCAACCTCAACGGCGGCGTCGCCACTTTCAACTTTCCGGCCGGCGCCTGCAACGACACCGACGACGTCTGCACTTTCTCGGGCAACCTCTATTTCCCCGCGTTAACGGGAACGCTGACGAACCTGACCGCTCTGGCGGGCGGCACGACTTTCTTCCACGCTGCCCAGTCTCCCCCGGCATACCGGGCCCCGATGAATGTCGGCGCCAGGCCCATCGAAATGACGCTGCGGCTGGATTTCACCGCAGACGAAGTCCACATCCGGGACAAGAACGCGACCTATTCTTTCGACCGGTCCACGGCGGTGATACGGGGGATGCTCTTCTCCAACCACCTGGCCTACAGCCCGCAGGATAACCGCTGGTCGGATCTTTCCAATATCGAGCTGGCCGGCCTGCACTCCGTCCCGTCTTTCGACCACACCGCGACCTACACGCCGGCCGCGGACACCCTGCTGCTGGGCGGCCGCAACTGCGAGACGGCGACACCCCTCGTTCAGTGCGCGCGCCCCGGGACCTTCACTCCCAACACCGCCGATTACGGCCTCATCCCCGTGGTGGAGGGGAACTGGGCCACGGGCCCCAAGCTGGGCTCCAGGCGCGCCTTCCATTCCAGCACGCTGCTGCCCGACGGCAGGATACTCACCTGCGGCGGCACGGACGGCGCCAGCCCGCTCTCCACCTGCGAACTGCTCGACCCGGCCACCAACAAGTGGGGGGCCACGGGCGGCATGAACTCGCACCGGGCCAATCACACGGCGACCCTGCTGCCCAACGGCCAGGTCCTGGCGGCCGGCGGCATAACGCCGGGCGGGACGGCCGTGGCCTCGGCCGAGATCTATTATCCCGATACGCGGACCTGGGTGCCTACCGGCTCCATGAGCAGCGTCCGGCAGCTGCACACCGCCACGCTGATGCCCGACGGCAATGTGCTGGTAACCGGCGGGGCGTCGATCAGCACCTATTCCGCCACGGCCGAGATATATATAACCTCGGCCGCGCACTGGGCGGCCGGGGGGACCCTGGTCACGGGCAGGTCCCAGCATACCGCCACGCTGCTCAAGAGCGGCCTGGTCCTCATCGCCGGCGGCATAAACGGATCGGGCGCGATAGCCGCCGCCGAGCTGTATAACTACCTGACCCGCACCTCGCTCGCGACCGCGACCCCCATGTTTTCTCCCCGCTACAACCATACCGCCAACCTGCTGCGCGACGGCAGGGTGCTGATTGCCGGCGGTTCGGACGGCATACAGAGCTCCAGGCGCACCGAGCTCTATACCGCAGCTGGGACCTGGGTCGAGACCGCCCTGCTCAACCTCAACCGCGCCAGCCACCGCACCGTCCTGCTGCCCAACGGCAAGGTGATGCTCACCGGCGGCGAGATCTCCGGCGTAGTCCAGTCCATGCCGGAAAGCTTCGACCCGGACCTGCCCTCCTGGAGCGGGCAGGGGTCGGCCGAACCCCGCTCCCGCCACACCTCCGTACTCACCCGGGACAACAGGATAATCAACATAGGCGGCTGGAACGGCGGCCAGTACCTCGACACTACCGAGTACACGGACTTCAATTTCTGGCCCGATTCGCGGGGGCTTACGGCCGGCACCACCCGCCAGCCGCTTATCTCCACCGGCACGGCCATGTTCGACCATGGCTGGCGGGCGACCCTGCTCAGCAATACCTCCAACTTCCACGGCATAACCGAGGCGGCCGGCGGCGGCGCCGGGGCCATGACCTCCTCGCATTCCAACCCGCGCGTCTACATGCAGCAGATAGACAATCCCGGCGGCTTCATGATAGACCTCTCCACCCGCATCTACTCCCTTTACGGCGGCCCCAATACGGTCTGGAGCAGGACGCTTTCCTCCATAACGGTGATAACGCCCTCTCTCCCCAACGAAATGCCGCGCGGCTGGTATCATATGCGCGTGGCGGCCAACGGCGTCTTCTCCAACGGTTTCACCGTGCAGGTCTCTACGCCCAGGCCCGCCGGGCGGCCGGCCTTCGTCGAACCCAATGGCGTCGTACAGGGGATAAGTTCCATAACCTGGACCTGGAACAAGGGCGACGTCAACGCCGCGGACGGCTTCGCCGTATATTCGGCCAGCAACAGCGTCTTTATAACCACCGTGGCCTTCGTCGATCCGGGGGATGTCTTCTATACCCAGACCGGCCTGGCGCCAAACACCCCTGCCTCTATAATGGTCTCGGCCTATAACCAGGGCGGCCACAGCGGGCTCACCAGATCGGGCACCTTCTACACGCTGGCCGCCCCGCCGGCGAACCTGACGATAACCGACGTCAGCTTCGAGACGGTCACGCTCGCCTGGAGCGCCAACGGCAACAGCTCCCTCACCCGCTACGAACTGAGCATGAGTACGAGCTCCAACTTCTCCATCAACATCTCCACGCCGGTCAGCTTCGACGACGGCTTCACCTCCACGACCTATACCGTGACGGGCATAGAGCCCAACAACCTCTACTACTTCCGCGTACGGGCCCGCAACGGCGACGGGACAGTTACTCTTTCCACCCCGGCCGCTCCGCCCTACATCTCCACGGTGACCGTGGCGCAGGTGCAGAGCCTGCAGGGCACCCCGCTCAGCGGCTACCAGATAAGCTGGTCCTGGGTGGAATCGGTCGGCGCGGATTACTACGAGATTTACGATATCAGTTCCGGGACGGACACCGCGGTCCTTATAAGTTCCCCGGTTTACGTCGCCGGCTACACACAGACCGGCCTCTCCACGAACACGGTACACCAGGTCATGGCCTACGCCGTAAAGACGACGGGCTACGGCCCCGTAAGGGGCTCCCCCGGCTACTCTCCCTGGATCTATACCCTGGCCAACCCGCCCGCGCCCTGGAGCTTCACCGGCGTCAGCACCAACACCATAACTCTTAGATGGCTGGCCAACGGCAACCCGTCCTATACCGACTACGTGATAAATCACTCGCTCCATCCGGATTTCGCGGTCTTCACCAGCTCCCCGGTCCTCGCCGCCACCAGCTACCCGCTCGGCTCCCTGGTCCCGAACACTGTTTATTACGCCAGGGTCTACGCCCTAAACGGCAACGGCGTCCCCACGGCCGCGGTGAGCCTGGGCTCCAAATACACGCACGCCCAGCCGCCGACAGGCGTGACGACGGCGGAGATAGCGATGTCCGGCGTGACGCTGACCTGGAACCAGGGGAGAAATCCTTTACCCACCTACTACGAAGTACGCGGCAGCACCAATAATTTCGTCGACGTCTCCACCCATGTCCTCTTCGCCCAGTACTTCTCCGGGAACACGGTCACGGTCACGGGCCTGCTCACCTCCACCACCTACCAGTTCGACGTGGCGGCAAAGAACGGCGAGAACGTGATAACGGCCCGGACCAGAGTGGTCCCGGACGTCTTCACGCTGGCCGGCCCCGCAGGGACGCCCTCCGGCGCGGTAGGCGGCACCGGCGTGCCGGGCGTCACCTCGGTCATCGCGGGCACGCTCCCCAACGGCCACAGTGTCTCCATGACCATCCCTCCGGCCGCTTTCCAGGCGGAAACGGCCGTAGCCATCTCCTCTCGTAACCTCAGCGTCATCTCGTCCACCGACAACCCCTGCGGCGTGGACCGCAACACGCTCCCGGTGCTGGCCGTGGACATATACAGCGAAGGGGGAACTCAGCCTTTCGAACCGGTTTCGTTCACGATAGGCTACGGGAACATGTCCTCCGTCCAGAGATCACAGATAAACCAGAACATCTCCAAACTTGTCTGGGCCAGGTACAACCCGGTCAACGGCCAGTGCCTGCCCCTGGAGACCAGCGTTAACACCGGGAACAGGACCATCACCGCCTCCCTCAACCACTTCAGCATCTTCCAGTTGATAATCAAGGACGCGGCCACGAACCTGTCCGGCGTCCTGATCTATCCCAACCCCTTCTACCCCAACAGGGGACAGGGCTTCGTAACGCTGACGAATCTGCCGGCGGCCGCGAATATCAAGATCTACACGCTCTCCGGCACCAAGGTATGGGAAGGCACTGCCACCGGCTCCGGCGTGCTGATCTGGCGCGGCGTCAACGAGAGCGGTAATCCCGTAGGCAGCGGCGTCTATTTCGTGTCGGTCAAATCGACGGGGGGAGACAAGATCTTCAAGCTGGCGGTGGAGAGATGAACAGGCCCGCGCCCATCAGCCTTAAGGCGTCCTCCGCCCTGCTGGCGGCGGCCCTGCTGATCTGCGCGGCGCCCATCCCGGCGCCGGCCGCGGACTATTTCACCTCCAAGGCGGCGGGCATGACCTCCGCCGACTTCCTCAACCTCCCCGTCGGCGCCCGCGCCGCTGCCATGGGCGGAGCCTACTCGGCCATAAGCGAAGAGGCCTCGGCCATCTACTGGAACCCGGCGGGCCTGGTGCAGATACCCAAGCTCTCGGCGGTATTCATGCGCTCCCAGTACGTGGCCGACACCAGCTACCAGTACGCCGCCTACGCGCACCGCCTCGGCTTCGACTCGGTGGTGGGCGGCTCGGTCTTCATGACCGACATCGGCGCCATAGACCAGACGGACATCTCGGGCACCCGGATCGGCTCCTTCACTCCCCGTGACCAGGTCTACACCCTCTCCTACAGCAAGGCCGTGCTCGAATTCTCGGACAAGGACATGGACGTCTCCATCGGCGTCTCGGGCCGGTACATCTCGTCGAGGATACTCAATACCGCCAAGTCCTACTCCGCCGACATAGGAGTGATGACCTATAACTTCACGGCCATCCCCTACAGGCTGGGCGTGGCGCTGACCAATCTGGGCAACGGCCTGAAGTACGACACGGAGTCCTCCCCGATCCCGCTCACGCTGCGCCTGGGCGGCGCGGTAAACCCCTTCCGCAATATGCTGGTCTCGGCCGACGCCGTGTTCCCCAAGGGCAATGAGCCCTATCTGTGCTTCGGCGGAGAGCTCTCCACCGAACCCAACGAGCTCACACGCCTCTCGCTGCGCGCCGGCCTCAACACCGCCAGGCTGCGCGACGACCTCAGCGGCTTCTCGCTGGGCGCGGGCGCCACGCTGCACTTTTTCAGCCTGGACTACGCCTTCATCCCGCTGGGAGAGCTCGGCACGACCCACAACCTCTCCCTGACCTTCGACTTCCCGTTCCGCAGCCCCATCTTCCAGCGCCGGGACCGCTCTATCTTCACCAGGGTCCAGGACATCTCCATAAAACAGTGAACTTGCGCCGGGGCCTCCTTTTTTTATAGATTCTCTGACCGGACTTAAGCGCAGGCGCTGGCTCCCTGGCAGCGCCTGCTGAATTTATAACGGCCGCGATACCATGAAATCCCTTGGACAACACCTGATAGTAGAGCTCTACAACTGCCCCTCCGGCCGTCTCTCGTCGGTGGACGAAGTACAGGAGGTCATGGTCAAAGCCGCCAGGGCCGCCAAGGCCACCATCATAGACTCGATATTCCACCATTTCAAGCCCCACGGCGTCTCGGGCGTAGTCGTCATAGCGGAGTCCCATTTCGCCATACACACCTGGCCGGAGCACGGCTACGCCGCCATAGACCTTTTCGCCTGCGGCGACTCCACCAGGCCCTGGGAAGCCTTCAAGGTTGTAAAGCGGCTTTTCAAGGCGGGACACTTCAGCGTCATGAAGATGGAGCGGGGTCTGCTCCCCAGGTAGGCACGGGCTTTCATGAAAAATAAATTCGACTGGATAAAGGACTCCCGCAGCCTTCTCCCCAGGGGCCGCTGGTTCACGGAGTTCTTCTCGGCCGGCGAGATGCACGCCCACCGGATAAAGAAGGTGCTGGCCTCCTCCAGCACCGCCTTCCAGGACGCGGTGATGGTGGAGTCCGCCGCTTTCGGGAAGATCCTGGTCATCGACAGCGAGACCCAGTCCTCCGAGCGCGACGAGTTCATCTACCACGAGGCGCTGGCCGTGCCGCCGCTGCTCCTCCACCGCGACCCCCGATCCGTCCTGGTCATGGGCGGGGGGGAAGGCGCCACCGCCCGCGAGTTCCTCAACTGCCGCGGCCTGCGCTCGGTGGTGATGGCCGACATAGACCACAAGATACTGCGCTTCGCCCGGGAGCATATGCCCTCCTGGCACCGCGGCGCCTTCGACGACCCCCGGCTGCGGCTGCTGGTGCAGGACGCGCGCCTGCCGGTGCTGCGGTCCCGCCGGCGCTTCGACATCGTCTGCTCCGACCTGCCCAGCCCTATCGAGGGCGGGCCCGCCTTCAGGCTCTACACCCTGGAATTCTACCGCCGGCTGAAAGCCAGGCTGGCGCCCGGCGGGCTCTTCGTGACCCAGGCCGGGCCGGGCCTGCCCTCGCAGTTCGGCCTGCACGCCGCGCTGGCGGCCACCCTCCGGCGGGTATTCCGGCGCGTCTTCTCCTATCACGCTTTCATACCGTCGTACGATATGCCCTGGACCTTCCTGCTCTGCTCCGACGCGCCCGGCCTGGATCCGCTGGGTCCCTGCGCGCGCGAGCTGGACCGGCGGGCCGGGGCGAGGCTCTCCGGGAAGCCGCTGTTCGCCGACGGGCAGGCCATAGAGGGCATGTTCAGGACCCCGGCTTATTACAGGGAAGCGATGAGGAAGAACCGCAGGATAATAACGGAGAGGTCGCCCATGTACTTCACGACCTCGCAGGGATGATCTCAGCAGGAGGACATATGAAAACCAGTAAAAGCAGGCCGGCCAAGAAAGCCGCCAAAACCGTAAAGAAAGCGGCGCCCGCGAAGGCCAAAAAGCCCGCGAAAAAAGCCGCGCCCGACAAGGGTCAGGCCGGCGGCGGCCGCAAAGAGGCCGAGCAGATAAAGAAGAAACTGCTGGTCCAGAGGGAAACCATCTCCCGCACCGTCGAGGCCAAGAAGAACCTGGACCTCAACGAGCCCGAAGTGGGGGATTCGATCGACCAGGCCACGCAGAGCCTGGACAAGGAGATACTCTTCGAGCTCTCCGACAACGAGAGACTCATGCTGGAGGACATCGAGGCGGCCCTGCGCAAGATAGACCACGGCATCTACGGCGTCTGCGAGCAGTGCCAGAAGCCGATAGCGCCCAAGCGGCTCAACGCGCTCCCCTCGGCCCGCTACTGCCTGACCTGCCAGGCGGGCGCCGAAAAGCGCCGCTCCTACTGAGGAGCCGGCCGTAAAAAAAAGGGCGGCCGTCCGCGGCAGCGGACAGCCTCCCTTTTGCGCGCCCCGCCCGCCCGGCGGGGCCTATCTTTTATCCCGGCTGGAGGAGGCGACCTCGGTCTTGCGCCAGTTCTTCGCCTTGGCCCTGACCACGTACTCGCTCCCGTCGGTCGCTATGACCAGCGAGGCCGGATCTATGCAGTCCACCAGCTCCTGCCTGAACCGGCCCACGTCGCCGCTCATCGCCGCCAGGCGCCTGATATCGTCGGTATAGACGCCGTAGGAATCCATATGCATCTCCTGCAGCTTCGCGACCGCGTCTACGCCGCGGCGGGCCTGCGCCACCAGGCGTTTCTCG
The DNA here is from genome assembly GCA_009773155.1 of Elusimicrobiota bacterium. Classification (GTDB taxonomy): domain Bacteria; phylum Elusimicrobiota; class Elusimicrobia; order Elusimicrobiales; family UBA9959; genus UBA2231. The sequence goes on from WOVA01000027.1 coordinate 27,296, forward strand.
GAGGGCGTCATGGACAGGAAGGTCTGGTTCAGCCAGGTCACGCCGAAGAACAGCATAAGCGCCCAGGACACGGCGAAGACCGCGCCCTGCGCTAAATCCCCGCGCTCCTTTATGCTTATGACGCGGCTGCCGCCTATGTAATCGTGAAGAGCGCGCTTGTCGGGGGTGAAGAGGGCCAGCACATAGCCGAGGTTGATAGGGGTGGCGCTGACGAAATATCCCAGCGAGCGGAAGAAAGCCTTGGGGACGGAAAGATCTGAGCCGTCCTTCGCCCTCACCCGTATGCCCATGAGCAGTTTGCCCACGGTAGCCCTGCCGCCGGAAGAAAGCCAGGTCTCGTAAACGACGTAAAGAGCTATCCAGACCAGCTTCCACATGAACTGGCCGGCCGTAGTGTCGGCCAGGCGGCCGGAGGCTATCATCATGCCCATCGTCCAGTAAGCGGCCAGGACGAAGGGCAGCGCGTCTATCACATAGGCGATGAAGCGCTCGTTGAAGCCGGCGGACCTGGGGCCGGCGTCCTCCGTGACCGCCCCTATAGGGGCCGCCGAGGGCAGAATGTCTTCTTGCATAATCTCTCCTCCCGTTGTCGCGCCGCCGGTAAGGGCGGGGCGCCCGGATTTGATTATATCAAAACCCGCCACACGGCGCACAAGCCGGAGCAATGATATCTCCATTGACTCCTTGAAGCGTGCCGAAAAAATTGATTAAATAGTCCCTGCCTATGTGCAGAATGGCCGCATCAATCTCGTCGGGAAAAACGGACCTCACGGCTCTTTTCGCCGGCGGCCCGCTGTCCCTGCCCGCACAGGCCTCGGCCGACCCGTCACGGCGGCAGGCCGACGGCTGGGGCGTCGGCCGCGTCGCGCCTGACGGCGGAATAGCCGCCCTGGAGCGCAGCGCGTCGCCGCTGGCGGACGCGGTCCCGTCTTTCACGCGGACCCTGCGGCGCGCGGCCGGTCCCGGGACTCTTATAGCCCATGTCAGGGACGCTTCCAACCCCCTCGGCCTCTCCAGGGCGCGCCTCGTCCGCCCGGAGAACAATCACCCTTTCGCCGGGGAAGGGCTCCTGTTCGCCCATAACGGCACTCTCAGCATCTGCCCCGAGATACGCGAGAACCTGGGCTCCTGCGCCGCCCGGCTGCGCGGCGCCAGCGACAGCGAGGTGCTCTTCTGGCAGCTCGTCAAGATGCGCGACGCCTACGGCGACCTCGCGCTGGCCGTTGAGATGGCCCTCGACGAGATCTGGACGGTCTGGGGGTCCTGCTCCGGCGACAGGCCCGGCGTGAAAGCGCCTTACCGCGGCCTGAACATTTTCGTTTCCGACGGCAGCAGGCTCTGCGTCCTCTGCCACTACCCGCTGAAGAAAAAGAAAGACTCGCTGCTGACCCCGGGCTGGGACTGGGGGGAGATAGCCTGGAGGACCTCGCCCGGCGGCGCGGTCTTCTCCAGCGAACCTCTGGACGCGGGACCCTGGCGCAGGCTCAGGGAAGGCGAGCTGGCCGACGCCGTTCTGTCGGGCGGTAAAATCAAGGTATCCGTGCGCGGGATAGCCGCGGCGCGCGGCAAGGCGGCTCTCAAATGAAATGGATCGTATTGCTCCTGATCTTCATCGGCGGTATCTACTACCTGGTCCAGCAGGACAAGCGGGAAAAGGCCCGCGTACAGCAGGCTGAGCAGGTCAAGAAAGACCACACCACAGAGGCGCTCCCGGTCAAGACCGAGAAGGCCTACAACCTCAAGTTCTCTCCGGACACCGTCAAGACGCTGCGCGGCCTGACGCAGGACGCCAACGATAAGGTGCGCTACGCCGCCGCCGAGCTGCTCTGGCAGCTGCAGGACGAGATGGCCCCGTCGATACTAAAGAAGATGCTCCAGGAGGAGACCGAAGCGGCGACCAAGCAGGCCCTGATAAAAATGCTCTCCAGCGACAAGACCCAGGTCAGCCTGGCCCTGCTGGCGGAGGCCCTCAACGACTACGACAAGGATACCCGCCTCAAGGCGGTCGAGGCCATCAGCGGCTTCACCAACAAGGAAGCCATCCCGGTCCTGGGCCGCTCGCTCAACGATTACGACGAGGAAGTGCGCCTAAAGGCCCTGGAAGCGATAAACAAGGTCCGCAAGAACCTGGAAACGCAGAAGGAACAGCAGTTAAAAGAGCTCAAGCCAGAGCCGATATTCAGCCCCAAGTAGGCCGTCTGAGGCGCATAGCGCTTGTTACGGCACAGCCATAGTCTGGAAGTTTCGCCGGCCGGGGCGCGGGCCCCGGCAAAGGGCCCGGCGGGCCCAAAGGAGTCGTCGGATGGAACTGGATATAACCCAGCTTAACAGGAAGGTCCGGGAGGAGAGTCTTTTCCTCCAGGACCTGAGAAAAGAGATAGCCAAGGTCATCGTCGGTCAGGAGGACCTGGTCAACGGCCTCATGGTGGCCCTGCTGGCCAACGGACACGTCCTGGTGGAAGGCCTGCCCGGCCTGGCCAAGACCCTGACCGTCAAGACGCTCTCCGAAGCGGTCGCCGCGCAGTTCCAGCGCGTGCAGTTCACGCCTGACCTGCTGCCGGCCGACATCGTCGGCACGCTGATCTTCAATCCGAAGGAAGGAACCTTCGCGGTCAAGAAGGGCCCGGTCTTCACCAATATCCTGCTCGCCGACGAGATAAACCGCGCGCCGGCCAAGGTGCAGAGCGCGCTGCTGGAGGCCATGCAGGAGCGCCAGGTCACCATCTCCGACACCAGTTTCAAGCTGCCGGAGCTCTTCCTGGTCCTGGCCACGCAGAACCCGATCGAGCAGGAAGGCACCTACCCGCTGCCGGAAGCGCAGGTGGACCGCTTCATGCTCAAGATAAAGATCACCTACCCCACCCGCGAGGAGGAGGCCAGGATCCTGGAGACCATGTCGCGCCGCGACACGCCCAAGGTCGGCTCCTCCATACCCGTGGAGACCATACTCAAGGCGCGCGAGACCTGCGACCAGATCTACATCGACGAGAAGATCAAGAAGTACATCCTCGACCTGGTCCTGGCCACCCGGAACCCGGCCGAGTACGGCCTGGAGAAGATCAAACCGTGGATACTCTACGGCGGCAGCCCGCGCGCCACCATCTTCCTGGTGCGGGCCGCCAAGGCCTACGCCTTCCTCAACGGCCGGGGCTACGTGACGCCCGAGGACATCAAGGCCGTCGGCTACGACGTGATGCGCCACAGGATACTGGTGACCTACGAGGCCGAGGCGGAGAACGTAAAATCCGAGGACATCCTCAAGACCGTCTTCGAGACGATAGAGGTGCCGTAAGGGGCGCGTCCCATGAACACCGCAGAGATACTCAACAAGGTGCGCCAGATAGAGATCCGGACCGGCAAGCTGGTCTCGGAGACTTTCGCCGGCGACTACCTGAGCGTCTTCAAGGGCCGCGGCATGGAATTCGCGGAGGTGCGCGAGTACACGCCGGGCGACGACGTGCGCTCGATAGACTGGAACGTCACGGCCCGCTTCTCCAGGCCCTTCGTCAAGCGCTTCATGGAGGAGCGCGAGCTGACGCTGATGGTGCTCTGCGACCTCTCGGGTTCGCAGTTCTTCGGCAGCCGCGGCCGGTTCAAGAACGAGGCCGCGGCCGACCTGGCGGCTCTGTTCGCCTTCGCCGCGCTCAAGAACAACGACAAGACGGGGCTGATGACCTTCACCGCGGAGCCCGAGCTATACATCCCGCCGCGCAAGGGCCGCACGCACGCCCTGCGCATCATCCGCGAGATGCTGGCGCACGTCCCGAAGGGCCGCGGCACCGACATCACGGCCGCCCTCGACGCCGCCAACAAGATCCTCAAGCACCGCAGCATCCTGATACTCATCTCCGACTTCGACGGCCCCGACTACGAGGGTGCGGTCAGGCGCGCCGCCCTGCGCCACGACCTGATACCGGTGATGGTCAACGACGAACTGGAAAAGGAACTGCCGGCCCTGCCCGCCGTGCTGACCGCCAGGGGCCTTGAGGACGGGGCTCTCTACACCGCCGACCTCTCCGACCCCGGCGTGCGGCGCGCCTACGCGGAGGAGCGGCGGCGCAGGACGGAGCGGGCCGAACAGGTCTTCCGCCTCTGCGGCGTAGAGCCGATACGCATCAGCACGGCCGGGGAGATCTTCGACCCCGTCGTCAAGTTCTTCAGGAGAAGGGAGAAGAAAAAGTAGCCGATGCTCCTCCGCGCCCTCGCCGCCCTCCTCTTCTGCGCGGCGGCCGTCCAGGCCGCCCCGACCGTCTCTTTTTCCGTCTCCAAACCAGCGGAGAACCCGGTGCTGGGCGAGCCTTTCAGGCTGGAATTCGAAGCCTCCTGGCCCGCTGGCTATTCGCTGGCGCTGGACACCTCCTCCCTGCCGACGGGCGACTTCGGCGTCCTGGAATATTCGTTCAAAAAGCGCGGGGATAACGGCGGAGTATTCCGCCTGAAAGCCGTTCCTTTCGCCCTGGGCGTCTCCACCTTCCCGGCTCTCGCTTTCGCTCTCTCCGGCCCAGGGGGGGAATACTCCGCCCGCGCGCCGGAAGTCCCCGTGGAGATCGAGCCGTTCATAAAAGAGCAGACGCCGCCCACCGAAATACGCGACATCTACCCGCCCTTCGCTTTCGGCGTTCCCCGGTGGGTCTGGTGGCTGGCCGCTCTGCTGGCCGCGGCCGCCGCGCTTTTGTGGTGGTATAAACGCCGCCGTTCCGGGACCGGCAACGCGGGCGGCCCGGGGGAGGGCCCGCCGCTGCCGCCCTATGAGAACGCGCTGCGCGGCATAGACCGGCTGCTGGCCTCGGGAACCTGGGACGAGGCCGCGCCCAAGAATTTCTACGCGGAGCTCGCCGATATATACCGCTCCTATCTCGCCGGGGAAGGCGGGGTGGACGCGCAGCTCATGACCACCGCGGACCTCCTCAAGGCCCTCAACAAAAAAAAGCTCCCCGCGGACCTGATATCGGGCTCGCGGGTGTTCTCGGGCAAGGCGGACCTGGTCAAATTCGCCAGGCTGCCGGCCTCGGAGACCGAGCGGGACTCCGATATAGAGCGGCTGCGCGCGCTGCTCGGCGGCCTGCACGGCTTCTTCGCGCCTCCTCCTCCGCCGCCCCCGCAGCAGCGGGGGACACCATGCGGCATGGTGTCCCCGTACAATCTGCCGAAAGGGGACGGGCGGTGACGGACCTTTCCTTCCGCGACCCCGTCTTCCTGCTGCTGGCGCTGCCGGCGCTGGCCGCGGCCCTCTACGCCTGGCGCGGCGGCCGCGCGCGCGGCGCCGCCATTTCGCTG
>WOVA01000028.1 GCA_009773155.1 Elusimicrobiota bacterium
TACGGGTACTGCGGCAATACGAAAAGGAGGCCTAGCTAAAGAATTACGACGGAGTAACGCCGGGTGATTTCATGCTCATTCTTGGATTAGAAAATGCTTACCCGGGCTTCAGGGCTTGCCAGAGGAGAACAGGGCCGCGGCTTCCGCGGGCGAGCGCAGGGCGCAGAGTTTGTCGATGAACGGGGTCTGGAAGGTGCGGGCCATGGAGGCCAGCATATTGAGGTGCTGCTGGAAGAAAGGCGGCTTACCGGGGGAAAGCAGCAGTACGGCGGCCCTGACCGCGTAGGGAGAGGCGGGGTCCTTGAGGCCGGCCGGGATCACGGCCATAGCGGCGTGAAAATCGGGCAGGTCCGGCAGTTTGGCGTGCGGGATATAGAGGCCGGTCTCCAGGACATTGTTGAGCTTCTCCACCTCGTTGAGGCGGTCCACCAGGGCCTTCTCGCCTATCACTTCGGCCACCCGGGGGTGCAGTTTGGAAGCGAGGAAAGCGACCAGACCGGGCCTGTCGCAGGGCCCTTCAAGGTAGAAGATGTTATCGTAGGACAGCAGCGAGGCGAGGGTTGCGGAATCCTGTTGCTTCATCATAATAAAGGCGCCGAAGGACTTATGCTATCATTAGTCCATGCCGCCCGTCAAACCCCGGGGAATACCGGCCGCGGCCGGCGCCGACAGGGGCGCTTCCTGGACCAGGCTATGCGCCGTTGACCGCCGCGGGCGGGTCCTTGGACAGGACCGCCTGCCCTCCCGGGCAATAAAGTCTTTCCCCATAATGATAAAGGATTTCCTGGACCGCCGCGGGGCACCTCCCGGGGTCCCGCTATTCGTGGCGACCCGGAGGGCCTTCTCACAGGCATGGAAAAAGGAATTCATAACTTCGTCCCTGGCCGGGCGGGCCGAAACCGTGGGAGTGATATCGGACGCCGAGGCGGCATACGGAGCGGCGCTGGGCGCCAGGCGGGGAGTCCTTGTGATAGCGGGAACCGGCTCGGTGGCCCTGGCGCCGGACGGCCGCGGGAGTTTTATCAAAGCCGGCGGCCACGCCCCCGAAGGCGGCGACCCCGGGTCCGGGCTCTGGCTGGGCCTGGCCTGGCTGAAGCTGAAGAGGCGAAAGATTCCCGCCGGGGCCGGCGCGGCCGGTAAGGCCGCGGCTTTCGCCGCCGAAGTGGTTAAAAAAGCGCGGGGGGGCGACCCGGCGGCGCTGGAGCTGGCTGAACTGGCCTGGACCGAGCTGGCCGCGCTGGCGGCCGAACTGCGCGACGACGGCTTCCTGCCCGGCGGGCGCGGCCCCCTGCCCGCGGCCCTGTGGGGCGGCCTCACGGACGATTCGTGGTTCCGGGCCGGCCTGGTCCGGACCCTGGAGAAGCGCCTCTCACGGAAAATAAAAGTCTTCCGCCCCGCCCTGCCGCCCGAACTCTTCTGCGCCCTGAAAGCTTTAAAAGGGGTAAAATAATGGAACAACTATGCCGGGCTGCCGGGGACTCACCACGAAAAAACAGCGTCCCCGGCTCACCGTGGGGACACGCGCTCGTCACGGTTCGCTTTTTCCGGGCCCACCTTCGCTTCGCTCGGCCGGGCACGAACTCGGCCTGCGCGCATAGCGCGCTAGGCCTCAGACATTCATGCCCGTCCGGCAGTGCCGGTTCCCTCGCTCAGCTCGGGGAAAAAGCTCCTCATGTTCCTCGCCGCGTGTCCCCATGGTGAGCCAACCTGTCCAGCGTCCCATAAGGAGACAGCCGGGGGAGACGGGGCGGCAGCCTGGCAAAACCTTCGCGAAGGCCCGAGCTTGCGTAAGCGCGAGGGCCGAGTGAGGAGGAGAGCGCACGGTGTGCGCGACCCGCGTTTTGCGGGCTGCCGCCCCGGCATGCCCCCGGCATAGTTATACCGATTTATGACGCCTGAAAAACTGCTCAGAGAGATACTGCTGTCCTGCGGAAAGATACTCAAGGCCAGATTCGGCAAAGTCGGCTATTCCCTCAAAGGCCGCGCCGACCTCCTCACCGCCGCCGACCTCGCCTCCCAGAAGAACGCCATCGCCCTCATCCGGCGCCATTTCCCGGACCACGGCCTCCTCGCCGAAGAAGGCGTCGACACCTTCAGGCCCGGCCGCCCCGCCTGGATCATAGACCCCCTCGACGGCACCACCAACTACGCCCACGGCTTCCCGGCCGCCGCCGTCACCGCGGCCTACTACGACGGCGGTGAGATCAGGACCGGCGGCACCCTCGACCCGTTCCGCGGCGAGCTCTTCTTCGCCGTAAAGGGCCGCGGCGCCTCGCTCAACGGACGCCGCATCCGGGTCTCCCGCGCGCCGGTACTCTCAAAATCGCTGCTGGCCACCGGCTTCGCCTACGACCGCGGCGAGAAGGCGGAGTTCTACTGCTCGTTCTACGCGGAATTCCTGAAGCTCTCCCACGACATACGCCGCATGGGCTCGGCGGCGCTGGACCTGGCCTGGACCGCCTGCGGCCGCCTGGACGGCTACTGGGAATTCAACCTCAAGCCCTGGGACGTGGCCGCGGGACTATTGCTGGTGAAGGAAGCGGGGGGAAAGGTCAGCGATTTTTCGGGGAAAGGCTGGAAGGTTCCGACGGAGTTCGGGCCTCAGACACTGGCCGCCAACGGCAGGCTGAACCGGGCCATGCTGGCGGTTATAGGTAAAAAACTGCGTCAGGGCAGCCCGCGCAGCAGTTTGTCGGCCAGGCGCCGCGCCGCGCCCGCCAGGGCGTAGCCGTCGGCCGCCGTCTCCACCGCCGAAGAGACGGCCTTGCCGCCGGCGGAATCCACCAGGACCGCCTCTATCCTGTAACCATCATTTTCGTCGAAGAAGACCGTGCCGTGCGCCACGCGGGCCGCGCCCAGCGCCCTGCCCAGCGCGGCCAGCTCGGCGTAGGACGGGGACTCCTGGCCGGTCAGAAGCCTGCGCTCGGCGTCCGTGAACCCGGACGAGGAGCGGGGGATAATTTCGGCGCCGAACCCGGAGAACTGCTCCTCGAGCTGCCTTGACACTACCAGCCCCGCGCCGCCGCCGGCGAAAGAGGCCACTACCGTCCTGGCCGTGCTCCGGCCCGCGGAAGGCTCCCCGGCGGACCTGGCCGATGCGGAGCCCAGCAGCCAGCTCAAAGTTACGCGGTGAGTGGAGCCCAGGTCGCCGTAGGGCACGAAAGCGTAGTCGAAAGCGGCGGCGCCCAGTCCCAGGCCGAAGCCGCCGCTGATAGAGCCGGCCGCCCCCAGGTCGTCGAGGCTCTTGCTGCTGAACCCCGCGCGCAGCGCGAAGGAAGCGGCGGAACCGAAAGGCACCCCATACTCTCCTCCCATTATGAAATAGGGCGCGTGGTCGACCGGCATCCTGCCGTCGGCCATCAGTCTGAAACCGCCGGCGTAGCGCCAGAGAAGGCCGGCGGCCAGTTCCAGCGGCAGGGGGTCGCTTTCCTCCTCGTACTTGAGCGGCGTGCCCAGGTTGCGCAGCGTCAGCGCCATATCCGCGCCGTCCCTGCGGCGGGAATAGCTCATGTAGCCCAGGTCCACGGCGGCGCCTAAGGCGGAAACGTCGCCCAGCGCGCTGCGTATGCCTTTGAGGGAAAAGCCGAAGCCTCCGTCGCGCAGCGGGAAGGCGGCGGAGACGAAAAGCGCCGCGTCATAATGGGTGAAGCTGCCGCCATAGTCGCCGCGCGCGTCGAGGAGATCGAGCTTGCCGCCGGAGCCGAACACCGCGCCGGCCGACCAGGTGGTCCCGCCCGAGCCCGGAATGGAAACGGCCAGCGAGGCCCTGTAAGCGGACTCCAGCAAGGACTCGTAACCGGAGACGGCGTAGGCGCCGCGCAGGCCGGCCAGGGCCGCCGGGTTAAAGAAGACGGAATCCGGAGCGGGCGCCGCCAGGCCGCCGCCGCCCAGCGCCTCTATCCTGGCCGCCGGGGGGGATTTAAGGAAAGCCGCCGCGGTGGTGCCGCGCGCGTCGTCGGAAAAAGCGCCGTCGGGCAGCAGACCGGCCCGGGCCGCCGCCGGCGCCAGAAGAAGCGCGGCGGTCAGGAGACGGTGTATCGGACTGCCCAGGATCTTCACTTAAAGGAGGTTATTTCCGCTTCAGGTCGGAGACCAGGTATTCGAGCCTGCCCTTTATCTTTTCCTTGTCCAGGCTGTCGAGATCGGACAGGATGTCCTCGAGGAACTTCACGGTGAACTCGGAACTGATCCGCTCGGCGCCCAGTTTATTCTCCAGCTTCCCCATCCTGGCGTCGAGCGACTTGAGCGACTCGTAGATGCCCATCACGAAAGTCTCGGCCGGGGAATGTTCCTCGGGCGCCTGCTCCTGCGCGACGGAGGGTTCCTCGGCGTAGCCCTCCGCGGGCGCCTCGGCCGGAACTTCGGCGGCCGGCTCATCCCCGGCCGGCGCGGAGAAAAGCTCGCCCTGCGGGGTTTCCTGCGCGGGAGCTGTTTCCAGCGGCTCGTCCTCCAGCTCGGAGCGGTTGGCCAGCTCCAGGTAGCGCCTTATCGAATAGATAAGGAGAAAAAGACCGAGGCCCAGCCCGACGGCGGCCAGGTAGAAGTAAGGATCGGTCCAAAGCGAATAGACGCTGAATTTCACAGTAGTATCTCCTGTCCTGCCCTGACCGCGAAAACGGACGAGGGCGCGGCCTCCCTCCCGGAAAGCTGGCGGCCGCAGGATTCCACGATGGAGTCCAGTTCCGCGTCGCCGCGGTCCTGGTTGTGATGAAAGAAGCCCAGCGAGCCGACGCCGGCCGCCACCGCGAGCTCCATGGCCTGCCCATGGGTCGAGTGGCCCCAGGTGCGGTGGACCGGGTATTCCTCTTCGGTATAGTCGGAGTCGTGCACCAGCAGGTCGGCCCCGCGGGCGAAAGCGGCGTAGTCCTCGAAGCTGCGGCCTCCCTCGTGGCGGTGGCCCAGTTCGTTGTCGGTGAGGAAAACAAAAGTCTTGCCGTCCTCGCTGAACTTGAACCCGAGGCCGCGGTTGGGATGGCTGATCTCTATCGGCTCCACCTTCATCGAACCTATCTCCAGCCCCCTGGCGCAGATCGGCGCGAAATTGAACGAGGCCGAGATCTCCTCGAACTTGACCGGGAAGCCCGGCGGGCGCATGGTCTTGCTGACTATCTCGCGCAGCGGCTCCTCCTCGGAGAAGGAGCAGCCCATCATCGTTATGGCGACTTTCCTGCGGTAGATCGGCGCGAAGAAGGGGAAGCCCAGCACATGGTCCCAGTGCGAATGGGTGAAGAGCATCGTGAACCGGGAGAGCCCTTCCTTGAGCAGTTCCTTGCCCAGCAGCCTGATGCCGGAGCCCGCGTCTACGATCACGAGCTCGCCGGAGGCGGCGCGTATCTCCAGGCAGGTGGTGTCCCCGCCGTATTTCAGGTATTTCTCACCCGATACGGGTATGCTGCCGCGCGCGCCCCAGAATTTTATTTTCATATGTGCTTCCGGAAGAGTCCATATTAATATAAATCCCGGGTTCTTTACAATAAGAGGTACCGGCGCGGCGCCCTTGCGGCTCCTTTTTCAATTTATTATCATCAGTTCCAGCCGGGGCGGCACTAATGGGGAAACCTTCAGGAGAAAAGATCATCGCTTTCGCGGTTCCAGCCGCGTTCTTCGCTTTTTTCCTGCTCAACGGCTGGGCCTCCGGCTTCGCCTTCCCGCTGAACGACGACTGGTCCTACGCGATGGCGGCCGAGAGGCTGCTGAAAGACGGCGTCCTGCGCCTCTCGGACTGGGCTTCCGCCACGCAGGTCCTGCACCTGGCCGGGGGAGCCCTCTCCGCCCTTCTCTTCGGCGAGGGTTTCCAGTCCCTTCGCCTCTACACGGCGCTCTGCGCCTGCGGCTCGGCCTGGCTGATGTTCCGAATCTGCGCGGGCCTGGGCGCCTCTCCCGCCGTCTCGGCGCTGCTGTCCGCCGCGCTGGTATTCAACCCCCTGTCCGTCCTGCTGGGCAACTCCTTCATGACGGACATGACCTACCTCTTCTGGATGCTGCTCTCGTTCCGGCTCTTCACTCTTTTCCTGGAGCAAGGCCGGGAAGGGCTGCTGCTGGCGGCGGGGGCCGCCGCGGCCGGAGCTTACCTGACGCGGCAGCTGGGCATCTTCCTGCCGCTGGCCTTCACGCCGCTGCTGCTGGCGCGCCCGGACAAGGGGAGGAAGCTGGCCCTGCTCTGGGCGCTGCCTCTGGCGGCCTTCACCGGTTACCAGGTCTGGTTCAACTTTTTTCACGGCCCCACCTGGGCCTCGGTGAACTATGTTTCCGGCTCCACGCTGGCTTATCTTTCCAAACCGGGCCATTTCCTTGTCGAGAGCCTCACGCGGCTGCTGGCCCTGCTGCTGGAGACCGGGTTCTTCCTGCTGCCGGCCGCGGCCGGGCTCGCCGTGGCCTTTCCCTCTTTTTTCAACCGCAACCGCTTCCCTAACCGGTTATCCAAGGCGGCCGTGGTGCTGGCGGTGCTGGCCCTGGGTTTTTTCGCTTACATGGAAGGCCCGCTGCCGGTGCTGGAGAACAGCCTGCACGGGGGAGGCCTGGGAACGCTGACGCTGGCCGGACAGCCCGAGAAAGTCTCCGGCTTCTTCGCCTCGGCCTGGTTCTGGAAGTCCGCCACGCTGCTGGCCGCCGCGGCCGCCGCCGTGCTGGCCAGCGCCTCCGCCCTGGCCTTCCGCTCCGGCGAGCCGGCGCTGAAGGCCCTCGCCTGGGCCTCGCTGCTGCAGCTGGCCGCCTCGCTGGCCGGCGCCAAATTCTTCGACCGGTACCTGCTGGTCTTCTTCCCGTGGTTCCTCGCCTCGGCGGCCTACGCCTCCAGGCACGCCAGATTCTCCCGCGCGGCGGCGGCCGTCCTGCTGCTGGCCGCGGCGGGCATATCCTGGGCGGGGATAAGGGACTACCTGTCCTGGAACAGGGCGAAGTGGGAGATAGCGGCCGCGGCTTCCGCGGCGGGCTACGCGCCGGCGGAGATAGCCAACGGTTTCGACTTCAACGCCTGGCATTCCTACGACGAGAACATGGCCTCGCTGCGAAGCCTCAAGCCGCTGAAATCCATAGGGGAATGGGACTGGCAGAAGGTCAACGACTACAGGGCCATGGTCTCCTTCGCCCCCAACCCCGCCTACCGCACCGCGGCGACCATCAAATACGATACGCCCCTCTCCCGGGAGGGGGGCACGCTCTACCTCCTGGCGCTGGACCGCCCGGCGCCGCGATCCCGTCCCGGTACCCCTTGAACTTGAACCCGGACCCCCGGATTTAATAAGATATATAAATGGAGTCTCCCTACTGAGCAACAAGCCCGGTGCAGGGCCGCTTTTGCCCGCTCCACACCCTTTTTACCCCTGAAATGAGCAAGACCTACATCCCCAGACAGTCCCGAGTCACCGGCCCCCTGCCAGCGACCCGCGGGCTGTGCCGCCATGGAGGCGAAACACAAATATGAACAATGAAAAAATAGCGATAGTCGGCCTCGGCATAATAGCCCCAAAGGCCCTCAACAAAGACCAGTTTTGGAACAATGTCCTGGAGGGCAGGAACTGCCTCTCCGAGGTCCCGGCCGACCGTTGGGACTGGCGCCTCTACTACGACGCCGACCGCAAAGCCGCCGACAAGACGTATTCCAGGATAGGCGGCTTCATCGAGGGCTTCAAATTCGACCCTATCAGGTACAAGATCCCGCCGACCATAGCGGACCAGATCTCCCGCCTCCAGCAGATGACCGTCGAGGCCGTCCGCATGGCGTTCGAGGATTCCGGCTACGATAAGAAGCCTTTCAACAATACCAGGACCGCCGCCGTCATCGGCAACGCCATGGGCGCCATGCGCAAGGAGATCACCGACCTGCGCGTTTACAAGTTCTACAACGAGGACATCCTCCGCAAGACCGCGTCCTTCTCCTCCCTGCCCCGCGCGACGCAGGAGGCGATGATACGGGAGTTCGAGGCCGGCATCGACAACGGCATCATAAAGATCACCGAGGACACCATGCCCGGCGAACTGTCCAACGTGACGGCCGGCCGCATAGCCAACCTCTTCAACCTCAACGGCCCCAACATGACCATGGACGCGGCCTGCGCCTCCTCGATGGCCGCGCTCGATTACGCCGTCATGGGCCTGCGCGCCGGCAAGTTCGACATGGCCGTGGCCGGCGGCGCCGACGAGATGATGAGCGCGCCCGCCTATGTGAAGTTCTGCAAGATAGGCGCGCTGTCGGCCGACGGCTCCTACGCCTTCGACGCCCGGGCCAACGGCTTCGTCATGGCCGAGGCCGTGGCGGTCTATCTGCTTAAGCGCTTCTCCGACGCCGTGCGCGACGGGGACAGGATATACGCGCTCATCAATTCCGTGGGCGCCTCTTCCGACGGCAAGGGCAAGGGCATCACGGCCCCCAACCCCAAGGGCCAGAAGCTGGCCATCGAGGCCGCCTTCGCGGGCCTCGACTACGGTCCCGGCGACGTGGACCTGGTGGAGTGCCACGGCACCGCCACCGTGGTGGGCGACGCGGCAGAGGGGGAGACGCTCAAGGAAGTGTTCGGCCCCCACCTGAAGGGCCGCAAGCTCGGCATCACCTCGGTCAAATCTCAGATAGGCCACTCCAAGGCCGCCGCCGGCGCCGTCAGCCTGGTCAAGACCGCCCTGGCGCTGCACCACAAGACGCTGCCGACCTCGATAAACTTCGAGCAGCCCAACCCGAAGATAGACTTCAACCTCTTCCGGGTCATAACCAAACCCGAGCCGTGGAACAAGAGCGGCATACGCCGGGCCAATATCTCGTCTTTCGGCTTCGGCGGCACCAACTTCCACGTGACCATGGAAGAGTACGCCGGCCAGAAACCGGAGACCACGGCCGTCCGGACCGCCTCCGTCGCCGCTGCTCCCATGACCGAGAACCCCAAGGCTCCGTTCTCCGCCCTGCAGGGCGAAGCCGTCACCTTCACCGGCTCGACGCCGGCCGACGTGGTGAAGAACGCCAGGGCCGGGGCCGCCGCCGTGGTCTCGAAGTGGCCGGAGAACTACCCTCTCGCCGTCTACGCCCAGCCGTCGATGGTTAACACCAGGGGCCCCTGGGGCGTCTCCATAGTCGCCAAGTCCCCTAAAGACCTCGCCGACAAGATAGAGTTCATGGCCACGAACGCCCGGGACGAGGCCTGGAGCGAGCCGCCGCTCAACTTCAAGCTCAAGGGCATCTATACTTTCAAGGCCGGCGTGAACCAGGCCAAGGTCGGCCTGCTGTTCCCCGGCCAGGGTTCCCAGTACGTCGACATGATGCGCGACCTGGCCGCCAAGTACCAGGTGGTGCAGTCCACCTTCGACGAGGCCGACGTCATACTGGAGAAGATGATCGGCGTGCGCCTGACCGAGGCCATCTGGTCGAAGCCCGGCGAATCCAGGGAAGACCTGGCTAAGCGCGAGGCCGCGATAAAGCAGACCCAGCTCACCCAGCCTTCGATGATGACGGCCGACATAGCGATGTACCGGCTTTTCCGCGAGTTCGGCATAAAGCCCGACATGGCCATAGGCCATTCGCTCGGCGAATACGCCGCCGCCACCGCGGCCGGCATCTTCAGCTTCGAGAACGGCCTGCGCGCCGTCACCAACCGGGCCAAGGAGATGGCCAGCGTCAAGGTCGCGGACCCGGGCAAGATGGCCTCGGTGGCGCTTGGCTGCGACAAGGTGGACGCGGAGCTCAAGAAGATAAAGGGCTACGTTATCTGCGCCAACAAGAACTGCCCGCTGCAGACCGTCATCGCCGGCGAGGCGAAGTCAGTCGAGCACGCCGTGCAGCACTTCAAGGATATGGGCGTCGAGGCCGGCGAGATACCGGTCAGCCACGCCTTCCACTCCGAGATAATCAAGTCGGCCATGGGCCCGTACCGCAGGTTCCTCGAGAGCATACCGATAAAGCCCGCCGACATGAAGATCCTCTCCAACGTGACCGCCGACTTCTTCCCGACGGACACCCAGGGCATCTACGACATGCTGATCAAGCAGATGACCAGCCCGGTCGAGTTCATCAAGCAGCTCGAGCGCATGTACGACGAGGGAGTGCGCACGTTCATCGAGTGCGGCCCCAAGCGCGTGCTCAGCGCCTTCGCCACTGCCACGCTAAAGGGCCGGCCCGATATCACGGTGCTGGCGTCCAACCATCCCAAGCGCGGCGGCATCACCGAGCTCAACGACCTGCTGGCCAACATGACGGCCCTCGGCATCCCGGTCAACTGGGACGGCAAGGCCCCGCGGCAGGGCGGGACCTTCTTCAATCCCTATTACCAGGGCTGGGCGCTGCAGACATCAGGAGGGGACACCATGCGGCATGGTGTCCCAGTTCCGCTCCCCTCGTCGGCGCTGCCGGCCGACAAGGCCTCCTTCGCCGAGAAGTACGGCTTCAACTTCAACCCGATAGCCATCTCCGGCGTGGCGGGCGGTTCGCCCGGCACGAAGGACGACTTTTTCAGGGAACGCAGCCTCGACGAGATACTCGAGGGCCGCAACATGATCGAGCCCATACCGCAGGCCTGGCGCGAGCAGCAGGTGGACAAGAACATACTGCGCGTGGTGAAGGCGGCCGACGGTTCCGGCAGCATAGAGCGGATAAATTCCTCCGACCAGGCCATAAAACTCTCCGCGCGCAAGGGGACCTTCGACCTGCAGAAGGACTTCGGCGTGCCGCCGACCATAGCCAAGGCCATGGGCTCGGTTTTCAGCATGGCGCTGGCCGCCGGCGTGCTGGCGCTCAAGGACGCGGGTCTGCCGCTGATCCATTACTACAAGCGCACCACCACGGGCGGCTGGCTGCCCGAGAAATGGGCGCTCCCCGAGCCGGTGGCCTCCGAGACCGGCGTGATCTTCGCCTCCGCCTTCCCCGTGACCGAACAGATGATAGAGGAGATCACCGGCTACTTCAACTCCAGGTACGGCGGCGCTTCGGCTGACAGGATGTGGGACGTCTACGACAACCTGGTCGGCCGCCTGAGCGATCCCAAGGACAAGCGCGAGATCCGCGAGTGGATGCGGAAGAATTTCCCGGCCGGCGCGCCCGCGGGTTCGCCCGAGGCCTACTCGTTCAGCCAGAACTTCCTGCTGAAAGTGATACCGATAGGCGACAGCCAGTTCGCGCAGTGGGTCGGCGCCAAGGGCCCGGCCGTGCACATGAGCGCCGCCTGCGCCTCCACGACCCAGGGCGTGCACATCGCCGAGGCGTGGATACGCGCGGGAAAGTGCAAGCGCGTGGTGGTAGTGGCCGCCGACGACATCACCAACGAGACCGTGCAGCAGTGGACGATGCCGGGCTTCCTGGCCTCGGGTACCGCCACCATCAAGGAGAACATCGCCGAGGCGGCCCTGCCCTTCGACCGCAGGCGCCACGGCCTGATAGTGGGCTCCGCCGCCGTCTCGCTGGTCATCGAGGACGAGACGCTGGTGCGCGCCCGCGGCATGAAGCCGCTGGCCCGCCTGCTGCTGACCGAGAGCGCCAACAGCGCCTTCCACGTCACGCGCCTGGACACCGAACATGTCGCCTCCGTCATGGAGGGCTTCGTCTCCAAGCTGGAGCGCATCTACGGCCTGAACCGCGCCGAGATGGCGCCGAAGACCGTCTTCATCTCGCACGAGACCTACACCCCCGCCAGGGGCGGCAGCGCCTCGGCCGAGGTCAAAGCGCTGCGCCGGGCCTTCGGTCCCGCCGCCGACCAGGTGGTAGTCAGCAACGTTAAAGGCTTCACCGGCCACACGATGGGCGCCTCGCTGGAGGACGCCGTCGCCGTGCGCGCGCTGAACACCGGCATCATCCCGCCGATAGCCAACTATAAGGAACCTGACCCGGAACTGGCCGGCATCAACCTCTCCAGAGGCGGCAAATACGACCTGAAGTACGCGCTGCGCTTCGCGGCCGGCTTCGGCTCGCATATGGGCATGTCCTTCATAGAGAACACCTATACCGCCGGCGAATCCCGCTTCGAGAACGAGAACACCTATAAGGCCTGGCTGGAAGCCGTCTCCGGCGACCCGCAGCCCGAGCTGGAAGTGGTGCTCAACACTCTCAGGATCAAGGACCGCAAGACCGCCGGCAAAGGCGAGCCGCTCGCCCAGCGCGAGCCCGTAGGCGTGGCTTCGGCCGCGGCTCCCGCCGTTCACGCGGCGGCGCCCGCCGTCAGACCGGCGACCGGCGCCCGCCGCGGCGCCCGCGACACACGCCGCGCCGATGCCAGCCGCCGGACTCGGCGAGGAGTCGGTGAAAGCCGAGATCCTCGACATGATAACCGACAAGACCGGCTATCCCAGGGATATGATCGAGCTAGACCTCGACATGGAAGCCGATCTCGGCATCGATACCGTCAAGCAGGCCGAGCTCTTCGCCGCCATGCGCGAGCATTACAACATACCGCGCAGGGATAATGTCTCGCTCAAGGACTACCCCACCATCCGCCACTGCATCAAGTTCGTCCTCGACGAGAAAGGCGGCTCCGCGGCGCCGGCGCCCGCCGCTCAGCCCGCATCGGCGGGGGACACCATGCAGCAGGGTGTCCCAGTACCATCTGCTCCTGCGCAGGCCGCCGCTCAGCCCGCTCCCGCCGCCGGCGGCGTAGACGAAGGATCTCGGTGAAAACCGCCATCCTTAACATGATAGCCGACAAGACCGGCTATCCCAGGGATATGCTCGAGCTAGATCTCGACATGGAAGCCGACCTCGGCATCGATACCGTCAAGCAGGCCGAGCTCTTCGCCGCCATGCGCGATAATTACGATATACCGCGCCGCGACAACCTCTCGCTCAAGGACTACCCCACCATCCGCCACTGCATCAAGTTCGTCCTCGACGAGAAAGGCGGCTCCGCAGCGCCGGCGCCCGCCGCTCAGCCAGTGCCGGTTCAGCAGGCCCCCGCATCAGCGGTGGCATCCCCCGCTCCCCAGCAGGAGTTGCCTTTCGACGAGGAGCCCTCGACGGAATACCCCAAGCGCCATATCCGCCATATCCCGGTGATAACCCCGGCCCCCGTGGAGCAGGAGATAATAAGGAAATACTCCTCCTCCCGACCCGTGCTGATCATGGCCTCGGACCTGGCGCTGGCCAAGGCCTACCGCGCCGAGCTGTCCAAGCACCGGATCGACTCCCATATCTTCATCTCGGAGAAGACCCGGCTGAAGGATTCGCAGGCGCTGGACTGGGCCGATACCGCCGCCGTCGACAAAGCGCTGCAGGACTTCGCCGCGGCCCATCCCGACACGCAGGGCCTGGTCTACCTGCTGGGCTGCGCCGAGAAGAAGTTCGCGCCCGCCTCCACCGACGCCTACGCGGACTACAACCGCTTCGCGGTGCCGCTGTTCCTGGCCGCCAAGCATCTCTTCAAACCGCTCAGCGCCGTGGAACCGGGCCTCTCCACCTTCCTGACCGTGGTAACGCGGCTGGACGGCGGCTTCGGCTACCGGACCGACCAGGTCTACGACCCTATATACGGCGCCATACACGGAGTGGCCCTCTGCCTGCGCAAGGAGCTGGAGAAAACCACCGTGAAGATCATTGACTTCGCGGCCGGCTCCCCGACGGAGGCGCTGGTGCAGAAGACGTTCTACGAGCTGCTCTACGGCGACAAGCGGCTGGCCATAGGCTACGACGGCGCCAGGCGCAGCACCATGCTGGCCAAGCCCGAGCTGCTGGACTATTCCCGCGAGCGCACCCCTCTCAAGGGCAAGAAAGTCATAGTCACCGGCGGCGGGCGCGGCCTCGGCTCGCTGTTCGCCAAGATCCTGGCCAGGCGCTGGAAACCCGAGCTGATACTGATGGACATCATCGAGCTCGGCGCCGGTATAGAGCGCTTCGCGGCGATGACCGAGGACCAGCTCAAGACCTATAAGAACTCCGAGCTCTGGGCCGAGGTGAAGAAGAAGCACGCCAAGCCCACGCCGGCGCTGCTCGAGCGGGAATTCACCGCGCTCAGGGACGCGGCGGAGCTCTACCGGACCATGCAGCGGATAAAGGCCGCTGGTTCCAAAGTCTCCTATATCAAGTGCGACCTCAACGACCCGGCGGCCTTTAAAGCGGCCGTGGCAGGACTCAAGGCCGCTCACGGCCAGGTGGACGGCCTGGTCCACTTCGCCGGGCTGGAGCGCTCCAAGCTGGTCTCCGACAAGGCGCTGGAGGAGTTCCAGCTCATCTACAAGGTCAAGGCGCATAGCGCCATGAACTTCCTCAAGTCCGGCCTCGTAAAAGAGAAGGGCTTCTGGGTGATGATCTCGTCGATAGCCGGCAAGTTCGGCAACCTCGGCCAGAGCGATTACGCCGCGGCCTCCGACTACATCGCCAAGATGTGCGTCTCGCTCTCCAATAAGGGCGTGCGCGCGCTCAGCGTGGACATGACGGCCTACGCGCTCATCGGCATGGGCGCGCGGCCCGGCGTGGAGGCCTTCCTGAAGTCGCAGGAGCTGGACTTCCTCTACCCCGAAGAGGGCATGAACGCCGTCGCCGACGAGCTGGCCTACGGCCAGCGGCCGGAGATAGTGCTCAGCGGCAGCCTGGGCAAACTGGACTGGGACAGGCAGCTCACCTTCGTCCCCGGCTTTCCCGGGACCTCGCCGTCGTCCTGGCATTTCGCCGAGAAGGTTAAGGCCAATGTGAAGGGCGTCGAGTTCGCCGCGGAGAAGGAATACTCGATGGAGAAGGACCCCTACCTGACCGATCACTCCATAAACGGCACGCCGTACGTGCCGGGCGTGATGGGGCTGGAGACCTTCGCCGAATGCGCCGCCGAGTTCTCAGGGCGGGTGCCGTCCTCGCTGGAGGACGTGCGCTTCCAGGTGCCGATAAAGCTGCTGCGCAACAAGCCCGTCACCGGCCTCATCAACGCCAGGCCGGAAGGCCCGCGCACGGCCATGACCATCTCGACGGAGTTCACCGGGCCCAAGGGCGTCAAGCTGGGCCAGGCCAGGACCCATTTCAGCGCCAGGGCTTCCTACGAGACGCATAAGCAGTGGGAGGGGGAAGAAAAACCCTCAATACCCAAGGTGAAGAAGTACAAGGTCACGGCCGAGACCATCTACAAGACCTACTTCCATGGCCCCAGCTTCCGCGTACTCGATGGCATACTGGAACTGGAGAAGGACGGCACGCTGGCCGTCTTCCGCCGGCCGCAGGCCCCTCTGTTCAAGGGCGAGCGGCCGAAGCTGATCTTCCACCCGCTGGTCGTCGAGGCCGCCTTCCAGGCCTGCGGCTACCGCGACATATACTTCGAGAGGAAGATGACTCTGCCCGACTCGGTCGGCCGCGTGACGGTCTACCCGCACGAGAACGAGCCGGACATACTCTACCTCAAGACGGTGTACAAGGGCCGCGACGGAGAGGGGCGCAGCATATACGACGCCTTCGCCTTCGACGAAGCGCATAACCTGTTCGCGGAAGTGCGGGACTACCTGATGATCCCGACGCAGATATAGCCGCGATGGGCGCGAGGGCAGTATTCGCCGCCGCCGACGGAGAAGGCTTCTCCGCGGCGGCGGCTCGTTTCCGGGCCGGCCCCTGCTCCGTGGTCCTCGTAAAGGACCTCTCGGCCCCTTCACCCGCCCCATTCCTGTCCCCTGTCGAGCAGGCCGCCTGTGACGCGCTTAAAATACCCAAGAGAAAGGCCGAATGGCTCGGCGGCAGACTGGCGGCCAAGCTGGCCGGCGCCGGGGCTTTTTTTCCGGAAGTCCCGCTCAGGGAAATAGAGGTGCGCCGCGAACTTACCGGCAGCCCCTTCCTGGCATGCCGGGGGGAAAGGAGCCACGTCTCCATAAGCCATTCCGCCGGGGTCTGCGGCGCGGCCGCCGGCCCGGATTTCCTGGGCCTCGACATAGAGGAAACCGCCCCCAGGCACCCGGGCTGGTACCGTGACTATTTCAGTCCCGCCGAGCGGGAAGGGAAGGACGAGGCGGCTATGACCGGCCTCTGGGCCGCCAAGGAGGCGCTGTTCAAGGCCCTGGGCCTGGGGCTCTCCTGCGACACGCTGGACGCCGACCTCTCCGGCCCGGAACCCGTCCTCAGGGGCAAGGCGCTGGCCCGCTGGGATGAACTCGGCCGCCCGGCTTTCGTCCTGGAGAGCTTCCACCCCGCTCCCGGGCTGGAAGGCCGCGTAGTATTTGCCAAAGAACGTTCAAATAAGAGATAATATATATTCCTTTTAAGGGTCCAGGCCGGTCCGCCGGCCCGCACGGAGGATTATGCCGGATCTCAACGACGAAGCGATAAGAGCCCCCCAGAACTCTGACAAAAAAGTCCATCCCAAGAAAGTGCGCCCCGTCTCCGAATCCCTGGTAAAGTACCGGGCTCTGCGCGCTCAGGCCGAAGCCGGCGGCCCGCCCGAGAAGATAGAGGCGCAGAAGAAGCGCGGCAAGCTTACCGCCCGCGAGCGCATCGCCTACCTGCTCGACGAAGGCTCTTTCCAGGAGATAGGGCTCCTGATGGAGTCGCGCTGCACCGATTTCGGCATCAAGGACAAGCATATCAAGGGCGACGGCGTAGTGACCGGCTTCGGCAAGGTCAACGGCCGCCCGATCGCGGTATTCTCCGAAGACTTCACGCAGCTGGGCGGCTCGCTGGGCCGCACCCACGCCGACAAGATAGCCCGCATCATGGACATGGCCAGGGACGCCGGCGTGCCGGTGGTCGGCATACTGGATTCCGGCGGCGCCCGCATACAGGAGGGCGTGGACTCGCTGGACGGCTACGGCGAGATCTTCCTCCGCAATACACTCTCTTCCGGCAAGATACCGCAGATCTCGGTCATCGTCGGCCCCTGCGCCGGCGGCGCGGTCTATTCCCCGGCCCTGACCGACTTCGTCTTCATGGTAAAGGGCATCAGCCACATGTTCGTGACCGGCCCCGAGGTGGTCAAGGCCGCCACCGGAGAGGAAGTGGATTTCGAGACCCTCGGCGGCGCGCAGACCCACTCCAGCAAGTCCGGCGTCTGCCATTTCATGGCCAATTCCGAGCCCGACTGCTTCCGGCAGGTCAAGGAACTGCTCGACTTCCTGCCCTCCAACAGTTCCGAGCCGGCGCCCGCCATCGAAACCAAGGACTCGCACGACCGCAAGGTCCCGCTGCTGGAGAAGCTCTGCGAGATGGACCCCCGCAAACCCTACCGCGTGCACCATATCATCTGGTGGCTGGCGGACGACCACAAGTTCATGGAAGTGCATCACGGCTACGCCAGGAACATCGTGATCGGCTTCATGCGCCTGGGCGGCCGGGTGACGGGCGTGATCGCCAACAACCCGTCTCACATGGCCGGGGCGCTGGACATCAACGCCTCCGACAAGGCGGCCCGTTTCATCCGTTTCCTGAACTGCTTCAACATCCCGATACTGACGCTCGTAGACGTGCCCGGCTACTGGCCCGGCGTCGCCCAGGAGCACGGCGGGATAATCCGTCACGGCGCCAAACTGCTCTACGCCTATTCCGAGGCCTCGGTGCCCAAGGTGTCGCTGGTACTGCGCAAGGCCTACGGCGGCGCCTACATCGCGATGAATTCCAAGCTGATGGGGGGGGATTTCAACTTCTCGCTGCCGTCTGCGGAGATAGCGGTCATGGGCCCGCGCGGCGCTATCGAGATACTTTATTCCAAACAGATAAAAGAGGCCAAGGACGAGGAACGCGACGCGCTCAAGGCGAAGCTGGCAAAGGAATATTCGGACAAGTTCGCCTCGCCCTACCAGACGGCCTCGACCGGCTCGATAGACGAAGTCATAGAGCCGGCCTCGGCCCGTGCCACTCTGATAGACGCCTTCGAGCTGCTGCGCGGCAAGAAGCGGCGCGACAGCGGCGGCCCGGGAAACATCCCGCTGTAGCCTAAAACTTGCAGGTTACTGAACCTCCTATGGTCCGGTTGATATAATCCGTTACCTCCCCGAGTGACCCGGGATCGCCCGCTCTGTTGGTTTTTTGTCCTTCGTATTTATAGTTGAGTTTAAGACGGGCCGCCTTGGACAGCTTTAAGGCAATACCCGCCTGATACGTATTTTTCCGGTCCGTTCTTCCCTTATTAGGCAGCTACGCGGCCCAAACCGCTCTGGATTTTTTTGCCGGGAACGGTCAACACAAGGTATAATATCAAAATTGTGTGTTTCCTGCAGATTTATGATACGCATTATAAAACAGCTTGATAATTTCTTTTCGTCAAAACGGGAGGTTCTGGCCGTGTACCTTTTTGGTTCATGGGCCGCGGGAAAATCCAGAAAAAACAGCGATGCCGACGTAGCGGTATTACTCAGCCCGGCAACCGCTAAAAAAGCTTTTAAGTTACAGATGTGCTGGCAGGAAGAATTGGCGCGGATTTTAGGCATAGATGTAGATCTGGTCATACTTAACGAAGCCGATCCTTTACTGAAATTCCAGGTTTATTCAAAAGGTCTGCCGGCGTATATTAAAACACCTGCTTCAGCCGAAAAACTTAAATGGCGCGCAATAGGCGAATACTGGGACTGGATACCCAGCCAGAGAATTTTGGAAAAAATCGCTTTGGCCCGGATGGGGAAATATTGACTATGGACAAAGAACTTATAAGCCGAAAAACCGTTCAGTTGGAAAGGGCGCTAAGCAGAATTGCCGGACACATAGGCCGTAATAGCGCCAGCTTTTCCACCGACTATGACGCGCAGGATATCGTCTACCGTAATTTTCAGATTGTCGTTCAAAACTGCGTGGATATCGCCAGTCATATAATAGCCGCCGAAAAATTTGAGATTCCGCGGACCATGGGGGAATCTTTTGATATCTTAAACCGGCATGGGATAATACCTGCCGCTATGGCTAAAGAACTCAGGAATATGACTGTACTGCGGAATATAATAGTGCATGACTATACTCGCATAAAAATTGAAAAAGCCTATCCTCTCCTTAAAAACTCCTTAAAAGCGCTTCCCAAATTCTGCCGCACAATATTTAATAGATCCAAACTGCCGCATCATAAATCGAAAAATAATAGGAAAATTTGAAGTCCCGCCGGTTTTTTTGTTATCATAGAGCGCAGACGCAGCCGTAAATAGTCCGTCCGTCGTGATTTTTGAGATTACAGCCGGCCCCGGGCCCCGCCCGGGGACCGCCGACCAAGGATAAAACATGGACCTCGTCACCATAATGAAAACAGCGGTTTTTGCGCCCCTATTGGGCGCTTTTTTAATCCCTGTCGCCGCCAGGATCTCGCCGGCGGCCAGGAATATCCTGGCCGTATCCCTCGGCCTGATAACCTTCCTGGCCGCGGCCGCGCTGCTGCCCAAAGCCCTCGCCGGCCAGGTGGCGGCCTACACGCTGGCTTTTCCGCTGGGCTTCGACCTGACGCTCTCCGCCGATATGCTGGCGGTCTTCATGGCGGCGGTCTCCTCCTTCACCAGCGCGATCATCCTGATCTACTCGGTCGACTACATCTCGCACTACGAGAACCAGACCGAGTACTACACGATGGTCGTCCTGTTCCTCGGCTCGATGATGGGCCTGGTCTTCTCCATGAACCTGGTCTGGATGTACGTGTTCTGGGAACTGACCGGCTTCGCCAGCTGGAGGCTCGTCGGGTTCTTCCGCAAGGACGCCGACGTGCAGAAGGCCAACAAGACCATCATGGTCACGGTCTTCGGCGCTCTCTGCATGCTCACGGGCATACTGATGATCTACTTCGCCAACGGCACGATGGACCTGCGCCACCTGCGGGGCGAGACGATCTCCACGCTGGCCGCCGTACTGATAATGGCCGGCATCCTCTCCAAGTCCGCCACGCTGCCGTTCTCGACCTGGCTGCCCGACGCCGGCGTCGCGCCGTCCACCGTCACCGCCCTGCTGCACGCGGCCGTGCTGGTCAAGATCGGCGTCTACGCCTACGCCCGCATCTTCGGCGTGACGGTGGTGGTCGCCGACGGCTTCTACTACGGCGTGCTCGTGATCGCGGGCTTCAGCGCGCTGATCGCGGCCGGGGCCGCGATGGTCGAGAAGGACATCAAGCGCATCATCGCCTATTCCACGGTGAGCCAGATAGGCTTCATCTTCCTGGGCCTGGCCGCGGGCGGCAAGACCGCCTTCATCGGCGGCCTCCTCTACATACTGATGCACAGCGTCGCCAAGGGCGGCCTGTTCCTCTGCGCCGGCATAATCGAGCAGAAGACCCACACCAAGGACATCACCAAGATGGGCGGACTCTTCCGGGCCATGCCCGTCACGGCCGTCTCTTTCGCGCTCTGCTCGCTGTCGGTCATGGGCATACCGCCTTTCGGCGGCTTCTTCAGCAAGTTCCTGGTGTTCCGCGGCGCGGCCGAGACCGGCAGCCTGTTCGTGCTGGCCGTCTTCCTGGTCGGCGCGGTCATGACGCTGCTCTACCTGATCCGCCTGTTCTATCTGGTCTTCCTCGGCGAGGAGAAGCAGGGCGCGCCCCGCGAGGGCTCCTTCACGATGGTGGCCAGCGTGGCCTTCCTGGCGCTGCTGGGCCTGGCGCTGGGCGCCTTCGTCCATTACCCGGCCAATTACGCTGAAATACTGACTTCCCAGATAGGAGCGATAGAATGACCCTCCTCAGCCTCCCCGTACTTCTCCCGCTGATAGCCGGCGTACTCATCCTGGCGATCTCCGAAAAGACCCGCTGGCTGCGCGAGCTGCTGGCGATAGGCGTGACGGCCGTCTGCTTCCTGGCCGCGCTCAACGCCCTGGCGCCGGCCCTGCTGGGCCAGCACTACCAGTTGACGCTGCCCTGGCTGGGCGGCGGCATGGACTTCTCGCTGAAGGCCGACCAGCTCAGCGCCTTCACGCTGCTGGCCGTCTCGTTCTTCTCGCTGCTGGTCTCGTTCTACGCCTTCAGCTTCCCGGACAAGGGCAAGGCCAAGTGGTTCTATTTCAACCTGCTGCTGACCCAGTCCTTCGCCGCCGGCGCCGCCCTGGCCGACAGCCTGCTGACCCTGCTCTTCTTCTGGGAAGGGATGCTGATCTTCCTTTACACTTTCATCGTGCTCTCGCGCGACACCGCCGGCGCCAGAGCCACCGCCATGAAGGCTTTCCTCATCAACGCCGTCACCGATCTCTGCCTGCTGCTCGGCGTCGGAATAACGGTCTACCTCGCGGGCACCATGAGCATGTCGGAGATCTCCGCCGAGAAGCTCACGCTCAACGGCTGGGGCGGCCTGGCCTACGTGCTCATGCTCATAGGCGCTCTGTCCAAGGCGGGGGTCGTCCCGTTCCACACCTGGATCCCCGACGCCGCCGCGGACTCGAGCGCCCCGTTCATGGCCTACGTTCCGGCCGCCGTCGACAAACTGCTGGGCATCTACTTCCTCGCCCGCATCTCCATCTACCTGTTCCAGCTCAACGGCACCATGCAGATGGTGCTGATGACCATCGGCGCCCTGACGATAATAATAGGCGTCATGATGGCCTTCGTGCAGAAGGACTACAAGCGCCTCCTGTCCTACCACGCCGTAAGCCAGGCGGGCTACATGGTCCTGGGCATAGGCACCCTCAACCCCATCGGCATCGCGGGCGGCCTGTTCCACATGATCAACAACGCCGTGTATAAATCCTGCCTGTTCATGACCGCCGGCGCGGTGGAGCGGCAGGCGGGCACCGGCGACCTGGGCAGGTTGGGCGGCCTGTTCCGGGCCATGCCGATAACGGCGGTCTGCTTCCTGATAGCGGCCGCGGCCATCTCCGGCATAGCTCCGCTCAACGGCTTCTTCTCCAAGGAGCTCATCTACAAGGGCACGCTCGAGACCGGCTGGACGGCTTTCTTCATAGTCGCCGAGGTCGGCTCGCTGCTGACGCTGGCCTCTTTCCTCAAGCTCGGCCACTCGGTCTTCTTCGACAAGCGCCCGGACAATCTTAAGGACGTAAGCGAAGCGCCGTTCTCGATGCTGCTGCCGATGCTGGTCCTGGCCGCCGTCTGCGTGGTCTTCGGCTTCGGCGCCACGATACCGGTGACCTACCTGATAGGCCCGGCGCTGGACAACCTCGCTCTGTTCCCCGAGTACGCGCTGTCGGGCTTCCACCTGGACAACCTGTTCCTGATGTCGGTCATCGTGGTCCTGGGCGCGGTCATGAACCACGTCTACGGCTACTCGGCCGCCAGGGGCAGGGCCAGCAAGGCCTCTGACCACATCCACTACGCGCCCGTGCTGGGCTGGCTCTACGCCCTGGCCGAAAAGAGGTTCTTCGACCCCTACGAACAGCTCATGAAGCGCGTGCCGGATTTCTCGGCCCTGCTCTACAAGGCCGACCGCTTCTTCGACTGGCTCACCGACGGACTGCCGGTGGCGGCGACCGGGAAACTGAGCGGGCTTTCGCGCCGCTTCCACGGCGGTTCCTACCCCGCCTACATGGTGCTGATGGGCCTGGCGATGACGCTTTTTGTGCTGTTCACCGCGAATTCCGGAGGGATAAAGTAAATGACCATTAGCCTCCTTCAGTACATGCTCATACCGCTGTTCTCGGCGCTCCTGATACCTTTCGTCGCGCGCAGGCGCGGCAGGCTGGCCGAGATCTTCGCCACTGTAACGCTGCTGGCCGGCCTGATAAACATAGGCTGGACGCTGCTCAACCCCGCCGTGCTGGCGTCGGGCTTCTCGGCTCTGGGCGAGGACGGCTTCTCGCTGCTGATGATCTTCACGATCTACCTGGTGGGGCTGTGCGTCGCCTTCTTCTCCGCCTCCTACGGCGACGGGCGGGGGGTGAACACCGCCTACTTCTACCCGCTGCTGCTGGTCTCCGTGTCGGCGATGTGCGGCGCCGTGACCTCCACCGACTTCTTCACGCTCTTCATCTTCGTGGAAGTCCTGGCCGTCGCCTCCTTCGCGCTGATGACTTCCGACGACACGAAGGAAGGGATAGAGGGCGCTGTCAAATACTACCTGCTGACCTTTCCCGCCTCGGCGGTGATCATGCTGGGCCTGGCGGTCATGCTGCTGAGCGCCGGCACCTTCTCCTTCGACAGCATAAGGATAATAATCTACTCCGGGACCTCCGGCCCGGCCCTGATCTTCTCGCTGGCCCTGATGCTGCTGGGCTTCCTGGTCAAGTCCGGAGTCGTGCCGTTCCACGTCTGGACGCCCGACGCCTACCAGGGCTCCTACGCGCCGGTCTCGGCCTTCCTGGCCGGCATAGTCACCAAGATCTCGGGCGTCTACGCCGTGGTCAGGATAGCGATGTTCCTGCGCCTCTTCGAGACCGGGGCCTTCCGCCTCTCCGAGGTCCTGATGTTCCTGGGCATGGTCACCATAGCGGTAGGGGCCATCGCCGCGATGAAGCAGGACGACTTCAAGCGCATGCTGGCCTTCTCCAGCATCAGCCAGACGGGCTACATCGTGCTGGCGGCCGGCCTGGCCACCCCGCTGGCCTTCATCGGCGCCATCTTCCACCTCTTCAACCACGCCACCTTCAAGACCGTCCTGTTCCTCAACAGCGCCAGCCTGGAGAAGGCGACCGGGACCAGGGACATGAACAAGCTGGGCGGCATGGAGCACGCGATGCCCTGGACCTCCTGGACCTCGGTCATCGCGATGCTCTCGACGGCCGGTGTGCCGCCGCTGTCTGGCTTCTGGAGCAAGATCATCATCATCATCGCGCTCTGGGACGCCGGGGCTGTCACCTACGCCGTGCTGGCGCTGCTCTTCAGCGCGCTGACGCTGGCCTACTTCGTGGTCATGCAGCGCAGGATCTTCTTCGGCAGGAAGAGCCCCGCCGCCGAGGCCGCCGCCGAGGTCTCGCCGGCCCTGCTGGCGCCGGCCGTGCTCATGAGCGCGGTCATAGTGGCCGCCGGGCTGTTGTTCCCCTATTTCTTCAGCTATCTGGCTGAAACCATAGCCTCGAGGATGGTGTTATGATCGAATACAGGGAATTCCTCTACGTCGCCGTAACGCTCTGCGCGCTGGCGGCCGTGATGTCGAAGAACATGCTGACCTCGGCCATAAGCCTGGCCGCGATGAGCGTAGGCGTCGCGCTGATCCTCTTCGACTTCAACGCGCCGTGGGCCGCGGTCTTCGAGCTCTCGGTCTGCGCCGGCCTGATAACCGTACTCTTCATCAGCGCCGTCAGCCTGCTGCGCAAGGAGGAGGCCTTCTTCGCCGAGGACCGCACCCGCTTCCGGCTGCTGCCGCTCTTCGCGCTGATAGTCGCCATCGGCGGCTGGATAGCCGGCTGGCCGTTCTTCGAAGCCCTGGCCGACTACGCCAGGTTCGGCGCCCGCGGGCAGTCGCTGGGCTCCATGCTCTGGGAGACCAGGCGGATGGACCTGCTGGGACAGATAGCTATACTCGCCGCCGGGGTGCTGGTAATAAACTCCGTGTTCGCGGTGAAAAAGGCGGAAAAATGAGCGCTTCATTCGCGACAGCCTGGTATTTCGCGGCCCTGCTCTTCTTCATCGGGCTCTACTGCATGGCGGCGTCCCGGAACCTGCTCCGGCAGCTGATAGGGCTGGAGGTAATGTCCAAGGGCTCGCTGCTGGCGATCATCGCCAGCGGAGCGATGTCCAACCTGTCGCTGGCCCAGGCCGTCATCATAACGATGATAGTCATAGAGGTGGTCGTGGTCGCGGCCGGCCTGGTGCTGCTGGTCAAGACCTACCGCGTCACCGGCGGCGTGGACGTCTGGAAACTCTCTTCGCTCAAAGGCTGAAAATATGGAAATATTCCTTTCACCCCCGGTTGTTTTCATAGTCGCGCTGCTCTCCGCCATGGCCCTCTCCGAGTTCTTCGCGGGCTGGGCCCCAAAAGGGACCGAGTCCGCCGGCAAGGAGCTGCCCTACGCCTGCGGCGAGGACGTGCCCGCCGAGAAGGTGCTGCCGGACTACCAGCGCTTCTTTCCTTTCGCGATCTTCTTCACGCTGCTCCACGTGGCCGGCCTGATGCTGGCGACCTGGGGCCTCAACCCCACGGCCGGCGGCTTCGAACTGGTGCTGGCCTATGTCGGCGCCGTGGCCGTGATACTGGCAATGCTCTTCCTGGGATAGAACATGAAAACCACAAGCCTCAAAGAGAAGATAATAACCTGGTCCCGGGTGAAGTCTCCCTGGATACTGCATTTCAACTCGGGCGGCTGCAACGGCTGCGACATCGAAGTCGTCGACGCGCTCACCCCGCGCTACGACCTGGAGCGCTTCGGCATACAGCTCAAGCCCACGCCGCGCCACGCCGACGTCATGGTGGTCAGCGGCCCGGTCACGCGCCAGCAGATCAAGCGCATCAAGCGCATCTACGACCAGATGGCCGAGCCCAAGTTCGTCGTCGCCGTCGGCGCCTGCGCCTGCTCGGGCGGCGTCTTCGACGGCTGCTACTGCGTCTCGCCCGGCGGCCTGGACAAGGTCGTGCCGGTATCCGCCTATATACCCGGCTGCCCCGTCAGGCCCGAGGCCGTGATAGACGGCGTGGTCAAGCTGCTGGGCAGCCTGCAGAAGTAAGGAGAAAGACATGTCAGAGCTCGAACTGGAAGAACGATTCAAGAAGCGCCTCGAAGAGAAATTCGGGGGGGATATCACGGAGCTGACCATACAGCGCCGCCGCCGCCTCTGGCTCACCGTCAAGCCGGAGAGGCTCGTAGACATGATGCGCTTCCTCTGTTCGGAGATGGAGTTCAACCATCTCGCTACCATCACCGGCATGGACCTCGGCGAGAACCTCGCCGCCTTCTACCACGCCACCGACCAGCACAATATCATAACCGTCCGCGCCCTGACGCCGCGGGCCAACCCGGCCGGTCGCAGTGCTCCCGGCACCGACTGCGGCGAAAGCCGCCCTGTTCCGTCGCTGCCCACCGTGCGCGACGTGTTCCCCGGAACCGAATCCTACGAGCGCGAGCTCGAGGACCTTTTCGGAATAAAGATAGAAGGCCTGCCGCCCGGCCGCCATTACCCGCTGCCGGACGACTTCCCTCCAGGCCAGCACCCGCTGCGCAAGGACTGGAAGCTGACCGACGCCTACCCGGAACCCGCCGTCAAGGAGGCCAAATAATGTCCAAGATAAGCATACCCCTCGGCCCGCAGCATCCCGGCCTCAAGGAGCCGATCAACTTCGGTCTCGTCCTGGAGGGCGAGCAGATAGACAAGGCCACGGTCAACCTGGGCTATAACCACCGCGGCGTGGAGAAGGCCGCCGAGGAACGCACCTACATACAGGACATCTACCTGATAGAGCGCGTCTGCGGCATCTGCTCCCACTCCCATGTCACCTGCTACATCACCTGCGTCGAGGAGATAGCCAAGGCGGAGATCCCCGAACGCGCCAAGGCGATACGCGTCCTGGTAGGCGAGCTGGAGCGCATACACAGCCACCTGCTGTGGCTGGGCATAGCCGCCTATGAAATAGGCTTCGACACCCTGTTCATGTACGTCTGGCGCGACCGCGAGCACGTGCTGGACTGCCTGGAGCTGGTCGGCGGCAACCGCGTCCATTACTCCATCAACACGCTCGGCGGCGTCCGGCGGGACATCACCCCCGAGATAAAGGCCGAGCTCCTCAAGAGGATAGACATACTCGAGGCCCGCACCAAGTACTACACCACGCTGGCCACCGAGGAGACCACGGTCCTGGTCCGCACCCAGAACGTGGGCATGCTGCCCAGGGACCTGGCCATAAAACTGGGCGCCTGCGGCCCCACGGCCCGCGCCTCCGGCGTGGCCCGCGACGTCCGCAAGGACGAGCCCTACCTCATCTACGACAAGCTGGACTTCAAGCTGATCACTCACGACACCTGCGACGTCTTCGGACGGGTGGTGGTGCGCGTGCTGGAGACCGTTGAGTCCTGCAAGATCATCCGCCAGGTGCTCAACTACCTGCCGGAAGGCCCCATCTCCATCAAGGTGCCGTGGAAGATCCCCGCGGGCGAGGCCGTAAACCGCTACGAGGCGCCCCGCGGCGAGGACATACACTACGTCAAGGGCAACGGCACCGACAAGCCCGAGCGCGTCAAGGTGCGCGCCCCCACCCTGGCCAACTACCACGCCGTGCCCCATATGCTCGAGGGCGGCTGGCTGGCCGACGTGCCGCTGGTCATAGCGGCCATTGACCCGTGCATGTCCTGCTCCGACAGGGCGCTGATAACCGACAGGGCGGCCGCCACTTCCGCGGTCTGGTCCTGGGAGCAGATGCGCCGCAACGGCATAGAGTTCTACAAGCGCCGCGGCGTGGACTTTTCGAAAGTGACTCTAAAGTAATCAAGGAGCCGATAAAGAAATGGCTATAGAGAACATACTGCTGGCTCTCTTCTACGTGCTGATCTTCCCCGGGATGTGGTTCCTGGCGGCCTACGGCATGACGCTGGAATGGGTGGACCGCAAACTGGGAGCCGTGCTCCAGAACCGCGTCGGGCCGCCGTGGTTCCAGCCGATGGCCGACTTCTTCAAGCTGGTCTCCAAAGAGGTCATCATCCCCAAGGCCTGCGACGGCGTCATGTTCCGCAACCTGCCCTACTTCGCGGTGGCGGGCGTGACCGCGGCGATGATGATGATCCCGGTCTGGAACGGCGCGCTGTTCTCGTTCGAAGGCGACCTGATAGCGGTCATCTACCTCCTGACTATACCCACGGCCACGTTCTTCCTGGCCGGCTGGAGCTCGACGAGCCCCTACGCGGCCATCGGCTCGATGCGCGTCCTGACGCAGCTCTTCGCCTACGAAGTGCCGCTGATGCTGGCGCTGATAGGCCCGGCCATACTGGCGGGCACCTGGAATATAACCGCCATCTCCGAGTTCTTCGCGCGCAACCCGGCCTATATGCCGGCGCAGATACCCGGCTTCCTGGTGGCGGTGCTGGCGCTGCAGGGCAAGCTGGAGCGCCTGCCGTTCGACAGCCCGCACGCCAAGACCGAGATAGTAGGCGGGCAGTTCACCGAGTACACGGGACGCCTGCTGGCCTTCTTCAACATGGCGGTCAGCATGGAGATGGTCGTCGGGGCCGCGCTGCTCAACGCGGTGTTCCTCGGCGGCGGCCTCGGCCTGACAGGAATAGGGGCCTTCGCCCTGTTCATGCTCAAGACCTTCGGTATCGTCCTGCTGCTCGTAGTGCTGCGCGTGCTGATGGCCCGCATACGCATAGAGCAGATGGTCAACTTCTGCTGGCAGATACTGGCGCCGCTGGCGATGGCGCAGATAGTCTTCGATATCTTCCTTAGGATAAAGCTGGGGTAAAAAGAACATGAAAAAAACACCAGGCAGGGCGTTGTTCGAGGCGTTAAGGCAGCTTTTCAAGCAGCCGGCCACCAGCGCCTATCCTTTTTCCAAGGCGAAGCTGCAGCCCAAATTCAGGGGCCGCATAGACTTCGAATCGGCGAAGTGCATAGGCTGCAAGATGTGCGTGCGCGTGTGCCCGGCCAAGGCGCTGGAGATCGTCCTCTCGGCCGACCAGCCCGCCGCGCCGGCCGCATCAGCGGGGGACACCATGCAGCATGGTGTCCCAGTACAATCTCAGGCCCCGGCGCCGGCCAAAAAGAAATTCGACTGCGTCATGCACCTGGACCGCTGCGTCTACTGCGCCCAATGCGTCGAGGTCTGCCCCAAGAAGGCGCTGATCTCCACCGACGACTTCGAGCTGGCCCAGCTGGACCGCAAGGTCCTCAGGCGCCACTACAAGTGAACCCCGCCCGCCGGGAAGGCCGTGCCTGGCGGGGCGGCTTTCCCGGCGGCTGATTTACGGCGGGGGCGGAACTCGGACAAGGGGGAGACCATGGAATTTCTTTCAACCAGATACTTCGGCAACACCGTAGCGGATTATCTCTACGCGGCGGCGGTGTTCGGCATCGTCCTGGCCGGGCTCTACCTGCTCCGCTCATTCGGCATTTCCCGCCTCAGGGAGCTGGCTAAAAAGACCAAAACCGATCTGGACGATCTACTGGTAGACCTTATCTACGCTATAAAAGCCCCCGAGTACCACCTTATCGCCCTCTACGCGGCGGTCAGGTACCTGGAACTGCCGCCGGCCTTCCATAAGGCGCTTTTCTCGGTAATACTGGTGGTGCTGGCCTTGAGGGCGGTGACGCTGGCCCAGCGACTGCTGGATTACTGGCTGGAGAAGTTCACGTCCGAACGCTACACGGACCAGGCCGTGCGCGAGACCGTGCTCAAGAGCGCGCGCGCGGTACTCAAGACGCTGCTGTGGGTGACCGCTTTTATTTTCGTCCTCAGCAACCTGGGCGTCAACGTCTCGGCCGCCCTCGCCGGCCTGGGCATAGGCGGCGTGGCGGTGGCCCTGGCCGCCCAGGCGATACTGGGCGATCTGTTCAACTTCTTCGTCATACTCCTGGACAAGCCTTTCCGGATAGGCGATTTCGTCATCCTCGACGACATGATGGGCACCGTCGAGCATATCGGCCTCAAGTCCACCCGCGTGCGCAGCCTGGGAGGGGAGCTCA
Organism: Elusimicrobiota bacterium; assembly: GCA_009773155.1. Classification (GTDB taxonomy): domain Bacteria; phylum Elusimicrobiota; class Elusimicrobia; order Elusimicrobiales; family UBA9959; genus UBA2231. The sequence goes on from WOVA01000028.1 coordinate 29,310, forward strand.
TCATAGTATCCAACTCGCGGATGCTGACCGGCGGCCTGCGCAACTACAAGGCGATGCAGCAGCGGCGGGTGGTTTTCAAACTCGGCGTGACCTACCAGACGCCCCTGGAGAAACTCCGCCGCATACCGGAACTGATAAAGGCGGCGGTGGCCGCCGTCCCCGACACCCGGTTCGACCGCTCCAACCTGCAGGCTTACGGGGCGTATTCCGTGGATTTCGAGACGGTCTACTATGTGACGGTCGCCGACTATAACGTCTACGCGGCCGACCATGAGGCGGTCCTGCTGAAGATAGGCGAAGCCTTCGCCGCCGAAAAGATAGAGTTCGCCTACCCGACGCAGACGCTTTTCGTAAACAAGCAGCAGGAGGTTTAAAAGATGAAAAGGATATTCCTCGCGCTTTGCGCGGCGGTCCTGGCCGCCGGTGGCGGCACCGGTCCCCTGGCCGGCACGGCCTCGGCCGCGCAGAAGCCCACGGTCTCGGTGACCGTCAACGGCTCAAAGATAACCGCCGACGACGTCGCCGGGCGCCTCTGGTGGAACAACGCCGAGCGCACCATACAGGACCTGATAGACGAGGCGCTCATCCTCCAGGAAGGCCGCCGCCTGGGCGTGAAGCCGTCCCCCGAGGAGACGGAGGCCCGCCTGAAGGCCATAGCCGGCTCCCACGGGGGGGAGAAACAGATGGAGCAGGCCCTCAAGGGCATAGGCTACTCCCGTGGTGACCTGCGGGACCTCATCGAGCGGCAGATAACGCTCAGGGATACCGCCATAAAGGCGGCCGGCATAACCGTAGGCGACGAACAGGCTAAAACTTTCTACGACGCCAACAGGGACTCGCTGGCGCGGCCGGAAAGCGTGACGCTGCGCCAGTTCTTCGCCGGCAGCCGTCCGGAGGCCGAAGAGGTCCTGCGCCTGCTCAATACGGGCGCCGATTTCGCCACCCTGGTCATGCTCAAGGCCTCCGACGAGAACCTCAAGCGCGCCGGCGGCTCCCTCGGCCAGATAAACAGGGGCGTCCTGCTCCCCGAGCTTGAAACGGAAGTATTCGCCCTCACCCCGGGGAAATACACCGGCGTGATCCCCACGGGGTCCGGCTTCAGCATCTTCAAGTCGGAGGACTACCGCCCCCGCGCGGTACCAGAGTTCGGGACCGTCAAGGAGGAGCTCAAGGCGCTCATCCTCAACCAGGCCGTGGCCCAGGCCACCAGGGACCTGACCGCGCGCCTCAGGCAGTCGGCTAAAATAGACGTAAAGCGCTAGCCTCCGGGCCTGCGCAGAAAAAAAAAGACCCCCGGCTCAGGGCCGGGGGTCTTTTTTACGCCGGGCTGGTCCGGCTCAGTGGGCAGGTTCCTGCCCGCCGTTCTTCTTAGAGAGGACCAGCTTGTCCAGGACGAAGTACGCTACCAGAAGGCCGAGCACCACGTGCGTCGCGTAGAAGTAGCCGGAGCCGGAGTATTTGTAGAGGTCGTCGAAGCGGCCGTAGAGCAGCGAGAAGCGGCCCATGACGGTGTTGCCGAAGGCCGCCCCGAAGTAGAGCATCAGGAAGTAGATGCCGATATTGGAAGCCTTCTTGACCACCCCCTTCTGCTCGACGGAGAAGAAGAAGTAGAACAGCACGCAGATGAATCCGAAAGCGATGATAGCGCCGTTGACCATGGCCCAGAAGCCCGCCCCTCCCGCGAAAGGCGCGATGGTGCCGCCTATCTGGCGCAGGAAGTTGGTCGTGATCTCCAGCGGTATCACCAGGCCGGCGCCGTAGCCCATAATGAACGTGAAGCCGTAGCGGGAGATCCAGGAGATCCTGGGGAAGAACTGCGTCATCAGCGAGAGCCCGAGGACGGTCGGTATCAGCACCACGAACTGTCCGTCCATCAGCGCGTCCCACACCCTCGGCTTCCAGGTCTGAAAGAATGTCACCTGGAACACCCAGCCCATGCCCGCGCCCAGGTAGAGGTGCTCGGCCACCTTGAAGAACGGGTTATCCTTATAGAGGAAGCTGTAGATACAGAGGGTAAGGCCGGCGGCCATCCAGCCGCCGAAGATCATCCAGCCGGGGGTCACCGTGAACAGCCCCGCGAACCACTGCCAGATATTAGCCAGAAATTCCATTTTCGCTCCTTAAAAATACTTCAGGACCAGCATTATGATGTTAGAGGTCACGATGAGGATTATGACCAGGATATGCGCCAGGCTGAGCGAGTCGATGCCGGAAGTGCCCTTGTCGAGCTCGTTTATCAGGCTCTCGTAATCCGCCGCGCCCTTCATGCCGCCGATCAGGCCCTTGAGCTGGCCGGTCTGAAGGTAGGGGCCGTAGCCGGGCTGGCTGACCGCCGTCACGCCGCCGGCCATAGGGAAATTATATTTGTCGCCCACGTAGGCCACCCAGGCGTCCAGCAGGGCGGTGCCCGTGACGCATATCCCGAGGGACATGTCCTTGACGCTGTGTATGCCCTTCATGACCTCCATCTCGCGGGTCGGGGCGCCGTTGCGGTCCTTGTCGTAGATGGCGTACATGTCTATGCCCAACTGCGTCATTACCGCCTGGGGCTTGGGCTGATAGGGGAATATCACGTAATCTTTGCCGTAGACTTTGGCCGGGGCTATGTCCTTGGGTATGCGCTCGGCTATCTCCTCTATCATGCCGGTAGCTCCGGCGTTGAGGGTAAAGATGCCTATGCGGTGGTTCAGGCGGAAAGAGTGCTTCACCAGCGCTATCGCCTGCGGATGCAGCTCCGGGCGGGTCGCCGGGTCGTAGTCCAGGGACATCAGGATGAAAGAACCAGCCGGCAGGCTCTCTATGTGGTTGTAGATATTAACCACGTCCTTGCCGAGGTTCTTATTGGGCAGACCCAGCGGCCTGACGATGGGGAAGAACAGCACTATGGCCAGGGCCAGGAATATCAGCCGCCTGTCTATCTTAAGGAATTTTTCCAGTGTGCTCTTCATGTCAGTCCTTTCCCATGTACTGGCGTTCTATGCCGAAGATTATCTTTAGAGCCGTGACTATAGCGCCCACGGCCAGGCCCATCATGATGCCGCGGCGGCCCGCGACCACGGGCACGCTCATCAGCCATTCGACTATGTCGGCGACGAGCACGTTCGTCCACCCCAGCGCGCCGTCCCACATCATCTGACCGAGCGGCACTTTCCCTATGATCATGATAAGCGCGGCGATGAAAAGCACCGCGGCCTGCGGGGACTTGATGCGGAAAGCGCGGTAGGCGGTGGAGACGATGTAGAAGGCCAGTACCGAGAACATCGTGCCGGAAAGGGCGTTGAACACGAACCTGTAAGCCCAGCCCAGGCTGGTCAGGCTGGCCCCGTCAAGCTGCTGCCCCCAGCTGACGAAAGCCGGCACCACCATCATCAGGAAGCCGATATAGACGAAGATGCTGTAGCCCCAGCCGGGAACGCGGCGGCGTATCTTGTTGTAGTGGGAGAAGAAGAGGCTCAGCAGGCCCAGCAGGAAAGCGAAGCCGAATACTATGTTCTCCCACTTGTTGATCCCCTCCATGTACTTCTCGGAGACGGGGTGGGGGACATAGTATGAGCTCAGCGTGAGGAAGCCCACTACGAAGCAGATGAGGAGGGGGATTTGTTTTTTTATCAGTGTCATATCAATAAGCCTTGAAGAGCTGCTCCACTACCTTTATCAGAGGCTGCCAGCCGAACCAGGCGCCGGCCGCCAGCAGTATCGAACCCGCCACGACCGAGACCATTACGAAGGCCTTGCCGAAGTCCTGCACCTTCAGCGTGCTCAGCAGCATGGGCTCCTTGGAGAGGTAGGCCCCGGCGGCGTAGAGTTCCTCTCCTATCAGCGTGTAGTCGCAGGAGGTGAAGAAGAACGGCAGCTGCGATTCCTGCTCGGTGCCGGCTATCTGGATGGCGCCGGTGGTGGCGCCGACCTCGGCCAGCAGCAGGGACTCGGCCATGAAGTGGCCGATGAAGAAGCAGGCGGCCGGCTTCTCGCGGTGTATCATGCCGTCCACGGAGGCCGCGTAGGAGAACTGGTCGTTGCTGACGAAGAAGTTGATGTCGTCGCGGTAGGAGTCCGGGCGCTCCATCTCCAGGTAGGACTGCTTCACGACTTCTTTGCAGACGGTCATGACTATCGGGTCGAAGTGCGGGACCTTGAGCTGGGTGTCGTACTGGGCGACCTTGCGCGCCACCTCGCCAAGTATGGAAGTGGAGGCGATCGTGGGGACCAGGCTCATCTGGCCTATGCCGGTCGAGTAGAAGATCGGGCGGCCCATCTCGGTGGCGCGGCCTATGGCCTCGTCTATGGCGTCCAGTCCGGCGATGCGGCGGATGAACAGCCCCTTGCGCCTGGCGTGGGAGACTGTCCAGAAGAAGCCTATGGTTATGGCCAGCATCAGCAGGAAATTATTGAGGCGGGCCGCGTTGAACCAGTTCCCTTTTATGACGGTCCTGACGGGCTCCGTCTCTGCCGACGCCGCGCCCCTGACCATGCGCAGTTTGAAATCCAGTTCCTGCGGCTTGTCCAGCCGGCCGAAAACCGCGGAAGTGTCGAGCCTGACCGCGTTGCGGCCGGCCGCCGGACTCCAGGCCCAGAAAGGCCGGTTGAAATCGCTTTCGGACTTCGCTTCGGCCTTAAAATCCGCCAGCTTGACCCAGGCCGGTTTGGCGGGATCGGAGACATAAACCTCTATGACCGCGCCCGCGGCGGCCGAACCGGGCGAGTCCCAGCGCAGCAGGGCGGCGCCGCCGGCGTCGCCGGGCATATCGGCGGCCGTAAAACCCGTGAGAGGGGGTAGAACGGCCGGCGGCTTGGCGGCGGAAGAGAGGGCGGTGAGGAACAAAAACGGCAGGAATAATGGGATTTTTTTCATAATTTTCCGTCCCTAAATATACAATTAATAGGAAGCCTTTGCAAGAAACTACCGCTCCCCCTCTATTCCGCGCATCACCACGTCCCTGACCAGGTTGAAGGCGGGCTGCCGCCCCGGTTTTTCGGCCGCTATCTCGTAGACCGCCACGCGGTTTACGAAGCGGCCGGCCTCGGTCTCGGTCCAGCCCTGCAGTTCCACGGCGTGACGGTCCCAGAAATCGTAGAAATTCCTCCTGGCGGCCGCGTCCCAGTAAAAAGTACGATAGCCCCGGCCCAGCCTTATCGCCTCGGCCACGTTGAGCACGAGGTGGGTAATGCCGGCCCCGGCCATGAGCTCATAAAGCTCGCGCCCGCTCCTGGAGGCGGCGGAGAGTTCCACGACGGGGTTGAGGTCGAACACAGAGGAGGCGAGGTACTGCCTTTGCAGGTAGAAGGTCCTGGCGTCGCCGATGACCAGGACACGGGCGTCCGCCGGCAGGTTCCGGTTGATATAGTCGTAAGCCCGCCAGGAGCTGTAGGCGTGGCCTGGCCTGGTCTTCGGCAGGAATTCCTCGCGGCTCTCCGCGCCGGTCGGCACCAGATGCCTGCCCTGGGAATTGAAGATGATCAGACCCCAGGCCGCCGAAACGCAGAAAGAGGCCAGCATGGCCCAGCGTACCCCGGCTTTAAGCCCGGTCCGCTCCCGGCCGGCCAGCGCCCCGGCCAGCAGCACTCCGGCGGCGGGAAGCGCGGGCATCAGGAAGCGCACCATCGAAGAAGAGAAGGACCAGGTGAGCCATACCGTGAGGAAATAGGCCCAGAGCGGGGGGGCCGCGGAGGACGGAGCGGCGAGGAGGAAGCAGACCGGCAGCAGCGCCAGGAACAGCGGCGAAAAGAACTCGGAATTGGCGACCTTTCCCATGGTCGTCGCCCACGGATGCATAAGCCAGCGCCCGGGCTCGAATCCGCCCATCTGCCGCGTCTCGCCGAGGAAGCCCTTTATCTTCTCCGGGCTCGAAAGAGGGTCCGCGCCGAAGACGGTCGTCATGAAAGGATAGACGGGATTGCCCTTGTAAGCCCAGTTCCTGGCCAGCCAGGGCGCCACCACCAGCGCCGCTATGAGGCCGGTAAAAGCCAGTTCCTTGAGCATGGCGCGGTCCAGGCGCCGCTCCTTCGCCAGGTAGGCCGCGCCGGCGCCCAAGGCCGGGAAAAGCCCGGTGTACTTGGTCCCCATGGCCATGCCGGCCATGAGTCCGGCCAGCGCCAGCCAGCCGTAGCGGCCTTCTCCTTCCGCCCGCAGGGCCGAGTAAAGGGCCAGCGTCGAGAAAAGGGTCAGCAGCGTGTCGGTGCCCGCCGACCAGGAGGCCACCATTACGTGCGTGACGGCGTAGAAGAGGGCCGCGGCCCAGAGGCCGGCCCGGCGGCCGTAAAGGCGCCGCCCCAGCGCGAAAGCCGCCAGGGCCGAGAACAGGCCGGCGGAAAAATTCAGGAGTTTGGCGCAGGTGTCCCCGTTAAAGAAAAGCGCCGCGGAATAGAGCAGGCCGTGCGCCATCGGCAGATTGGAGTAAAGATTGTAGGGGATATGTTCTATCCCGCCGGCGAGGTTATAGGCGTTGGGCGCGGCCAGGTGGTAGACCAGGGCGTCGTAGAATATTTCCGGCCCCAGGGCGGCCGTCAGGTTGACCAGCAGCACCCCGGCGAGAAGGAGGAGAAGGAGCATGTCGGCGGCGGAGAGAGACTCACCGGCCGCATCAGCGGGGGACACCATGCGGCATGGTGTCCCAGTACCATCTGCGCCCGCGAAGCCCCGGCGGGCTCTTTCGAGATGGACGAAAAGCCCGAAGCCGGCCAGGCCGGCGCCGCAGGCCATGACGGCCCATTTGTAAAGAAGGCCTGTGAAGCCAAGAACGGTGAAGGCAAGAGAAAACACCGCCAGGCCGGCACCGAACGAGAAGATCAGCCTCTCCAGCCGGGTGGAGCCGCGGTAGAAAAGCCGAGACAACAGGCCTCCCGCCATGACCGCGGCCGCGGCAAAGACGCAACCGGCCAGCAGGGAAGAAGCCGCGGCGGCGGAGGCTTTAAAAGAAACCGGGAAATACTGGAAGGGGGAAAGGGCGCGCGCCAGCAGGGAACTTTCTGGCAGTAAGGAGGAATAATGCGAGAAGAGGACGAACCCTCCCCAGCCGAGAACGGCGGCCCAGGCCAGCCAGGCGGGGAAGCGGGCGGGCTCCGCCTGAACGGGAGCCCGCTCCGCTTTCCTCTCCACTTTACGGTGCTTCTTTCCCAACCTATTTTTCCAGAACTTCGATATTGGCCCTGGGAACGGTGAGCCTGGTGCCGTCGGCCAGCTGCACTTCCAGCACGCGGACATGGCTCTCGCTGGCGCACCTGGTCAGCTCGGGCGGCAGCGACAGTACCGTGCCGATCACCCCGAAGTGCGGCGCCCGGATTATGCGCACGGGGTCGCCGGGCTCTATCCAGCCGCGGCCCTCCTCGCGCTTGCACTCCTTGACGTCCTTGGGATAGCCGGGGACGATGATCTCCGGGCGCATGACGCCGGCGCGGATCTGCGTGGCCCCGCTGACGCTGGCGTTCTCGCCGTTGCGCGAAGCCAGCTGCTTGAAGGTATACTCCGCCATCGGGATCAGGCCGAACCCCTCGGTTACGATGAGGGTGAGGCCTATCTTCTCGGTGCCGGTCACGGCGACGCCTATATCGTAGCCGAGGATCTGGCGCAGGTCGCGGTCGTGTATGCCGCCCACTACGATGGCGTGGACCCCGGCCTCTATGGCGCGCTTGATCGTGGCCAGGCCGGCGTGCTTGCCGCCTATCACGATCTTTCCCTTATGCACGTCCTTGATATGCTCCGGGGTCAGTTCCTCGTCGGGCGTCTCTACGGCTATCGCTATGGGGCCGTTGGTCTCGCCCCCGATACCGAAGATGCCCTGTATGAAAGTGCCCTCGGTCTCTACGGTCACGCCGAAATTGGGGTGGACCTCCACGACCTTGCCCTTTATGTAGGACTGCAGCGGCAGCACCTTCGGGGGCTCGCGCAGCAGCATCTGGCCCGTGATCCCGGAGACGCTGTCCACGGTGCCGGTTATCGGCGACTCGACCGTGGTCTTGAACCACTTTATGAGGGGCTTGTTCTCCGCCAGTATATCGCCCTTCTTCACCGGGTCGCCCGCCTTCTTGAGCAGGAAGGGAGAGATCTCCTCCGGCGTGACCGAGAGGCGGTTGGCTATATTGACCGGGAAGACCTTGCCTGGCAGCTCGGTCTGCGCCACCACGTCGGTGGAGGCGACCTCCTGCCCCTCCTCCGCGAGGACCTTGCCGGGGATGGGGAGCACCCGCCGCTTGCGCAGCACGGTGCAGGGTATAACTTTGAGTCCGGGTGTATATGCGTGAGCCATAATTTTCTCCTTGGTCGCCGCGCCGTCAGGCCGGGTACATCTCCATGGCCTTGTACCATTTGTTCAGTTCGGATATCCGCCTGGCGTGCGCCTTGGGCAGCTCGAAGGGCCTGCCGCGGCCGTCCAGGACCAGGCCGACCTGGCCGCCCTCGCACTTGGCCTCGCGGGAATTGCCCGGGCCGGCGCCGACGTCGAACCCCTTGGCGGGCCTGAGGACCATCTTCCCATTGGCCTGCGCGAAAGGCAGGTGTATAAGTTCGCCGAAGCGCAGCGTGCCCGAGACCGGCTTGCCTCCTTCGGGCAGCAGTTCCCAGTCCAGTATGTTCGCGCCTTCCCTGGCGAGGCCTTTGGGGGCGACGCAGGTGCCCAGGCGCACCAGGCAATCGTGGTAGAACACGTCCAGCGCGGCCTTCTCGCTGATCTGCGACAGCACGCCCAGGTGCGGCATCATGAAGATGGAGTCCACGGCGAACATCGTCACGCCCTCGGGCTGGTAGGCGTCTATCATCATCATCATCGACTGGGTGCGGCGGGGGGAGTGGGCCAGGATGCCGCCGGAGCCTATGATGTAGTCCAGGTGCATGAGGCTTATCAGGCTCTGCCCGCTGGCGGTCTGGTCGAAGGCGTCGGAGATGGAGCGCTCCTGCTGCACGCCCTTGAGGCCGACGGCCAGCGCCTTATGCTGGTCGAAGGCCAGGCGCAGCGCCTCGCGGCTGACCGCGTGCTCCACCTGCAGTTCCTCGACCGTCTGCGGTATCGTCGTCGGGCGGATCATCTTGTTCTTTAGGCGGTTGCGCAGGTCCTGCTCCTCTATGTCGAAGGGCAGCCAGCGCAGGATGTTGGGCAGGCCGGCCTCGGCCATCACGTTGGAGATGGAGTAGCTCATGCCGAGGTTGGCGCTGACCGTGCGGTTGAAGACCCCGGTGAAAACGCTGAACACGTCGGTGGTGGCGCCGCCGATGTCCACGGCCAGCACGTTGAAGTTATTGGCCTTGGCGAACTTCTCGGTCATCGTGCCTACGGCGGCCGGCGTGGGCATGATGGGGGCGCCGACCATCTTCATAAGCTTCGGGTAGCCCGGGGCCTGCTGCATGACGTGCTCCAGGAAGATGTCGTGGATCTTGTGGCGGGCGGGCATCAGGTTCTCGCGCTCGAGCACGGGGCGGAGATTTTCGGTCACTATCAGCGCCGTCTGCTCGTCGAGGATCTCCTTTATCTGCGGCTGCGCCTTGTTGTTGCCGGCGTAGATGACGGGGAGCTTATAGGAGGCCCCCAGGCGCGGCTTGGGGTCGGCGGCCTTGATGAAGTGGGCCAGCTCCACCACGTGCGTCACCGTACCGCCGTCCGTGCCGCCGGAGAGGAGCATCATGTCGGGGCGCAGCTGGCGGATGCGCTCTATCTTCTCGTGGTCCGCGCGGCCGTCGTTGGAGGCCAGCACGTCCATGACTATGGCGCCGGCGCCCAGCGCGCAGCGCTGCGCGGACTCGCCGGTCATCGCCTTGACGGCGCCCGCGACCATCATCTGCAGGCCGCCGCCGGCGGAGGAGGTGGAGACGTAGACATCCACTCCGATATTGCCGTCGGCGGGGGTTATGATCGTCTCGCCGTCGAGTATCTTCCGGCCCGAGAGCTCCTCGACCTCGGTTATCGCGTTGAGCACGCCCTTGGTGACGTCCTCGAAAGGGGCCTCTACGGTGGTGGGGGCCTCGCCGCGGAAGGTCTGGCGGTAGGTATCGCCCTTCTTCTCTATAAGGATGGCCTTGGTGGTGGTGCTGCCGCAGTCGGTGGCGATGATTATCCGGGGTTCTTTATTTTCCATTTTTCTCTCCGTTCTTCTCTCCGGCCGGATCAGGGCGGCATTCGCCGCAGTCGGTGCCGGGAGCACTGCGACCGGCCGGGGGTGCTTCCGGCTCGAGACGCTCTATAAGGTACGAAACCGCGCTGGGGTTCTCCAGCATGTCGACTATCTTCTGCGCTTCCTCTTTCTTGAAGAGGATCGTGATAAAGGGCATCAGGAAGACCAGCGCCTGCGAGCCGATATTATGGAGGGGGCGGCTGCTCTCCACGGCCAGGGCCGCCACCTGTCCCAGGGAACGTTCCCTGATCCTGGCGGCTATCTTTTCCAGTAGGGCCTTCTCCTCTTCCGTGACCGGCTTATGGGAAGGCAGGCTGAAAGCGTTTTTCCAGAAAGGGTCCTTCACAAACCTCCCGCGCTTGGTCGCGTGTTAATATTAGAAAATAATACACGGGGCCGCAACCCCCGGAAAGGGCCTGTAGTAATTTTTTTAAAATGTCCGCTTTGCGGCAAATAGAAATGTCCGGTTTAAATGGTAAAAACTCCTTGTTCCAAAAGGACGAGGAGGCACGAT
>WOVA01000029.1 GCA_009773155.1 Elusimicrobiota bacterium
ATATCAGGCTTACGGCAAGCCCGTGATAATCTTATACGATCAGGCCGCCGCCGGAAACCCCTACTACTTCACTGCCAGGGAACTGGACGCCGAAACCGGCCTGTATTATTACCGCGCCAGATACTATGACTGGCACAGGGGCGCTTTCACACAGGAAGACCCGATTGGGCTAAAAGGAGGGCACAATCTCTATGTATATGCGTATAATCACCCAGTAAACTATATCGATCCGAGCGGAGAATTCGTTCAGGCGGTAATCCTTGGTGGGGTAATGGGTGGAATTTTAGGTGGGGCATCTACAGCTATCGGAGACTATGCAGCTAATGGCGCCACTTCAATGTCCGGTATCGGTAAAGGAATTGCAGTAGGTGTTGTAGTTGGAGCAATATTACCCATAGTCACAATGGAAATAGCTTTATCAGGTGCTACGATGGCAGGCTCTTCTGCTTTAGCACAGTATACCGGAGCCGCGGTCGTCGGCGGACTGGGGAATATTGCCCAATATTCCTGGAGTACAGATGATTTCAGTTTGGGCAACATGATTAAAGCAGGTGGTGTCGGATTGGTTGCTGGGGGGATTGGTGGCTCGTTTAAGGGCATTCTTGGGATGCAGAATGTTCCTTGGCAAGTCTTAGCCCAAAAGAACGCAAGCTCATATGGTTTACGCGCGCTTGGAACAGGAATTACGGGTTCCTATATTACAAATGAGGCAACCTCCTGCCAAAAAGGAGAAAATTGATGAGGGCCAGTGGTTTTATTATTTTATTCGCGCTGAATGGCATCATTTTTGCGTTGATTCAAGAGTTTAGATGGAAGTTCAAGTTTATCAGCAACGATAGCAAATGTGAGCTCAAAAAAACCAGTAAGAGAATTATCCTGGAGCCGACTTTATGGGATGCACTTGTATCAGTACTTATGAATCTAGTGGCGATACTAACTGTAATGGGGATGCTAATCGTTTATACTCAGCTAGTATCATACCGACCTAGCAGCAATGTTGCTTTTGGCGGCTTCATCATTTTTGCCATCTCTTACAAAACATTTACAAAATTAAAGGTGAGAGCTAAACGATGATTCTTACGTCCGCAGCAAGTAGAACTTTGAAGCCTGGATTTAATAGCCATCCAAAAACCAGTAGCGGTCTTGGGATTTATTGTAGCATGACTAATAACTTTTTTGGTACACATTTGGCGCACCTATCGCGAAATCAAGATTTTTAGAGCCAAGAACCGGCAGATTAAGTAGGCGACACTTGTGACACGAAAAGAATCAGTACTTATTATTAAAAACTTGGTCTCCAGATGATGTAACACCGGATGGAATGTCGGGGCTCAGTTGGGAGCATGGGGAGGATTGCAACGCGGCTACAGTCTTTGGGATGGTGACAACTAGGCACAGCCATTCACCGAATATGGTCTCGTTACACCTGGATTTTCATTCGCAAAATACTATGTTGAAGAAATTTTTTCATGGTCGCCCAAACCTGGGAATCAGAACCAATCATGCATAAATGAACGATAATATGTTTCACAACGTAGTAACCATTATTGCCGGGGCGATACTTGTTCTATATTCAGGGAAATTTGCATGGCATGCCGCAGAATGCCAGAAGAAAGCATTCAATCGGAAAGACACTCAACTTGAATTTAAAGTGGGTTTTATTTTAGGAGGCTTAATCCTCCTAATCTCCGGGTTATGGGCACTTCTGATGTCATAAAATCACAGGAGACTTAAGTGGCGAAAAGCGAAGCGGTGTTGTGGTTAATATTTAAGTTCCGGATGGAATGTTGCGACACAAGCAGGATGGTGGGTAGGCGGACAATATGGGTATAAACTATGGGGTGAAGAGAAGTGGGCCGAATCGTTTAAAGAAATTGGACTGGTTACGCCAGGCTTTTCAGCTACGGAGTATTATGCCGAAAAAATTTATGCTTGGCCGTGGCAAAATCACGAAAACAGAAGGCAGAGTGAATGCAACTGATAAACAGCGACAGAATATTCGACTTCATATTCGTAGCTATGGGATTAGTATTTTTGATATATCACAAGCGCCTCGCCAAAAGCGGGACTGAGTCTTATCGAAAGGCTTTTAACAGGGATTTCGATGAATCAGGATTAAAAGCGGGATATATTTTGGGAGGAGTTCTTCTTTTTTTTATTGGCCTATACTCCATCCTATTCCCCTCACCATAACATACACACCGCTATGAAATATTTTTATTTAACGCGAATTAATGACGCTATCAAGGTGTGTGAATAATCAGTACGAGGGCAATATGTTGCGCGTCGCCAATTTCAATACCTCGCTGGGCCGGAAGAAGCTCTATTTCTACGACAAGCTGTCCCGCGTCACCGAAGTTAAGGACCCTGCGGGTTACGCTATTACTTACAGCTACGACGTCGTCGGCAACCGCACCGCCATGACCACGCCGTGGGGGAAATACAATTACACCTACGACGCCCTGAACCGCCTGACGTCGATAGTCAACCCGCAGGGGATAACTGTAACCCTGGCTTACGACGCAGTCGGCAGGCGCACCAAGAAAACTATCTTTAAGACAGTCTCGGGAACTCTCGCCGAGACCGATTATATCTACGACAAGGCGGGGCAACTGCTCAATATCACCAACAAGGCTGGCGGCCAAGTGATCTCTTTCGCCAGGTATGAATACGACGCGGCCGGCAACCGCGTCTCCCGTGAAGACCGGGACGGCAGGACGACTTATTCTTATGACCTCGCCAACCGCCTGATACGCGCTGACGGCCCCATGGCCGCCGAAACCTTTGCCTACGACGATAACGGCAACCGGCTCGCCGACAAAGAGGCCAAAGACTACGTCTATGACGCGGCGAATCGCATTCAGGCCAACAATCTTTACACTTTCGATCATGACCTGAGCGGCAACCTAACCGGCCGGACCAATAAAAACGACAGCACCACTATTACCTACGCCTACAACCCGGAACAACAACTTTCCGAAGTCATAACCCCGGAACACACGGTCCAGTACAAATACGATCCCCTGGGCCGCCGTATCGAGAAAACCGTCGACGGCAATATCCAGCGATACGTCTACGACAATGAGGACATAATAGTTGTCCTGGACGCGGACGGGAACCCGCTCCAGACTTTCACCCACGGCCCCGGCATAGACGAGCCTCTGATAATGACCAAGGCCGACGGCGCCAACTACTTCTACCACGCAGACGCCCTGGGCTCCATAGTGGCCTTGACAGACGATAAAGGCGAAACAGCCCAGACCATGAAATATCAGGCTTACGGCAAGCCCGTGATAATCTTATACGATCAGGTAGCCGCCGGAAACCCCTACTACTTCACCGCCAGGGAACTGGACGCAGAAACCGGACTATACTATTACCGGGCCAGGTATTATGACTTCCGCCGCGACGCTTTCACACAGGAGGACCCTATTGGGTTTAGTGGCGGCGATGTGAATTCATATCGTTATGTTACAGCTCAGCCAATAAACCATAATGATCCGAGTGGCCAAATAACACCAGTACTGGCCCCGATAATTATTGGGGGAGGCCTGGGACTTGGGACTAGTTTTTTGGGCACTTTGGGTTCACAGCTGCTCACAGAGAATATTGACTGGGGAGTTGTCGGAAAGTCAACGCTGGCAGGCGGATTGACCGGTGCGGCGATGCCCTTTCTTGGAACTGCAAAACTCGGGGCAGTTCTTTTAGGCGCTGGCGGTAGCGCGGCACAATATTATTTCTCGACCGGGGATGCGAATTTAAACACCAAAGATGCTCTTTTGTCCGTGCTGCTTGGTGCGGCCGGAGGGCATGTTGGTGGAACATTTGTTATGCCTAAACCGACTATTTTTGCGCCAACGCCTTGGTGGAGAATCGCAACCGATAATGCTACGTCTGTCGGCCTCGGACGAGGGGCTACAGGGGCATTTATCGGCGGGCTCAAAGAGAAGTGTGCCGAATGAATTCAATGTGGTTAAAAATCTTGGCCAGTTCAATCTTATCTGGCATAATTATCAGTTTTTTTGTCGGACTTCGTGACATTACGCGGACAGACGATATCCAAGAGTGCCACAAGTTCAGAAATAGATTGGCGGGCCGCAGAATTCAAGCGATTCGCAATAAGTTGTTTGCTCATTTTTCTGGATGGGGACGGGTTTTAATCATGGTTTTAGGATTAATTTCGGGGATCTTTCTACCACTTTACATTTTCTTCTATTCCCCGTGGGCATATTCGGAATTGACTGAAACAGGTTTGGCATGCTACTTACTTCTCGCAATGTTGGTGGTTAAGGTCGCGGATGCGATGTAGATTGCGACAATTTGTGCTGGACCCGGTGAGGGATATCAATGGCAAGCAAAGTAGAAAAAATCTACCATGAACAAGGCCTTTATTAAAATCTTCATCCTGTTGTGTGCGCAGACATTGTCGTATGCTTCTTTGCCTGTATCAGACGCACACCACTATTCGCGCCCGACCAAAATCACACACCCGCATATTTTCCTGAACCGCCCGGTTGAAATCACGCAGGTCTTCGGGGGCGTGACATACACATTGCGCTATGTCTATGACGCGGCCGGCAACCGCGTGTCCCGGGAAGACCGGGACGGCAGGACGACTTATTCTTATGACCTCGCCAACCGCCTGATACGCGCTGACGACCCCATGGCCGCCGAAACCTTTGCCTACGACGATAACGGCAACAGGCTCGCAGATAAAGAGGCCAAAGACTACGCCTATGACGCGGCCAATCGCATTCAGGCCAACAGCCTTTACACGTTCGCCCACGACCCCAATGGCAACCTGACCAACTGGACCAATAAGAGCGGCAACGCCACGATAACCTACGACTACAACCCGGAGCAGCGGCTTTCCGAAGTGAACACCCCGGACCGCAGTGTTAGCTACAAATACGACCCTTTAGGCCGAAGAATTGAGAAGGCTGTGGACGACGATTGGGAAAGAAGCTACTTCTCACAAGAAGACACGATTGGCCTAACAGGAAGACACAATCTCTATGCATATGCGCATAATTGACCAGTAAACTATATCGATCCGAGCGGAGAATTCGTTCGGACTGTAATCCTCGCTGGACAGATGATTTCAGTTTTAGGATAATATATTCAGTGACCTACGCGTAGGCCAATAGGCTGCGGCCCAGGGCCGCGCCGTATTCCCGTTTGCAAGGAGCGTGCTTATGGAAGGGGTAAACGCCGTTATTGCCGGGGCCGGAGAGGCCATGAAAGGGAAGGTCGAGAAGTTCAGGCGCGAGCTGACCTCGCTGCGCACGGGGCGCGCCAATCCCCAGCTGCTCGACTCCATCTACGTCGAATATTACGGTTCCCGCGTCCCGCTCAAGCAGGTGGCCGCCGTTTCCATCCCGGAAGCCCGCACGCTGGAAGTGCGCGTCTGGGACAAGGGCGCCGTGGACGCCGTAGAGGCCGAGCTCCGCAAGACGGACCTGGGCACTTCCCCCTCCCGCCAGGGCGACGTCATCAGGATCAACCTGCCGCCGATGACCGAGGACCAGCGCAAGAAGATGGTCAAGGTCGTCCACTCCATGGGCGAGGACGCCCGCGTGGCGATACGCAACGAGCGCCGCGACGCGCTGGAGAAGATCAAGAAGGCCGAGAAGGCCAGGGAGATCTCCGAGGACGATATAGAGCGGCACGAAGCCGCCGTGCAGAAGCTCACCGACACCTACGTGAAGATGATAGACGACGTGGCCGGCTCCAAGGAAAAGGAGTTGCTCACCGTCTGACGATGCCCCCCTCCCGCCCAGAAGACGAGCTCGACCCCGCCCGGGTGCCCGCGCATGTCGCCATCATCATGGACGGCAACAGGCGCTGGGCCCGGGCGCGGGGCCTGCCCGCCGCCGCCGGCCACGCCGAGGGGGCCCGCTCGCTCAAGGCCGTGACGGCGGCCGCCCGCGACGCGGGAGTTAAAGTCCTTACCGTCTACGCTTTCTCCACCGAGAACTGGGCCCGGCCCAAGCTGGAAGTGCGGGCCATCATGACGCTGCTCTGCCGCGCGCTGCGCGAGTACGCCAGGGAGATGAAGGAGAAGGGAGTGCGCCTCGCCTTCAGCGGCCGGCTGGACGAGATGCCCGCCGCGGTAAGGAAGCAGGCGGAGGAAACGACGCGCCTGCTGGAGGGCGGCCGCGACATCACGCTCAATATCGCCCTCAACTACGGCGGCCGCAGGGAGATAGTCGACGCCGTCAACGCGCTGCTCTCCGATAAAAAAGGGCCGGTGACGGAGGAGGATATTTCGCGCCGCCTCTACACCTGGCCGCTGCCGGACCCCGACCTGCTGATACGGACCTCGGGCGAGATGCGCATCTCCAATTTCCTGCTCTGGCAGACCGCCTATTCCGAGTTTTACGTGACCGACACGCTCTGGCCGGCCTTCAAGGGGCCGGAGCTGCTCAAAGCCCTGCTGGACTACCAGCGCCGCGACAGAAGGAAAGGAACCTAAGGAGCCCCGATGCTGCTTCCACGCATACTCACCGCCGTCATAGGCATCCCCCTCGTGGTGTACCTGGTAAACCTGGGAGGCATCCCCTATTCGCTCTTCATCCTGGCGATAATTGCCCTCTCTCTCTACGAGTACGCGACCCTGATGCGCATGGGCGCCCGGCCCGTGCAGGTCCCGGTCCTGATGATCTTCGGCCTGCTGCTGCCGGCCGCCATGTCGCTGGGCGATCTCGGCGTCTACCGGGAGGGCGGCGACAATTACGCGGGGCTTTTCCTGGTGCTGCCGGCGCTGGCCGCCTTCACCGCCGAATTCTTCTATAAGCAGAAGTACCTGGAGCGCATCGCTTTCACGCTGATGGGCGTCTACGGCCTGGCCTGGCCGCTCTGGCACATGGCCGCGCTGCGCGAGCTGCGGCCGGACGGCAAAGAACTCACCTTCCTGATGCTGGTCACCGTCTGGTTCATGGACACCGCCGCCTACGCCGCGGGCCGGGCCTTCGGCAGCCGCCGGCTCTCGCCGGTAAGCCCCAAGAAGACCTGGGAGGGCGCCATAGCCGGCTTCGCCGGGGCCTTCATCGCCGTCTTCGCGATACGGGTATTCATGAAGGATACGCTGAGCGCGCCGCTGGCGGTATGGCTGGCCGCGGCCATAGGGATAGGCGGCCAGCTCTCGGACCTGGCCGAATCCATGATCAAACGCGCCGTCGGCGCCAAGGATTCCTCGTCGCTGCTGCCCGGGCACGGCGGGATCCTGGACAGGTTCGACTCGTATATCTTCGTAGCGCCGCTCATCTATTACATAGTCGTGATCGCGAGGTAGGATGAAACGAGTAGCGATACTTGGCTCCACCGGTTCCATAGGGCGCAGCGCCCTGGCCGTCGTGCGCGCCCACCCGGAGGAATTACAGGTCGTGGCCGTGGCGGCCAATTCCAACGTCAAGGAACTGCTCCAGCAGATCTACGACTTCAGGCCCAGGTACGCCGCGGTCTTCGGCTACGAGGCGCACAAGGCGGCGCGCGACATCATGCCGCGCGGCGTGAAACTGCTCCCCCCCGGCGTGGAGGGGCTGACGGAGATGGCCGCGCTCGGAGAGGCGGACGTCGTCCTCAACGCCGTTTCCGGCTCCGTCGGTTTCGCCCCGCTGATCGCCTCGATACGGGCTTCCAAGCATATCGCGCTCGCCAACAAGGAGCCGATGGTGATGGCCGGCGAGACCATCATGCGCGAGGTCTGGCGCTGGAAGGCGACCCTGCTGCCCGTGGATTCCGAGCCTTCGGCCATCTTCCAGTGCCTGGAAGGTTTCAAGACCAGGGATTACCCGGCCGTTATTTCGCGCGTTTTCCTGACGGCCTCCGGCGGGCCCTTCTACAAGACCAAAGGCAGCCTGGCCGCGGTCAGGCCCGAGCAGGCGCTCAGGCATCCGCGCTGGAAAATGGGCCCCAAGATCACGGTGGACTCGGCCACGCTGATGAACAAGGGCCTCGAGGCCATAGAGATAAAGAATTTCTTCTCGCTGCCGTTTGCGACCATCGAGGTGCTGATACACCCGCAGTCCATAGTTCACTCGGCCGTGGAGCTCAAGGACGGCTCGGTGCTGGCCCAGATGTCGCTGCCCGACATGAAGCTGCCCATACAGTACGCGCTGACCTGGCCCGACCGGCTTAAATGCCCGGTGAAGCCGCTGAACCTCTGCGCGATAAGCAAGCTCGATTTCTTTAAGCCGGATTTCAGGCGCTTCGAGTGCCTGGCGCTGGCTTTCGAGGCGGCGAAGAAAGGCGGCCTCTACCCGGCGGTGCTCAACGCCGCCAACGAGGTTGCCGTGGAGCGCTTCCTCGCCGGGGCGCTGCCGTTCACTTCGATCCCCAGGGTGGTGGAGGGAACGATGGCCGCCGGCAAGTGGCGCCCTTCCCCCCACCCGCCGAACTTCTCCGAGGTAATAGAGGCCGACGAATGGGCGCGGACCAGGGCGGCGGAGCTGGCCGCCGGCAGGCGCGCCAAAAAGGTCAAGAGGTAAAAACATGATAACTTCGATAGTAGCCGTTCTGATCACTTTCGGGCTGGTGATATTCCTGCACGAACTGGGGCATTTCATCGTGTGCCGCCTGGCGGGCATAAAGGTCGAGGCCTTCTCGTTCGGCTTCGGACCCGAGCTCTGGGGCCGCACCAGCGGGCCCACCCGCTATTCGATAAGGGCTATTCCATTAGGCGGTTACGTCAAGCCGGCCGGCGAGAACATCGAGGAGGTCTCCGGCAATCCCGACGAGTACTTCTCGAAGCCCTGGTATACGCGGCTCGCCGTCGTTTTCGCCGGCCCTACGATGAACTATGTCCTGGCCTTCTTCCTCTTCGCCGGCGTCATCATGGTCATGGGCGAGCCCGTGCCCTCCGACGAGCCGGTCATAGCCGAGCTCAACGCCGGCTACCCGGCCGAGCGGGCGGGTATACTCCCCGGCGACAGGATCGTAGCGGTGGACGGCAGGCCCGTCGCCACCTGGCAGGAGATGGCCGCGATAATACGCTCGAGCCCCGAGCGCGGCGTGGCGCTGGTCTACGAGAGGGAAGGCGCGAAAAAAGAACTGAGCATAACCCCGCAGAAGGATCCTAGCGGCAAGATCGGCCTCATCGGTATAGCCCCGGGGATCGACTACAAGAAAGTCCCGGCGCTCAAGGCCATGGAGATGGGCCTCGGCCAGTGCTGGTTCTGGACGGCATTCACCGTCAAGACGCTGGCGCAGAACATCTACCGCCGCGAGAAGCCCGACCTCGCCGGCCCGATAGGCATCGTCGGCATAGTCAGCAAGGCGGCCCACTCGGGCATGGCCGACTTCGTCTTCCTCATCGGGCTTATCTCGGTGGCCGTCGGTTTCTTCAACCTGCTGCCGATCCCGCTGCTAGACGGCGGCCACGCCGTACTCTACCTCTGGGAGGGCATCTCCGGGCGCAAGCTGACCGTGCGGCTGCTGCGGGCCGTCAACAGCGTCGGCATCGCGATGCTGCTTGGCATACTTGTCTTCGCCACCTACAGCGACATAATGCGTCTGCGCGGCCCCAGGAAAGCCGAACAGCCCGCGCAGCAGGAAGAGGTCAGGCCCTGATGTCCTCAGTGCTGGCCGGCCGGCGGCGCCGCACCCGGCAGATAAAGGCCGGCTCCGTCAGGATAGGCGGAGGCGCGCCGATAAGCGTGCAGTCTATGTGCAATACCCGCACGGAGGACGCGCGCGCCACCGTCGACCAGTGCCGCCGGCTGGAGGCGGCCGGCTGCGAGCTCATACGCGTGGCCGTGCCCGACATGGCCGCCGCCCGCAAGCTCGGGCGCATAAAGGCCGCGCTCGGGGTGCCGCTGGTGGCCGACATACATTTCGACCACGCGCTGGCCCTGGAGGCCGTGCGCCAGGGCGCCGACAAGATCCGCATCAACCCCGGCAATATCGGAGACAGGTCTAAAGTGGCCGAAGTGGCCAGGGCCTGCAAGGCCGCGGGCGTGCCGATACGCATCGGCGTCAACGCCGGCTCGCTCAAGGCTATACGCAATTCCCCCCGGCCGCGCTGGACCGCCGCCAAATGGGCCGCCGTCATGGTCAAGGAGGCGCTGGACGAAGTCCGCGTCCTGGAGTGCCTCGGCTTCCGCGATATCGCGGTCTCGCTCAAGGCCGACGACCTGGACCGCACCGTCCTGGCCAACCGGCTCTTCGCCCGCCGCTGCGATATCCCGCTGCACCTGGGAGTGACGGAGGCCGGCAGCGCGCTGGCCGGCACGGTAAAATCCTCCGCGGCGCTTTCGCTGCTGCTGGCCGACGGCATCGGCGACACGGTGCGCGTTTCGCTGACCGAGGCCCCGGCGCTGCAGGTGCGCGCCGCCTACGAGATACTCAAAGCCTTCGGCCTGCGCGAATACGGCCCCGACCTGGTCGCCTGCCCCACCTGCGGCCGCTGCCAGGTGAACGTGGAGAAGACCGTCAAGGAAGTGGAGAACGCCATCTATTCCAGCAGCGACCTGCTGCGCCGCTCGACGGGGATGAAGATCGCCGTCATGGGCTGCGTGGTCAACGGGCCCGGCGAGGCGCGTTCGGCCGACTTCGGCGTCGCCGGCGGCAAGGGCCGCGGCGTCTGGATAGAAAAAGGCAAACAGATCAAAGTGGTGAAAGAGAAAGAGTGGGTCCGCGAGATAATCCGCAAGATCCGCTCCGCCCGTTAGGGCCGCCGGGCGGCCGCATCACTGAGAGAACAAGGAAGCTATGAACAAACCCGCAGATCAGCAGAAGAAGCCCGCCTCCGCCGTTACCCCCCGCGCGCAGGACTACGCGCAGTGGTACCTGGACGTCATCAGGAACGCGGCCCTGGCCGAGCATTCCCCCGTGCGCGGCTGCATGGTCATCAGGCCCCACGGCTACGCCATCTGGGAGAAGATGCAGCGCGAACTCGACGACAGGTTCAAGGCCACGGGCCATGAGAACGCCTATTTCCCGCTGTTCATCCCGCTCTCCTTCCTGGCGCAGGAGGAGAAGCACGCCAGCGGCTTCGCCAAGGAATGCGCGGTGGTGACCCATCACCGCCTCAAGTCCATCGACGGGCAGATAGTCCCGGACCCCGAGTCCAAGCTCGAAGAGCCGCTAGTCGTGCGACCCACCAGCGAGACGATAATCTGGGCCCAGTATAAGAACTGGATACAGAGCTACCGCGACCTCCCGCTGCTTATAAACCAGTGGGCCAACGTCGTTCGCTGGGAGATGCGCACGCGCCTGTTCCTGCGCACGGCCGAGTTCCTCTGGCAGGAGGGCCATACGGCTCACGCCACCGAGGCGGAGGCCCGCGAGGAAGTCGCGCGCATGCTGGACGTCTACGCCGATTTCGCGGAGAACGTCATGGCCGTCCCCGTCGTGAAAGGGGCCAAGACCGAGGGCGAG
Source organism: Elusimicrobiota bacterium (assembly GCA_009773155.1). Classification (GTDB taxonomy): domain Bacteria; phylum Elusimicrobiota; class Elusimicrobia; order Elusimicrobiales; family UBA9959; genus UBA2231. The sequence goes on from WOVA01000029.1 coordinate 11,380, forward strand.
CGCTTCGCCGGCGCGCTGGACACCGTCTGCATCGAGGGCCTGATGCAGGACGGCAAGGCCCTGCAGATGGGCACCAGCCATTACCTCGGCCAGAACTTCTCCAGGAGCGCCGACGTCAAGTTCCAGAACCGCGAAGGCCGGCTTGAATACGTCTACGCCACCAGCTGGGGCGTCAGCACGCGCCTGGTCGGAGCGCTCATCATGACCCATTCCGACGACGCCGGCCTGGTCCTCCCCCCCAGGCTCGCCCCCATACAGGTCGTGATAGTGCCCATCTACAAGACCGAAGAAGAGCTGGCCAGGACCGTCGAAGAGTCGCGCAAGGTCGCCGCCGAGCTGAGAGCGCAGGGCGTGGCCGTGCGCGTGGACGAGCGCGACGGCATGATGCCCGGCGCCAAGTATTACGAATGGGAGGGCAAGGGCGTGCCGCTGCGCATAGAGGTCGGCCCCAAGGACCTGGAGAAGGGTTCCATCTGCATCGCGCGCCGTTTCCTCTCCGATATCCCCGGCGAGACGCCCGAGCAGCAGCGCAAGCGCAGAAAGTCCTTCCTGCCGCGCGCCGAGGCCATCGCCTCGATAAAGCCCACGCTCGACGCGATGCAGAAGGAACTCCTCGAGAAGGCCCGCGCTTTCCGCGCCTCCCGCACGCGAGTTATAGACGCGCTCGAGGCCTACGAGAAATTCTTCAAAGAAGAGGGCGGCGGTTTCGCCTGGGTGCACTGGGCGGGAACGGCTGAGCAGGAGGACGAGATGGCCAAGCGCTTCGAGACCAGCGTGCGCTGTATCCCGTTCACGGACCAGCTCCCCGCGGAGGCCCGCGGCGAGGGCAAGTGCATACTGACCGGCAAGCCGTCCGCGATCCGGGTCCTGATGTCCAAGTCCTACTGATCCCGCCCTCGGCGGATGCCTTATGCTTAAACTGACCGGCGCCTGTCTTCTTCTGACGGCGCCGGTCATCCTTTTCGGGGCGGCGACGGAGCCGCGTCCCCCCTCCCCCCCGTCGGAGATCTCCGCCCCGCTGCCATACGCGCTGCGGACGCGGCCTCCCGCTCAGTTCGACCGAGGTTACGGCGGCTACGACTGGAAGGCCGGACTGGTCTTTTTTTCCGACGCCTCCGGCCCGCTGCCGGCGCTTGAGCTCTGGCGCGGCGGCGCCGCGCTGGACAAGGGCGTGCTGCTCTACGCCTCGGGCATACCGGACCCCGACGACGACTACACTTTTCTCCGCGGTATTGGCTTGCCGGTCAAGCGGACCTATACCACGGTATACAACCAGGTCGCCGGCGCCTCCACCACCTATACCACCGACCAGATACACCGTTTCGATACACGCACCATTATGCTGGTCCCGTCGGTTTCCATGCCTTTAAAAGAGGGGCGCAATTTCCGGCTTGGCGGACTGCTGGGCCTGCCGCTGGCCTGGACTTCTTACGACCTGGACGCCGGCCTGGACGACGGCTCCCGTCTAAGGGAGGACGGGGAGGCTTTCGGGGCCGGGCTGGCCCCCGGCCTTTACGCGGGCGTGGCGCCGGGGGCGATGCCGGGCGCGGGGCTTACGCTGGACTTCTATCTTACCTATACCCGGCTCTGGTTCTTCTCCGGCGGGCGCAGGGCCCGGGACATGGGCCGCGAGCTGGACGAACTGCGGTTCGGTTTCGCCGCCGGCTGGCGGTTCAGGACATACAGGTAACGGGGGGCGCATGGACACGATATTCGAAAAGACCGCTTTCATGAGGCACGCGCTGGACGCGGTGCCCTCCATACTGATGGTGGTGGACGAGGACGTCCGCGTGCTCTACCGGAACAAGGCCGCCCGTTCGCTTCTCAGCGGCGATAAGATATATAGCCGCCGCGCCGGCGACGTGATGCACTGCATGCACAGCTCCGACGCGCCCGGCGGCTGCGGCACCGGGCCCCATTGCGCCGACTGCGTGCTGCGCGGCTCGGTCAACAGCGCCTTCTCCGGAAAACCTGTCGTGCGTGCCTCGACGGAGGTGCGCGTTTCGGTCAAGGGCCGCGAACTGGTCCTCCCGGCGCTCATCTCCGCTTCGCCCTTCACCATGGCCGGCCGGATGTACGCCCTGGTCGTGATGGAGGACATCTCCGAGCTGGCCGAGCTGCGCTCGGTGCTGCCCATCTGTGCCTCGTGCAAGAAGATACGCAGCGAGGAGGGCGGCTGGGAGCCGGTGGAGGCTTACATCAGGAGCCGCATCCCCGGCTCCCCCCTCTCCCACGGCCTCTGCCCCGACTGCCTCAAAAAACACTACCCCGCCCACTCGGACTGACATCGGAATAACTATTCCGGGGCTGACGGGGCATCACTACGCAAAGACGTGCCCGGCAATCGGACTACCTATTCCGGGGGTATGTCGGGGCGGCAGCCCGCAAAACGCGGGTCGCGCACACCGTGCGCTCCCCTCCTCACTCGCCCGCCGCGCTTACGCAAGCGGCGGGCTTCGCGAAGGTTTTGCTAAGCTGCCGCCCCGTCATGCCCCGGCATAATTGCTCCTGCATGATGACTGGGCGGCGCTTTATTTAGGGGCGGTCATTTGTTAGAATTTCTATTAATAAGATATCAATAGCGGGCGGCCGGGCGGCTGCCCGGAAGACGGATTTTACGGAGGATAAAATGAACAACAATGACTTCATGAAACTGATGCAGAAAGCCAGGATGTACGACCTGACCCAGCCGCTCAGCATCCACACCCCCCCGTGGCCCAGCTACATGCCGCTGCAGCTGCAGTACTTCAAGCGCATAGCCGGCGCGCACATGGGCCAGGGCGCCAACGGCCAGATCATGACCACCTCCAGCCACGTCGGCACCCACATGGACGGCGAGATACACTTCTACAGCGCCGGCCGCACCATCGGCCAGGTGCCGATGAACGAATGGATAGGCAACGCCGTCGTAGTGGACATCTCCAAGGACGTGGGCGACTACGACCTCTACGAGCCCGAGCTGCTGATGAAGCGCGCCGATATCCGCAAGGGCGACATCCTCATCATCAACACCGGCTACCACAAGTACGCCTGGTACGAGAAGGGCACCTGCGACGAGGTGCGCTATTTCTGCAAGCATCCCGGCCCGGGCCCCCGCTTCCACAAATGGGCGCTGGACATGAAGTTCAAGTGGATAGGCGTCGACTGCGGTTCCGCCGACCACCCGATGAACACCATCATCCGCAACTGGCATCCCAAACTCTTCGCCGAGGCCGAACAGAAGCTCGAGAAGAAATACGGCAAAAAATGGGACGAGCTGTTCCCGCAGGAGACCTATTACCAGGTCATGCACCTCAAGCTCTTCCCCAAGAAGCTGGTCCACGCCGAGAACCTCGGCGGCGAGATAGACAAGCTCAACAACAAGCGCTGCTGGCTGGGCTTCTTCCCCCTCAACGGGCTCGAGATGGAGTCCGCCATGGGCCGCGTGGTGGCCTGGACCGCCTGAGCGGACCGGATAAAGGAGCGGATATGCCGATAGCGACGCAGTTCGAATACGTGAAGCCCTCCGGCCTGGACGAGGCGCTGCAGGCCCTGGCCATGTACAAGGAAAAAGCCAGGCCGCTGGCCGGCGGTACGGACCTTATCGTCCACCTTAAAGAGGGCTTCGCCAGGCCCGAAGTCGTGGTGGACGTGAAAGGCCTCAAAGAGCTGTCCGGACTTTCGCTAAAGAACGGCGTCCTGCGCGCGGGCGCGCTGGTCACCTTCGCGGAACTCCTCGAGTCCGCGGCCGTGAAGAAGAACTTCCCGGACCTCTGGGAGGCCGCCGGCACGGTGGCCTCCACCGGCGTGCGCAACCGCGCCACGCTGGCCGGCAATATCTGCTCGGCCGTCCCGTCGGCCGATTCAGCCCCTCCGCTGCTGGCGCACGACGCCGTGGTGCGGGTCCGCTCGCACAGCGGCGAGCGGCTCATATCCATACACGAATGGTTCACCGGCCCCAAGCGTACCGCGCTCGGACCGGACGAACTGGTGGTCTCCGTGGAGATGGCCGTGCCGGCGAAGAAGTACGGCGCCTGCTACATGAAACTCTCGCGCTACGACGGCGAGGACCTGGCGCAGGGCGGCGTGGAAGCGGCGGTCTTCACGGACCACAATTACCGCGTGGCGTTCTGCGCCCTCGGTCCCGTGCCCGCCCGCGCGCTCAAGACCGAGGCGTACCTGAAGGGCAAAAAAGTGACGGAGCAGACCGTTAAGCGGGCCGGGGATATCCTGGCCGGCGAGATCTCCCCCATCACCGACATCCGCTCGTCGAAGGAATACCGCCTCCACATGGCGCGGATCATGCTGGGCCGGGCGCTGGAGACCGCGGTCTCCCGCCTCTCCGGCCGCGGCCCCAGGTACGGTGAAGGAAATATCTGCTGAGGTCCTTATGAAAAAACATCCCATAAGCTTCAAGCTCAACGGCGAACGGGTCTCCATAGAAGTGGAGCCCGGCGACGTGCTAGTGGACGTGCTGCGTGAGCGCCTGGGCATCAAGAGCCCCAAGGTCGGCTGCGACCGCGGCGACTGCGGCACCTGCACCATAATCATGGACGGCCGCACCATGCGCTCCTGCCTAGCCCTGGCCGTCGAGGCCGACGGCGCCGAGCTCGTTACCCTCGAAGGCGCCAATACCAGCCGCAAGTGGACCCGGAAACTCCAGGAGAACTTCCACCGGAAGAACGCCTTCCAGTGCGGCTTCTGCGCGCCCGGCATCATCCTTTCCGCGACCGAGCTGCTCGAGAAGAACCCGAAGGCGGGCAGGCACGAGATCAAGGAAGCCATAGCCGGCAATCTCTGCCGCTGCACGGGCTATGAGCCGATAGTCGAAGCCATAGAGGACGCGGCCAAGGGTAAATAACAGTGACCAAGACCGACGCGAAACATATGGAGATCCTCCGGTCCAAAACCCCGGAGCAGCGTTTTGCCATGATGTGCGACCTTATGGACGCACAGTTCGAGTCCATGCGCGCCGGCATAAAATACTATAACCCTTCCGCCACGGAGGCGGAACTGGATCAGCTGGTCAAGGAAGGGTTACGCAAAAGCTATTCGCTGAAACATTGAACTGGATCACCGCCGGGCTGGAGACAGGCAGCTCCAAGTGTTAAACGGAGTGTTTTTATGGAAAAATTGAACGTCCTGGGAACCAAAATTTCCTATTACCACAAAAACCATCAGGACTATATTTCGTTAACGGACATGTTAAAAGCCAAGGATGGGGATTTCTTTATTTCAGATTGGCTTAGGAACAGGAACACCGTTGAATTTCTGGGCATCTGGGAACGCGTCTATAACCCGGCTTTTAATTATGGCGAATTCGCCATAATTAGAAGCCGGGCCGGGCTGAACAACTATAAAATCAGCGCTAAAGAATGGGTTAAAAAAACCAATGCCATCGGCTTAAAAGCGGCAGCCGGCAGATATGGCGGGACCTATGCGCATAAAGATATCGCTTTTGAGTTCGGCATGTGGATCAGCGCGGAATTCAAGATCTACCTGATCAAGGAGTTTCAGCGTTTAAAAGAAGAAGAAAGCAACCGTCTGAAATTAGGCTGGAATTTGCAGCGCACCCTGGCTAAAATAAATTATCGCATACAGACCGATGCTATAAAGGAAAATCTGATCCCACGGGAACTGACTGCGACTCAAGTGAGCAGGATATATGCCTCAGAAGCCGATATTCTTAACATGGCTTTGTTCGGACTTACTGCCGGGGAATGGCGCGGCAAAAATCCGGAGAAGAAAGGCAACATCAGGGATTACGCCGATGTGTCGCAACTGGTATGCCTTTCAAATCTTGAGAACCTGAACGCGTTGTTTATCAGGGAAAACTTTTCGCGGGCGGATAGATTGTTTAAACTGAACAGGGTCGCCATACAACAAATGAAATTACTTGCCGAGGACCGGCGGATAAAGAAGTTGGAGACGGACAAGTGAAAGTCCGGGAATTGATAGAGGCACTTGTACGATTTTCCGGTATCGCAAGAGCTGATTTTTACGCCAGTCCGGAAAAAGCGAGAGAGTATTTTAAACGGGTCGGTATTTAAGGGGGACGGGGACATGGTATACGCGATAATGCTGAAGCTGAAGGAAGGAAAAACTTTCGAGCCGGGCGTCATCCAGAGACATGTGGAGCACCTGCGGTCGCTCGACGACAACGGCAGGCTGGTGATCTGCGGCCCGTTCAAGGACGGCAAAGGCGGCATGCTGGTAGTCCGCGCCCAGTCGCAGGAAGAAGCCGAAGGCATGGCGAAGCGGGACCCCTTCATCGCCGAAGGCTTCGAGGACTACGAAGTCCGCGAACTCGTCGCCGCCAACCGCAACAACAACTATCTCCTCGACGCGAAAGTCCAGGAGTCGAGGACGGCCCCGAGAGACTTATGAAGCAAGTGGTTGCAGCGATACAAATCGAGCAGCGGATATATTTCATCCGTAGCCATAAAGTCATGCTGGACGTTCATCTGGCCGCTCTCTACAATGTCGCTACAAAGAACCTCAGTTCCGCGCCGTCTTTGAGGCCATACGAGAGATGTCGGATAAGCCGGAAAAGCCCAGGAAGCAAATCGGCTTCACCGCCCGCGACCGCCGCGCGCGGTATATCGCGAGATAAAACAGGTAGTGAGGCTAGATACTTTATGACTGACGATTCAGTGGGAATCTGTGATAAGACTTACATCCATTTGGTAAGAGAAACACTGTTGCTGGCTCAGGAGAAAATTACGTACATGCAAACCACTTGTGCGCCTTATAATTCAAATTACCCCGCCCAATTTTATAAAGTGCGCGCGACTCATCTCTTGGCGATGTCTCTTATCGGTTTAACCGCAGAACATCTTCTAAAACTTATTTTAGCTAAACGCGGCCAAAAAATAGCAAGCCTGACTAAGCAAGGTGAGCACAAGTGGATCGGTTTTCATAAAGTAGCGGACTTGTTTATGCAGTTCAACTCCACGGATTACTATTCAGGAATAGTGCCGTACATTATGAATCCATTTCCTGACGAGTACAATGGGGATTCTTGTTTTGCTGAAAAAGAAATAAAGCCCGAGAAGTGCGTGAAATTTATAAAAAAAATCAGGGACGCTTATGTACATTCTGCCCAGTCACACGGAGAGCAAAATGGCGTCATTTGGTATTGCTACAATTTTCTTGTTTGGTTAAGCCAAAAAGAATTTAATGCGGATTTTGATGATTTACCATATATTGGGTCCGAGGATGCCAAAAAAATATGGCAAAACAAATAGAAAACGGCAAAGTTTATGTTATCTAATTCCAAAAAAAAGCTATACCGCTCAGATAAAGTGATACACTACAAAATCGCCGTACTCAGATAAATTGACCAGGTTCATGCGCATGAACTCCAAAAAGTTCTTACAGCACAAGGTTCAGAAGTTGAAAAACCGGATACTTGAAGAAAAAAACACATTCCACCATGTGGTCAGTTTATCTGATTATGAGTGGTCGATTTATCCGAGCGCTGTCGCCACAAAAGTTCCCAAAGAAGCGGCCGGCTATAGTTCTGCACTCTTTTTTTGATAAGCATATGCGAGAGGTTCTATTGTGGTTTAGTGTCGCAAGTGAGGAGGATGAAAACATACTCAAAGAGATATGTCAGGCAAAGCGCAAACAAACAAAACAGGCGAATTTATGAAATTTTCGTGGGACGAAATTATTCAGCAGTATGCTGCAATCTTGGAATACGGGCAGTATACTGCACGTTCTACTTCTGCACTTCAATTTCCTATTAAAGATATTCAAGATGCGTTGAATGCGGCGTGGATAATAACAGAATTGAGGGAAGACAAAGGTGATGTGTGGAAATTGAAATACCAGAATGCTTTAGAAGACAGCTATTTGCACATGGCAATATTTATCCCTCAGGAGGACTATGAAGTTGTTGCGCTTTACGAATCCTTGAGACAAGCCATAGCCGACAAAAGTATTTCTGACGTGAAGAGGCGGGAAGATTTACAAACATTAGGAGTTATAACCCCAAAATATATAGAAGTACAACGCAGTATCGCAACCAAAATGAGAAAGTTGGCAAGCGAATTACAGGAAATTAAAAACACACTTAAAGGATTGCAGGAAGTTAAAAATACACGTAAATTGGCGGGGTCTTGATAATTCCGTTGAGTGATATCGCGGGCATTAAATAGAGCGGATGGCCGTAGCGGTTGTAGAGGAAGTGAGGAGACAGCCGCCGGCACCGGAATAATTTGTGGATATGCGGGGCGGGATTTGATAAAAGGTGAAGCGAGGCGAAAAATGGACATAGATGAGATAATCTCCAAACCGAAGAAGACGGCGAAGCCGAAGGAGAAGACGCAGGACGACGGCCTGCGGGTGGTGGGCAAGAGCGTGCAGCGCATAGACGGCTGGGAGAAGATACGCGGCGCGGCCAGGTACACCGACGACCTGGAGTTCGGCCCAGGCCTCCTCTACGCCGCTCTCGTGGAAAGCCCTCATGCCCACGCCCGCATCAAGTCCATTGACACCACTGCCGCCGGGAAACTGCGTGGCGTCGTAAAAGTCGTCACCGGCCGCAACTTCGTCCACAAGTTCGGCCTCTACATGAACGACCGCTACATCTTCGCCAACGACCGCGTCCGCTTCGTCGGCGAGCAGGTCGCCGCCGTCGTCGCCACCGACGCCAGGACCGCCCTGCGCGGCGCCGCGCTGGTTAAAGTCGTCTACGAGGAATTGCCGGCCGTCATGGACCCGGTCAAAGCCCTCGAGAAGGATTCCCCCCTCGTCCACCCCGACCTCAAGAACTACACCCATGTCCCGTGGTTCTTCCCCAAGCCCGGCACTAATATCGCCCACTGGCGCAAGATACGCAAAGGCGACCTGGCCGGGGGGTTCAAGGACGCCGACCTGGTGATGGAAGATACCTACACCGTCCCCCGCTACGCTCATTGCGCCATCGAGAACCATTCGGCCATCGGCCTCTACGACGCCTCCGGCCGCCTCACCATGTGGACCTCGTCGCAGTCGCCGTTCACCCAGCGCCACGTCTTCGCCGAGACGCTCAAAGCTTTCGGCCTCGCCCATAAGGACGTGCGCGTGGTCAGCACCTATATCGGCGGCGGCTTCGGCGGCAAGGCCGGCGTCACGATGGAGATAATCGCGGCCGCGCTGGCCATAGCCGTGCCCGGCCGCCCGGTCAAGCTGCTCTGGAGCCGCGCGCAGGAGTTCTACAATACCTACCAGCGCCTCGGCGTCACCGCGAAGATAAAGATGGGCGCGACCAAGGCGGGCAAGATCACCGCGCTCGATTTCAAACTGCACTGGGACTCGGGCGCCTACGTCGAGTACGGCGCCAACGTGGTCAACGCCGCCGGCCTCTCGGCCAGCGGCCCTTACCGCGTGGATAATCTCAGCGTCGACTCGATGTGCACCTACACCAACCTCCCCCCCTGCGGCGCCTACCGCGGCTTCGGCTATTCCGAGTTCCTCTTCGGCCTAGAGTCGCATATCACGCGCATGGCGGAGAAGCTGGGCATAGACCCGGTCGAGTTCCGCAAGCGCAACGCCATCAAGGAGGGCGAGACCCTTCCCTACGGCGCTCACATGAACCCCACCGGCATACAGGAAGCGATAGACAAAGCGGCCAAAGAGATAAAGTGGGGCGTACGGGAGAAGTCAAAGGACCCGCGCAAGGCCATCGGCAAGTCCGTAGTCTGCTTCTGGAAATCCCCCGCCATGCCGCCCAACGCCAGCTCCAGCGCTTTCCTCAAGTTCAACGAGGACGGCAGCGTGAATATACTGGTCTCGGGCATGGACATGGGCCAGGGCCTGCTGACCGTAATGGCGCAGATCGCCGGCGAGGTGCTGGCGCTGCCCGTCACGCGGATACGCGTAGAGACCCCCGATACCGACCGCAATCCCTATGAGTGGCAGACCGTCGGCTCGCACGTGACCTGGGGCTGCGGCAACGCGGTCAAGCGGGCGGCGCTGGAAGCCCGCGAGCGCATCTTCGACCTGGTCCAGCGCGTGTACTGCCTGGACCGCAGCACGCTGTATCTGGAAGGCGAGGCCGTGCGCTGCCGCACCAAGCCGGACTTCCGCCTGCCCTTCAAGGACTTCGTGATAAACGGCATACAGGCCGACGACCACACCTTCAAGGGCGGGCCCATCATGGGCTCGGGCGTCTTCATGCCCGAGTTCGCCTCGGCCATCAGCGACCCGGAGACCGGACAGGGCGGCCATCCCAACGTCCATTACACCACCGGCGCCGCCGGCGTGATACTGGAAGTGGACCGCGAGACCGGCAAGATGAAGATAAAGAAGGTCGCGCTGGCCGTGGACTGCGGCAAGGCCATCAATCCCGACCTGGTCAAGGGCCAGATCGTCGGCGGCCTGCTGCAGGGCTTCGCCACCGTCCTCTACGAGGACATGCGCTACACCGCCAAGGGCCGGCTGCTCAATCCCAACTTCTCCGATTACAAGATACCGACGTCCAAGGACATGCCGGACGAAGTGGTGCCGATAATAGTGGAAGTCCCCCAGCCCGACGGGCCGTTCGGCGCGCGCGGCGTGGGAGAGCATACGATGATCCCCTGCGCGCCGCTCATCGCCAACGCCGTAGCGGACGCGCTGGGCGTGCGCATCAAGTCGATGCCCGTCACCAAGGAAAAGGTCGCCCTGGCCGCGGCCGGATCAGGGCGGCATTTGCCGCAATCGGTGCCGGGGCCGGGCGACACAGCGCCCGGCACCTATGGAGCCGGAGGCTCGTTGTTCCGAACTCTGCGACCGGCCATGAAAAAGTGAGGCTTAATGAAACTCGCCCTGTGCCAGTACGACATCAAGTGGGAAGATAAGGCGGCCAACAAGAAACGGATAACGGAGCTCCTGGAGGGCCATCCGCGCAAGGCGGAGATGGACTGGATAATATTCTCCGAGATGACGCTCTCCGGCTTCACCATGAACACGGCCGCCGCCGAGCTGGACGACTCCGACCGCCGGTTCTTTGCGGACCTCGCGCAGCGCAACAACATCAATATCTCCTACGGCGGCGTCGAGGGCGGTTATAACAAGCTCATCACGCTAAACCGCCACGGCGACAGGGTCAACGAGTACTCCAAGATACATCTTTACGCCTTCGGCGGAGAAGATAAGCATTATAAAGCCGGCGACAGGCAGTCCGTTTTTGAGCTCGAAGGCCTGCGCGTGATGCCCGCAGTATGCTTCGACCTGCGCTTCCCCTACCTTTTCTGGAGCAAGGCTCAGGACGTGGACATATACATCGCTATCGCCGCCTGGCCGGCCCGCCGCGCCGGGCACTGGATGACCCTGCTGCGCGCCCGCGCCGTCGAGAACCAGGCCTACTGCGCCGGTGTGGACCGCATCGGCATGGAAGGCAAGCTTGAGTATTCCGGCAATTCCATGTGCTTCGACCCGCTCGGCAAGACCGTGATAGATTCCGGCACGGCCGAAGGTGTTTTTATTTCCGACACTAACATAGACAAAGGCCTGGTGGCCAAGACCAGGGAGCGCTTCCCCTTCATCGGCGAGCGCAAAGCCTTTCCCTGGCAGGAGGACAAAAAGTAAATGCCGCCACGAATATCCGCTCCGGTGAAACTGCTCTCATACGGCGACCTGATAGAGAAAGGCGAATACAAGCTGCACTACCGCTTCGAGCGCGCGGTCAATCTGCGCAAGGGCCAGGCCCTGCTGACCATACTGCCGGCGGGCCGGCCCGCCGGACCTTTCAACCTCGTCCTGGAGGAACTGCCGGAGAAGCTCTCCAGGGTGTCTTTCGACGGCAGATCATTCCGCATGAACGGGGACAAGGTCGTGGTGTCCCGCGGCGCGAAGTACGATTCCCGGCTGGCCGCCGCCAAGATCCCGGCCGCCAGGCTCACCGCCAACCTGCAGCATCTGCGCAAGCTCATCTGCGCCTCGGCCCCGCCCAAGAGCGCAGTATTCCTTCTCGACGCCGCCAGGGAGAGCCGTTTTAAGAGCGGGTTCGAGCGCCGTTTCGTGGCGCGCATGAAGGAAGCCGCCGTCAGCCTCGCCATGGGCGCCTACGAGGCGGGAGCGGGCGGCATGAAAGGCCTGGGCTTCGGCATGACGCCGTCGGGCGACGATTTCCTCGGCGGCTACCTGCTGGGCATCAACGCGGCCGAGGTTTATTCCGGGAAGAACCTGGGGCTCGTTAAGGAGCGCGTCTATACCGCCTCGCTCGGCTCCAACCTGGTCTCGAACGCCTTCCTGACCGCTTCTTTCAAGGGCCGGGCCGACGAGCGCGTCAACGCCGTCATAAAGGCGCTGTTCTCCCCCTCTAACCGCTCCACGGCCAAGGCCGCCGAGGACCTGCTGGCGGTGGGCCATACTTCGGGCGGCGACATCGCGGCCGGCTTCCTCTACGGCTTCTACGGCGTGATGAATATTTAGGAAATCATATGCCGATAAAAACCACTATAAAGAAAGGCGCCTATTTCGACTCGGTGGCGCTGATGCAGGTGGCGAAAAAGCTCAATTCCGTGCCCGGTGTTATCGATTCCGCCGTCGTGATGGCCACCAAGGAGAACAAGAGCCTGATAAAGGCTTCCGGCCTCCTGACCGCGGAGGTGGAGCGGGCCGGCGAGAACGACCTGGCCATAGCCGTCAGCGCGCGCACCCCGGAAGCCGCCGAAGCCGCCTTCAATGCCGCCGAGGAACTGCTCAATAAGAAGCCCGCCGCCGCTTCGCCCGGCTCCGACCGCAAGGCCGCCGGTCTCGACGACGCTGTCGCTTCCCTGGACGGGGCGAACCTCGCCGTAATAAGCGTGGCCGGCCGCTTCGCCGGCGCATTGGCGGCCGACTGCCTGGACAAAGGCCTCAATGTCGTGCTCTTCTCGGACAATGTTCCCGTCGAGACAGAGGTCGCGCTTAAGAAAGAGGCCGTGAAGAAGGGCCTCCTCGTCATGGGGCCCGACTGCGGCACCGCCATTATAAACGGGGCGCCTATCGCCTTCGCCAATTCCGTGCGCCGCGGCAATATCGGCGTGGTCGCCGCCTCCGGCACCGGCGCGCAGGAGGTGACCACCCTGATCTCCAACGAAGGCGCCGGGATCTCCCAGTGCCTCGGGACCGGCGGCCGGGACGTCAAAGCCGAGGTCGGCGGGCTCACCTTCCTGCAGGCCCTCTCCATGCTCGCGAAGGACGAGGCCACGCAAGTGATACTGCTGGTCTCCAAACCTCCGCACCCGTCGGTTATGAAAAATATCGCCGCCGCCGTGAAGCGGATAAAGAAGCCGGTCGTGGCCGTGCTGCTGGGCGGCGAAGTGAAAGAGAAGGTCAAAAAGGATTTTTATCCGGCCAGGACGCTCGAGGAGGCCGCCTACAAGGCCGCCTGCCTGGGCAGGGGCCTCAAGGCCGCAAAGGCGAAAGAACTGATCTACGACATGAATCTGCGCGCCGAGGGCCTTGCTAAAAAAGAGGCGGCGAAGAAGAAACGGGGCCGTTTCCTCAGGGGCTTGTTCACCGGCGGCACTTTCGTCGGAGAGGCGCAGGTCGTGCTGCCCGAATTCACGGGGCCAGTTCTCTCCAACGCCCCGCTCGATAAGAAGTACAAGCTGAAGAACTCGGTGGCCCTCAGCGGCCACGCCGTCATCGATCTCGGCGAGGACGAGTTCACCGTCGGGCGTCCGCATCCGATGATAGACTTCTCGCTGCGCAACAAAATGATCGTTTCCGAGGCGAAGAAACCCGAGGTCTCGGTGCTGCTGCTGGACCTGGTCCTCGGCTACGGCGCCAACCTCAGGCCGCTCGACGACATACTCCCCCCGCTCGCCGAAGCCTTCAAGGCGAACAGGGAACTCTCCATAGTCGCCTCGGTGACCGGCACCGAGGCGGACCCGCAGGTCCGTTCTAAGGTAGTGCGCGGCCTGGAAGCGGCGGGCGTGCTGGTCATGCCTTCCAACGCCGGGGCCTGCCGGCTGGCCGGCGAGATAATACGCCTGGCGGCGAAGAGGTGAATTCTATGAAGCTTTTTGAAACGGAACTTAAGGTGGTGAATATCGGCCTGGAATCTTTCCGGCAGGGGCTTAACGACGCCGGCGTGAAGAGCGTGCAGGCGCAGTTCAAGCCGCCGCTCTCGACCGAGACTTCGCTTTTCGCGAAAGCCGCCAAGGCGTCGGGCCGCGTTGAGAAAGCCAACCGCAAGGCTCTTGACCGCATCCTCGGAGCCAAGCCGGCGCTCGTCGGCATGGGAGTGGCGCTCGAAGTCATTCCCGGGATGAGAAGGGACCTTATATTGCACGCCGGCCCCCCCGTGACCTGGGACCGCATGTGCGGGCCGATGCGCGGCGGCATCATGGCCGCGCTGATGTACGAGGGTATGGCGAAAAAACCGGAAGAAGCTGAGCGGCTGGCCGCCTCGGGGAAGATAAAGTACGCCCCCTGCCACGAGCACGGCGCCGTCGGCCCGATGGCCGGCATCATTTCCGCCTCCATGCCCGTCTTCATCGTCAAGAACGAGGCGGGCTCCAATTACGCCTACGCCACCCAGAACGAGGGACTGGGCAAGGTGCTGCGCTACGGGGCCTATTCCCGCGACGTGATAGAGCGGCTCAAGTGGATGGAGAAGACGCTTTACCCGGTGCTGAAGGCCGCGATAGAGTCGCTGGGCCGGATAGACCTCAAGTCCATGGTGGCGCAGGCGCTGCACATGGGCGACGAGGTGCACAACCGCAACCGCGCCGGGACCTCCCTGCTCTACAGGGCCATCGCCCCCGCCGTCATCAAGACCTGCCCGGACCCGGAGACCGCGGCGAAGGTGCTGGAGTTCGTCAACGACAACGATCATTTCTTCCTGAACCTTTCGATGGCGCTGTCCAAGGCCTCGCTGGACGCCGGCCGCGGAGTCAAGGATTCCAGCGTCGTGGTGGCGATGGCCCGCAACGGCACGGATTTCGGCGTGCAGCTCTCGGGTACCGGCGGCAAGTGGTTCACCGGTCCCGCCGAGGTGCCGGACGCGCTGTATTTTCCCGGCTACACTAAGGCTGACGCTAACCCCGATATCGGCGATTCGGCCATAACCGAGACCAACGGTCTCGGCGGTTTCGCGATAGCGGCGGCGCCGGCGATAGTGCAATTCGTCGGCGGCAGCGCCGCCGACGCCGTGAACTACACGATGGCGATGTACGGCATCACGGCCGGCGAGAACAATATCTACAAGATCCCCTACCTCAACTTCCGCGGCACCCCTACGGGAATTGACGTCGTGAAAGTCGCGAAGACGGGTATCCTGCCGTTCATAGACACCGGGGTGGCGCACAAGAACCCGGGCGTGGGCCAGGTGGGCGCCGGAGTGCTCAGCGCGCCGGCCGAGCCTTTCCGCAAGGCCTTCGAGGCCTTCGCCAGGGGATTGTAGGGAAGAACCATGCCGGGGTATGTCGGCGTGCCAGCACGCAGGACACGGACTCGCGCGCATAGCGCGTCGGTCCTCGGCTCTCGGCGCTCGCGCTTACGATGCTCGCGCCTCCGAGGCGGTCCTGCTTAGCGACGGCTTTGCTTAAGTGATGCCCCGCCATCCCCCGGCTATCTCCTTATGGGACGCTTGACGGGCAGGGCTCCCTCGGCGGGCCTTCCGAAGCCGCATCGGAGGCTTTCCCCGAGCGTAGCGCCGGGTGTATTTTAGAAAGCCGAACCCGTGGCGGAGTGAAGGCCCGGCGAGGGAGTCACTGCTGGCGCCCGGAATAGTTCTCCATACCTACCCGGGCTCTTGCCCTTAAAGGGCTATAATGCTATTATAATTATGCGGTGGCTTGATGTTCGGGGCCGCCGTTTTCATAGGACCTGCAGTTCACCCGCAGCAGTCCCGCGGCGGCCGCCAGGCCCCGCCGACCCGGAAGACATCGGTGGGATGGAAAGATTATGGACAAGGATAGGCTTTTTCAGGAAATAGACGCCCTGCTCTCCGCGGAGGGCTTCGAACTCTCGGACCTCAGGGTCCTGCCCCAGCCCGGCGGCAAGCCGCTGATACAGATCTTCATAGACAAGGACCCGGGCGGCGTCACGCTGGACGACTGCGGCGCCTGGAGCGACAAGATCGGCTCCCACCTGGACCTGGGCGACCTGCTGACCAGCGGCTACATCCTGGAGGTCTCCTCCCCCGGCGTGGACCGCGCGCTCAGGCGCGAAAAGGATTTTAAAAAGTTCGCCGGCAGCCGGGTCCATATCCGCCTGAAGCGCCCGGTCAACAACTCCCGCAACTACCACGCGGAGCTCAAGGGCTTCGCGGACGGCAAAGTGCTGCTTTCGGACGGTCTCGCTTTCTCCCTCGAGGACATCGAAGAGGCGAGGATAGAGCCCGATTACGACGAAATACTCAAAAAACACAAATAAGAGGCTAAAATGGAAAAACAGAAAAGCGAACTCTCCCTGGTCCTGGACCAGCTCGAAAGGGAAAAGAACATAAAGCGCGAGGACGTCTTCAAGACCATCACCGATTCCCTCGTCTCCGCCCTGAGAAAATATTTCGGCAAGACCGCCCAGCTGACGGCCACCATCGACCCCGACACCGCCGAGATGCGCGGCTTCCTGGTCAAGAAAGTCGTCGAGGAGGTCTATACCCCCGACATCGAGATCACCCTCGAAGAGGCCCAGGCGTTCAGCCCCGAAGCCAAGCTCGGCGACGACCTGAGCATCCCCGTCGACATCAAGGACTTTTCCCGCATCGCCGCCCAGACGGCCAAGCAGGTGCTCATACAGAAGATACGCGAGATAGAGAAGGTCAAGATCTTCGACGAGTTCAAGCCGCGCGAGGGAGAGGTCGTCACCGGCCTGGTCCATCACGTCGCCGGCCGCGACATCTTCGTAGACCTCGGCAAGACCGAGGCCATTCTGCCCTTCTCCGAGCAGATCCGCCGCGAGCACTACACCGTCAACCAGCGCATCCGCGCCATCATCCACCGCGTGGACAAGGAGAACAAGGGGCTGCAGATCGTCCTCTCCCGCGCTTCCAACTCCTTCCTCAAGTCCCTCTTCGAGGCCGAGGTGCCCGAGATAGCGGAGAAGGTCATAGAGATCGTCAACGTCGCCCGCGAGCCCGGCTTCCGCGCCAAGGTGGTCGTGCGCAGCAACTCCACCAAGGTGGACCCCGTCGGCGCCTGCGTCGGCATACGCGGCTCCCGCATACGCGTCATCATGACCGAGCTGGCCGGCGAAAAGATAGACCTCATCCCGTACAACGAGGAGACGCTCTACTTCATCGCCAAGGCCTTCTCCCCCGCCACCCCGACCTCGGTCAAGGTGCTGGACAAGGAGCACAGAAGGGCGCTGGTGATCGTCCCCGACGACCAGCTCGCCATCGCCATAGGCCGCGAGGGCCAGAATATCAGGCTCGTCTCGCGCCTGACCGGCTGGGAGCTGGAGGTGAAGTCCGAGGGCCAGAAGTCCGAAGAGACCCGCAAGACCACCGAGCTAGTGGCCAACGAGCTGCTCAAGGTGGACGGCATCGGCAACAAGGTCGCCGAGACCCTGATCACCATGGGCATCGACAGCATACAGAAGCTCTCGGTTCTCACGGCCGACCAGCTTTCCTCCTTCCAGGGCATCGGCCCCAAGACGGCCCAGCGGATGATAGACGGGGCCAAGAAGTTCCTGGAGGACAACCTCGGCTATGACGGTACGTCCACGCCCGCGGCGGCGGCTCCCGCTCCCGCGGCCGAAAAGCCCGCGGCCGAGGAACCCGCGGCGGAGCAGCCAGAGACCCCCGCCGCCAAAGATGAATCAACGGAGGCGTCGAATGACCCAGAAAAAAACAAAGAATGACGAATTGAAGGAAGACGCCGCCCCGGGACAGGAAGAGGCCAAGCTTAAAGCCAAAAAGGCCGCGGCCAAGGGCGAGCCCAAGGCTAAGAAGCCGGCCGCCAAAAAGCCCGCGACGGCGGCGGACACCGACGTCCCCGCGGCTCCCAAAAAGGCCAAGGTCTCCAAACCCAAGGCCAAGAAAGCCGACGAAGAGGAGGAGGATCTCTCTCCCCGTGCCGGCCCTGTTTCCGCTTTCTCCCTCAAGCCCATAAGGCAGATCTCGGCCAGGAGAATGGTCGGGCCGCGGCCCACGCCGCCGCCTCCCCCGCCGCCCCCTCCGCCGGAGCCCGAAAAGCCAGTCGTCGAGGCCGCGCCGGCCCCCGTGGAGCCGCCCAAACCCGAGACTCCCCCTGCCGCCCCGGAAAAGCCCGCCGCGCCCCAGAAGCCCGCGGAGCCGGCCAAGCCGAATCTGGCCAACATAAACTTCAAGTCGGAGATAACGCTGCCCAGGGCGCCCGGTCCCGGCTACCAGGCTCCCAGGCCCCCGGGCCCGTCGCACCGCCCCCATCAGCGCTACGGCGTCCCGGCCCGCCCGACTCCCGCCGCCGCCAGGCCCGCGCCGCCCCCTCCGCCCAGGCCGGAGCCCAAACCGGAGCCCAAGCCGGAGGAAAATACGGCGCTCGACACGCTCAAAACCCTCAAGATCTCCACGCAGATTACGGTTCGCGAGCTGGCCGAGAAGATGGAAGTCAAGCCCGTGGACCTGATCAAGAAACTGTTCGTCAACATGGGAGTCCCGGCCACCATCACGCAGCGGCTGGAGCCCGACGTGGCCGAACTGGTCGCGGCCGATTACGGCTTCAACCTGGAAATAGCGGAGCTCTACGACGACGAGGCCAAGGCGACGGAGGAGGCCGAGCAGGACGATCCGGCCACTCTCAAGCCCCGCCCCCCAATCATCACGATCATGGGCCACGTTGACCACGGCAAGACCACGCTGCTCGATGCGCTGCGCGAGTCGAACGTGGTGGACGGCGAGGCCGGCCAGATAACCCAGCATATCGGCGCCTATACCGTTAAGACCTCCAAGGGCCTGGTAACGGTGCTCGACACCCCCGGCCACGCGGCCTTCACGGCCATGCGTGCCCACGGCGTAAAGGTCACCGACCTGGTCGTGCTGGTGGTTTCCGCCGTCGACGGCGTCATGCCGCAAACGCTGGAGGCCATCAACCACGCCAAGGCCGCCAATGTGCCGATAGTGGTGGCCATCAACAAGATGGACCTGCCGACGGCCAACCCGGCCAGCATCAAGCAGCAGCTCGCCGGCCACGGCCTGAACCCCGAGGAATGGGGCGGCAGTACCGTCATGGTGGATATCTCCGCCCTTAAGCGTACCAACATAGACAAACTGATGGAAATGGTCAGCATACAGGCCGAGCTCATGGAGCTCAAAGCCAACCCCGACAAGGCCGGCCTGGCCATCGTGGTGGAGGCCAGGCTGGACTCCAGGCGCGGCGTGGTCTGCACCGTCGTCTGCACCGGCGGCACTATAAAGGTCGGCCAGCCCTTCGTTGTCGGCACGGCCGGCGGCAAGGTTCGCGCCATAGTGGACGACCGCGGCCGCAGACTGGAGTCGCTGACCCCCGGCATGCCCGGCGAGCTGCTGGGCGTCGGGGGAGAGGTTCCCCACGCGGGCGACATGTTCCGCGTCTATGAGTCGGACAAGGAAGCCAGGCACGTGGCCGAGACCCGCAAGATGCACAGGAAGCAGGACGCGCTGATACACCAGAGGCACGTAACGCTGCTCTCGCTCAAGTCCCAGGTCGAGCAGAAGCTGCTCAAGACGCTCAACGTGGTCCTCAAGACCGACGTCTTCGGCTCGCTGCAGGCCATCAAGGACTCGCTCGAGAAGCTCAGCACGCAGGAAGTGGCGATACACATACTCCACTCCGGCGTGGGCAACGTGACCGAGTCCGACGTGCTGCTGGCAAAGGCGTCAAACGCCGTCATCTTCGGCTTCAACGCCACCGCCGACTCCAAGTCGGAGGAAGCCGCCAGGGAAGCCGGCGTCGAGGTCAGGTCGTACAAGATCATCTACGACCTGTTCGAGGACATCAAGGCCGCCATGAGCGGCATGCTCGAGCCCGAGATCGTCGAGACCGTCACCGGGCGGGCGGAGATCCTCAAGATCTTCGACCTCAGCTCCGGGCGCGTGGCCGGCTCCCAGGTCAGGGAAGGCAAGATGGTGCGCAACCAGCCCGTGCGCGTGGTGCGCGGCGGGCAGGTGGTGGGCAGCGGCAGGATCTCCGGCCTCAAGCGCGTCAAGGACGACGTACGCGAGGTGGAGAAGGGCCTGGAGTGCGGCATCCTGCTGGAGGGGATCAAGGACTTCCAGGCCGGCGATATGCTGGAGGCTGTCACCAGGGAAGAGCGGGTGAGGCGCATAACGACCAATGTTTAAGCGCTCGGAGAGGCTCAATGAACTGTTCATCGCGGAGGTTAACTTCGCGCTCAGGGACGTCAACGGCCTCAACTCCAACGGGATAGTCACGATAACGGGCGTGAAGATATCGCCGGACGGCAAGGACCTGGCGGTCTTCTAC
Source organism: Elusimicrobiota bacterium (assembly GCA_009773155.1). GTDB lineage: Bacteria > Elusimicrobiota > Elusimicrobia > Elusimicrobiales > UBA9959 > UBA2231. Next base: position 31,707 of record WOVA01000029.1, read on the forward strand.
TCGGTCCTGGGTTCCCCCCAGGACCGGGAGAAGAGCGGGCTTATACTCCAGCGCGCCGTTCGCGAGGTGCGCGAGAGCCTGCGCAAGCGCCTGCGGCTCAAGTACATCCCGAACCTGGCCTTCCGTTACGACTCTACTCCGGAGGAAGCGGCCAAGCTGGAGAAGGTTTTCCGCAGGATAGAATCCCAGAAGCCCCCGCAGGGCGAGGATAAAGGCGATGAAGAAAAAGCCGGCGGAACTGAACTTTGAAGAAGAGCTGAACAAGCTCGAGAAGGTCATAGCCGACGGCCGGACCTTCTTCCTGGCCGGGCACGTGAACCCCGACGGGGACACCATCGGCTCGATGCTGGGCCTCGGTTCGGTGCTCAAGCGCCTGGGCAAGAAGGTCTACCTCTACTCGCGCGACGCGGCGCCGGACAATCTCGGTTTCCTCCGCAACGTAAGATCCATAAAGATAGGCCGCCCTCCCAAGGGCTCTTTCGACGCCGCGATACTGCTGGAATGCTCCACCCCCGAGCGCGGCGGCGAGGATATCAAGGACGTCCTCGGGCGGGTAGGCACCGTCGTGAACATAGACCATCATAAGACCTCGGTGGCCTACGGCGACGTCAACGTGCTGGATATGCACGCCTCCTCCACGGCGGAGATCATCTACCGCCTGCTCTACGACATGAAAGTGGAGCTAAACAAGACAGAGGCCACGGCCCTCTACACCGGCATAGTGACCGACACCGGACGCTTCCATTTTCCGGCCACCAGCCCGCGCACGCTCGACGTCGCCGCGCGCCTCATGCAGACGGGCTTTAAGTTCTCCCGCATCAACGACCTGCTCTACGCCACCAGGGCCTTCGAGTCGATGAAGATACTCGGCCGGGCCCTGGAGAGCCTGGAACTGCTCAATGGCGGGCGCCTGGCGGTCATGACGCTCAAAGCCTCCGACTTCGAGGTCTTCTCCGCCCGCACCGAGCACAGCGAGAACGTCATCAACTACGGCACTATGGTGCCTGGCGTGAAGATATCCATACTTTTCCGCGAGGACCAGGAGCGAGTGAACGTCACGTTCCGCTCCAGAGGCCACGCCGACGTCAGCCACCTCGCCCGCCGGTTCGGCGGCGGCGGCCACCGCAACGCGGCCGGCTGCCGCGTGAAGGCCACGCTGGCCGAGGCCAGGGAAAAGGTGCTGGCCGCCGCGCTGCCTCTTCTCAAGACAGCCTGAGGCCCGTCCCATGCTTTCCCCCGCCTCGGGCATCTTCCTCTTCGACAAACCCGCCGGCATAACCTCACACGACGCGGTCGGCCTGCTGCGCCGGGCGCTGGGCCACAGGCATATCGGCCATACCGGCACGCTGGACCCTATGGCCACGGGGCTGCTCGTCATGCTGGCGGGCGCCGCCACCAAACTGCAGTCCGGGCTGCAAGGCTGCTCCAAGACCTATACGGGACGCATAAAGCTGGGCGAGACCACCGACACCTGGGACGCCGAGGGCGAGGTGCTGAGCTCCGCCGACCCGGCCTCCGTCACGCGTGAAGCCGTCGCCGCCGCCATCCCCGCCTTCGAGGGAAAGATGATCCAGCAGGTCCCGCCTTATTCCGCCGTCAAGATCGGAGGCCGCCAGCTTTATAAGATGGCCCGCAGGAAAGAGGCGATGCCCGTAGTGAAGCGGGAAGTGGAACTCCACTGGCTCTCCTGGGACTGGCAGCCGCCTTTCATAGATTTCGGGATAGAATGCGCCGGCGGCACCTATATCCGCTCCGTGGCCCACGAACTGGGCGCGGCGCTGGGCTGCGGCGGCCACCTGGCCGCGCTGCGCCGGACCCGCGTGGCCGGGTGGAGAGTGGAGGACGCCGTCACGGCCGACTTCCTGCGCTCCGCCCCGAGTGAAGCCGTGGTCTCGCGCCTGTTGCCGGCGGAGAAAGGTACTGGGACACCATGCGGCATGGTGTCCCCCGCCGATACACCATGCGGCATGGTGTCCCCCGCCGAAGGAAGGCTGTGAAACGTTCGTGTCTGACCATCGGCGCTTTCGACGGCGTGCACCTGGGCCACGCCCGGCTGATCAAGGCGGCCATCGCCGAGGGCCGCGCGCGCGGCTGGAAGAATTCGCTCGTCTATTTCCCTCTTCCCCCGAAGTTCGTCTTCTCCGCATTCCACGAGAACTGCCTGGTCACCCTCCCCTCAGAGAGGGAAGCGATGCTGCGCGGGCTGGGCCTGGATTCCATCACCCCCGTCCCTTTCACCGACGAGATAGCTTCGATGGACGCGGAGGCGTTCTTCGCCGAGATAATCCGCGGCCGGTTCCGGGCCGACGGCCTCTGCGTCGGGGCGGATTTTGCTTTCGGGCGCGGGCGCTCAGGGGGCGTTGATTTCCTGCGCGCGGCCTGCCGCCGGGAAGGCATGCTGTTCCGCTCGGTGCCTTTCGTCTCGCGCGGCGGCAGGAAGCTCTCGTCCACGCTCCTGCGCGAATTGCTCTGGGAAGGAAAGGTCGGGAAGGCGGCCGCCTGCATGGGCCGCAACTATTCCGTCAGGGGGCCGGTGATACGGGGAGCGGGGCTGGGCAGGAAACTCGGCTACCCGACGGCCAATATAGGGGCGGACCCGCTCAAGATACTGCCGCCCGGTATCTTCGCGGCGCGCTGCCGCGTGGACGGGGAAGAATTCGCCTGTGTGGCCAACTGCGGCCGCCGCCCGACGGTCAACACCCTCGGCGGCAGGATGCTGCTGGAGGCGCATATACTGGATTTTTCCAGGGAGATATACGGCGAGACGGTGGAAGTGGAATTTCTCAGGCGGCTAAGGGAGGAGGCGAAGTTCCCCTCCAGGGAAGCGCTGGTCAGGGCGATAGACGGGGACGTCTCGTCCGCCCGGGCCTATTTCAGGCGCGCCGCGCGCCCGGCGTCACGCCGTTAACCTCAGCTCCTGTTCCTTTTGACGTAGACGCCGCCCGGCCGGGCCGGCGAGACCAGTTTCCCCTCCGACATTACTATCCTCCCGCGCAGCACGGTGTGACGCGGGAATCCGTGGAGTTTCATGCCCTGGTAAGGCGAATAGTCCGACGCGTGGCCGAGGGCGCGCCAGTCGACCGGCCTGGCCGCGCGGGGGTCCAGCAGCGCGAAGTCGGCGTCCGAACCTTCCCGGATCACGCCCTTACGGGGATAGAGGCCCATTATCCGGGCCGGACCCGCGCAGAGCAGCTCGGCCAGCCTGGCCAGCGAAATTTTACCCTTCCTCACTCCCCGCGTATAGACCAGCGGCAGCAGCGTGGCCGTGCCCGGCAGCCCCATCGGCAGTTTCGAGAGGTCCCCCCTCCAGGCTTCCTTACGGGCCCGGGTGAAGGCGCAGCTGTCGGTGGCGATCACGTCGACGGCGCCGGAGGCGGCCGCGCGCCAGAGTCCCGCGACGGAAGCTTTGTCGCGCAGCGGAGGGCAGCAGGAGTAAAGAGGTCCGTCGCGGCGACGGAGCAAACTTTCGTCCAGCGACAGATACTGAGGGCAGGTCTCCACGTAGACGCGCGCCCCTAGCGTCCGGGCCTGCCGGGCTATATCCGTGGTCAGCGAATGCGAGACGTGCACGAGGTAGAGTTCTCCGCCGGTATGTCCGGCCCAGCCGGCCGCCGAGGAGGCGGCCGACCACTCGGTGGCCGGCGGCCGGGTGAGCGCGAGGGCGAAAGCGCCGGGCGCCTTCGGCGGCCTGGCAGAGAGCAGGTCTATGACCGGGCCGTTCTCGGCGTGGAGGCAGACCAGCGCGCCGGTCTCACGCGAGACCTCCAGGGCCTGGTAAAGCTCCTCTGCGCCGGTCATAAGGCCGCGGGCGGCGTAGGCGGAAAAGAACTTGAAGGTGGGAGCCCCGTCCTTCACCAGCCGCGCGATCTGGCCGGCCGGGTCCCTGAGGGCGCTCCAGGACGGCACCACGCAATGGAAGGCGTAGTCGCAATGGAAGCGGCCTTCCGTCTCGGCCAGGCGATCGTCCAGACCCCGCCGCAGCGGGACGCCCCGCCCCTGCCCCGTATAATCAATGATGGTGGTCACCCCGCCCAGCAGGGCCGCGGCCGAGCCGCTCTCAAAGGTTTCATCGTTCCAGGTCACGAGGCCGAGACGCAGCCGGTAATGGACGTGGGCGTCTATCACGCCGGGCAGCACCAGCAGGCCGGCGGCGTCCAGTACCGTCGCGCCGGCCGGGGCCTTCAGGCCGCGTCCAATGGAGACGATCCTGCCGGCGCGGCATATGATGTCGGCGCGCGCCAGCGAACCTTCGCGGAGGACGGAGCCCCCGCGCACCAGCAGATGATTCCCGGGCATTTACTCTTCCCGCGGCGGGGCCGCGAATAATACGGTGGAAGCCAGGAGAGTCGCTCCCGCGAAGGTGAGGCCGCAGAGGACCAGCCAGCCCCAGATGATGGCGGGGTTATGCTCGGTCTGCACGATGATGTACGCGAGGTAGGCGAGAAAGGCCGTGGAGACGGCCCAGAAGAAACCGAAAACCGACTTGACGGCGCCTTTCATATTGATAAATTTAATAGATTTGGGACCTGGTGTCAATCGCGGGCCGGTCCGCCGATGAAACCGGCGCGGGCCAGGGAGGAGTGGAGCTCTTTAATGAGCGCTACGGGACCCGCTCCTCCGGGGCTGAACAGCGCCGTTCCCTTCTCCCTTCGGGAGGCGACGGCCCCGGCCGTCCGGGCTGCCGAGACCAGAAGGTCCGCGTCGAGACCGGAACTTACTACGGCGGCTTCGGGGCCGGACGGACCGTGGTAGAGCGAGAGGCAGGCCCTGCGCCCGGAGGCCTTGCCGGAGACGAGGGTCCCCCCTTCGCGGTGGAAAGCGGAACGGATATGGAGCCTGACGCCCAAACGCGCGGCGCGCCTGACGGCTCTGAGCTGCCTTACCTCCGTGCCGAAGAGGGCCAGGCGCTCAAGTTCCGCGTAGGTCATGGCCTTCAGCCTGCGGGCCTCCGGGACCAGCGCGGGATTGGCCGAATAGACGCCTTTCACGTCGGTGAGCAATTCGCAGGACTCCGCCCCCAGGGCGTGGGCCAGCTCCACCGCGGTAAGGTCGGAGCCGCCGCGCCCCAGCGTGGTGATGTTCCCCCGCCGGTCCGTTCCCTGGAAACCGCAGACCACGGCGACGCGGCCGGCGGCCAGTTTTTTTTTCAGGCGCGACGGAGAGACCTTCAGTACCCGCGCGGAACCAAAAGAGGAGTCGGTCAGGAATCCCGCCTGCGCGCCCGTCAGAGAGACGGCCGGTATGCCCATGCCTTCCAGCGCGGCGGCGAGAAGCGCGGCGCTCATCAGTTCGCCGCAGGAGAGCAGGGCGTCCAGCTCGCGCGCGGGCGGCCGGGGTGAAATTTCGGCCGCGAGGGAGAGCAGTTCGTCGGTCACTTCGCCCGGGGCCGAGACCACGGCGGCCACGGCGAAGCCGGCCCGGCGGGCCGCCTTGACCCGCCCCGCGGCCAGGCGGAGCTTGCCGGGGTCGGCGAGAGAAGTTCCCCCGAATTTCATCACAAGAGTTTTCATATCTCAGGCGTTCTAAAAAAACGGGGCCCCGTCCTTGTACAGTCCGGAGCCCCTGGCGGCATACCCGGGCTTACACCATCGTGGCGGTGACGCGGATGACTTCAGAGAGCGTGGTGACGCCGGACCGGGCCTTGGTTATGCCGTCCATCAGCAGCGTGCGCATCTTGCCGGACTGCAGGGCGGAGCGCTTGATGAGGTCCGTCGGGGCGTGGTCCAGCACCTGCTTGCGCACCTCCTCGCTCATCAGCATGAGCTCGAAGATGCCGGTGCGGCCCTGGTAGCCCGTATTGCGGCAGGCGGGACAGCCCTTCTCCACCTTGTAGTCGGCGCCGGGCCTGAGTATGAGGTCCTTCACTATCCTGGCCTCCTCGGGGTCCATGTTCTTGACGAACTCGTTGACCACCGCCTCCGAAGGCGGGGCGGCCTTCTGCGCGCACTGCGGGCAGACCTTGCGCACCAGGCGCTGGCTCATGGCTCCCAGCATGGAGGAGGCTATCAGGAAGGGCGGCACGCCCATCTCGAAGAGGCGCTCGATGATGCTGGGGGCGTTGATGGTGTGGATCGTGGTGAAGAGCAGGTGGCCGGTCAGCGCCGAGCGCAGGCTTATCTCGGCCGTCTCGTAGTCGCGTATCTCGCCGACCATGATGACGTCCGGGTCCTGGCGCAGGATCGTGCGCAGGCCCTCGGCCCAGGTGAAGCCGCTCTTGTTGTTGATCTGCGCCTGGTTGATCCCCTCCAACCGGTACTCGACGGGGTCCTCGAGCGTGATGATGTTGATCATCGGGGTGTTGATGTTGCGCAGCATCGCGTAGAGCGACGTGGTCTTGCCGGAACCGGTCGAGCCGGTGATGAAGAAGATGCCGTAGGGGTTGCGTATGAGCTTTTTGATTATCGCCAGGGCCTCGGGGTCTATTCCGGTCTGCTCCAGGTCCAGGCCCAGCTGCTGGCGGTCCAGTATGCGCAGCACCAGCTTCTCGCCGTTTACGGTAGGGAACGAGGAGACGCGCACCTGTATGGCGCGGCCGGCGAGGATCTTCTGGAAGCGGCCTTCCTCGGTGCGGAAAGCGGCCGGGGGTTCCGGGTCGAAGCCGGCCAGCACGCGGATGCGCTGAGTGAGCGGTATTTCGGAGTTCTTGGGGGCGGTGAGCATGTCCTGCAGGATGCCGTCAACGCGGAAGCGGACGCGCAGGTTGGCGGCCTGGGTCTCTATGTGGACGTCGCTGGAGCGCTCGGCCACGGCGTGCTCGAGTATGAGGTCGCTGAGCTTGATGGCCAGGTCTATGCCGGGGGCGCGGCCCTTGGCCTTGACCAGTTCGTTATAGCCCTCTTCCAGGGTGCCGACGGGCGCTGCCCCGGCGGGATGGTGAACCGGCGGCTGTCCCTGCTGACCTTCGGATTCCTTGTCTTGTCCCCAGAATGCCATTTTTCCCTCTCCCGGCCCTAAGGCCAAAGGTGCTGATCGTCTGCGAAAATTATACTAAAAGCGGATTACTTGTACTCAACGCCCAGTACCGTGAACACTTTCTCGCCGGAGGGCAGACGGATCTTCAGGCGGTCGCCCGCCTTGGCCCCCAGGAAGCCCTGTGCCAGCGGCGAGGAGACCGAGATCTTGCCCGATCCCGGGTCGGCCTCGTCCGCGCCGGCCAGGGTGTATGATTTTTCGGCTCCCGAGCCTTCGTCTCGGACTTTAATAGTGGCCCCGATGCGGACCTCGTCCTTGTTGACGGCCAGGTTGTCGGTGATCTTGGCGTTGCGCAGCCTGGCTTCCAGTTCCGATATGCGGTTAAGGACCAGGGCCTGCTTCTCCTTGGCGTAGATGTACCCGGCGTTCTCCTTGAGGTCGCCCTGTTCCCTGGTCTCGCCTATCTCTTTTGAGAGCTCGTTCTTCTCGGCGTTGAGCCTGGCGATCTCCGAACGCAGCTTCTCATAGCCGTCCTTGGACATGTATATATCTGACATCTTTCTTTAAAACCCCCTGAAAAATTCCCCGCCGCGGGTCCGTGCTGCCGATGCTGCCTGGCGCGGGAACCGGACGGCGGGCGGGGAATGTAATTGTCGTGGCACCGAGTGGAATTGAACCACTGACCTAGCGCTTATGAAACGCCCGCTCTAACCTCTGAGCTACGGTGCCACTAAATCCGTTATAGCGGGCAGGTTTCTCCACCGGGGGTTTCTTTCCCGCCTGACGGGAAGTCTCCTTCGGGTGGAACGCAAAAAGTATAGCAAAATGCCCTGTTTTAAAACAATTTCCCCGCGCCGGCGCCCGCCTATTGCCACGGGGTGCCCTTTTTATTAGAATTCCGTAGTTGTATAACCATCATCCCGGTCTGAGAGGTCCCGTCATGGCTAATGAAACCAAAAAACTTACCAAGGAAGAGCTCCTGGCCAAGGCCAATAAGCCGGCCGAAGACTCGATGAAGCTGCATCCTTTCTACAAGGGCAAGATCGAGGTCACGCCCAAGTCCTGCATTCGCGGCATAGACGATTTCGCCATCTGGTACACCCCCGGCGTGGCGGCGGTCTGCAAGGATATACACAAGAACCCCGGGAAGGTCTACGAGCATACCAACAAGGGCAATATGGTGGCCGTGGTCTCGGATGGCACGCGCGTGCTGGGCCTGGGCGATATCGGCCCCGAGGCCGGCCTGCCCGTCATGGAAGGCAAGGGCCTGCTGTTCAAGTACCTCGGCGGCGTGGACGCCTTCCCGATCTGCCTCGACACCAAGGACCCCAAGGAGATCGTGCGCATCGTGCAGTGCCTGGCCCCCTCCTTCGGCGGCATCAACCTGGAGGACATAGCCCAGCCCAAGTGCTTCGATATCCTCGACGAGCTGCGCGCCACGATGAAGATCCCCGTCTGGCACGACGACCAGCAGGGCACGGCCACGGTTTGCCTGGCCGGCCTTATCAACGCGCTCAAGATAGTCAAAAAAGACATCAAGGACGTGAAGATAGTGCTGTTCGGCGCCGGCGCGGCCAATATCCGCATCGGTACGCTGTATATGCACTACGGCGCCAAGCCGGAGAACCTGATCTACGTGGACTCGAAGAGCATCCTTAACAAGCAGCGCACGGACCTGCAGAATCACCGCGAGAAATGGCATATGTGCCAGATCACCAACGGCAGGCAGATAGCGGGCAAACTGGAGGACGCGCTCAAGGGCGCCGACGTGCTCAGCGCCGCCTCCACCTGCGGCCCGGACCTGATAAAGAAGGAGTGGATAGCGTCTATGAACACGGACGCCATCTGCTTCCTGACGGCCAACCCGATACCGGAGATGTGGCCCTGGGACGCCAAAGAGGCCGGCGCGCGCGTGGTGGGCACCGGCCGCTCGGACTTCCCCAACCAGGTCAACAATTCGCTGGGCTTTCCCGGCATCTTCCGCGGCGCTCTGGACGTGCAGGCCAAGACCATCACCGACGAGATGTGCGTGGCGGCGGCCGAGGCGCTGGCCGGCTACGTGGTCAAGAAGGGCAAGATGAGCGAGGAGTACCTGCTGCCGCACATGGACGAGCCGGAGGTCTTCATCGACGAGGCCGTCGCCGTGGGGCTCAAGGCCATCGAGCAGGGCCTCGCCCGCAAGCCCATGAGCGAAAAGGAACTGCGCGCCAGCGCCGAGTTCTACGTTAACCGCGCCCAGAAGGACGTGGAGGTCCGCCAGCAGGCCGGCATCGTCAAGCTGCCCTGACCTTCCCCCTCCCGACATAAAAGAGCCCGGGTCCCCCCGGGCTCTTTTATTTTATGGTGCGCGCGGCATGCGCGCACACTTGGGGGTGAAAGTCCCCTACGGGGGTTGATAGAACCTACCGTTAGCCAAAGGCAAGGGTGTCCGCCGT
>WOVA01000081.1:0-636 GCA_009773155.1 Elusimicrobiota bacterium
CTTTACCCCGGCCAGGGTGCCGCCCAGTTCGGCCGGCAGCCGGCGCAGATTGGCAAGCGCTGTGCGCAGGTAATCCACCGAGCCGTCCCTGTAATAGAGGTGCAAGCCGTAGATCTTCTGCGTATCGAAATAGTCTTTCAGCAGGTCGTAGGATTTGCCGTAGGCCAGCACTTTCACCCGGTGCTTCTTCACCAGCCCGGAGATGATCTCCTTGCTGCGCGTAGCATGCCCGCTGCCTTCCCCTGAAACCCCGTACAAGATCCTGGCCATTAGTTTCCCTCCGGCAGCTCTCTCCGCCGGTTCACGGCAGAGGGAGTTCTATTTCCTGAAAAATATTATCCCTGTCCACGGCCGGATTCTGCAGCCCGTTAGTGCCGGCCTTTACAGCGGCCGAAACGTAGGTCCTGAGCTCCTTGGTGGACACCTTGCCGTCCCCGTTCTGGTCGGCCTGCCGGCCGCTCAACGCAGCTATCACTTCGTGGGTAAAAAAACCGTTCTGGATGGCGGAACTTTCGTAAGAGATCTCGCCGCCGCGCGAGGAGGAGAAAACTATGGCGCCGGTGCGGCGGGAGAGATCGCTGTAGATGAGCCGGTTCTTTTCGTACAGGTAAGGCCTGGGGGCGGCCTCTTCCGCTC
>WOVA01000081.1:653-4336 GCA_009773155.1 Elusimicrobiota bacterium
TCCCCGCGCTTTCAGCGGTTTGCGGTAGCTGCGCGGCGTTATGCCCCTGGCTTTGGCCGCCGAGTAGTACCGCCCGAAAGTCTCCTCGTCGAGTTCTCCGGAATCGCAAGTATCCAGCAGGAACAGTTTTTTGCGCGGTTTTATGCCGTCCAGTATGGACTCAATTGCCTCGAAGGGCACGCCCGTGGCTTCCGGTTTAGCGGGGTCCCCCTCGTACGGCAGGTAATAATACTTCGGGTCCTCCCCACGGCTGTAACCGCCGTGCCCGGCTGCGAACAGCACCACGGTGTCGTCCGTCTTTGCGCCGGCCAGGAACGCCTTGGCGTTCTTTATATTCTCCGCGGTAGCCTCGGAATTAAGCAACACCTTGGAAAAGACGTTGTCGTATTTGGGGCGCATCCTCATCACCACGTCTTCCAGGTCCCGGGCGTCCTTATCGGCGTAATTCAGGGCCAGCTCCGGCAGTTTGTACCGCGAAACACCGAAAGCCAGGTAGTAAAGACTGCCTTTCAGTTTCTCGCCGTGATCGGCATAGGCCTGGGCGCGGTAGGCTTCCGCCCCGGCCCCGTTGGTAGCGGAGATCTCGATCTTGTTCTTTCCCGAAGCGAGTTCTATCCGCTCACTCCCCCTGAAACTGCCGCCGGAAACGTTCTTCCCTTCCGCGCCGAACAGCGGGACGTTGTTCACGAAAATGTTGTAGCTCTTCAGCGGGACCTTGGTGTCGGAAAGCAGAAAATCCACCGCCAGGAATTTTCCGTCGCGCCGTGTGGAGATTATCTTCGCCTCCGGGGCGTGGAGTTCCCCGCTCAGATCGACTTCTGTAAGGCCCATTTTCTTCAGCCTTTTAAGGTACAACTCCTTATAATGCGCGATCTCTTCCTGTGAGCCTATACCCATCCTGCTCAGAATGATGTCCGGGCGGTTATTGCGCACCGCGAACTGCTCCAACCCGAAGACCTTCAGCCCGCTGACCATGGCCGCCAGACCCTCGCCCCGGGGAGAAGCGTCGAAATAGCCGTCCGGCGTGTAGATGAGCCACTCCCCGCCTCCGGAAAAGCGGGTGTAGTGCCTGAAATTCTTCAGGCTCCAGACTTTGGTGGTGTTGTCTTTGCTGGAGGATACCAGGAACCGCCCGTCGCGGCTGAACTCCAGGTCAGTTATGCCCTGCTGGTGACCGGCCAGTCTTTTGACCTGTTTGAAGTCCTGCCCGCTCCAGAGTTCTATTCCACCGTTATCCAGTCCCACGGCTAGCGCTTTCTCTCCAGGGGCGAAGCGCAGCGCGGTGGCCCGGCCTCCGATTCGCGGATAGGCGGTTTCGCGGCCGGCCAGCGTGCGGACCACCACCCCGTTCTCATAGCCGGCTACGGCCATCAAGTTCCGGCCTATATCCACCGCGTTGGAGGACATGGTGGTTGCCAGCTTGTCGGTCTTCAGGTCGTATAGCCCGCGGCCCCACGCCAGGAACCTGCCGGAAGAACTGAACCCGACCTTTTCCACGGGGTAGTATTTCACCGGTATCTCGTTATAGATCTTGCCCGACACGGAATCACGCACCACCAGACGCATTGACGACGGCGCCCCTGTCCAGGGCGGCATATACGCTATCTTCCGGCCGTCAGCGCTGAGCGCCACCGGGCTTATCTGTCCGGCCTCGAATACGCGGCTTTCCCCGCTGTCCAGCTCCGTCACTTCTATCCCGTAACGGCGGCTCACCACTATACGCCGCCCGTCCCGGGCCAGGATCACCTTGGAGACCAGGAACTGGCTCGGGATATTTTTAGGCGTCCCGCCCGCTATGGGCCACAAACTTACGGAACTGCCGCCGGAAGCCACGTAATTTCCGTCGGGGCTGATATCGGCGGTCACCGGAATATCCGCCCGTTTATAGAGGCCCAGATGCAGCGTGCCGGTGCGGGGATCTATGAGCCTGTTGGCTTCAGCCAGACCGGCGATACCGATGAAGCGCGAGTCTGGCGTATACGCAGCCTGCACCTCCCAGTGGTCCGGCAGGGCATAATCGGCCAGCTTGGCCAGTTCCGGCAGGGAATACACTATCATCCGGCACGAACTGCCCGGCGCCGTTATTACCGCCAGCTCCGAACCGTCCGGGCTCAAAAGCGCCTTGGCCGCCTCCACGTGCTGCCCCGCGGAAACCACGGCGGTGCTTTTCAGCACGTTGAGGGCACTGTCCAGCACCCAGACGGTGTTCTTGTCGTGCACCGCCAGCTTTTCCTGCCCTGGAGAAAAGGAGAACACCTCGGTACCGGCTTTGCCGCGCCACTTAAAATTCTTCCCCCCGCGGCCGGCGGCATCCACGAAACCGACTTCAAACTCCACGTCGCCCCTGTTTATGGTTTTGCTGACAGACGACGGCGTGCGCACTATAGTATAAAGCTGAACGCCGCCATACATCAGTCTTCCGTCGCGGAGGAAGGCCAGCTGGCCTATGGTATTGTCGGTAACCTGTACGCTTTTTAGCAACTGATTCCGCTTATAATCCCACAGTTCCACCGCGCCTTCGGTGGTGCCTATGGCCAACGTGCCCCCATCCCCGGAAAATGCCAGGCAACTGGCGTTGCCTTTGGCGCCGAGGGTTATAGTGCGCAGGACCTTTCCCGCCGCCGCGGCACGGATAATTACGGTCTTCTCGCTCCTGGAGGCGGAGAGGATCTCCTTGCCGTCCCCGGAAAACAGCAACAGGCCAAATCCATAAAAACCTCCGGACTGGGGAAGGATCTCCCGTATGAGATAACCTTTACGGCTCCATACATCCAGGGTCGCACCGCCCAACGCCATACTTGCGTTGTCAGGGGAGAACGCTATTGAGTATTTCCTGTCGTCAGAAGCGCCGTTGGTCCGCTGCAACGAAATGCCGAATTTGGGCGGCGTAGAAGCCGCGCCGAAACACGGCACGGTGAAAAGGAGAACCGCAAAAACACTTTTTCTCATTGATACCCCCTTCCGCACTACCGTCCCATTTAACGCAAATCTTTGCCCCAAAACCCGGTTCTTCGCGGCCGCCGCCTAGCGCCGCTTGCTCTGTTTATAATATCAAAAACCACCGGAGTTTGGCGGCATCCAGCAAAAAGACCGCCGGGCTCTCCCGGCGGTCTTTTTTTGTCCCGGCCCGGTTCAGGGGCGCGTGAGTTTCTTGTACTTTATGCGGTGCGGGGTGTCCGCGGCCGTGCCGAGGCGCTTGTGCCTGTCGGCCTCGTATTCGCTGAAGTTGCCCTCGAACCAGAAGATCTTGCTGTCGCCCTCGAAGGCCATGATGTGCGTGGCCACGCGGTCGAGGAACCAGCGGTCGTGGCTGATGATGACGGCGCAGCCGCCGAAGTTCTCCAGCGCCTCCTCCACCGCGCGCATCGTGTTCACGTCGATGTCGTTGGTCGGCTCGTCGAGCAGCAGCACGTTGCCGCCCTCCTTGAGCATCACGGCCATGTGCACGCGGTTGCGCTCGCCGCCGGAGAGCACGTCCACCTTCTTCTGCTGGTCCTGGCCGCTGAAGTTGAACCGCGCCACGTAGGCGCGCGAGTTCACTTCCAGCTTGCCGAGCTTCACCAGGTCGAGCCCGCCGCTGATGACCTCCCAGACGTTCTTGCCGGGGGTCAGCGTGCCGCGGTGCTGGTCGGAATAGCAGAGCTTCACGGTCTCGCCCACCCTGAACTCGCCGGAGTCCGGTT
>WOVA01000030.1 GCA_009773155.1 Elusimicrobiota bacterium
GCTCAGCCTACATCATTCAGTGCTCTACCCCCGCGGGTTAACACACGACGCTATCCCTATAGATATTTCGGGGAGAACTAGCTATCACCAAGTTCGATTAGCCTTTCACCCCTTACCCCAGCTCATGTAATAACTTTTCAACGTTAGACACTTCGGACCTCCAGTAAGTTTTACCTCACCTTCATCCTGGCCAGGGTAAGATCACTTGGCTTCGAGTCTACCACGACGAACTAATCGCCCTATTCAGACTTGCTTTCGCTACGGCTCCGTCGTTTACTTCCGACTTAACCTCGCTCGTCCCGGTAACTCGCCGGATCATTCTTCAACAGGCACGCCGTCGAGCATTCCCTTCCTTGCGGTCGGGCATAGCTCTTCGACAGCTTGTAGATGTACAGTTTCAGGTTCTATTTCACTCCCGGTCACGGGTTCTTTTCGCGAGTGGTCTCCCCGGATTCCTGCCGGATTTCACGTGCCCAGCAGTACTTAGGTATCCATCGGAAGTCGCTTCGCTTTCGCATACGGGGCTGTCACCCGCTATGGCCGCACTTTCCAGAGCGTTCTGCTAGCTTACGATTTTAACTTCCCGGTTCTGCACCGGACGGACCCTGCAACCCCACTCGAGCAAGCCCGAGTGGTTTAGACTTTTCCGCGTTCGCTCGCCACTACTGACGGAATCTCGTTGATTTCTTTTCCTCCAGGTACTGAGATGTTTCACTTCCCTGGGTTGTCTTCAACAGGCTATCTTGCGGCCTGACGGCCGCCACTTTACCTGAAGATTCTGGGGGTTTACCCCAGACGGTTTCCCGATTCGGAGATCCGCGGATCAAAGGATATTTGCTCCTCCCCGCGGCTTATCGCAGCTTATCACGTCCTTCATAGACTTCTGGCGCCAAGGCATCCACTATACACCCTTGTAGCTTGGCCTTATTTTTTAATCCAATAAGGTCATTATTTTATCGCCTATAACTAATGCTTTATATGCTACTTCTTAATTGTGTGTCTTATAGTTCTCATATAAGACGCTTGGCTTTTAGATCCACCTATCGGCTCTCGACCCCTTGCGGGGAATTACGGAGCGTCCAGGCTTACGGATCGCGCTTAATTGTCAAAGAACGGAAAATCTGTGTTATTTGGGCTCTGATCAGCTATATCTGTGGAGCTGACCGGGATCGAACCGGCGACCTCCTGCTTGCAAAGCAGGCGCTCTCCCAGTTGAGCTACAGCCCCTAAAATGGGCCCAGAAGGAATTGAACCTTCGACCTCACGCTTATCAAGCGTGCGCTCTAACCAGCTGAGCTATGAGCCCAAATTATGTATGAATGGCCACCCTGAAGTCTCCTGTGATTATGTCACGGAAGTCGAACGGCACCGACCTATATCCTCTCGTGAAAGAGAATAATAAAGGAGGTGATCCAGCCGCACGTTCTCGTACGGCTACCTTGTTACGACTTCACTCCAATCACCAGCCACAACTTAGGGCCCAGAGTATCCTGAGCACTTCTGTTGCAACTGACTTTCGTAGTGTGACGGGCGGTGTGTACAAGGCCCGGGAACGTATTCACCGCAGCCTGCTGATCTGCGATTACTAGCGATTCCAACTTCACGAGGGCGAATTGCAGCCCTCGATCTGAACTGGGATACAGTTTAGGGATTGGCTCCACCTTACGGTCTTGCAGCCCTCTGTCTGTACCATTGTATCACGTGTGTAGCCCTGGACATAAAGGCCATGATGATTTGACGTCATCCCCACCTTCCTCCGTGTTATCCACGGCAGTCTCCTGAGAGTCCTCTCCTTGCGGAGTAGCAACACAGGACAGGGGTTGCGCTCGTTGCGGGACTTAACCCAACATCTCACGACACGAGCTGACGACAACCATGCAGCACCTCGGCTAGCTCCCTTGCGGGTCCCCTCTACTTTCATAAAGGGTACCACTAGTCGTTCGAGCCCAGGTAAGGTTCTTCGCGTAGCGTCGAATTGAACCACATGATCCACCGCTTGTGCGGGCCCCCGTCAATTCCTTTGAGTTTTAACCTTGCGGCCGTACTCCCCAGGCGGTAGACTTAATGCGTTAGCGTCGGCACGGAAGGGGTCGATACCTCCCACACCTGGTCTACATCGTTTACGGCTAGGACTACCAGGGTATCTAATCCTGTTTGCTCCCCTAGCTTTCGCGTCTCAGCGTCAGTAAAGGCCCAGGAACCTGCCTTCGCCTTGGGCGTTCTTCCAGATATCTACGCATTTTACCGCTACACCTGGAATTCCGGTTCCCTCTACCTCACTCAAGAAGCCCAGTTTCCGTGGACAGTTCGCAGTTGAGCTGCGAAATTTAACCACAGACTTAGACTCCCGCCTACACGCGCTTTACGCCTAGTAATTCCGAGTAACGCTCGCCACCTACGTATTACCGCGGCTGCTGGCACGTAGTTAGCCGTGGCTTATTCGCAGTCGTCCTTCACGCGGCGTCGCTGGATCAGGGTTTCCCCCATTGTCCAAAATTCCCCACTGCTGCCTCCCGTAGGAGTAGGGCCCGTGTCTCAGTGCCCTTGTGGCCGGTCATCCTTTTAGATCGGCTACCCGTCAAAGCCTTGGTGGGCCATTACCCCGCCAACTAGCTGATAGGCCGCAGACTCCTCCTTGAACGCATTGCTGCTTTCATCCCAGGGAGATGCCTCCTCGGGATTATATGGAATATTAGCCCGACTTTCGCCGGGTTATCTTCCTTTCAAGGGCAGATTGTCTACGTATTACTCACCCGTCTGCCGCTAGGTCGTACAGACCCTCGCTCGACTTGCATGTGTTAGGCGCGCCGCCAGCGTTAACTCTGAGCCAGGATCAAACTCTCCATTGAAATCCGCAGACAGCTCATAGCAAACAACGCTATTTACCATTAGCAGTTCACGGAGCGCTCTATTGGCTCTTACTTTCATTGCACTGTTCTTTCGAACGGTGCAAGGTTTTAACACCATTGGTTTTTTTTAATACACCATTCTACGAAACACCAGCTTCCGGTCCGGACTCAGACGGCTCGCGCTGTTTAGAGTCCGGGCTTTGGGCTGAAGCTTCGCTTCAGGGTGCCCATTCATACATAATTTTTCAGAGAACAAACCCTTTCCTGTTTTCGTACTTCACAGGTACGGGTAATTTGGCTTGTCGCAGTGTGAGCCGCGACTGTGTTTATATCTTACCAAAACCGGGCGGACCTTGTCAACTGTTTTTTTTCTCGTCGGAGAAACCGCTTTCCTGAAGCTGACGCTTCAAGGTTTTTTATTTTTCCGCTGCGTGCTTTCCACGCTGTTTGAAAGATCCAGACCGCCCGTTTTCGGTGCTGCGGTTTCCGACAACACGGCTAGTATAGCAAAATTTTTTTTCTTGTCAAATGTTTTTTTGAAATTCTTTCCGGGTATTTTTCCCGGCGCTTTCCCGCGCGTCTTTCAATGCGCACGGGGAGCCCCGGGCCTGGGCGTCCTTTGCATGCAGGACAGCAGAATTTTAGGTATTGATTTATAAATAATTTCGGAATAATTATATGTATACATATGTATACATATTAAATATTATTCGTCGCGCTTTTCAAAGAACTTTTTGGGTCTGCAGCCCTTTGGAGCCATGTTTTTGGAGGCCAGATCTCTGCAAACCTCTCCCCTGGCTACCAGGTCCGCGTAGCTTTTATCGGGGCAAAGCTCAAAAAATTTAGCGTAATCGGCCGCGGCTTCCTTCAACTGCCCGGTCTCGAAGCGTATCTCCCCCCTCCCCTGATAGGAATAGGCGTCCTCCGGGGACAGCGCCAACCGCTCGCCGAAGTCCAGGAAAGCGTCGGCGTTGTAGGCGCCCTTCTCCGCGCCGGAAGACTGTCTCGCCAGAAGCCGGCGCACCAGGGCCCGCTGGTAGAGAGCGGAGCCTTTCTCCAGGCCGTGGTCCAGCCGCGCGGAAACCGTCAGATCCTCGACCGCCTCGGCGTAGCGCCGCATGTTCTTGTAAGCCGTGCCGCGCTTCAGGTGGGCCTCGGCGGAGGAACTGCTTATCGAGATCTCCTCCGTGAATATAGCCGCGGCCTTGTCGGGATGAAGCATCATGAAGCTGGTCCAGGTCAGCCCCCGCCCCGTGGCCCTGTTGAAAGCGGGCAGCGTTTGCCGACGGAAAAGTTTCGCCTCTTCGGACGGAGGCTGCTTTTTTTTGGCGGCCTCCGCCGCGGCCTTCGCCCTAATCTCGCCCAGAAAAGAGGAGAACAGCTCGGGAGTGGACAGGTCCCTGACCGAAGGCTGGGGCGCCTGCGCGAGAGACCGCGCGGGGACAAGAAAAAAAACAGCGGTAAGCAGGGTTTTTAGCATGATCGCCTGAAAATTTATATTATCTATTTTAATATTATACCGATTACGGAGACATATGAGCATTCATAAGAACCATCCCAAGGGACTTTTTCTCCTCTTCTTCGTGGAGATGTGGGAGCGCTTCTCTTATTACGGCATGCGCGCGCTGCTGGTGCTGTACATGATAAAGGCGCTGGATTTCTCAACCGAGAAGGCCGGGCAGGTCTACGGCTGGTACACCGGACTCGTCTACCTCACCCCGCTCCTGGGCGGCTACATCGCCGACCGCTACATGGGGCAGCGCAAGGCTATAGTCGTGGGCGGCACTCTTATGGCGCTGGGGCATTTCGCCATGGCTTTCCCCCCGATCCCCTTCTTCTTCGGCGCGATGATACTGCTGATACTCGGCAACGGCTTCTTCAAGCCCAATATCTCCACCGTGGTCGGCGCCCTCTACGAACAGAACGATCCGCGGCGCGACGCGGGGTTCACCATCTTCTACATGGGCATCAATCTCGGCGCTATGTTCTCTCCCCTGGTCTGCAGCACGCTCGGGGAAAAAGTCGGCTGGCACTGGGGCTTCGGGGCCGCCGGCGTAGGCATGGTCATCGGCCTGGCGATGTACATCTGGGGCAACAAGGCCCTGCTGGGAGATAAGTGCATGAAGCCGGCCGCGCCGAAGACCGACTACTGGGTACCGATAACGCTGGTGGCCGCGATGACCGGCTTCCTGATACTCAGCGCCATGCAGATCAGCGGCATAGACATAAAGGGCATGGTCCCCGGCTGGCTATACTCGACGGCCGCCCTGCTGGTGGCCATCGGCCTGGTCTACGCCTACGCGGCCAAGCCGGAGAAATCCACCCTGACGCACGTGGAAAAACAGCGGCTCTCGGTGATATTCATCATGGTCTTTTTTACCATCTTCTTCTGGTCGGCCTTCGAGCAGGCCGGCAGTTCGCTGACCCTCTTCGCCGACCGGGAGACCGATCGGTGGATAAACATCTTCGGCTGGCGCTGGGAAATGCCGGCGGGGTACTTCCAGTCCCTGAACCCCCTCTTCATCGTGCTCCTCGCCCCGTTCTTCTCCAATATGTGGATAAACCTGGCGGAAAAAGACAGGGAACCGTCCAGCCCCATAAAGTTCGCGATGGGCCTGGGCCTGCTGGCTATAGGCTTCGTGGTGATGATAGCGGCCGCCGCGGCCTATCAGCAGAGCGGGCCCGTAAGCATGCTGTGGCTGGTAGGGGCCTATTTCTTCCATACGCTGGGCGAGCTCTGCCTTTCCCCGGTCGGCCTGTCGCTGGTGACCAAACTGGCGCCGGTGCAGTTCGGCTCGCTTATGATGGGAGTCTGGTTCCTTTCCAGCGTAGCGGCCGGCTTCGTAGGCGGTTTTTTCGCCGGCAACTATGACACTATAAACCATGTCCACTTCTTCATGATACCCACGGCCACCGCGCTGGGCGCGGCGGTGCTGCTGGTGCTCATCACTCCCAAGCTGCGCAAGTGGATGCACGGCGTGCATTGAGCGCGGCGCGGTAAAAACAAAAAAGCCCGGGACGTCCCGGGCTTTTTTGTTTTTATCTCCGGCTTAGAAAGTGTAGGCCACTCCGGCGCCGGCGCCCATGCCGTAGAACTGCGGGCTGCGGCCGGAGAAGGACTTGTAGCCCTCGGCGGCGATATTGGCGCGCCAGCTGGAATTCGGGAACTGCCATTCATAGCCCAGCCCCAGGTTCCAGGCCATGCGCCAGCCGATAAGCGGCTCGGCGAACTCCGCCTTGCGCGCGCCCGCGAAATTATGGGCCGAGACCCCGCCCCTTATGAGGATGTACCGGGTATGCGGGGTCCCCAGCGGTATCAGCGCCAGCTCTATCCCCGCGGGTATTTCCGTATGCGAGAGGCGGGCTATCGTCCCGTCCAGACGCTCCTGGCCGAGACGGCCGTAGCGGAGGCCGCCGTAATACCTGGCCCAGGAGAAAAGGTGGCCGCCGGCCAGCAGCCGGGGGCCGAGGCCCGCGGACACGGCGGAGACGCGCGCGGCCGAGTTATCTATGGAAAGTTCCTCGGCGGAAAAACCGAGAGCGATGTAGCGGGCCCTGTGCGCGCGCGCGGACCCGGAACGGGAGGCCGGCTGCGCCTTCACCTGCCCCGAAGGCACGGCGGTGCGGTCGGACTTTATATATTTAAGGAATTCCTGTTTCTCTTTTTCGGTCCAGGCCGCCTGGCCGCCCAGGTCGGGCAGGCGCTGCGCCGCGACCGGCGCCGACAGAAGGAGAAGAGCGAGAAGCAGTGACGATTTCACGCCACAAATTATAATATATTAGGACTATGAAGCGTCTAGCCGCGGCCATCCTGCTGATCTACGCCCTGCTCCAGGCGCCGGCCGCCGCCATGTCCATCGCGCAGGCCCGGGACCAGATAGTGGACGCGACCATGGTCTATCTCAACACGCCCTACCTCTGGGGCGGCATGCACCCCGACACCGGGATGGACTGCTCTGCCTTCGTAAAGCTGGTCTACTCCCGTGCCGGCCTGGAACTGCCGCGGGTTTCGCGCGAACAGTTCAGCGGAACCCTGCGCCTGCCGCCCGGCGGCGTCCTGCCGGGCGACCTGATCTTCTTCGCCATGAAAAATCCCGGCACGGCCCGGGTGGACCATGTCGGGATATACGTAGGCAAGGGCCTCTTCGTCCACGCCTCCTTCACCCACGGCGTGCACATCGATTCAGCACAGAACCCCTATTATTACGCCCGCCTCGTCGGCGTACGCAAATACCGCGGCTTCTGAATTTATACCGGCAGGACTTCCTTGGCCGCGACGCGGCGGAGGCGGAACTTGGTAAGTTCGCCCATCAGCATGCCGGAGACTATCAGGAAGCCGCCGGCGGCTTTGATCCAGAAAAATTCCTCGCCCCCCAGAGTCCAGGCGAAGCCCGCGGCGAACACGGGTTCGAGCGTGAATATTATGCCGACCTTGAAGGGCTCGGACTGGCGCTGGGCCAGCATCTGTATGTAGAAGGCCGACAGCGTGGGGAACAGCGCGAGGAAGATTATTATCCACCAGCCCTTCGCCCCGGTCACGGCCGTCGGCCAGCCCATGACGGCCACCAGGAGAAAGGCGGCGGCGCCGGTGATCCAGAACTGGTGGAAGGCCAGCAGCAGCGGGTCGGCGTCTGATTTTACGTACCGGTCCGTTATTATGAGATGACCGGAGTAGGCCATCGCCGCTATCAGGGTGAGCCCGTCGCCCAGGTTGAAGCCGCGTATGCCGCCTGTCAGCAGCCACATGCCCGCAAGGGCCAGCGCCGCCGACACGACCTCGATCCGCTTGGGCTTCTCGCCGCGGGCGAGGAACATGAAGACGGGGATGAAGATGATGAACAGCCCGGTTATGAAGCCCGAGTTGGAGGCCGTGGTAAAAAGCAGGCCCGCGGTCTGCGTCATATAGAGCAGGCAGAGGAAGAAGGCGAGGCCGAAGCCCTCCTTCATATGGCGCGTGAACGAGGGGCGCTTCAGCACCCAGGGCAGTATGACCAGCGCCGAGATAAGAAAGCGTATCCCGACCATCGTTATCGGATGGACATTCTCCAGGGCGGACTTGGTGACGATGAAAGTGGAGCCCCAGATGGCGGCGCAATAGAACAACCCCAGGTCGTAGAGAGCGGCGGTTTTGGGATTACTTTTCATCGGCACGGATAAGACTATTGCGCCAGGACCTTCATAACGCAGCGCTCGCAGTCGAACTCCAGGCGGAAGCGCCGGCCCCCGTCCATGACCAGGGACAGCGGCTCGGCGGCGCCGCCTGGGCAGCGGCCGTGCGCCCGGCGCAGGCAATGCTTTACGGTCATCAGTTCCGCGCCGCGCAGGTCCGCGCCCCCCTCGGCGGCCGGGGATACTTTCTTTACCCCGTGCCGGCGGTAGAAGTCCGCGGCCGCGCGGTTGATCACATTACCGCGGTAATCCAGCGCCTCGGCGGGATAGGGGAAAGAATTCTTTTCAAGCGGGGTTTCCTCCCGCGCGCCGGACGGCGGGGTCGCGGAGAGCTTCTCCAGGGCGTCCCGCCTGAGCGCGTTGAGCACGGAGACCGGGATGAAGAAAGTCTTTTTAAGCGAGATCTCTATGCCCAGCGGGTAGAAATCGGAACCGCCGGTCTTGCCCAGCTGGCGGCGCGTCGTCTCGAGCGCCATGGCCGGGTCCCTGGCCGGCTCTTTTTTTATCCGCGCCTCGACCGACGCGGAGCGGCCGGTCTCGTCGGCCGCCGTGAGGCTTACCCCTTCCGGCGTTTCGGCGAGCGTCAGCGAGACGCCCAGCAGCCGCGCCGGCTCGGCTTTCTCGAGCGCCCGCAGGAAGTCCCTGTCGAGGTTGCGGCTTACGGGTTCCCCGTCGCGCACCAGGCCGGCCTTGTCGGAATAAACGCGCTTGCCGCTCACCCTGTTGACCGTCAGGCCGGCCAGCTCTCCTTTGGAGTCGAAGAAGCTCAGGCCGTCGCCGCAGTTAACGGCCTTGTCCAGCACGAAAGAATCCCCCCGGCATTCCCGGGCCCGGCCCAGCGGCTCCCCGGCGAACTTGGGGGTGTCCGGCGAGCCCATCTCCTTGTCGGGGCCGTTCAGACAGTAGGCGGTATAGCCGCGGTTGAAGGTCTTGGAGAGGTCGGGCTCGAAGCCGGGTTCGCAGCGACCGTAAGAAGCGCGGGCATAGCCGCCCTTGGCTATCAGCGCGTCCAGCTTCCTTCGGTAGAAGGCGGTCACGTTGCGGACATAGTCCCCGTCCTTGAGCCGGCCTTCTATCTTGAAAGAGGTTATGCCGGCGGCGGCCAGCGCCGGGAGCTGATTCGAATTATTGAGGTCCTTCAGCGAGAGAAGATGGGCAGGGCCGGCCAGACGCCCGCCGGCCGCTTCCTCAAGGGAGGCCTTCAGCCGGCAGGGCTGGGCGCATTCGCCGCGGTTGCCGCTGCGGCCGCCCAGGTAGAAGCTCATGCGGCACTGGCCGCTGAACGAGACGCACAGAGCGCCGTGCACGAAGAACTCCAGGTCCACCGCGGTCGCGGCGCGTATCTTCTTTATATCCGGCAGCGAAAGCTCGCGCGCCAGTATGACGCGGCGGAAGCCCGCCTTCTCCAGGAACAGCACCTTCTCCGGCGTGGAATTATCGCATTGCGTGCTGGCGAAAAGAGGTATCGGCGGCAGGTCCCGCTCCAGCAGACCCATGTCCTGCACGATGGCGGCGTCGGCGCCGGCGTTCCAGAGGTCCCTGATGAGCTTCGCCGCGCGGGGCAACTCTACGTCGGTCAGCAGCGTGTTGACGGCGGCGTAGACGCGCGCGCCGTACTTGTGGGCGTGGGCGGCCAGCTTCTCCACGTCCTTTACCGGATTGGCCGCGGCGCGGCGGGCGCCGAAGGCGTCGGCGCCGATATAGACTGAGTCGGCGCCGCAGTTCACCGCGTCCAGGCCGCAGGCCAGGTCTTTGGCCGGAGCTAAAAGTTCGAGTTTTTTCATAATGGTCACTCCAACCGATAAAGAGACAGCCGGGGGAGGCGCGGGTCCGGCATAATTCTTCTTTTCAAGCGGCGCCGGCCGCTTTGTCGAAGACGGCGAGATTGGCCTCAAGGTTGCGGCCGCCCAGCGTGTCGGCCAGAGCGCCGCGCAGCACTTCGCGAGTCAGACCGGGCACCAGCCCCAGCGCCGCCAGCCGCCCCAGCAGCGCCGCGTTCTGCATGCGGGGATCGGCGAGCCCGTCCACCGCCACCGCGACAGCCTTGCCGCCCAGCTCCTCCACCCGCGCCGCGACCTTGCCGGGTGCGGGATAGGCGCGCGAGCCCGTGCGCACGGTGATAGGCTGATAAACCGTATCGTAATAGAGCAGCGTGCCGCCGGGCTTTAACGCGTACAGCGCGCCGCGCAGGCCTTCCAGCCGCTCCAGCGCCAGCACCACGTCGGCCTGGCCCTCGGGAACGCGCGGGGTCAGCGCGTCGCCGCCCAGCCGCAGGTGGGAGGAAACGCTGCCGTGGCGCTGCGCCAGCCCATGGGTGTCGCAGCCGCGCACACTGTGGCCGGCCGCCTCGGCGGCGGCGGCAAGCGCCGCGGCCAGCACGCCTATCCCCTGCCCGCCCACGCCGCAGATATAAATATTGAAGGCCATCTTATTTCCCCTCCCCGGGTTTCTCCCTGACGATGGCCGCGGCCGGGCAGGTCTGGACGCAGGAACCGTCGCCGATGCAGAGCTCGGGATGCACCGTGACCGAGCCGTCGTCGTGCCGCACGAAGGAAGGGCAGGCGAACTCCGCCACGCAGGTATAATGCCTGGCGCATTTAGACTGGTCCACGGCGACCCGGCCGGTCTTCAGAGCCGGGTTCTTATGCTTCGCCTCGCGCATGAACTTTAGCATGCAGGGGTGGCGGGCGACGACCAGCGCGAAGCCCTTATGGTCCATCGCCTCCTTCAGCGCGGCGGAGAGTTCCGCCTGCTTATAGGCCTCCACGTCGCGCATGAACTTCACGCCCATGGCTTCCAGCAGCCGCGGCAGCGGTATCTTGTCGCCTATCTCGCCGGTGCCGGCGCGCGGCTGATGGCCGGTCATCGCGGTAGTGCCGTTCTCCAGCAGGACCAGCGTCATATCGCTGTCCTGAACGACGGCGTTGACTATGCCCGGCATCGCGGCGTGGAAGAAAGTGGAATCGCCCAGGAAGCTGACAACTTTCCTCGACGAATTCCCGAGCGCCAGGCCGGCGCCGGTGGAGACCGAATGACCCATCGAGAGCAGGACGGTGCCCATCTCGTAAGGCGGCATGAACCCCATCGAATGGCAGCCGATGTCCGCTACGGTTATGGCGCCGGGCGGCAGCGCGCGCTTTATAGCGTGGAAGGCCGAGCGGTGGCCGCAGCCGGGGCAGAGCTGCGGTAGCCGGGCCGCCGGCTCTTCTCCCGCCTCGCGCGGCGGCGGCGCCTTGAAGTGGTCAGGCCAGGCGGAGGCCAGCATCGCGGCGGCGCGCGGCGGCGTCATCTCGCCCATCAGGTCGGCCCGCTCCCGCCTGGAATGGATCCGGCACTTCAGTTCCCGGTCGAAAGCCAGCGCCTTTATCTCCGTCTCCAGCACCCTGTCGAGGTCCTCCAGTATGAAGATCTCCTCGCGGGCGGACATAAACTCGCAGAGCTTGCCGGCCGGCAGCGGCCAGGTGCAGCCAAGCTTGAGAACATCGACCGGGGCCGCGGCTCCGGCGACCGCCTCCGCGGCGCAGAGCGCCGGCAGGCCGGCGGAGACTATGCCCAGCCGCGCCGGACCGGAGGCGGCGGGGAAGAGCCGGTTCATGGCCGAGACGTCCATAAGCCGGCCGAACTCGTCCTGCTTGCGCAACGCCTTCTCTTTCAGAGGGAAAACCGTGGAGGCCACGGGCACATAAGGCCCGTTCTTCGGATCGAACCTGGGCTCCCAGCCGGGCAGCCCTTCGGGCAGCGGTCCGAAATCCACCCGCTCGCGGGCGTGGCAGACATGCGTGGTCAGCCGCAGGAACACCGGCATCCTGAGCCGCCTGGAGAGCGAGGCCGCCTCCAGGAACATCTCGCGGGCCTCGCGGGGCGTGGCGGGCTCGAGCATCGGGATATAGGACATGCGGGCGAAATGCCTGTTGTCCTGCTCGTTCTGCGAGGAATTGGCGCCGGGATCGTCGCCGAGTATGACGACCAGGCCGCCGATGAGTTCCATCATGGCGAGCTGTATCAGCGAATCGGCGGCGACATTGAGCCCGACCGACTTGAAGAAACAGGCCGAGAGGTGTCCGTTCATGGACGCCCCGGCGGCTATCTCCAGCGCGACCTTCTCGTTTGTCGAGAACTCGAAATAGTACGGACGCTCACCCTCGGGCACGCTGAGCAAGGCCGCTCCGATTTCCGGCGTGGGAGAGCCGGGATAGCTGGTCGCCACCCTCAGACCGGCCTCGGCCATACCCCGGGCCAGGGCGTAATTGCCCATCGTCAGCCCGGTGAAGGCGTCCCGCTTTGTCATCAGCTCTCTCAGTGAGATCATTTTCAGTTCCGCTTTACCGCCCGGTATTTCTTTTCCTGGTCCACGGGCTCCACGTAAGGGCCGCTCCAGGCCGCCTCGAAAATATCGCCCAGCGCCCCGGCCGCGGCCTCCCCGTCAATGGTCACGGCGGCGTCGCGGCTGGCGTAGAAATAGCTCTTGCCCCAGTTCGAGGTGCTCAGTACCGAGACTTTCCCGTCGGCGACCACGTACTTGCAATGCTCCACGCGGGCGAAAGGCACGAAGCCGCCGCTGTGCTGCGGCAGCGAGGAGATCTTTACGCTGACGTTCCTGGCCTTCGCCAGTCCCTTTATATATTTGTCGTCCCTCTTGCCCATCGTCCAGTCGGCGAAGATCAGGCGTACTTCCACGCCGCGGCGGCCGGCCGCGCGCAGGGCCTTGTCCAGCTCGAACCAGAGCGTGCCGTCGTAGTCCTTTATGGCGTAGCTCATGATCTGCACCGAGAGCGACTTTTTCGCCTTCTTTATGGCCCGCAGCAGTTCCTTGATTTCGGTATCGAAGGATGAAGGCCTGGACTTGGCCGGGCTGAAAGCGAGAGAGTAGGAGACCGGCGAGCCGTGGAACGAGGCGGCCTCCGGCTTCTTCCGCGTGACCGGAACAAAGTCCGGCCGGGCGAACTTTTTGGTCGGAACGGCGCCGCCGGCTATGGCCCAGTCCTCCTCGAAAATGACGGAAAAAGTTTTAGCCGCTCTTTCGCTTTTTATCCGCAGGCCCAGCTCGTGTATATGCCGCAGCGCGCGCCAGTCGAAGTTCTGGCTGCCGACGAAGACCTCGCGGCCGTCCACGATGAAGAACTTGGCGTGCTGCACGCCGCCGAAGGCCTTGCGGTAATCGATGACCCTTCCCTCTATATTCTCCAGGGCGCCCAGCTCTTTCAGCGGACCGGCGCTCTCGCCCATCATGACCTTATCCACTATTATGCGGACCTTGACGCCGCGGGCGGCCGCGCGCTTGACCGCCTCCAGCACCGTCTCCAGCGGCTCGCCGGGCCTATGCGCTATGTAGAACTGCTCTATGTCCAGCGTGGCGGAGGCGCCGTCCATCATTTCCACCCACGTATCCAAAGACTTCGCGGCCAGCGTGGATCCGTAGACGGTCTCGTCCGCCACGGTCTGCACCAGCGTAATCTCCGCCGCCAGGGCCGGCGACAGGCCGGTCAGCAGCAGCACTAAAAGGATCTTTATCACGCGCATTTTACCTCCCGAGAGTTCTCACGCCAGGATCAGGCCGGGCGAAACCCTTTGCGGGCATACTGGGCCCCCCGGGCTTCGCGGCCATACATGAATTATAGTTTATAAATTGAGTATACTCTCAATATTCCGGGGTTTCCCGGCACAAGGAGCCCGCCATGAAAAAGCAGATCTTGGAAAAAATCGCCTCCTACCAGGACTACGCCGTGGAGCTGCAGCGCGGCCTGACCGCCATACCGGCCCTGGCCCCTTCCAGCGGCGGCGAAGGCGAATACGACAAGGCCAGGTGGCTCGAAGGCGAGCTCAAGAAGCTCAAGTTCGACTCGATAGAGTGGATAAACGCCCCGCAGCCCGAGGCCAAGAACGGCATACGCCCCAATCTCATCGCGCGCTACAAGGGCAAAAGCTCCGCCAAAACCATCTGGTTCATGGCCCATCTCGACATAGTCCCGCCCGGCGAAGCCAAGCTCTGGACCTCCGATCCGTACAAGATGGAAGTGAAGGACGGCAAACTCATAGGCCGCGGCGTCGAGGACAACCAGCAGGCTGTCGCCTCCAGCCTCATGGTGGTCAAAGCCATGATGGAGCTCGACTACCGCCCGGGTTACGACATCGCCCTGCTCTTCTGCGCCGACGAGGAGACCGGCTCCGGCTTCGGCGCCGACTATATCTCCGGGAAGCGCCCCGATATTTTCGGGCGTGACGACGTATTCTTCGTGCCCGATTCCGGCGTCGAGGACGGTTCGATGATAGAAGTGGCCGAGAAGTCCATACTCTGGATGAAGGTCATAACGAAAGGGAAGCAGTGCCACGCCAGCCGCCCCTCACTGGGAGTGAACGCCTTCAAAGCCGCCAGCGACCTGGTGGTGCGTTTCCAGAAGCTATACAGAAAATTCCCCAAGAAAGACCGCCTCTACGAGCCCCCGATAAGCACGTTCGAGCCGACCAAGAAAGAGAACAATGTCCCCAACGTCAACACGCTGCCCGGAGAGGACGTGTTCTACATGGACTGCCGCGTCATGCCGTGCTACCAGCTCGCCGAGGTGAAGGCCGAGATGCGCCGCATGGCCGACGAAGTCGAGGCGAAGTACGGCGTGAAGATAGAATTCGAGCCGCAGCAGGAATCGCAGGCCGCGCCCCCGACCGACCCTAAGGCGCCCATCGTGCTGGCGCTCAAGAAGGCGATAAAAGAGGTCCTGGGCGTGAAGCCCAAAGCTTACGGTATAGGCGGCGGCACCGTCGCCGCCTTCTTCCGCAGGCTCAACCTGCCGGTCGTGGTGTACTCGCGCCTCAACGAGAGCGCCCACATGCCCAACGAATACTGCGTCATCGACCACATGATGGGCGACGCTAAAGTCTTCGCCGTCACCACCCTGCTGCTCTGCAAGGAGAACAAATGAGCGAAGCCTGGGACAAGAAAGATTACGTCGACCGCTACAACGACATCTACGCCCCCGGCGAGAAGGAACTGATGGCGGGGGCCGACCTGCTGGAACTCAACGCAGACGACGACCTGATAGACTTCGGCTGCGGCAAGGGGGACTTCCTGGCCTGCGTCCTGCGGCTGGTCCGCAGCGCCGTGGGAGTGGACTCCTCCCCCCATCAGATCGACGAGGCGCGCCGCCGGTTCAAGAAGGAACCGCACGTCGAGATACTGGAATCCTCCTTCCAGGACTTCGACCCCAGGGGGCGCTCCTTCACCAAGGCCTATTCCCGCGACGCGCTGCATCACATCAACGACGCGGAAAAAGAGATATTCCTGAAGAAAGTCTCGGCGGCCATCAAACCCGGCGGCCTTTTCCTGCTGGAAGACGCCGTCTTCGAGTTCCCCGCGGCCGACCTCGACGCGAACTGGGACGCGCTGATGGCCGAAGCCGAGAAATATTACGGCGATTCCTGGCAGGCCAGGCGGGAAGAAGTGACCGGCTATATCCGCAACGAGTTCCCTACCGGGATATCCGAGCTGAAAAAAATGGCGGAAGCGGCCGGGTTCAAGGTCCTGAAGGTCTCCCGCGACTGCATGTTCTTCCACTCCCTGCTGCTGGAAAAGAAGTAACGCCCCCCCGCGTATCAGAGGCGGCGGACGGCGCAGGATTCCGGCTGCGGGCTCAGTTTCCTGAAATTGTCGCATATACCGGCCGCCAGCATGCCCGCCCTCTCATCCGGAGTGTGAAGGGACAGCCCTTTATCGAAATACCCGGCCGCCTTCCGCTCGTCGCGGCCGATCAGAGTGACGCTGGCGCTTATATACGCGCTCTTGACGGCTATCCAGTTGCGGTTCCCGGCAATGACCTCCTCGTATATCTCCATGGCTTTGTCCGGGGCCTTCATGGCGTTATGGCACCCGGCGGCCATGTACCTGTACCAGTCTTTCTGAGCCTCGGGCGCCGCCGCGCGGGCCTTCTCGAAATTTTCCAGGGCCGAGGCGGGATCGTCGACCAGGAGACTTCCCGTCGCCACGAAATCGTACCCCTGCCAGGAGGAGGGATTGGCCTCCGTCATGCGGCGCCCCCGGGCTATCATCCCCGCCGGATCCTTCATCCCCGCCGCGAGGGCCGTCGTGTGAGGAAGAACGGTTTCTTTGGCGAAAGAGAAGAACTCGCGGGCCTTGCGTACCTGCTCCTCCATATGCGCCCGGGATTCCTCGCTGGACATGCCGCGGTCGTAAGAAAAGCCCTTCAGCAGGCCCTCTACCGCCCGAAGCTCATCCGTGAAAACGTCGTCGCCGTTGGAATCCGGGGTCAGGCTCTCGGGGAGCGCGACGGATTGCAACTGCGGCACCGGCGCTTCTACGGCAAAAAGTCCCGCGGCGGATATGATCACTATAATCCAGGCTATAACGATCTCGGTCTTGCTTATGGTTATCTTCTTCATCTTAGTCTCCTGTTAATTGAGGCTTCACCAAGAGTAGAGCATTTTTTATGCCAATAGCATTAAACCGGCAAAACCGCCTGTTTTGCCTCAAAAAAGGCTTATTTTAGACTTTTTTAAGAGAAAATATTTTCTTTTGAAAATATTTTCCCAGAAAACTGCGATTATGGCTATGCCCCGGGAAAAGGCGGGAATCAGTAGGAAGTGCTCAAAACAGCCGCTTTAGTATAGACCGTCTTATACATAACCGCCGCGAGCAGCAGGAACAGAACGGCCACCGCGGCATAGGCGTAAACTATCGGAAGGAATCCGGCCGTCTTCGAGACCGCCATCACTTTCTTTGAAAGACCCATGACAGCGAAAAGAACGGCGGAAGTGACTATGTTCTTCACCCTTATGTCCCTGGCCAGCAGAAGGAAAAGCCCGGTCATCAAGGTGACGGCGAAAAGGAGGACCGGCAGCACCGCGACGATCAGCACAAGATGCGGGACGGATACCGCCGCCAGGACCCCGGAACCGTAAACGGCCAGGACCGCCCCCAGGACCAGGACAGGGTAGGCCCATGCCGTCAGCGACAGGGCGGCGGTTTTTGACAGGGCGACCACGCCGTGCCCCACGGGCGCGGAGAAGACGGATTCCATTATCCTGCCGCTTTTTTCCATAAAAAAAACGTTCTCCGAGATCATGAAGACCATCATCAGGGAATTGAAGACGAGAAAATTGCCGCAGAACATGGAGACCACCGCCCCCATATGGGCCGGGTCCGGGGACGCGCCCGAGACATGCCCGAAGAAAAACGCCATGACGACCAGCATGAGCAGCATCAGGATATGGACGCGGGCCAGCGACAGTATCCGCCGGAAGTTGAAATAGAACAGGTGCGGGAAGACGCTCATACGCCGCCGGCGGCCTCCGTATCGGCCAGGAAATGCACCGCCGTCGCGGCCGCGGCGAAGAAAGCGGCGGAACCCAGGAGGATATTGCGCGCGGCCGCCGCGGAAAGCGCCGCCTCGAAACCTTTAAAGAACCCGAACGCCGTCAGGCCGAAGACCGTCAGGATAAATACCCCGGTATTCGCCGCGGCGTAGAAGCCGGTCCTGAGGGAGGCGAGGCCGAGCAGGAGGATCAGGGCGGAGTGGACGAAAAACACGGAAAGCAGCGCGGGAAGATGCGGAAGGCCCAGCGGGCCGGCGCCGGTAAGGGCCGATATTATCCCCAGGTGAAGCAGCAAATTAGACGCGTTGAAGATGAAGCAGGCCGCCGCCGCGGAGTAAAGCCAGGTCCGGCAGCCGACCGGCGCGGCGAAAAGGCTTTCGGTTATCCTGAACCGCCTGACCTTGGAGAAAGTGAACTCGAACGAAAAGAAATTGGAGATGTTCAGCACGAAAAAGCCGGCCGCCAGCAGGTAGACCCCCCAGAAACCGGGGCCGGCGGACTGGAACACCTTGAGCTGGCTGGTGAAGAAGTGCGCCAGGAATACCTGCATGAACAGGACCTGGAACAGCGTCAGCTTGTTGAGTACCAGGACCTTAAGGTCGAACTTTATCAGGTGAAGATACCGGTTTTTCATTTCGCTCCAGTGAGTCCATGTATATCCGCTCGAGTGAGGCTTCCTTCTTCCTGAATTCCCTGATCCTGATCCCTTTGCCGGAGAGAAGCGGCAGTATCCCCTCCAGGGAGATATCCCCGGAACTCTCCAGGCAGAAGACTCCGCCGCGGCGGGAGACCGAAGAAACGCCCGGGATCCTTTCCAGGGGCGCGGCGTCCTCCTCCGACAGGGCGTCCCGGTCCGTGTGGATCTCGAAACCCAGGCCGGAATGGGCCCTCTTCAGTTCCGCTAGGGGGCCCGAAAGTTTCACGGCGCCTTTTTCAAGTATCAGTACGCTGTCGCACAATTGCTCCACCTCCCCGAGGTCGTGGGAGGTGATGAAGATGGAGACGCCTTCCGTCCGCTTGAGCTCCAGCAGGAACTCCCGCAGCATGATGCGCGTGGCCGGGTCCAGCCCGCTCATGGGTTCGTCCAGGAAAAGCAGGTCCGGCTTGTGTTGCAGAGCCTTTATCAGCGCGAGCTTCTGGGCCATGCCCTTTGAAAAAGTCTTCACCGGCCTCAGCCGGAAATCGTGGAGGTCCAGCTTCTTCAGCAGCGTCTCCGCCCTTTCCCCGAACTCCGCGCCGCCGAGGCCGTAGAGCCCGGCGTAGAACCTGAGATTATCCATGGCGGACAGGTCCGGGTAGAAGCCCCCCCCGTCCAGGCATACCCCGAATTTAGCGCGGAGGTTTTCCTGCGCGGCGGAGCCGTACTCCACCTCTTTGCCCATGCAGGAGATCCTGCCGGCCGTCGGGCGGATAAGGCCCAGCAGGCAGCGTATGGTGGTGGTCTTGCCCGCCCCGTTATGGCCGAGATACGCCAGTATCTCCCCCTGGCGCACCCCGAAGGAAACTCGTTTCAGGGCCTGGAAGCCCTTGAAGCTCTTCTCCAGGCCTTCGGCCTCCAGCACGCTATTGCTCATACCCCGGGCTCCATGCTGTTGTGGCACTTCTTCTCGGTCACTTTCAGCTTTTGCAGGGGCTCCTTCATGCCGGTCTTCTCCAGCCAGCGGCAATCGGAGACTTCGGAGGCTTTTTTCAGGCCCCGCAGCACGCAGCCCTTGCAGTACCCCAGGTGCGGGCAGTCGCCGCAGAACTCCTCGCGGGGCGCCGGCAGTTTGGAAAAGGCGGTCAGCTCTTTCCTCCGGAAAATGGACTTATAGTCCCGCTCGTTGATGTTGCCTATCTCGAAGACATTATCGAACATCACGCAGGCGCGGATGGTCCCGTCGGGCGAAATGGTGACGGTCTTGCTCAGGAGGCCGCAGTTGCTCCTCTTAAGGGCGGCCTCCTGCGTCTCGTCCAGCGTGGAGAGGAAGCCGGAATATTTCTTATACAGCCCGGCTTCGTAATCCAGGTACTTCTTCGCTTCTTCCGGGTCCGTTATCCGCGGCGCGGGGGCGTTCCGGCCGCGGCCCACGTCGAAGACCGGGTTGAACGTGAAGGCGCTGGCGCCCATCGATCTGGCCAGCTTCACGGTCTCTTCGATGTCGAAAAAATTATCCGCGGTGACGCTCATCGAGACGCGGTAGAAGAACTTGTTCTCCGACAGCAGGCGCATCGCGTTGAGGGTGCGCTTGTAGGCGTCCTTCATGCCCCTGAAATTATCGTGGTAATCCTCGCGGTGGCTGTCCAGGCTGAGGTTGAAGATCATGTGCTCCCTGTAAGGCAGCTGTTTCCTTACCTCCTCTTCCTGCAGGTAATAGCCGTTGGTCAGCACTCCCACCAGGCTGAAGCGCTCGTTGCACCACTTCACTATCTCGAAAAAATCCGGGTGCAGCATCGGCTCCCCGCCGGTAAGCTCCACCACCACGCCGCCGTGCCCGTGAAAATCCCCCAAAAAGCTTTTCAGCGCGTCGAACGACAGCTGAGTGCTGCGCGAAGGGGCGCTGGAGCGGTAGCAGTGCTTGCAGAAGTAGTTGCACTTGTCGGTAAGCTCCACGGTTACGTGGGCGGGGAAAAAATACCCGTATTCCCCGTGGAAGGAGCTCTCGGCGGTCCTGGGAGAATCATGGACCTGGGCCAGGTCCTGCTCCCCGGCTTTTTCAAAGAATTTCAGCGCGGTCTCCCCGTCTATCTGCGAGGCGCTATCGATCCCGTTGAATTCCGTTATGATATCGCGTATCTTCCGGCTCCCGTCGCTAAACTCCAGGAGCCTGGCCCCGTCCATATTCACCGAATTAGTGAAATAGCTCTTCCACGGCTTATTCTTGTCCTGGACGATATCCCGCAGGTTCAGCCTGGCGCCGTCCGGAGTTCTCTGAAAGATAGTCCTCGGACGCAGCAGCGGATAAGAATCAAGATTTATTTTCATTTTTTTTCCAAAACCCCCGGCTTTCATAATATTTAACCATATCCGGGGCCTTCCGACGTGAGCCCCCGCCCGCTCCGCCGCTAAAAGCCCGGCGGGACCAGCACCGCGGCGGCCGCGGCCGCCGCCGCCGTGCCGCTGATCGCCACACGTATCGTGCAGCCGTCGCGGGGTCCGAAGGAAACGTCCGCTTCGCCGATCGTATCAGTAGCAGACATTTCAGTTTCTCCTTGGTATTTTTACGCTCAGGGCTTTAGGCCCGGCCTCAGTCCGTCACCGTCAGCAACGAAGCGGAGTTTGCCCCCACCGCTGCCATTGCCGCCGAAAGCAGGCATATCGCGCACATGCTGCAGGACCCGCACCAGCCGCAAGCCGCTTTGGATTCGCCGAGTATTTCAGGATTCGCCATTTTAGTTTCCTCCAGCCAAGAATGCTTACACCCAATGTGGAGCAATTTTAATGCCAGTAGAAAGCGACAATTACCCGCTTTTTTAGGTAAAAACGCGGTTTTTTTCGTTTTTGTAGGCAATGGTGCGTGAAAATATTTTCAGAGGAGAATCTGTTGTGGTGAAAACAGGCTTTTCGACCCGTTAGTTAGACCACGGCGGCTCTTTGCCCGATACTTTGAGCCAGGGCAGGTGGGCGAACTTATCGGGACCGTGGCCGGTGGCCATGGTGATGTCGGAAAAACCTTTGTCGTGCAATTCGGCGGCGATATCCTCGCCCTTGGCGCCGTCGGCCAGTTCGGAATCTATATATAAAGGGATATCGCGCGGCAGGGTGGCGGCCGCGGCGGCGAGTTCCCGCGGCGTCTTATAGGTGTTTAGCTCCGCTCCGGCCGCCTTGGCCGCCATACGCCAGTTCATATGCACCAGCGGGTCGTCGTCCAGCAGAACGGCCCGCAGGCCGGCGGCGGGCTTTGCGGCGGACGGCAGCGATATCAGGACAGAGGTTCCCTTGCCCGGCTCCGTGAAGCTGGAGACGAACCTTTGCAACTCGATGAAATCCGACTTTTTAAAATGATACGAAGCGCTCGCAACACTTTTGCGCAGGTTAATCTCCGTCTCCTCTTCGGCAATGCGGTAGTTGTCGCTGTAAGCCTTCAGGATTGTGAGAGCCGTAAAGAGCAGGAACATGGACGCGAACACTATCGTGTTCGCATATATTATCTTTCTAAGCAACGAGTGCTTTTTCATTTTTTATCGTCCCGAAAGCGGCCGCCGACAGGAGGAAGAACCCCGCCGCGACGGCCAGCAGCAGGCCGACGGAAATCG
Organism: Elusimicrobiota bacterium; assembly: GCA_009773155.1. GTDB lineage: Bacteria > Elusimicrobiota > Elusimicrobia > Elusimicrobiales > UBA9959 > UBA2231. Next base: position 21,579 of record WOVA01000030.1, read on the forward strand.
CGTCGGAAATCAGACCGCAGGCGAGCATCCCGGCAGCGTACGAGGTATTGGACAGCAGCGCGCTGAAGGCGTTCACCCTCCCCAGGTATTCCTGGTCGCTCGCATGCATCAACTTGGAGGAAACTGCGACTATGGATATCCCGTCCCCGGTGCTGAGCCAGGCAAGCGGCAGGAGGAAAACGGCGAACGTCCCCGTTGAATATTGTATCCCGGCGATTCCGGATACTTCCAGAAACAGCGCAAGCGACAGGACCGCCACGTAGCGCGTCTCGATAAAAGCCTTCAAATACCTCAGGCAAAGGAAACTCGAGAATATCTGAGCCGCGCCCAGCACCGCATACAGGACGCCCATCTCCTTCGAAGTCCCGGAAAAAACGGAGAAAACAAAGATTGGGTAGATTACGTTTAGGAACCCGTATCCGAAATTTTTTATGGACAGGTGCGCTACGCTCCCCGACAGTTCCCCCCTGCTCCGCACATAGCGGATCCCGGCGGCGTAGACCGCCCAGGCATTACGCTTTTCGCCGGCATAGGGCGTTTCGGAGTGACGAATGGACCAGACCAGGAACACGGAGAGAGCGTAGGTGGCCGCGTTAAACCAGAAAGCCGCCTTGTACCCGTAGGCGGAAACGAAGTACCCCCCCAGTAGCATGCTCGAAACAAAAAAGATGTTCTTCAGGAGGTGCCAGAAGCTATTGAACTGGGAAATATCTTCGCGCGCGACAAGCGTCGGCGCAAGGGAGTCCCGCGCGATATTAAAGATGACGGAAAAAAAGGAGACCAGGAAGGTTATCGCGTAAATCAGCGCCGGCGATTTCAGGTCGTAAGCGGCCAGATAGCCCGTCACGAGCAGAATCCGGACCAGGTCAGCCGCTATCATGATTTTCTTCTTTGAGACAGAATCGGATAGCACCCCGGAGATGGGGCTAGCAAAGAGATACGGCGCCATGAACAGAAAGGCCGTGAACCCGAGACTAAAATTGGTCCCGGAAAAAGAATAGCTCAGGGCCAGGACGGCGACAAGGCTGAAATTGGACCCGAAATAGGAGATACCCGAGCCCAGCGAAAGCCGTACAAAATCCCTGTTGCCCAATATTTTTCGCGCGCCGTCAATCATGGATATCCAGCTTGGCTATGGAGAACAAATGCTCGCCCATCAATGACGGCCTGATCCCTTTCAGGCTGTTATGGAATCGGCGCCGGTTAGTGTTGTAGTACAGGGGAATGGCGTAATGATTATCCACGATATACCTGTCTACCTCCCCATAAGTCGCCGCTCTCGCGCCCCTGTCCAGGTGGCCCATGGCCTTCACCAGCATTTCATCTATCTTTTTGTCTCCGCCCCGCAGGAATGTCATCGGGTGGCTGCCGGTAAAATACGCCAGCATGCCGTAAGCGTCAGGAAAATCGGCCTCGTTAGAGATCTTTATGACGTCATAACTCCCGTTGAGGAAGGTCTTCAGATATTCGTCATCGGGCAGGTAGACAACCGAGACATCCAGCCCGAACTTGGCATAAGTGTCGCGGAAATACGCGCCTTCCCGCGCATGGTCGGACTTGGTATTTATCCCCGCGACGACCGCTATTTTACGGCGGTACTTCGCCAGCGTGGCGGCGCCGGCGCCGCCATCGAAATAATTCACGGGGATCTCCGGATTGTGTCCGAGCAGCCCGAGCGGCAGATAGCCGGACGCCATCCTGGCGCCGGGGCTGATCTGCCCTATGAACTCCTTCTTATCAAAGGCCCTTACAAAGGCCTTTCTGAACGCAGGATTGCTGAACGGAGGCTTGGATATGTTCAAACAAAGGAGACTGACCTGCAGGGAAGGGATATCCATCTCCGTATAGTTCCCCGCCTCGCTCCTGTCCACCGGCGGGTTATACCAGCCAAGGTCGTGCAGGACAAATTTTTTGGCCAGGCCGCCGATACCGGCCGGGGCGGAGGGGATATAAAAGTTTATTTCGTCGATCTTGGGCCGCACCCCGTAGTAAAGGGAATTTCTTTTCAGGCGTACGACCTTTTTCGGTTCCCATACCGCGATCTGGTACGGCCCGGTACCGATAACTGCTCCGGATGCGCTCTTCACGCCGGCCTTGGAGACGGCGGCGTAAACGGTCGTCAGGAAGTCCAGGAACGGCGGGAACCTGCTCTTCAATTTAATAACAAAACTCTTCTCGTCTATCCTCTCCACCTTTTTCACGAAACTCCAGAGCCCCTTCTGGGTTGAATCCGGTTCACCCAGCCTTTTCAGAGAGGCGACGACGTCGTCGACCGTCATCCGCGCCCCATCATGAAAAAAAACGTTCTCTTTCAGGGTGAACCTGTAAGCCCTTCCGTCGGGGGATATTTCCCAGCCCGAGGCGAGGTCCCCCGTGATATTGAAGCTGTCGTCATACGCCAGGATAGAGCTATACACCTGCCGCGCCAGCCTGATGGAATGGACTTCGAGTATTTTCCCGGGCGCCAGGGCAGCGTCCGGGGGCTCCATGTCCAGTATCCCGTTGTAAACCTTTGCCGCCGGAGAATCCGGCGGCTGCGCAGGACCGGCCGGCCGGCTCCGGGCCGCGAAATATGCTGCGGCGGCGAGCAGTATCGCCAAGGCAGCCAGGACAAGCTTATTTTTTAACTTCATAGATCCACACCGCCGCCCCCTTTTTCTTTTTCTTCCCGTAATCGAAATAGATATTCTCGACCTTCAGGCCTGTCAGCTTCAGCAACAATTCCATCTCGGGGACGGTTATGAGCCGGGTATGAAGGGTCTCTTTTATAACCCCGGCCCCGGACCTCCACTGAACCTCGAAGTCCAGCTTGTGCCCGGGGTAAGACAGGCGGCCCCGGGCGGTTTCCACCACGGACCGGCCGTTCCTGTCCGCGAAAGACCGCTTCAGCCTGAAATCACCGTTCATCTTGTCCGAAAGAGGCATTATGTGCAGGTAGGCGCGCCCGTCCTGTTTCAGGTGTTGCCGGATGCGCTCAAGGCAGGAGACCTGCAGCTCCTGCGTCATAAGATGGGAAAAACTGTTCCCGAGCAGGAAAACGATATCGAACTTCTTCCCGAACCTGAATTTAGCCATATCCCCCCGCACCAGGGATATCTTTTCCGAGTATTCCGGCCTGCCGGCGATCTTGCCCCTGAATACATCGAGGAAATTCCTGGAGATATCCACGCAGGTCACTGACTTCGCACCATTGTCTACGTAATGCATCTGGATATGCCCCGTCCCGCTCGCCAGGCAAAGCACGTCCTTGTTCTTCAGGTTCAGATAGGTATCCAGGAAGCGCTCTATTGACCTGTAATAGCCGGCGTATTCCTGATCGTAATAAAATGAATATGGGTCCATACTTTTTCCTTAAATCCCGGCTCAAAGATATTTTTCAATTTCTGAAACTGCGGCCTTCTTCTTCTTTTCTCCGGCCCGGGCGGCTTCCCGGAAGCGCCTAAAATTGCCCGAGGTCGCTTCAAAAGTGTCTATCGTGTTGTCGTGGTAAAAGAAAAGATATCTTTTTTTCCTTTTAGGCGGCTTTACTGATAAATCCGCTGGATCGTACGCGGTCTCCAACAACCGGTACGTTTTTTTCCGGCCGGCCGCGCAGGGGGGACGGCTCCCAGGTACTCGAACCGGAAGATATCCGTCAGGGACCCGGGGAGCGCGTCCCCGTCCCTTCTCACCATTGCGCGGACCGCTACCTCAAGGTCTTCGCTTTTCTGGAAACACCTGAGCGTATCCAGAAGCCCGTATTTTCTCAGAAGGACCGCAATGGTACCGGGAAAACCATTAAGCACGAAATTCAGCCGCGTTAACCGGAACTTCTCGCCCAGCGAAGTAATATTCCCGGGTTTATAAAAGAAACTGAAGAGCTCCCGGGCGCCCGCCACTCTTTTTGCAAACGTCGGCCCAAGGTTCATTTGACGTATCAGGTACCTGCTTTTTTTCAATAAAGCGTTCCGGGTGAAGACCGCTCCCGATAAGGCCAGGAAATTATTCAGCGCAACCTGGACCTTTCCGGGATTCTCCGACTTAAGCCGGAACGCGAGTTCGAGCGTCCGCTTAAAACTTTCCAGGTCGTCTCCTGGGAAATTATAAATAAATGACAGTTGGGAGTGTACCGGGTACTTTTCCGATACTTTGCGGACCTTCCGGACGCTCGACTCAAGAGGGAGCCGTTTATTGAGCACACGCAACCCCTTCTCGGACCCGCTTTCGATGCCCCAGAAGATCCGCCTGCACCCGGCCCTGGCCAGCAGCGGCGCGGCCGCCATATCAAAGTCATCGGCGCGGCCAGAGCAGGCCCAGGAAACCCGGACGCCGCCGCGCATCAAGGTCCCGGCGAGGCGCCCGACGTAAGTCATATCGTGGAACAGGTTATCGTGCACCAGTTCTACTTTTGAGACGCCGAGTGATTTTAAAAAGGATATTTCCCGGACCACCCGCTCGACCGACTTGTAGCGCACCTTATGGCCCCAGAAATTAGAAGTGCTACAATACTTGCATTGGTTGGCGCACCCCGCGCCCGCCAGCACGGGAATATACTCGACGCCCGGCCCCGTGCCGTACAGCGAGGGAGGCAATCGGTCATATTGCGGAAAGGCATAGTCGTCCATTCGCACGACCGCGGGAAAATCAATCACCCCCGGGACCGGCTCGCCGGCTTTGCCTTTTAAAATGCCGGAGACGAGCGCGGGAAACGTTCTTTCCGCCTCTCCCCTGACGATATAGTCCACAAGATGGCCGAATTCAGCCATGATACCGGCGGAATTAAAATACACTCCGGGCCCGCCGAGAACAATCCTGGAGTTTTTGGCCCGTTCTTTTATCCTTTCCGCCAGATAAAGAGCTTCCGGTAGAGCCGCGTCGTTTACGGAGATCCCGACTATCGGCAGCCCGATGCGCGATATTTCGGCCAGCAGATCCCCGCATATGGCCGAAAACGAAGCTCCTTGCCGATACAAAAAATCTATATCGACAACGCGCTTTTCGACGTTTATATTTTCAACCGAAGAAAGGACCGCGACCAGATTTAAAGGATATGACTCTCTCTCCTCAGCGACCAGGACACGCGGACGAATAATAAAAACCTTCGCTTGCTTCATCAGGACACAAAATCCACCGGAGGCCTTGAGAGCCCCCTCTGCGTCAACTGGAGATAAACTTAGGACTGGGTATGTATCAGATGCTGATTAATGCCCGACCATAGGGATGTCGCGGAAAACCTTTTTCGTGTTAATCTTTTTCATGCCGCCCCCTTTGCTTATGATTCTAACCTGTCCCTAGCATATCTCTTAAAACGGGCGTCGACAAGGACTTTTGGACCTGGATTGATAGGCCCTTTATCCCGACTGTTTATACTATCCCGCGCCGCGCGCCCGCGGAAGGGTCCACGGGCCTACCCGCTTTTGGGCCCTCTTCGCGCCCGCTCATGAAGCCGGAACCTCACGGTTCCGCAGTTCTTTCCATTCGCTGCGCCCCTCTTTGAAGCGGTTCAGCCCGCCGGCCAGCCCCACAAACACTAAATAAACGCCGAGTATCACTTTGTCTCCCCCTTCTAAAAAATACCCGGGTGAACGCATCAGTTCGCCGAATTCAGACCGGACATGGCCCAGACGCGCGAGAACGAACCATAGGAACCAGGCGGTGAAAACAGCAAAAACCAGAAGGTAAACATGGTGGACATAGCGCATCCAGCTCTTATGCCTGAATTCCGAGTAAACATCCTTGTAGAGCCAATAGCCGTCGGTGCGGAGAAGCGGGTTAAGATTGAAGAACATTATCGCCGTTATCCAGCGCGCCGCCTCCGCGGCCGAGGGACTGCCGGTAAACGACAGGAAGAGCAGCAGCGCCAGGAGGAATACCGACTGGAGGATGAGGCCTCCGCAGTCGATGAGGGCCTTTTCTCGCAGTTTCAGCCTGTCCATGCCGGAAGCGTTGGTGTAAAAGACGGGGTAGATGAGATAGACGGAAAACCCTATGGGGCGCAGCCCGATCCCGGAAGCCGCCGCCGCCAGAGAATGCCCCAGTTCATGCGCCAGGCTGGCCGCGATCACCAGGGCGATCACCGCCGGCGCGCTCGGCTCGCCCCCCGTGGCGGCGGGCGGAACCGCGCCTGGAACCAGCAGGAAGAGCGTTCCCCAGGCCAGCCCGGTGCCGGCGGGCCAGGCGAGCGCGCGCAGCGCCTTGCCGAACCCGCCTGGGCCGGCCCCGAAAAAACCGAACAGTTTTTCCTGGACCCGCGCGGAAAGCAGCTTTATCTTCGGCGAGATAAAGGACCGGAACAGGCCGCCTAAGGATCTTTTCTTCTTCACGCGCAACGCGCCGATCGCGAGCAGTCGGTCGAATATCCTGGACGGCTCCGCTATTCCCAGGCCCGACAGGACGTCGAGGTACTCGCTCCTGGACCCGCTCGCCGGGATCTTGCCGGTCAGCCAGGCCGTCTCCTCCGCCAGCGTGTAGCAGGAAGTATCGGTTATCGCCAGCACTTTATCCCACATTCCGCTTATCGCGGATAGGCCTTTCCTGAATTTCCTCCGACGGTGAGGCGTACGTCCCGCAATCGAATTTGCACCCGCAGTAACGCCATTTC
>WOVA01000031.1 GCA_009773155.1 Elusimicrobiota bacterium
TTCGTCATCGGGCAGATCCGGTTCCGCTTTGTCGCGGAAACGGCCGAAGCTCCCGCGCCGGCGCCGGACACAACTCCGGCGGACGAGCGCGTCATGCCGGCGGAAGAAGTCTATGCCGTCTCCGACCGCATGCGCCTTAAAGACCTTCTGGAACTGCCCGAAATACTGCGCGGCAAGGAACGCAACGACTTCTATACACACATCGCCGGCATGCTGCGCCTTGCCGCTGGCGCCAGTTGGGCCGCGGTCGTCAACCGCGACAGGCAGATATTGGGCCGGGACACCGCACGCGATGACGCGGGGATCAAGCTCAGCCATTCCCTGATGAACAAGGCTTTGGCCGAGCAGCCAAAACCTATTTTTCATTCCTGGCGGCGGCAGGGGAAACTCCAGGCCACAATGGCGGAAGGGGTGGACTGGGCCGTCTGCGCCGCGGTGGAGATGTCGGGCGGCGAGCCTATCTTCTTTTATGTCGCGGGCAACGGCGGGTCAGCCGAGGCGGATGCCCCGGCCAACCTGGACAACACCCGCTATGTGGGCCTGGTGGCGGATATCATCGGCCGCAGCCTTTCCGTGCAGAAGCTGGAGGAATGGGAAACCCGCCTGCAACGGTTCTTCTCCGGCGCCGTAGTGGAAAAAATCCTCCGTTCCCGGGATATGAAGGAATTGGAGCCAAGAATTACGGAATGTACAGTCATGTTCTTTGATATCCGGGGCTTTTCCAAACTGAGCGAGCGCAACAACGAAACCCTGCTTGAATACCAGGGCGAGCTGAAGCAGGTGATAAGTTCCATGACAGAGGAAATCTTTGAGGAAGAGGGGGTAGTGCTCCAGTATACGGGAGACGGCATCATGGCCTGCTGGAACGCGCCCATGGCTCATGCCGACCACGTAGACAGGGCCTGCCGGGCGGCGCTGAACATGGCACGGCGGATGGCGGAAACCCTGCACAAGCCGCTGGAAGGCGAAAGCGGCGTCTGGCGCTGCGGCATCGGCATCCACACGGGCGAGGTGGTGGCCGGCGCTATCGGCTCGGAGCAGGTCTTCTCGTACGGCATTATAGGCGCGGTGGTCAACCAGGCCTCCCGCGTGGAGGGGATAACCAAGCAGCTTGACGCGCCCGTGCTGATAACGCGGGAAGTTGCCGCGAAGCTCTCCGCCGGGGCCGGGATAGCGCAGCGCCTGGGGCGGTTTCAGCCGGCCGGCATGAAGACGCCGGTGGACCTTTACGAACTATTGCCGCCACCCCGGAGCGACAAAGAACGCGAGGCTCTACAATGGAGGCAGGAGATATTGGATTCCGGCCTTGCCGCTTTTGAGAAGGGCGGTTTTGAGGCCGCCTACCGGCTTTTCCACCAGTTGCCGGTTGAGGACGCCCCGGCGCAGCGGCTACTGTTTCTGGCCGCCGAGTACCGGAAAAAGCCGCCCAGGGACTGGCAGGGCATTGTTGAACTGGCGCAGAAATAAAAGTGAAAAATAAACCATGTCCGACACGAAACTGACACAATTGAGCAAAGAAGCCAAAGCCCGTGCCATAGTTGAAGAATTCCGGTGCAAGAACAATACCACTTTGCTTAATCTGCTGTTCACCGATATTGTCGGTTCCACAAAGCTCAAGCAGGAACTTGGCGACCATAAAGCTGTGGCTATGATACAGGCGCATAACAAAATAGTGCGCGACTGCCTGTCCGGGTTTGCCGGCGCCCAGGAGATAGAAACCGCCGGTGATTCCTTTTTCTGTACCTTCCTGCGCCCATCCGAAGCGTTGCTGTTCGCCTTAAAATTACAATCAGCCATGCGCAGGACGTTTCCCGCCAGGGAACTTGAACTGCGCGTGGGCGTCCATTTAGGCGAAGTGGTAATGGACGCTGATAGCCAGGGCATGGATATCTATGGCTTACAGATTGATACGGCCGCGCGAGTCCAGTCCCTGGCAGAGGGCGGACAGATTTTATGCACCCATGCGGTCTTTGATAATGCCCGGCAGGCGCTTAAAGGCAGGGAATTAAAGGACCTTGCCCTTTTGGTGTGGTTGAACCATGGTCCATACAAAATGAAGGGTGTTGAAGATCCTATTGACGTATATGAAGTCGGGGAGGAGGGTTTAGGAGTACTAAAACCTCCCAAGGCAAGCGAGAAAGCCCGCCCATATAACGACAGCGAAGATGAGTTGGGCTGGCGCCCCGGGCTGGGGGTTAAGATACCCGGCACCGAATGGACGCTGGAGGAAAGCCTTGGGAGGGGCGGGTTCGGGGAAGTCTGGCTTGCTTCACACGCGCACGTCCTGGAAAAGAGGGTTTTCAAATTCTGCTTCAACAAGGGGCGTGTGCGCGCCCTGAGGCGGGAGCTTAATATACTCCAGCTGATCCGTGAAAAGACCGGAGACTACCCGGGAATCGTCAGACTCCATGAGGTTTACCTGGAGTCGCCGCCTTACTACCTGGGGATGGAATATGTTCCGGGCGAAAACCTGCGCACCTGGCTTAACACGGCAGCAGGGCCGCGAGACGACGGACCTCGAGGGAAGTTCTTTGGCCGGCTTGATTCCTTAAAGCAAAAGATGGCCGTTGTGTTAAACGCGCCTTTAGGCGCTTTATTGCGCTCGTGGCTGTTGCGGAATGGCAAGGCGGTAACGCCATCCACCAGTCTTGCGGCGTTTCCCCTGCGGATCAAGGTGGAAATAGCCGCGCAGGTGGCGGAAGCGCTCGAGGTCGCCCATAAGGCCGGCGTAGTCCACCAGGATATTAAACCCGACAACATTCTTGTCTGCCGGTCCCCCGGCCGGCAGGCCATCCCTAAAATAAAAGTGTCGGATTTCGGGGTAGGGCGAATAGTCAATGAGGAGGCCCTGAAAAACGTGCAGTTGACGAAGAACCCCGGCGGGCCTGCCTCAGATATCTTTACCAGCGACGGGGGGACTTCCCTTTATCTTTCGCCGGAACGGTTGGAGGGAAAGAAAGCCTCCCCTCAAAGTGATATCTACTCCCTTGGTGTTATCCTTTTCCAGATGGCGTCGGGCGACCTCAACAGGGCTTTTACCTTCGATAGGTTGGAGGAGGTGGGCGACCCCATTCTCAGGAAGTATATGCAACGCATGCTTTCCGGCAACCATTCCCGGCGCTGCCGCACCGCCGGAGAAGCGGCGCATATGCTGCGTCGGTGGCACTACTGGCGCCGGTGGCGCGACATCTGGACGCTTAAGATTTTTAAGTCATCTGTCGCCGCCCTTGGATTTGTAATGGTTTTGCTTGCGCCTGTTGCCTATTATCTGGTCAGTAGTTATGAGGCTGAACTGAATGCTTCTCTGGAACAGCATAGACCAGACGTAAAACACTACAATCAGAATTCCGCCAACCTGCTTGCTAAACTCTCCGAGAGTTTGGGTGAAATCGCTTTACGCCAAAAGGACTATGAGAAAGCTATAGAATTTTTCACCGAAGTTATTCAACACGCCCCGGATAACAGCGATGCATATTTCAAGCGTGGAAGGGCTTATGCCGGAAAAAGGGAATATGAAAAAGCCGTAGCGGATTACTCGCACAGTATAGATCTGTCCCCGGACAGCGCCGGGCACTATTTTAACCGGGGAGTATGCTATTTTAATCTGGGCAATTACGACAAGGCCATATTCGATTTCACCAAAGAGATCAACCTCGGAACAAATAAAGCAGCCAGTCACTACGCGCTGGCCCGGATTTTTTTAAATAAAGGTATGCCGGAAGAAAGGCGCCGGCATCTGGCCGAAGCATGTAGCCTGGGGATAACAGAAGCTTGCTCTCAGGAAAGCCATTAAGACCGGGTTTGAATATCGTAATCCGCAAGCGAAAAGCGTGAGCCTCGCGGGATCTTTCACGAGCTGGCGTGAAATACCCATGGTCCGTAGCGGGGATGCATGGAAAAAAGAGCTTTACATACTTCCAGGAGAGTATGTGTATCATTTTATTGTTGATGGTAAAAAAGTCCCTGACCCGGCAAAACCAAAAGCTCTTACGGGCGACTCTATCCTGCACCTTGGTAACTGCTCACCCCCTCCCCCCTCGAGGAGGGAGGGTGTGAGCAGTTACGAAAATAGTACAATTTTCGTGAGAACCACACGGGAGGGAAAAAATATGGAAAACAAAGAAGATAAGCCTGTAAAACCGGCCGGCGGAGTTCTCAAGCAGATGCTCGTCGTATTTATGATAGGGGTTGCGATCTTTCTTGCCGAAGGAACCGGGGGGTTTAGGCCGTTTTTGAACCTTGAGGCGTTTTTGCTGGTTTTCGGCGGGACCTTCCTGCTGACTTGGACGGCTTATCCGCTTAAAGAGATCTTCAGGCCGTCCGGGCCAGGCGCCCTTTTGCACGCCGCCGGCTGCGCCGCAGCCATGGGCGCGCTGACCACGATTCTCGGCATGATCCTTATGCTGGCGTCCATTGATGATATCATGTGTGTGCCGAGGCGCTTGGCGCTGGCGTTTTCCGGCCTGTTCTTCGGCCTTTTGCTGTCGGAAGTGATCCTGGCGCCGATAGCGGCGCGGGTCGCCGCACGTGGGGGACAGGCCGCCGGCGAAGCCGGCGCTCAGTCCGGCGCCGGGAAACGGGTGTTCTTGGGGCTCCTCGCCTTGGGGATCGCGCTGTTCAGCATGATGTTCGTGTTGTACTCCCTGACCGGCTTTTCGGCTACCGGGGCTACTCTCAACATCGCGGGAGAGGGAATTAAGGCCGGAAAATATATAAAGGAGAGACATTATGACTGGTGAAAAAACTGTTTTCCGGTATCTTGCGGTGGTTATCGCGGGTGCGGTGGCGGTGATAATGGCGGGCGGGATAGATCTGCCCGCGCTGGCCGCTGATTGTTATTCTTTTGAAAGTTGCGTTAAAAAAGGCTATGCGTCAAAGGCGCCGGAAGAAAGGATAGAATATAACACCAAGGCTATTGAATACTGGCGATACCGCGACGGTAATAAGAACAAGGCCATAGCCTACCACAACCGCGGGTTTGCTTATGGTGAACTAAAGCAATACGACAAGGCCATTGCCGACTTTGACAAAGCCATAGAACTTAACCCGGAAGATGTTCACGTCGACTACCGCAACCGCGGGGTTGCTTATAGGAAGCTCAAGCAATACGACAAGGCTATTGCCGACTATGACAAAGCCATAGAACTTAATCCAAAAGATGCTGACACCTACCACAACCGCGGGTTTGCTTACGATGAACTCAAGCAATACGACAAGGCTATTGCCGACTATAACAAAGCCATAGAACTTAACCCGGAATATGCTGACGCCTACTTCAACCGCGGGTTTGCTTACGATGAACTCAAGCAATACGACAAGGCCATTGCCGACTATGACAAAGCCATAAAACTTAACCCGGAATATGCTTACGCCTACAACAACCGCGGGTATACGTATTTATGGCTTAAGAAATGTGACAAAGCGCAAACCGATTTTAAAAAAGCAAATAAGTTGGACGCAAAAGACCCGGTTCCCTATGGCAATCTCGGCAATTACTGGTGGGCCTGCCGGAAAAACAAGGTAACGGCCTTCAAATGGTTTGAAAAATCTTTCAGGCTCGGCTTCGACCGGTGGGATGAACTCTACGATGAAACCAGCGACGGACATTTCCTGAAAGGCCTGAACGACACCCCCGAATTCAAAGCCCTCGTCAAAAAATACAGGAAGGGCGGTAAAGCTCTCGTCCCGGCCGCAAAACCCGGTGAATAGGCAACCGGACCCGCTATAAATCCGATAGAGGACGCGCTGTCGCTATTCCGGTAATATATGCCAAGGAAGGTTTACGGAGAATAACATCGAGCCAAACATGCGAAATACAGCCTACAGCAGCTGGGTTTGACGCTTTTTTACTTTGACGTATTTGAGCTCCGAACAGTTGAAGATTTTAAGACGGTATACCCGGAAAAATACGGACCGGAGGTTGTGAGACATCGGGAAATGCTACACTTTTTATGTCGCCAGAAAGTAGCCACGCCAAATCCAATTTAGCGGGGCATTTTTTGTTAGCAGGGGTGGGCACATCTGGTTAGCGCCGAAGAACAGGGGGCAAAATGTCGCTTAAATCGTTTTTTATGGATTCTCCTGCCAGACTTGCCAGGCTTTTCTTCCTACTAATGGCGGCCGTATTTGCCTTTTCCGCGGCTCGGATATTTTTCGTCTTCCCGCTTGAAAAGATCGAAGCCGAACTGTCGGCGGTAAGGGAAGAAGCCGCTTACGCAAAACAACTTAAGGGGAATTTTAAACTTGAAGAGCGAAAACTGGAGGTTTTCATAAACCTGGAAGGCAAGGATGCGATCCGGAACGACCCCCAAAAAACGGAGTTATTAAAGATGCTGGAATCCAGCTTGTATGATGCCCTGCAAGCTGGAGCCAGATATAATAAACTTTCTCTCGCGGTTGAATCTTTCCAGCGCAAAGCTAAGCGGGCGCGGCTGATAGCGGTTCCGGTTAATTTCATTTTTTATCTCTGCTCAATCCTGTCAGCGATAACTTTTTTCCTTATGACCTACGCCTCTCTCGTTTATCTCGGGGGAAAAGGCGAAAGGGGGAAAAAGCTTTTTTATACTGCCCTGTTCTCCTCCTTCGCCGGGATATTTGCCTGGAGTGCGGTCTCTTATACCGGCAAAGATCCGCTGGATTGGGTCGGTCTTTCATTTTTCGCCGTTTTGGTCCTGCTGAGCCTATTCATACACAAAAGGTTTTCAAGCATTCCCGGGATGGAAAAACCAAGAGCCGGCTCTTTTGCCAGAGGCTTCTGGACAATAGCTCCCGCCCTGGCCGTCATGGCGGCTGTTTGGGCTGGGTTGGTATTCGCCGATTGGGCCGACGAAGAGGACGCGAAGCTGTGGATCCTCTTTTTGGGTGCCGGTTTTATCGCTTGGGCGGCGAAGCGCCTGCCGGAAAGGGCGGAAAGGATCTTCGGCAACCAAGGCTATGACCTGAAAACTGCCGCCGACCTGGCCGCCGGTGTTTTTGCCGTCTTCCAGATACTCCCTTTTTTGCTGGCCTTTTTGAGCCTGAGTACCTTCCACACCTTCTCCTCCAGCATGCCTCTTGCCGCGGTGATGCTCCTTACCTTCGTTTCTTTCGGGCTGTTCGTAAAACTCACCAATTTCAACAGCCGGTTAGGAGAGGCGTTCGGAGTTACAGACGGAGTAAAGGAAATAAACTGGGGGGCATTTAAGTTTAGGCGGAAAATACCTTTCTACGGCCCTTATACGGAGACAAGGAAGCCGGCGGTTTTACTCGCCCCGGTCCTGCATATTGTAGCCCTGTCGGCCTTTTCCGCGCTTGTAATGTGGGGGGTAAATTCCGTCTGGCAGAACAGGATAGAAAAGTTAAAAGCGGAAATTAAAGCATATGGGTGGCCGGTCAGCATGGCCGAATTCCAGGAAAATTATCCGTCAGGGGATTATCTCCTGCCGAATTTCGACGAAATGGATTCGGGAACAAGGGCGAAAGGGGATTACGGCCTGACGAAAGGGCTGGATATGGGATTCTTCCTGAACAATCCTCATGCCAGGGCTTCGGGCACGGAAAAATGGAATGATAAAATCAGAAAGGAGTCGCATAAAATCGCAGTTTTGTACGAGCCGCTCCTGCTAAAAAACCTGTATCCGGCGCTGAATACATACCGAAGACATACACAGACAAATTATGTCAGAGCTTCAGAAGACCCCTTCGGTTGGATCACCCCAAAAATCGCCGGTTATATTGACATCTCAAAGCTAATAAGGCTTATTGCTCTCGACAATGCTTATGCCGGCAAGACTTCTAAGGCCTGGGAACATTTGGAGAAAATATTCGTATCTGCAGACCTCGTTTCTACCGATAAAACCCTTATTCCAAAAATGGTAGCCGTGGCACAAAACAAGATCGCGGCGGAAACCGCCCTGGCGGCCATGATCAACGATCCGAGCATCACATTGCCGGAACAGATAAATAAAAAGCTCCTTGCGGTGCAGGATAAGCATCTGGTAAAAACAGGGATGCAGGCGGAGCTTGCCATGGTTTTTGACAATTACCGCCTTCTTTTTCCGGTATATATGGGATATAAAACTTCCCGCTTTAAGACAGATTATCTGCTCACCGGAGGGGATTCCTTCATAGACAAACTGTTCGATAAACTGGGTACCAGGACACTTGCGTGGACAGGCGCCATAAATGCCGGTTTTCACAAAAACATCCAATATTTCGTTGAAAGCATAGAAACGGAATCCCTGTCCGATGAGAATTTTAATTCCAAAATCGATAATCTGCCGATATGGCCTTATTTTGTAGCTCTACAGGCCATCCCAAGATTTGCCAATCTTTACATGAAAGAAGCCGAAGTCAAAACCTTATCAAAGATGGCCGTAATATTCTCGGCCGCGGCCGGATATTATAAAGCGCATGGCAGGTACCCGGACAATCTGTCAAAGCTCTCCCCAAAGCCGCTTGCGGAAGCCGTTCTGACGGATTATTTCTCCGGCAAGCCTTATTACTACGAAGCCGACGCCGATGGCAAAGGTTTTAAATTATGTAGCGCAGGCTATAAAAACGATTACAAGGATTCCTTTGGCAATGAATTCTGCGTAAAACAAAGGCATTATTAAATGTTGCATAGCTAATGGCCTCGTCCCGCCCAGCGGCATTTCGTTCCCGCTGATCTCATACGGCGGTAGCGACCTTACGGCGGTGATGCTTATAATCGGGTTCTGCAGTATATAATCGCCGGAGGTTGTAAGTTGGCCGTCTGATGAGCATAGTTCCTGTTACGACACTGGCATAGCCTTGAGCGGCGCGAAGGCGCAGGCCAAAAGTTGCAATTGCAGCAGAATCGGGGTTTGTACAACAGGCTCTAGCAAGAAATGGACTACTATGCCGACGCCAATTAAGTTAGCATTTCATGCGACGCGGGTCCCGGCGCCAGCCGGGGTGGAAAACTGATATGACGAACGAAAACAAGAACGGCTCTTACGGAAACGCCGAGGAAGAGGCCGGGGACCTGGAACGTCTGCTGGATGAGAGGTACCCTGAATGGCGCCCGAAGACACTGCGTTTTTCAACCATGCCGAGGGCCAGTTCGGAGCATACCGAGGCCCTCGGAGCGCAACGACACTAAGCTATTGGTTAGTGTATCCTTTTCCTCACTCCTGACATTTTTTTTCCTGCCCTGTCCCGCGTGCCCCGGTGGGAACTATCGGCGGGAGGACTGGAGCTGGCGGAGGTAATGGGCGGCCTGGGAGTGCGAGGGGTTCTTGCGCAGCGTCTCGGAGAGCTCGCGCATGACGCGGTCCCAGTCCCGGTTCCAGTAGAGAATGGCCAGGTTATAGTTGGCGTCGGCGAGTTCAGGGTTCCTGGCCGCGGCGCGCAGATAGGCCTTCTCGGCCCCATCCCGGTCGCCAGTCTTCTCCAGCGCCACCCCGTAATTGAGCCAGGCGTAGGCGCTGGACCTGCGCAGCGAGTGCTTCAGGTCCGGCAGTGAACGGTATTGTTCGGCCAGGTCAAGCAGGCGCTCGTAGCCGTCTACGGAAGCCTTGAACCTGGCGCCGGCCCCGGCCCAGTCGTTCCCGGAAGAAAGCAGGAAGCCGGAGTAGAGCTGCGCGTCGGCCAGGTCCGGATCGGCCGCCGCGGCGTAGTCCAGCCAGGCCGCGGCTTCTTTCTTCCTGCCGGCGGAGCTGTGCAGCGAACCGGCGGCCAGCGCGCCCTGGGCGTACGACGAGATGACGTCCCTGGCGAAAAAATCGGGGAACGGGCGGCCGATCTCCCAGCGATGCGAGTAGACTTCGGACGGGTTCGCCGGGGGGCGCAGGCCGGCCGGAGGATAGACCGCCATAACGAGCCCCAGCGGCACGGTGGGAGAGCCGGAAGGGATCTCGGAATCGACGGTGGCGTAAAAGTCCTTCCAGGCCCTGCCCGCCGCGGCCCACGCTTCCTGCCCGCCGGTATTGAGGTTGAAGACCGGGAACCCGGGCTCCTTGCGCGCCCAGGCCGCCTGGTACCAGGACGCGCCGCTGAGCCCTTGGGCTATTACCCGCACGTCGGGCCGCAGCCCCTCGACCTGCTGATAGTACCAGAGAGAGAAAAGCTGCACGTCCTTCCTGGCGACGAGCACCGCGCCGGGAGGCAGCCCGCGCATGACGTCGGCAGCGTAATCGGCCGTCAGGAACATTCCGCGCCGGTCGGCTTTGCGCGCCGAAGGCAGACCGAACAGCAATATTCCGGCCAGCGTCAGGGCAAGGGCCGAAAAACGCCAGGCCGGGGCCGCGGTAAAAAGACCGTGAAGACCTTCGGCCAGCCACCAGGCTACGGCGAGGTCGGGGAGCAGGTAATACGGCTCCACCACGGCCAGAGCGTGCGGGTTGGGCGGCATATTGGCGAGGAAGAGGAAGAGCGGGCCCGGGGCCAGGAAGAAGAGCGACCAGAAGAGGCCGGCCCGGCGCGAGCGGCGCCAGCAGAACCAGACTCCCGCTGCCGCGACGGCCAGCGCCGGCCCCATGTTCGACCAGAGGTGCAGCCCGTAATGGTAAAGGTTGACCAGGAACAGTTCGCCCTTGGCGTAATTGGTGGATATCAGGTCCAGCGTGGAGCCGTAGCTCCTGCGGGTTATTATTCCCCAGAAATTATCCCAGTCCGAAGGCCGGCCCCAGTCGAGGAACGGGCCCGCCGCCGAACGCACCGGCAGATAGAGGTAGAGAGAATAACCGGCGAGAAAGAACAGGACGCAGAGAGGCAGTGCGCGGGAATAGAGACGGGAACCCAGGCCGCGCGCGGCCCGCGGCAGTACCAGCGCAAGAACGGCGGGATATACCAGCATAAGATCCATGCGGTTGGCCAGGAAAAGGCCGCAGAGAAAAGCGAGCAGATAAAGTTTCCTGGCCGAAAATTTTTCGGCCGCGCTGAAGGCGAGAAAAGCAATCGCGACCCCGAACAGGGCGTGCAGCGCGTACATCTCGGCTACGCCCGAGACGGTGATAAGCGTGAAGTTCAGGCCCAGCAGGAGCGCGGCCGCCAGCGCGGCCGCCGGCCTGAAGAAGCCGGACATGAAAAAGAACATCAGGGCCGGCGCGGCCGCCCCGGCGACGGCGGAAAAGAGGTTAAGTTTCCAGTCCTGCCCTCCCGGCATCAATTCGGAAAAAGCCCGGCCGGCAAGAACATAGAGCGGATAGCCGGGCGGGTGGGGTATCCCCAGCGAATATACGTCGCAGGCCAGTTCCCCGGCGTCGCGGTAGGGCGCCAGGACGGGCGGCATCAGGAAGGCGTAGACCGCCAGGAACAGGATGAAAAGTCCGGCGGCGACCGCCGTCCTCTTGCCTTTGCCGATATCTACAGTTGATAATTCCATCGCGAAGAACAATTCTATTAGTTTATCACGGTGCCTAACAACGGGCGGGCCTCAGTCCGTCTGAGACGCATAGCGTCCGTTGCGGCACAGGCTCCTAGTCCCGTCCGGCCCGGCGCCTTACGCCCAGTTCTATCCCGAGCAGCAGCAGAAAAGCGGCCAGCAGCCAGGGCGAGCGGCCGGGCGCCGCCGACCAGGTCCTTATCTCCGTCGAGGAGGGGGGCGGGAGAAGTCTTTCCAGCGCCGCTCCGCCCGAGTCCTCCATCCGGGCCAGGGTCCAGCCGCGGGGGCGGGCCATCTCCTCCAGCGCGCGGAGATCGGGAGGGCTATACGCGGACGGACCCTCGGGAGAGAAAGAAAGCGCGGGCGAACCGGCCGCGCGGCCGTCCACGGAAACATTGGCCGAGACCGTCTGCCGGCCGCCGAAAGGCGGGGGGACTTCGGCTTCGTATACCCCGGCGCCGCGGAAATAGAACTCGACGGGCCTCCGGCCGCCGGGGCCCGTCACCGACGCGTTTATAGAGGCGGCGTCCCTGGCCAGCGGGCGATAGTCGGCGCCCAGGACGCGCAGCCTGAGCCGGGGAGGGTAGCTCTCGTCGGCCTCCAATGCGACCCGCTCCAGGCCCAGTGTGCCGTCGAGAAAGGAGAGCATCTTTTCCCAGAAGGCGGAATAGCGGCCGCCGCCCGCCGACCTGAGCATCCAGGTACGGGGAGAGGCCAGCGCGACGACGCGGCCCTTGCCGTGCCCCCGCTCGGCGGCCAGCGCGCCGGAAGCTCCTGAAGCGGCGCGGTAACCGTATATCAGCCTGCCCCCCCCGACCGGCCCGCCGAGCAGGTTCAGCCCGCCCAGCGGCGGCGCGCCGCGTCCGCCGAAAGCCTCCGCGGCCGCGGCCGGGTGACGGGCTGGCTCGACGGTGAAAGCTTCGCCGGAATAATCCGGGCCCTCCGCCACTTCGGCCGGGAGCAGACTTGCGAGGGGCGCCAGGCCGGCGTAACCGCCCGAGCCGAAAGCCTGCGGCCCGCCGATGACCAGCAGTCCGCCTCCGCCCGCGACGAAGCGCTCGACTGACTGAAGATAGGGGGCGCCCAGCACGAAACGCCGCAAGTCGAAGGCGTGCAGTATCAGCACGTCGAAATTGCGCAGGTCCTTAAGGAAAAGGTCATGGACCGGGAAAGGGATGAGAGAGAGGTCCTTTTCGGCCACGCCCGCCGCGTCCTCCGGGTTGCGGAGTATCACGAAGGAGACCAGGTCCACGCCCGGATCCGACTTCAGATGATCGCGCAGGGCGGCGTAATCGAAAGAAGGGGGCCCGGACAAGTGCAGAACCCTAAGTTTCTCCCGGACGGCCTGCACCCTGAACGGGGAAGAGACGGAGAGCCCGGAGGCCCGCGCCCGCACCCTGTACGCGGCCATCCCAAGTACGTCAGTGCGCAGGGTGAACGTCGCGCCGAAGAGGCCGTACCCGTCGGTCCGCGCCGCGGCCGAGGAGACGACTTTGCCGTCGGCGGATAATATTTCCAGGGAGGCGGACGCGCCGGGGGGAGAGTTCTCCAGGCGGGACTCGGCGAAGACCCTGAAAGGCATATGCAGATACGCGAAGGCGGGAGCCGCGACGCGCGGCGCGCCCAGCCGCCGTACTTCCGACGGGGGCCCGACCGAGACCAGCGTGACATCGGCGGGGGCGGCGCCTACCGGCGGCGGCCGCAGGTCGTGCCCGGAGGTGAGTACGAAGACCCGGTCCCAGGGGCCGCCGGGCGCCGAAGCGAGCCAGGCCAGCGCGGCCCCCAGGTCCCTGTCACGGGAAAATGAAGCCGGCGGTTCTTCCTGCGCGGGGCTGCCCGCGCCGGGAAAATAGAATATCGACGAGGACGCTTTTTCTCCCAGCGCGTCCGCCGCGCGGCGGGCCCAGGCGCCCGCGCAGTCGCGGCGGCTTTCGGCCGCTCCCTTCGAGCAGGGGCCGGCCATAGCGGCGCCGGCGTCGACGAGGAAGGCGAGGCGCGGAGGCACAGGGCGGCGCTCGACGCGCGAGATCACCGGATCGGCCAGCGCGGCCGCCAGCAGGAGGAAAGAAGCCAGGCGCAGGTACTTTGCCGCCGGCGGCATGGCCCTGCCGCGGAACAAGCGCAGCGCCGCGGCCGGCAGCAGCGCCGCCGCCAGCAGCAGGACCCAGCCAGAACCAAGTTCCAGGCTCACGGCAGTTCCTCCGCCGCGCCCGCGGCCAGGCGGCGCATCTTCTCCAGCAGGAAAGGCTGATGCACGGCGTCTTCCTTATAGGAGCCGGTCAGCGAGTACATGACCATGTTCAGGAAGAGCCTGCGGCCCTCCAGCCGCTGCGCCTCGCCGCCGGGCAGACAGGGATAGACCGGCGCGCCGGCGGGAGAGACCGGCCAGATCCCCGCCAGGTCGTTGGCCGAATATAATATCGCGGCGCGGCCGGCGTAGAAAGCGGCTTCGGGCGCGGCCTGCACGTCGAAACGCCCGCCGCGGCCGCGGGCGAGGAAGAAACTCTTGAAGAGCGGATGCCCGGCGGGCAGCGGCTCAAGCGCCGCGCCCGGCAGCAGCAGCCCGGCCAGCCGTCCGGCCCAGGCCTCGAAGGAGCCGCGTCTGGCGCCGGAGGAATTGTTCAGCAGCAGCGTCCCGCCGCCGGCTATGTAGAGGCGCAGCGCGGCGATCTCCTGGTACGCGAGAGCCCGCGGCGCTTTGCCGCAGGAGAGCGTCAGGAAAGGACGGTAATAGAGCAGAGGAGCGTCGGGACTCAGCCTGAGGACCTCGTTATCGGGCTCGACGCTCGTGTTGCGGCGTATAAAGTCGAAGGCCTCCCGCCAGGTCCCCTCTGGCAGGCGGCAGTCCGGCCCCAGGTCCAGTTCCGCTAAGGCGAAATCTCCGGACGGCGCGGCCGCCCCCGCGGCGCAGGACGGGAACAGCAGGGCGAGGCACAGAAGCGGCAGTTTCACGGACGCCTCCCCTGCAGCGCGGCCTCGGCGGAGAGCAGCAGCGCCGCTAAGATCATGAACAGGGACCAGGCCTGCACTCCGCCGAGAAAAGAGCTTAAGTTCTCCGGCGCCGAGGCCGCCGGGATCTTCGCCCAGGGGGGAGAAGCCGCGGGTTCCAGGGCGCTTTCCCGGGTGGAATGGTCCAGGTTCACGGCGTAGAAGCCGGTCTCCGTCCCGGCGCGCCAGCGGTAGAGCCCCGGCTCCGCCTGGGCGGGCACCGCGATGATCCCCTGCCGGGAACGGAGCGTCTCGGCCGCCCCGGACGGCTTTATCAGCTCTGCCCCGTAGTCGGCGGCGGGCGTCCTCGGCCTGACTTCCCCGGGCCTGCCGACGACCGAACCCCAGCCGCCCGGACCGCTGCCGCCGGCGGCGGCCAGTTCGAGCAGGGAAGAGAAAAAAGCCGGGAAAACGGGCTTTACCGCCAGGTCGCACCAGTCCAGGTCCAGCGAGGCGGTCCAGACATAGGCCCGCCCGTCGCCGCGCTTCACTCCGACCAGCGCGGGCGCTTTACGTCCTCCCGGGCCGCGGAATTCCAGGAGCGTCTCATGGCCGCCGTCAGCCAGAGGATAGAGGGCGGAAGCCGAAACGCGGGCGGTGTCGTACGCCGAAGGAGAGAGACCGGGGATCACGCCTTCGCCCCAGCCGGAGCCGGAGAAGCGTCCCTCCTCCGGCCCGGCGGAGACGAGCCCGAAATAGGACCTGAGCTCCGCGGCCTGGGGACGGGACGACGAGACGAAGGCGACGACCGTGCCGCCGGCGGCGAAGCGGCGCTCCAGAGCCGCGGCGGCCTCCGGCGAAAAAGGAGGAAGCCCCGCCAGGACCAGCGTTCCCGCAAATTGAACTGGGACACCATGCGGCATGGTGTCCCCCGCTGATGCCGGCGCGGAAACGGCGGCGCCGTAATGACGGAATTCGGCGGCGTAAGGAAGAGCCCCGGAAGAAAAAAGTTTCTTTATAAAGTAGGCCGCGGAGCCAGGGGGAGGCTCCTCCGGTCCCGGATGAAGCACCGTGACGCCCGCCGAAGAGCCTCCGTCGGGAAAAGCGTAATACGCCCTGTCGTCGGCTTTCAGAGCGTCCGGTCCGGCGGCGGCGCAGCCCCGGGCGAGGTCCGCCGTGAAGACGGCCGAGGCGGAGCCCCTTCCCGTCCTGCGCAGCGGAGGCCCCGGCAGCAGCGCTCCGCCGGGACCGCAGAGCAGGAGACGCGCGGGAGGCGCGGCGGAGGCCGCGGCGTTCCAGCCGACCGCGGCCTCGAGAGCGCGGGCGGAGCCGGCCCGGCGCGCCGGCAGAGCCCATGAGTTGGCCGGCCGCCCGGGAAAATCGAGGCCGGCGACCCGGAAAGACGGGTCATAGCCCTTCAAAGAGCCCGGTCCTTCCTTCATACCGGCCAGCCCGTCGGCGGAACCGTCCGACAGCAATACCACGGACTTCCTGACGCCGGGCCGTTCCCCGTCGGACAGAAGAGCGAAGGCCGCCTCCAGGGCCGGCCTGTAAGCCGTAGTCTCCCAGCCCGGGGAAGCCGCCAGGGCGCGCCTGGCCAGTTCTTCCGGGTCACGGCCCCACGAGGGACGGACTTCTGGCTCCCTGTCGAAAAGTATCAGCGCGGCCCTGTCCTCCGGGCCCAGCGACCGCAGCGCCGCGGCGGCGGTCTCCGCGGCCAGCGAGAACCTGTCGGAACCGGCGTAAGCCGCGCGCATGGAATAAGAGCGGTCCAGAAGGAATACCACGTCGGAGGGCGCGCCCGCCGCGGCGCGGCCCAGAGGGAGCGGGGAACCGTCGACGACAGGCGCGGAGAAAGCGAAGGCGGCGGAAGCGGCTCCCAGGCAGCGCAGCAGCAGGGCCAGCGCCGGCCTGTAGCGCCGGCCGGCCCGGACATCGGCGAGCGCCTCGCGCAGTACGGCCATGGCGCCGAAGCGGACCTCCGCCCTGGGGGGCCTGATAAGCAGGCGTACGGCCGCGGGCAGCAGGAAGGCGGCCGGCACCAGCCAGAGTACCCATTCGCGGCCGAAGGTCATGGAGCGCGGCCCCTCATTTCAGCCACCCGGAGAGGAAACGGTCGAGATTGCGGAACAGCGGAAGGTCGGTGCGCACCGGGAAGTAAGAAAGGCGGGGAGAGGAGAACAGGCCGGCGCAGAGCGCGCGCCTCCGGGCGGCGGCCGCCAGGTAGGCGTCCTCCAGATCGTCGGCGGCGGCTACGGTTCCGTCCTCCTCCAGTCCCGAGAAGACCGTCTCGCCGCGCCAGGGGAAGCCGTCCTCCCCCGGGTCCAGCAGATGCAGGACGAAGCACCGGCCGGCCCTGGCCGAAAGTTCCCGGGCCGAGGCCTCCAGTTCGGCGCGGCCGCAGAGCAGGTCGGAAAAGAAAAAGACCGACGGGCGCTTGCCTCCCGCCGGCCCGGGCGCGAGACCCGCGAGCCCGTCCCAGCGTCCCGCCGGCTTCACCGACGAGAAAGCGGCGTCCAGGCGGGAGAGATGCCCGGCGCCCGAGCCCCGCGGCACGCCCGCCCCGGAACCGCGCGGAAGGAAGTCGAGGCCGCAGGGGTCGCGGCGGTAAAGGCAGAGGCAGGCCAGCGCCATGGCGAAGCGGCAGGCGTACTCCCATTTTGAGAATACCGCGCCCGGTCCGGCGAATGACATGGAGGCGGAAGCGTCGGCGAGGATCCCGAAGGGTATGGACTCTTCCCTGCTGAACCGGCGGAGATAATAACGGTCGCTGCGCGCGTAGAGCTTCCAGTCTATCGAGCGTACGGGATCGCCTTCGGAGTAGGCCCGGTACTCGGAGAACTCCTGGCCGGGACCGTGGGATGACCGGGCCGCGTGAAAACCCTCCGCCCTGCCGGAAGCGGACAGGCGCAGCGGCCTCATGGCCCGGGCTCTTACCCGGGAAACGGTTTCCTGGTCCAGGTATCTCATGCGGGGAGTCCGCCCGAGCGGGAGCGGCGGGAAATACCGTCAGGATATCTCAGAAATTATCCTGCCGATAAGGTCGTCGGGCTTTACGCCCTCGGCCTCGGCCTGGAAGGAGAGCACCAGGCGGTGCCTCAGCGCGGGCCCCGCGACGGCCTTGATATCCTCTACCGAGACGGCGAAACGCCCGTCGAGAACGGCCCTGGCTTTGGCGGCCAGCACCAGCGACTGCGAGGCGCGCGGACCGGCGCCCCAGGTCACAAGGCGGGCCAGGTTGGAGCCGGGCGCGGGCCGGGTGGCGCGGGCCAGCCGGACGGCGAAGTCGAGCGCGGAGTCGGTGACGGGGACCCCGCGCACGGCCTCCTGCAGCCGTAGGACTTCCTCCGCCGACAGCGTCTTCGCGGGCGCCGCCTGCGGCGCGGCTGTTGTCATACTGACTATCTTTTTTTCCTCTTCGAGAGACGGATAGGAGATGTTCACCTGCAGGAGGAAGCGGTCGAGCTGAGCCTCGGGCAGAGGGTAGGTCCCTTCCTGCTCGATAGGGTTCTGCGTGGCCAGCACCATGAACGGCGCGGGAAGGGGGCGGGTCTCTCCGCCGGAAGTGACGCGGCCCTCCTGCATGGCCTCCAGCAGCGCGGACTGCGTCTTCGGGGGGGTGCGGTTTATCTCGTCGGCCAGTATGACGTTGGCGAAGACCGGGCCCCTGATGAACTGGATGTCTCGCGCGCCGGTGCGCGGGTCCTGGCGCAGGACCTCGCAGCCGAGTATGTCGGAGGGCATCAGGTCCGGGGTGAACTGGATGCGGGAGAAGCTGAGGTCCAGTATGGAGGCAAGGGTGGAGACCATCAGCGTCTTAGCGAGCCCGGGCACCCCGACCAGGAGGACGTGGCCCCGCGCGAAGAGGGAGGTCAGCAGCTGCTCCACAGCCTCGTCCTGGCCCACCACCAGTGAACGCAGTTCGGAGAGGACCTTCTCCTTTACCGCGGGCAGCGACCCGGCCCTTTCCAGCTTTTCTTCCTGGCGCATCTTACCTCCCGGCCGGTCGCAGAGCTCCCGGCACCGCCTGCGGCATGGCCGCCCTGTTCCGTGCGCGTCGGCGCGCGGCATGGCCGCGCGCGCCCTGGACGCATCCTTGTGATTATATTTTTTAGCGGAGGGGTCAGTCCATCGCGCGCGGCGGCCCGTATAAAAAAAGGCAGGGCTGCCTTTTGGGGGGGTAGGGTGAGGGAGGCAGCCCTGACAAAATCAATCTTAACACCTCTTTTGACATTTGTCAAGTGCCGCCTGTAACATGTAGTAACACAAGTCACACCCCGCCGAGGCAGCCCATGCGTCCATCCGCGGCGGGGGAACCCCGGCCCCCATCCCCTCATAGCCCCAAAAATTTTTTTCAGGCGGACGACGGGTCCCCGACAAGGTCCCGGACTATCTTTTCGAGCTCCCTGAAAGAAAAAGGCTTGGTCAGATAGGCGTCCGCTCCGGAGCCCAGCATGCGCCGCTTGACATTGTCCGCGTCGTAGCCGGTGACGGCGACCACCTTGGTGTCGCGGTTAAGGCTCTTGATTATCTCGCAGACCTTGAAGCCGTCCAGCCCGGGCAGCATGATGTCCAGTATGACCAGCTCCGGCAGCTGCGACTCCATTATCCGCCCGGCCTCGAAGCCGTTGGCGACCGTGAAGACCTCGAAGCCCCCGAGTTTGCGGAAGAAAGCCGCGGCTATCTTAAGGAACTTGGCATCATCCTCCACTATGAGGACCTTGAGCCTGGCGCCGCCCGAGAAACCGGCCGGCATCGGCATCTTATTGACCTTCAGGAATTCGGCGAGGTCCTCCCTGGCGACCCGGCGATGGCCGCCGACAGTGACGAAGGCTTTCAGTTTGCCGCTGTCTATCCAGTTGGCGACCGTGGTGGGCGAGAGGTCCAGGACTTTGGCGATGTCGAAAGTGGTGTAGGTTTTGTTTTTGTTCATTGCTGTGATTTTTATGGTTTTGAAGTTATTTAGAATTATAGAAAAGAAAACCGGCCCGCGTCAATCCCGGCGAGGGGGTTGCGCCGCGCCCCTTGATTTAATATATAATTACTGACACACCGGCGGCTGCTCCGTCCAGAGGCGCGCTGGTGAAGATAATACGGGGGTACGGCCTTGCCGCAGCGCAAGAAAATTTTCGTGGTAGACGACGATCCCAATGTCGGGCTCCTCGTCTCCGCCGTCCTCAAAAAATACGATTATTCCGTCACGCCCCTCAACTCCGGAGAACAGGCGCTGGACCTCCTGCGGACCGTCAAACCGGACCTAATCCTGCTCGACCTGCGCATGCCGGGCATGGACGGATACACGCTCTGCCGAAAGATCCGCGACAACAGGTCCACGGCCGACATCCCGATCATAATACTCAGCGGCGTCTCCGAAGTCGACGCGCGGATAAACACCATCGAGCTGGGCGCCGACGACTTCATCACCAAGCCTTTCGACATGCGCGAGCTGCGGGCCCGCGTCAACAGGATCATAAAGCGCAAAACCAGCGACACGGCGCTGGCCCCGCTGACCGGCCTGCCCGGCGGACCGCTGATAGAGGAAGAGGCCCAGAAGCGGCTGTCGGCGGGGGAGGATTTCGCCTTCGCCTACGTGGACATAGACAACTTCAAGGCCTACAACGACGTCTACGGCTACGCCAAGGGCGACGAGGTGATAAAGAAGCTCGCGGCGGTGCTGCAGGACAAGATACGCGAGGTCTCCGACCCGCAGCGCTGCTTCCTGGGCCACATAGGCGGCGACGACTTCGTCTTCATCTCGCCTCACGAGGAAGGCGAAGCCCTGGCCGGGGCGGTGGCCGCCGAATTCGACAGGCAGATACCGTATTTCTACACGCCCGAGCACAGGATGCAGGGCCATATCTCCACCACCGACCGAAAGAACCGTCAGAGGCGCTTTCCTATCATGTCCATCTCCATAGCCCTTATCTCGCCGCGCGCCACCAGGCATTACGGCAAGCTCGTTGAGAAGGCGGCCGAGATAAAGCGCTACCTCAAGGACCTGCCGGGGCGGAAGGGCAGCACCTTCCATAGGGACCGCCGCGAATGAACACCGAAGACGAACTCAAGGAAGGCACCGTATTCGCCGGCTGCCGCATAGCCGGCAAGATAGGCCAGGGCGGTATGGGCACCGTCTACAAGGCCTATTACGAGGCGCTCGGCAAGGACATCTGCATCAAGTTCCTGTCCCCCGCGCTGGCCCGGGACGCGCGCAACATAGAGTTCTTCATGCGCGAGGCCCGCTCGGCCGCGCGGCTGGACCATCCCAACATCGTCCATATCTACAATTTCGGCCAGGAGAACGAAGTCTATTTCATCATCATGTCCTACGTCGAGGGGCAGAGCCTCTCCGACCTCATACTGGAAAAGGGGCCGCTGCCGGTGGACAAGGCCTCCGAGATAATCATAGAGGTGCTTGAGGGCCTGGGTCACGCCCATTCCAAGACCATCATACACCGCGACATAAAGCCGTCCAACATACTTATAACTTCGGACGGGCGGCCGCGCATAGTCGACTTCGGCCTGGCCAGGAGCATAAGCGAGGAGAAGCAGCTCACGATGGCGGGGGAGATGGTAGGCACCGCCTACTTCATGTCTCCCGAGCAGGGCCTGGCCGGCACGGTGGACCACCGGGCCGACCTCTACGCCGCCGGGGCGACGCTCTTCTACATACTCACCGGCCGCCACCCGTTCGAGGGCAAGAGTTCCATCGAGGTCATACACAAGCACATCGGCGACCCGCCGCCCAACATCGTCCTGATAAAGCCGGACGTCCCGCTCTGGGTCTCCGCGGTGATAGACCGCTCCATGCGCAAGAAGCCGGCCGACCGCTATCAGACGGCCGAAGAGATGGCCGGCGTGATACGGAAGTATCTCAAGGAGGGCATGTCGTCCTCCAACGAGATGAGCCTGGACATCCCCGAGCTGACGCAGCGCATAAAGGATACCGCCGCCAGGCAGGAGCCCTCCCGGGACGGTCAGGCCGCGCAGGCCAAACCTGACCGTTCCGCGACGGCCCCTCCTCCGCCGCCTCCGCCGCCGGCCGGACCGCAACCGCGCCCGGCCAGGACGGGCCCCGCGGTGCAGCACGCGGGCCTTCACCGCTCCGCCAGGTTCCTGCTGCACCTGGCGCTCTCGCTTGCCGCGCCGGCGCTGGCGCTCCTGGCCGGCTCGGCCGGCGCCGGTTACTCCGGCCAGGCGCACCCCCTGCTGGCGCCCCTCGTGTACAAGCCTTTCGTCTCCCTCTTCTGCCTGGCCGCCGCCGGCGGGCTTTTCGCCTGGGCCCAGTTCACGCGGCATCACAGGTTCGCTTTCTGGCACACCGCGATCTCGCTCGCCGCTCTGCTGGCCGCCTATTCCGCCGGCGCCTTCATCCATGGCAGCGCCGGTTTCGACACCGTCTCGCGCGCTTTCCTAGCGGCCTCGATGTCCGCCATGGGCGCGACCATGATAGGCTCACTGCCGGTCTACACTCTTTTCCTGGTGATCGCCGGGTCCTTCCTGATGTCCTCGTCCCGCCTGGCCGCCAAGGCCGCCGGCGCGCTGCTCTACCTCCTCGCCTACGGCGCGCTTTACATGTACCTCCGACCGGGGCCTTCGGCGGCCATGGACCCGATCTATTTCTACGTTTCGTTCATCCTGGTCCTTTCAGCCATAGCCGCCGGCGCCGCCCAGAAAAGTTTCAACCTGCTGCTCAACCCGCCGGTACTCATGGCCGCCGCCCTGGCGGTGCTCTTCGTCGGACTGATGAAGCCCGCGCTGGAAGCCGAAGTCGCGGCCGCGGCGGCCAGGGACGACGAGCGGGTCAAGGTCCTCAGGCGCCAGGAGATAGGGCGGCGCCAGCTCCTGGCCGCGGAGGAGATCACCGAGTTCGACCTCGACGGCCGCCCCCTGCAGCGGCCCGCCCTTCCCGACATAGACCAGGTCGTACCCTATAAAGAACCCGCCGAGCTGCGGGCCATGGCCAAGCTGAACTTCGTCCGGGCGATGAAGGAGCGCATGGGCGCCGACACGGCCTCTTCCGGCGCTCTCCTGCTGCTGGCCGCCCTGCTCACCCTGCTGGCGAACGGGCTTTACCTGTCCGAGGCGGCGAGATATTACCGACAGGAGGAACCATGAAAAAATTCTTCTTCTCCGACATTCTCTGGGGCTCGCTCCTGACCCTTACGTCCGTCTTCTTCTATTTCACCGGCAGCGGCATAGAGACGCTGGAGCTGAAATTCTACGACCTGCGGGCCAACATGCGGGCGGAGGCCGTCTCCAGCCAGGATATCGCGATCATTGAGATCAACGACGAGAGCATCTCCCGCATCGGCCGCTGGCCCTGGCCGCGCTCCAAGATGGCCGAGATGCTGGTCTTCCTCTCCACCCCTGCCGCCCGGCCTTCGGCCATCGGCCTCAACGTCCTCTTCTCCGAGCCCGAGAAGAACGCCGACCTGGACCTGGCCGCCCGCATAGCCTGGAAGTACTCCGAGCTGCGCGAGGCGAAAAAGGTAAAGGAGAGCACGAAGGAATCCGAATTCCTGGACTTCCTGGCCCAGGCCCGCAGCGAGGCCGACAATGACGCCAGGCTGGCCCTGGCCATCAGCACGGCCGCCAACGTGGTGCTGCCGCTCTATTTCGACGTGGGAGAAGTGCTGTCCAAGCCGGCCCCGGAGCCGGACTGGCTGACGGCCTTCGCCGCCCCGGTCTCGCAGGCCGAGGGCGGCCTGGACATCCCCTACGAGGGGGCCGCCTTCACGGCCCCGGTAGAGCTGCTCGGATCGGCCGCCGCCGCCGCCGGCCACGTCAACATCTTCCGAGACCTCGACGGCGCGGTGCGCAAAGAATCCCCGTTCATCCCCTACAATAACCGCTTCTACCCCTCTTTCGCCGTCGAGCTGGTCAGGACCCACCTGGGCCTGCCCACCGCCGACACGCTGCTCAAACCCGGAGCCTCCTTCTCCGTGGGCAAGCGCGTCGTTCAGATGGACTCGTCCTCTTCGCTGCTGATCTCGTTCAACGAGAGCCGCTCCTACGATTATTACACTTTCTACGACGTACTCAACGGCAAGGTCGTGCCCGACGCCTTCAAGAATAAGATCGTCCTGATCGGCCTCACGGCGCAGGGCGTCGGGAACCTCTATGTTACCCCCGTCGGCAAGAACCTGCCGGCCGTGGAGTTCACGGCCAACGTCATAGACAGCATCCTGCACTCCAACTTCATAACCAGGCCGCCGTGGGGTTTCAACGCCGAGCTGGGTCTGCTGCTGCTGACCGGCCTTTTCATAACCTTCGCGCTGCCGCGCCTGAAAGCCCTGCCGGGCGCGATAGTTACCGCTGTGCTCCTGGCGGGCTTCGTCGGAGCGGGCGTCTTCATGTTCACCTCCAAGGCCCTCTGGCTCAAGACCATGTACCCGTCGCTGCTGCTGGTGACCGGCTACATCTTCGTCATCTCCAAGCGCTTCTTCACCACCGAGAAGCGCAAGGAGCTCATCGAGGTCTCGCAGATCGAGACCAACAAGATGCTCGGTCTCTCGTTCCAGGGCCAGGGCATGCTGGACCTGGCCTTCGAGAAGTTCCGCCTCTGCCCGCTCGACGACAACATGAAGGACACGCTCTACAACCTGGCACTGGACTTCGAGCGCAAGCGCCAGTACAACAAGGCGGTCGCGGTCTACGAACATGTCTCCGGCCGGGACCCGGAATTCAAGGACATCAGAACCAAGATCGATATGCTTAAAAAGGCGGCCGACGGCGCCGTGTTCGGCGGCGTGGGGGGCAAGGGCGGCGGCGGCGACGCCACGATGATGGTCGCGGGCTCCAGCACCACGCCGACGCTGGGCCGCTACGAGATCAAAAAAGAACTGGGCAAGGGCGCGATGGGCATAGTCTACCTCGGCGTGGACCCCAAGATAAACCGCTCCGTCGCCATCAAGACCATGCGCTTCGAGGAAGGGCTGGACGAGAAAGCGATGAAGGAGCTCAAGGACCGCTTCTTCCGCGAGGCCCAGGCCGCCGGCAACCTGACCCATCCCCACATCGTCAAGATCTACGACGCGGGCGAGGAACAGGATATCGCCTACATAGCGATGGAACTGCTCAAGGGCGACGACCTGAAGAAATGGGCGTCCAAGGACAACCTGCTGCCCGTGGAGAAGGTCCTGGAATACGTCGCCCAATCCGCCGACGCGCTGGCCTACGCGCACAAGAACGGCATAGTCCACCGCGACATCAAGCCGGCCAACATCATGCTGCTCGAGGACGGCACCATACGCGTGGCCGACTTCGGCATCGCCCGCATAACCGAATCCTCCAAGACCGCCACCGGCACCGTCCTGGGCACTCCCTATTACATGAGCCCCGAGCAGATAGCCGGCAAAAAGGTGGACGGGCGCGCCGACCTCTTCTCGCTGGGCGTAACGCTCTACGAGCTGCTGACCGGCGAGCGCCCCTGGAAGGGGGGAGAGTCCATCGGCACGCTGCTGTTCCAGATAACCAGCGACCCTTACCCGGACCCGATCACCGTAAGGCCGGACCTGCCCGGGGACATAGTCGCGGTGATGGACAAGGTCCTGAAGAAGAAGCCCGAAGAACGCTTCCAGACCGGGACGGAGATGGCCCAGGCCCTCAGGGACATAATAGCCGGGAAGAAACCGACTATACCCTCGGGCCCCTCGCCAGAGGCGGCGCCGGCGGCGCCTTCGATACAGCAGGCCATGCAGGCCGAAACGCCCCGGCCCGCGCCCCAGGCCCCCGCGCCTGCGCCAAGACCCCAGGCGGCGGCGCCCCAGGCGCCCGCGCCGAAACCGCAGTCCGCGGCGCCGCAGAC
>WOVA01000032.1 GCA_009773155.1 Elusimicrobiota bacterium
CCTCACGGCGGACACCCTTGCCTTTGGCTAACGGTAGGTTCTATCAACCCCCGTAGGGGACTTTCACCCCCAAGTGTGCGCGCATGCCGCGCGCACAAAGAAAAACCGCCCGGGAGAGGGCGGTATAAAATAAGGAGCGGGGCCAGACCTGTTAATATAGGCGCCCCGCTCCAAAAATAGTATAGCAGACGCTCCGGAAGTGTCAAGGCCCGAAAAAGGCCTATTTCCCCCGGGACGCCCGCAGTTTCTTAGAAATCTCGTAGAAGGCCACGGCCGCCGCGGCCGAGGCGTTGAGGCTCTCCACCCCGCCCAGCTGGGGTATCGAGATCAGCCGGTCGCAGTGTTCCTTGGTCTTGAGGTGCAGGCCTTCGCCCTCGGAGCCGACGAGTATGAGGCCCGGGAAGGCGTAGTCCACCTTATCCAGCGCCTCCCCTTCCGTATCCAGGCCGTAGACCCAGACGCCGCGCTCCTTGAGGTCGATTATCGTCGAGTTTAGGTTGCCCACCGGCACGATATTGAGCTTCTCCAGCGCGCCGCAGGAGGTCTTCTGCACCGTCGGGGTTATGCCGACGGTGCGCCGCTCGGGCAGCAGCACCGACGAGACGCCGAAACAGGCCGCGCTGCGCAGTATCGCGCCCAGGTTCATCGGGTCGGTGATGCCGTCCACGCCCGCCCACAGAAAACTCTTAAGGTCCTTCTCCAGCGCCAGCGCCTCGGCGGAGGAATAATGGCGCAGCGGCTCCACCTCCAGCACTATGCCCTGGTGAATAGCCCCGGGCGCGTACTTCTCCAGCACGCGGTTATCCACGAACTCAACGCGTATGCCCCGCTTCCTGGCCAGGTCGGCCGCGGCCGCGCCCTTGCCCTGGCCGCGCGCGGCCATAACGCGGAAGATCTTGCGGCGACCGCCTTTTATGACCTCCTCAGCCGTATTCGCCCCGTAGAGATATTCGCTCATGAGCAGACCTTCTTCATCAGCCGGGCGGAGAGGTCGGCCCGGCCGAAGGATGTGCCTACGCCCAGCGCGGCGCGGACCTCGCAGGACTTCGTAGAGACCGTCTTGAGCTTGCCGACGGCGGCCGACAGCGGCGCGCTGGTGAACTCGGAGCCGCGTATGGAGACCATACGGCCGAAGCGGCGGGCCGCTATCAGCTCGGCCGCGCCGGCGCCGAAGCCGGTGGCCAGCCACCTGTCGAAGGGGGTCGGCTCGCCGCCGCGCTGCAGGTGGCCCAGCACCACCACGCGGGCGTCTATGCCGGCGCCCCGCTCTATCATATCGGCTATCCTGTAGGAAACGCCGCCAAGCCTTATGGGGTCGGTGGAACCCTCGACTGTCTTGAGGACGGTCATCTCCCCGCCCTCGGGGGCGGCGCCCTCGCTTACCACGACTATGCTGAAATTCTTGCCGCGGCGCTGGCGGTCCTTTATGGCCGCCACCACGTCGGCGGGACGGTACTTTATCTCCGGCAGCAGTATCACGTCGCCGCCGCCGGCTATGCCGGCGCGCAGCGCTATCCAGCCGGCGTAGCGCCCCATCGTCTCCACTATCAGCACGCGGTCGTGCGAGTCGGCCGTGGTATGCAGCCGGTCCACCGCCTCGGTCGCCACTCCCAGCGCGGTATCGAAACCGAAGGTGAAATCGGTCGCCGAAAGGTCGTTGTCTATCGTCTTAGGGACGCCTATCACGGGCAGGCCCAGCCTGTGGAAGCGCAGCGACATGCTCTGCGTGCCGTCGCCGCCGATGGCGACCAGCGCGCCCAGACCCAGCTTTTTAAAATTGCGTATGGACCGCTCCGTCATATCGGCAGGCGCCGACGGGGA
This sequence comes from Elusimicrobiota bacterium, assembly GCA_009773155.1. Lineage (GTDB taxonomy): Bacteria > Elusimicrobiota > Elusimicrobia > Elusimicrobiales > UBA9959 > UBA2231. Next base: position 1,822 of record WOVA01000032.1, read on the forward strand.
GCCGTAGGGCGGCAGCGTATAAGAGAAAGGGTTGGCGATATTACTGGTGCCCAGGATGGTGCCGCCGCGGATGATGATGCCGGAGACGTCCTTATCGGTCAGCCGGCGGCGCTTATCCTCCACGAAACCCTTGAACCCGTCGAGGTAGCCGTAGACCTCCCAGCCGCGCCGCAGCGCCGACTTGGTCACCGCGCGGATGACCGCGTTGAGGCCGGGGCAGTCCCCGCCGCCGGTAAGTATGCCTATTTTCATCGGGTCACCCCCGTCAGAGTATGGTCGGGTAAGCGTGCTCCCGCTCGCGCGAGATCACGTAGAGCACGACCGCCAGGATATGGGCCGGGTGGGAGAGCCTGGAGTAATTGTACTCCAGGTGGAGCTGGAACCGGTCCGGGGAAGAAGGGTCGAGGAAGACGTAGCCGGCGCGGCGGTCCTGCACGAAGACGCCGTAATGCTTGCGCAGGCGCCCGCCCTGCACGCCGAAGAACCGGCAGGCCTTGCTTATCGCCGGCGCGTCGTCGCGCACGGCGAAGACCACCAGGTTGTCGGTATCCACGAACTCCCAGCAGCGGCCGTCCTTGTCCGTCTTCTCCACCAGCCTGGCGACTTCCTTGCCGTTGCCGTCGCGCAGCAGGCCGTAGGCGTTCTCGGGCCTCACGGTGAAGATCTTATTGGACTGGTGGTCGAAGATCTCCAGCGCCTCCTTGCGCATGGAGCGCTTATAGAGACCGAAGATCAGCGGCAGCAGGAAGACCAGGTCGGGCACGGAGGCGATGAGCCGCCCGCCGGGCAGCCCCAGCATCAAATTGGTCAGCGGGTTGCCCCCGGGCAGCAGGCCGGCGAAGGCCCAGAGCAGGTGGAAGAGGACGAGACCGTAGAAGCCGGCGGCCAGCCAGATGTCGTGAGCGAAGTCGTAGTAGGCGCCCAGGCTCTGCTTCTGCCGCGTCAGGATGCGGTATTCCACTTCCCTGGAGGAGGCGTGCCTGGAGACCAGGAACGGGAAGAAGAAGTCCGGCGGCACATCCGCGGGCGGCAGGGCTATCTTCGGGTTCCGGTACTTCGCCGCGCTGGAGCGGGCCAGGGCCGCGCCTATGAGCCAGAGCCCCGCGATGAGTCCGGCCAGCCAGACCGGCAGCGGGGAGCGGCTTATGTACGGCGGCTCCTTGGAGCCGGCCGATTCGGAAAGCCTCGACAGCAGGCCGGCCGCAGCCTCGGCCATGTTAGGTCCGGCGGGCGGAGCCGGCTCGGCGGCGACGGTGGACCCCTCGGTCCTGAAAACGTCGTCCATAGACACCGCGGGAGAACTGTCCACCATCACGGCCGTGCCGGTGGAATCCTGCGCGCCGTCGCGGAAGACCTGCGCCGCGAGATCGTCCTCGGGCTTCACCGTCGGCACCTTGCTGGCCACCACGCGGGGCTTGCGCGGCGGCGAGGCGGGAGCCTTTATGACCTCGCCCGGCTTGCGGAAGCGGCCCAGCATGTTGCGGAAAGCGGTCTCGTCCACGCCGCGGGCGGAGACGGCGTAGGACTTCTCGTTGTAGGTGAGAAAAGAGATATAGGCCGCCGAGCCCATAGCGTCGTAGCGGACGTAATAAGCCGTGGTGACGCCGCGTATTGAAACGGGCTTAACCTCGCCCGAGATGGTATTGCCCTTGGAGCGCAGCGAGTCCACCTGCTCCTTCACGCGGGCCTTGAGATAATAGTCGCTCAGTTCAGAATCGAGCTTAGTGAACTCGGCGAATGAGCCGGCACTGCCCAGGCGCAGTATGACGGCGGGATCGTTGCTCTTCTCCACCGCCCAGCCGGCCGGAAAATCTATCTCGAAGTTGGACGCCGAATCCCTGAACACCTCGGCCAGAAGGGTGACCGGAAAGCAGCAGGCGAGCAGAAGCGTGAAGAGGGCTTTCATCATAATCAAGGACTGGTATTATAACAATTTTACCTTGAACACAAAGATCCCTCCGGAGCCCCGCGGCGGCCCCGGTACAGCCCGTTTTTTATTAACGGAGGGCAAGTTGACAACTAAAATTTAGGTTTGTAATATAAATTCGTGGTCTTTTACAGGTTTCGTTTCAGACGGGGCCAGGAGGCTGTCCGACATGCCGGACAACCTCCCGGATCCCCCCTACAACAAACAAAGGAAAGAAATCATGTCCAAAACAGCTGTGGCTGAAAAAAGCGGCACTTCCGTACACAACTACATCAACGGCGTTCTGGAGAGCGTCGCGGCCAGGAATCCCGGCGAGAAGGAATTCCACCAGGCGGTGAAGGAAGTCCTCGAGACCCTCGCCCCCGTGCTGGAGAAGAACCCCCAGTACATGAAGGCCAAGATCCTGGAGCGGATCGTAGAGCCCGAGCGCGTCCTTACGTTCCGCGTACCGTGGCAGGATGACAGGGGCGAGTTCCACGTCAACCGCGGCTTCCGCGTCGAGTACAACAGCGCCATCGGCCCGTACAAGGGCGGCCTGCGCTTCCACCCCTCCGTCAACCTCTCCATCCTCAAGTTCCTGGGCTTCGAGCAGATCTTCAAGAACGCCCTGACCACGCTGCCCATGGGCGGCGGCAAGGGCGGCTCCGACTTCGACCCCAAGGGCAAGAGCGACTCCGAAGTGATGCGCTTCTGCCAGAGCTTCATGACCGAACTGTTCCGCCACATCGGCCCCGACACCGACGTGCCGGCCGGCGACATCGGCGTGGGCGGCCGCGAGATAGGCTACATGTTCGGGCAGTACAAGCGCCTCAAGAACGAGTTCACCGGCGTGCTGACCGGCAAGGGCATCACCTGGGGCGGCTCACTGATACGCCCCGAGGCCACCGGCTTCGGCGTGGTCTACTTCGCCGAGGAGCAGCTCAAGACCAGGGGCACCGGCTTCAAGGGCAAGACCGTGGCGGTCTCCGGCTTCGGCAACGTGGCCTGGGGCGCCGTACAGAAGGTCAACGACCTGGGCGGCAAGGTGGTCACCATCTCCGGCCCCGACGGCTATATCCACGATCCCGAGGGCATCTCCGGCGAGAAGTGGGAGTACATGCTCCAGCTGCGCGCCAGCGGCCAGGACATCGTGGCCCCCTACGCGGACAAGTTCAAGGGCTCCAGGTTCCACGCCGGCAAGCGGCCGTGGGAGGTAAAGGTGGACGTGGCTCTGCCCTGCGCCACCCAGAACGAGCTCAATGAACAGGACGCGCAGAACCTGCTCAAGAACGGCGTGATGTGCGTGACCGAAGGCGCCAATATGCCCTGCGTCCCGGAGGCCGTCACGGCCTTCCAGAAAGCGGGCATACTGTTCGCCCCGGGCAAGGCGTCCAACGCCGGCGGCGTGGCCACCTCGGGCCTCGAGATGAGCCAGAACAGCCTGCGCATGAGCTGGAGCCGCGAGGAAGTGGACAAGCACCTCCACGGCATCATGGTGAGCATCCACACCGCCTGCGTGACTGCGGCCAAAGAAGCCGGTCAGCCCGGCAACTACGTGCTCGGCGCCAACTGCGCGGGTTTCAGGAAAGTCGCCGAGGCCATGATGGCCCAGGGCCTGGTCTAAGAAACCTTAGACCCTTACCAAAGAGGGCGGGACGCGAGTCCCGCCCTCTTTATTTTCCCCGGCTAATTTATTACAGTTATCTCCGTAAGGAGAACGATATGTCCAGGATTCTTGTTGTAGACGATATTCCGGCGATAACGGATTTTTCCAAGGAATTCTTCGAGGATTTCGGCCACGATGTGCGCATCGCCGACACGGCCACCGGCGCCATCGCGACTCAGCGCGAGTTCCGCGCCGAGGTGATCCTGCAGGACCTCAACGTCCCCGGCGGCGGCGGCCTGCACGTCTACGAGACACTGCGCGCCGAGGGCGACATGGTGCCGATAATCTTCTCCACCGGCAAGCCCGAGACGCTGGGCGACCTCAACGCCATGAAGAACGTCTCCGCCCTGCGCAAGCCCACCCATCCCGACGCGCTGATGGCCGAGGTGCAGAAGTGGCTGGCCGCCACGGCCGGCCAGTCGCCCGCCGCCCAGCAACCCGCGGCTCAGGCCGCACCACCGCCTCCCCCGGCGGCCCTCCGGCCGGAGCCGTCCCAGGACGAGCGCCCCATGAACCCTCCGCCGCCTCCGCCCAAGTTCCCCAGGTAGGAGACATGCTGAAAAAGATACTGATAGCGCTGGGAGCGGGACTGGTCCTGCTCCTGGCGGCGGCGTTCTACATGGTCAACCATAAGGTCCGCCACGAAGCCTTCTCTACCGAATACATCTCGGCGCCGATCCCGGAGGGTTTTTTGCCGATAAGCGAGAACAGGCCGTACTTCCGAGCCCTGATGACGCGCGCCAAGGCGCCGGAGGAGGCGATAGAGACGATTCTGGATAGTTCGCCGGGGACCTACCTGAACCCGCATACGATGGTGATGCTCAATTTCTCGGCGGTGCCGTCAAAAGTCCCCTGCGGCCAGCTCTACCCGGCGATGTCCGCGGCGGCGCCGGAGAAGGTCTCCACCCGCGTCGACATAGGCGGCCGGTCCTGGCTGCGCAACGAGCACAAGCGCGACAACACGCTGGAGTATTTCAACTGCTCCGACGACGTCGCCCGCACCCTGGTCTACGCCGACCCGGCCCGCACCACCCCCGACCTCCCCGCCTTCTCCTCCGCCCACCTCGCCACCGTCACCTTCCCCTGAGCCATCTTATTCGGCTTCCCGTGCGGAGTCGTGACAGTAACATAAGGAGACAGCCGGGGGATGTCGGACTTGCCGCTGCCATTGTCGCCGAGCAGCGCCGCCCTGTCGCCGCGGTAGAGACGGAACGAGGCGCCGGAGAAGACGTTCTCCGTGCCCGACGGATAGGCAACAGCGAGGTCGCGCGCCTCTAAAAGCACATTGTTACCCATAGAGATACCTCCGGGTAGATATTTATGTATGTCGGAAAGGCCGGCCTGGCCGGCGAGGCTGACTGCCGCGGGGTTTTTGGAGGTTGTCGCGCATAGTGCGCCGGGCCGTGGGCCCGGAACGCTTATATTATAGCGCGCCGGCCGGGAATTGTCATGGGTAGGAAGGCCTATTCTCGCGGGCGGCGGCCCGGTATGCCTATTGCGGGATAGGTCCTTTTTGGGGGCCGGGAGGGGCTGTTCCGCCCATGCGCGGGGGGCCGGCAGGGGCTATGATATTAGGGCAGTAAGGGCGCATTCGCCCAGGAGGCTACCGATGAAAGTTCTTATCTCTCTGTCTGTCGCGGTCTTTTTTTCGGGGAATCTTTGGGCGAGCTCCATCGAAGGGCTGCGCGCTTCCTATTTCCGCGTCCCCGCGGTTGACGCCGATATACCCGTTCCCGAAGCGCCCGAGGCCACGGAAGTCCCCGCGCCCCAGGTCAGCCCCGAAGTGAAGGCGCTGAGCGACGCTTCGATAAAACTTCTTACCGATGAGATGGCCCTGAGCATGAACCTGACGATGATAACCCCTTTCATCAGCGGGCCCATGAGCTTCCTTTTCAACGACGTCGCGGAGATAGAGCAGGAGATGGAGACCGCGCTGGCCAAGGCTAAAGAGATATCCGCCGACCTGGACAAAGTAAGCGGCATGCTCAAGAGCGCGGCCGCTATCGCCCCCGCGGAGACCGAATCGCGCGGGCTAATGGCCGCTGTCATCATGCTGGAACAGGCCCCCGGCTACCTGGACATGGCGCTGGACGAGATGGCCAAGATAAAGAAGGCCGTCAAAAAGATGCCCGCCGCGCTCAAGTCCGTGGACGCCGAGCTGAAGGTCATACAGGAGAAGCAGGCCGCCCTCAAGCCCCTCGTCGAAAAGGTGAAGGCCGCCCATTCAACCGCCGGCAACTGATCGCGCCGTTCACATAAAGAGAGGGCGGAGCCCCGCGGCTCCGCCCTCTTTGTTTTAGGCGGCCTTTTTCATCCCGATCCGGACATAACCGATATGACCGTTCTCCTCCCCGGGGAGGCGGGGGTTAATCGGGGACCTGGAGGGCGGGGTTCCAGACCACTTCCCAGAGGTGGCCGTCGGGATCCTGGAAATAGCCGGCATAGCCGCCCCAGAAAGTGTCCCGCGCCGGCTTTACCGGTTTCGCGCCGGCGGCGGCGGCCTGGGCCATGACCTCGTCCACTTCCTTCCTGGAGTTCACGTTGTGGCCGATGGTCAGCTCCGCTGAGCTTTTAGGCTGCCGCGGCAGGCCGGCGTCGTGCTCCAGGCTGGAGCGGGGCCAGACGGCGAGTTTGAGACCGCCCCGGAGGTCGAAGAAGGCGACGGCGCCGTGCTCGAACTCTTTTCCGATTATCCCTTCCGTGGGCAGGCCGAGTCCGTCGCGGTAGAAGCCGACCGACTTCTCCAGGTCGTCCGCTGTCAGCGTGAGCACGGTTATGCGCGGTTTCATTCTAGACCTCCGTCAGTCCCTGCCGGCTATCGGGGCGGTGTAGGCGGCGTAATGCAGGTCGGTGCCGTTCTTGTAGCCGGCGTAGAACCTGGCGGCTACGCGGTCCACCAGCGGATCGGTCCAGGCGTTAAGGAATGTATAGCTGACATTGTCGTCGCGGTGATGTCGGGCGTGGCGGCGCTTGTCCAGCAGCAGGCCGGCGCGGGCGAGGGCGGCGGCCTGCCGGAGCGGCCCGATGGAATGCTGCAGCGCGCGGTAGAGCAGGAAGGCCTGCAGCGAGATATTCACCGCCGCCACTAATTTGCCGAACAGCTTATAGACGGGCCGGCTCTCATAGAGCTCCATCGCCGCGTTGAACTGTCTTCGCTTTAACGTCAGGTCCAAAGCCCCTCCGGTATCCCCCGGGGATGATAACACCATCCGGGTTCCGCGGTCAACCTTTCAGAACCTGGGCGGCGAGGGCGGACCAGTAGGCGGCGCCGATGGGGAGCAGGTTGTCGTTGAAGTCGAACTTGGGGTTGTGAAGGGCGCGGCCGTCCTTGAGCGGGCCGGTGCCGGCGAAGACGTAGCAGCCGGGTTTTTCGCGGAGCATGAACGAGAAGTCCTCGGCCCCCATGACCTGTTTCACCGTCACGACATTATCCTTGCCGGCCAATTCGGCGGCGACCCCGGCGCAGACGGAAGTCTGAGCCTCGTCGTTTATCGTGGGCGGGTAATTGCGGAAGTACTCCACCTTGGCCCGGGCGCCGTTGGCGGCGCAGACGCCGTCGCAGATCTCGCGTATGCGGCGCTCGATTATCTCCTGCGTGGCGGGGCTGAAGGCCCGGGCCGTGCCGCGCATGAAGACGCTGTCGGGGATGATATTGTAGGCCTCGCCGCCCGCGCGCAGGATGGAGACGCTGACCACGGCCGGCTCGACGGGGTCTATGCTGCGGCTGACTATGGTGTGCAGCGACTGCACTATGGCCGCGGCGGTGACCACCAGGTCCACGCCGGTATGCGGCATGGCCGCGTGGCAGCCGTGGCCGGACAGCGTTATCTCGAACTTGTCGGAACTCGCCATCATCGGGCCGGGGCGGACGCCGAACTGCCCCAGCGGCAGGGCCGGCCAGTTGTGCATGCCGTATACCGCGTCGCACGGGAATTTGTCGAAGAGGCCCTCTTTCACCATCTTATCGGCGCCGCCTCCGCCCTCCTCGGCGGGCTGAAAGACGAAATGGACGGTGCCGTCGAAATCTTTTTTTGCGGACAGATACTTAGCCGCGCCCAGCAGCATGGCGACATGGCCGTCGTGGCCGCAGCCGTGCATGCGGCCCTCGTTCACGGAACGGTGGGCGAAACCATTGCCTTCCGTCAGCGGCAGGGCGTCCATGTCGGCGCGCAGGGCTATGGATCTTCTGGAGGAACCCGCTTTAAGCGTGGCGACCACGCCGGTCCCCGCCAGGCCCGTATGCGGTTCCAGGCTGAATTCTTTAAGCTTACCGGCGATAAAGGCCGAGGTCCATTTCTCCTCGAAGGCGGTCTCGGGATGGGCGTGCAGCTCATGCCGCCAGGCCGTCATCTCGGGAACGAGTTTTTTTATTTCTTCGGGGATGTTCATGGGAGGCTCCTTTTTCCAGTGAAAATGGTAGCACTCCCCGGGGCGGGGCGGCAAATAGTTTCAATGCGAGAGGCTATTGACGAAAATGGCGGCTAGGCCCTCGACGAAGACGAAGGCGCCGGGGCGCAGCGTTCCGAAGGCCAGGTTGCCCAGCGCGGCCCGCGCCGGCCGCCACAGGGGACAAAATGAAAAATGAAGTTAAAAAACTTAAAGGCATAGGCATTTTCAAGAACTTCTCCGAAAGCATGCTGGAGGAGTTCGCGGAGTTCTTCAGCCAGACCGAATATTCCTCCAAGGACATAGTCTTCAAGGAAGAGGAGAGCGGGGACACTCTGCTGGTGGTGATAGACGGGGAGATCATCATAGAAAAATGCCTGGACAAGGCCAAGGGCGAGTTCAAGACGCTGGCCATACTGGGCAAGGGCGATTTCTTCGGCGAGATGGCCGTGCTGGGCGGCCAGACCCGCTTCGCCCAGGCCAGGGCGGTAAAGGACAGCGTGCTCTACGCCATCAACCGGCCCGAGCTGATAAACTTCATAAAGAAGCACCCCGACGCGGGCGTGAACGTCTTCACCGAGATAACCCGCATCACCCTCGACCGGCTGCAGCACACCTCCAACGAGCTGACCATGCTCTTCGACATGAGCAAGCTGCTCATGAAGGAGCACAAGTCGGCCCCGGTCTTCATCACGCAGACCATAGAGGAGATAAGCAAGCACCTCAAAGGCTCCTGGAACATAAACGGCTACATAAAGAACCGCTTCGACGAAAGCTACGACCTCGTCGCCTCCAGGGAGAACTTCATGGGCGACATGGCCGACAAGAACGTCAAGTCCGACCGCGTCAGGCGCAAGGGCTGGATGGACAACCGGACCTACCTGATGGCTTTTCCAAGGAAGAGAGGGTGTTCGGCTATATAACGCTGACCAGCGCCAAGGAACTCTCCGAGAACGAGAAGAACAACCTCACCACCATCTTCGACACCGTCTCGTTCATCGTGGGCTCCATGGTCGCCAACATCAACTACTGGACCGACGCCATCCTCAGCGCTATAGACAAGGGACTGATAGATCCGAAGGACGCGAAGCCCTGAAGACGGGGGCTGTGACGCGGAGAAAAGTCGGGCGCGGGCCCGACTTTTCTATTTCCTGAAGGCTTTGAGCGAGAAGAGCAGCGGCAGGGACTTGCTCGACGCGGCGTGCGCGGGCACGCGGGCGTTCCAGCTTTTCAGGTTGGCCTTGAGGTACTTATCCATTCCGGGGAAAGTATACAAATTAGGGCCGTGGCGGGTTGACAGGGCGCGGCGGTTTTACTCTAATCAGGTTAACGGCGGGGGGGCTCATGAAAGAAGAGATAAACGTAAGGCTGACCGGCGAGGCCGGCCAGGGTATAGTCGCGGCCGGCACGATATTCTGCCGCATGTGCCGCGACAGCGGGCGGCACGTCTTCGCCATACAGGACTACATGTCCCGCATACGCGGCGGCAACAACTTCTTCCAGGTCCGGGCCTCGTCGCGGCCGGTGTACGCGCCGCGCGAGAAAGCGGACATAATAATAGCGCTGGACAAAGAGGCCGTAGAGGCCAACCGCGGCGCGCTGGCGCCGGGCGGCGCGCTGGTGCTGGACGCCGCCGTTTTCGGCGTGGACGCGGGCGGCGAAGGGGTCCTGGACGTGCCGCTCTACGCCATAGCCAGGGAATGCGGCGGGCCGATATACGCCAACGCCGCGGCGCTGGGCGCGCTGACCGCCCTGGTCTGCGCCGATTTCGAGGACGCGGCCCGCGCCATAAACCGGGAGTTCGGCTCCAAGGGCGGCGAGGTGGCCGCCAGCAACGTAAAAGCCGCCCGCAAGGGCTTCGATTTCGTCTCGGCCGGCGCGCGCTCCTGCGCCTTCCCGCTGGCCTCCGCGCCGCACCGCCGGGACTGCCTCATCGCCGGCAACGAGGCGCTGGCGCTGGGCGTCATTTCGGCGGGCTGCAAGTTCTATTCCGCCTACCCCATGTCCCCCTCCACCGGGATAATGAACACGGTGGCCGACTACGCCGCCCGCTACGGGATAATAGTGGAGCAGGCCGAGGACGAGATAGCGGCGGTCAATATGGCGGTCGGCGCCTCCTTCGCCGGCGCGCGCGCGATGACGGGCAGCTCCGGCGGCGGTTTCGCGCTGATGTGCGAGGGTGTGAGCCTGGCGGCGATGACCGAAACGCCCGTGGTGATAGCGGTGGTGATGAGGCCGGGCCCGGCCACGGGATTTCCCACCCGTACGGCGCAGGAGGACCTGGAGTTCGTCCTGCACGCCGGCCACGGCGAATTCGCCCGCGCGGTATACGCGCCCGGCTCGCCGGAGGAATGCTTCCTGGCGGCCAAGCGCGCTTTCAACACTGCCGAGCGGTTCCAGGTACCGGCGCTGATACTTTCCGACCAGCACCTGGCCGAATCGTTCGTCAATATAGAGTTCCCCGACCAGAAAGCCGAGCCGCCGGACCGGGGGAGGATCGCGGGCCCCGATCACAAGGAACCCCGTTACGCCTGGTCCGCCGACGGCGTCTCGCCGAGGATATTCCCCGGCCGGCCGGGTCCGCCGGCCGCCGCCGACAGCGACGAGCACGGCCCGGAGGGGCACATCACGGAGTCCGCCGCCGACCGGATGAAAATGACGCGCAAGCGGCTGCATCTTAAGATGGCGGGCCTGGCCAAAGAGGTGCTGGAGCCGGTCGTGGTCAACCCGGGCTCGCCCGTCATGCTCTGCGGCTTCGGCTCCACGCTGGGCGTGCTGCGCGAGGTCTGCGCGGCGCTGCCCGGCACCGGCTTCGTCCATTTCCCGCAGGTCTGGCCCTTCCCGTCGGAGGCGGCGCTGGCCGCGCTCAACGGAGCGAAGCGGGTGCTGACCGTGGAGGGCAACGCGACCGGCCAGCTGGCCCGGCTGATACGCCGGGAGACGGGCCTCGAGCCCGACGGCTCGATACTGAAATACGACGGGCGGCCTTTCACGCTCGACGGCGTGCTGGCGGAACTCAAAGGAGGCGGTCATGGAGCCTAAGGATTTCGACTCGTCGGATCCCGTAGCCTGGTGCCCGGGCTGCGGCAATTTCGGCATACAGGGGGCGCTCAAGACCGCGCTGGCGCGGCTGGGCCGCGACCCGCGCGACATACTGCTGGTCTCGGGCATCGGCCAGGCGGCCAAGTCGCCGCATTACGTGAAGGCCGGGTTCTTCAACGGCCTGCACGGCCGCTCGCTGCCGGCGGCCGCGGCCGCGAAGATGGTCAATCGCGACCTGACGGTCATAGTGACCACCGGCGACGGCGACTGCTACGGCGAGGGCGGCAACCACTTCATCCACAATCTCAGGCGCAACGTGGACATCACGGTCATAGTGCACGACAACCAGATCTACGGCCTGACCAAGGGCCAGGCCTCGCCCACCTCCCAACCCGGGATGAAGACCAGGATACAGCCGGCCGGCGTGGCCGCAGCGCCTTTCCCCCCGCTCGAGACCGCGCTGACGCTGGGCTGCGGCTTCGTCGCGCGCGGCTATTCCGCCGAAAAGGACCACCTGGCGGAGCTGATACTGGCCGGGATAGCGCACAAGGGCTTCTCGCTGATAGACGTGTTCCAGCCCTGCGTGTCGTTCAACAAGCTCAACACCTACGACTGGTTCACCAAGCGGGTATACAAGGTGGGCGCGGACCACGACGCCGCCGACAGGGCCGCGGCGACGCGGCTGGCGGAGGAGCGCGAACGGCTGCCTATCGGCGTGATCTACAGTAAGGAGGGGCCGTCCTACGGCGAGCTGAGCGGGACGGACGCTCTGGAGCCGCCGGCCCGGGCCTCCGTCGAAGGGATCGACATCGGCCCGGCCCTGGCGGACTTCCGCTGATCACTTGATCTTCTTGTCGATGTGCACCCAGGCGTTGCGCAGCTCCACGGTCATGTGGCGCAGTTCCTCGGCGGTGACATTATCGCGGCCGGCGTAGCGCGCGGCCACCTTGTCCACCATGTCCAGGTAGGTGTCGCGGTCTATGCGCCGCATATCCTCCAGCTTCTCGAGCACCTCGCCCTTCATCTTAAGCGCCCAGCCGCGCACCTTGCGCTTGGCGCTGGCGCCTTTTTCCCCGCGGAGAAAATAGGCCCCCGCCGCGGCCAGCGCGGCAAGGCCCACGCCCGCCCCTATAAGTCCTTTGGTTTTGCTCATTGGTCTCTCCTTGCATGGCCGCTCCCCGGCGGCGCTAAGCGGATATTATGCGACAAATTACCGCCCGGCGCAAATCCGGGCGTGAAAAAGCCGCGCGGGACATGCGCGGCTCTTCATGGTCCGGCTCAGAAATCGCTGTTGGAGATGCCGGCGTATATCAGCGCGCCGCCGCGCAGGCCGACTATGTAAAAACGGGGCCTGCTTCACCGCAGCGCGGCCTCGAAATCAAGGAAGTAGGCCGAGACTTTTTTTACATAGTCTTTGGTCTCTTTGAAGGGCGGCACGTCGTTGTATTTCCTGACATTGCCGGGGCCGGCGTTATAGGCCGCTATGGCCATGCGGGTGCTCTTTAGAGCCATGGTCTCGGCCGACAGATCGGCCAGAGAGCCCTCGCCGAACTCCCCCCACAGGTACTTGAGGTACTTGGTCCCGAACTTGATATTGATGGCGGGGTCGAAGATCTTGGACGTATCCTTCATTCCCATCCACTTGGCGGTGGCGGGCATGAGCTGCATGAGGCCGCAGGCGCCGACCGGGCTCTTGGCTTTGGGGTTGAAAGTCGATTCTTTCTTTATGACGGCCAGTATGAGCGCCAGGTCTACGCCCTGCGCGTTGGACTCGGCGGTGGCCAGCATGAGGTAGGGGATTGAGGCCTTGTCGGCCGGGGCGGCGGCTTCTTCCGTCGCCGACTTGGAGAACCCCTCCGTCTCCGCGAAGGGGGCGCGCACGCGGAAATACTCTTCCTCGGGCATGGGCCCGGAGGGTATGGCGTACTCGTCGGTCTCCTCCGCGGAAGGTACGGCTTTGAGGGAATCTTCCGATACCGCGGGGGGCGCGGCGATCTCTCCGCCTTCGGCTTCGAGGGAGAGCTGATCGAAGGCCCCGGCGCGCAGGGCGGCGGCGTTCATCAGCAAAACGGCGGCAAGAAGAGAGATGATTTTCATAAGTATAGCCTACAACGCGAAGGCCCCCGGGACGAGTGTCCGGGGGCCCAGCGCGCAATAGGACCTAAGGGCAAGAGGGGCCTTTAGTGCGTGCTCCAGACCGTGCCTTTGAGGTCGGTATGATAGCACTCTATGTTTATACGGCCCCATTGTTCGCTCGCGCTGTTGGAGACGTACACCCATTCGCCATCATCGGTGGGGTCGGCGGCCGCGGGGTCGCCGCCGGCTATGGCGTCGACCGTGTCGGTCTCCGCGTGGTAAGGGGCGACATGTATGGAGGGCCACTCGCTGAGATACTTAGGGACCAGGGAGGGCTGGAGATAGGTTATATTGGCGCCGGCAGGGCCGGCCGGGTAGATGGCCTCATTATCTGCATAATAGACCCGCAGCGCGCTGCGCACCGAAGAGAGCGTGCCCTTTAGCGCGCCCTCTTTGGATTTCTTTATCAGCTCGGCGAATTTCGGGATGGCTATGGCGGCCAGTATGCCTATTATGGCCACTACTATCATAAGTTCTATAAGGGTAAAACCTTTATTTTTCATCTAACCCCCATCAGAGTATCCGGTTTTATAGCAAATTACCCGCCGGCCAGTCCGCGGCCCAGGGCGCGGGCCTTTTTCAGCTCGCCCGGGGACGGGGCGGCGTCCTTCCTGAGAGAGGCCATGCCGATAAAGAGGGTGCCGGCGGGCCGGAAGCCCAGGCCCTCGGCGGCGCCCCTCAGCGCGCGCATCGCGCCGGTAGCTACCCGGCCGAAGAGGGACGGCATGGCGGAGGAGGTTATGAGCACCGCGGGGCGCCGCGTACGCAGGCGCATTTTGGGGGCCAAGGCGCCCCAGGGCCAGTAAGCGTAAGGCAGCAGCCTTTCCATGAAGCGGCGGAAGATGGCCGTGACATTGAAGCAGTTAACGGGAGCCGACAGAACAATGCCGTCGGCGGCGTCCGCGGCGTCCAGCAAGGCGTCCATCTCGTCGCGCAGAACGCAGGCTCCTCTTTTTCCGCCCGGCTCCTGGGTGCAGGAGCGGCAGTTATTGCAGAATTCTATTTTAAGGTCCGCAAGATTTATCAGGCGGGTCTCGGCCCCCGCCTCGCGCGCGCCGGCCAGGACGGCCTCCGCCGCCTGTTCGATCACGCCTCCCCGCCTGTAGGAACCGGTTATGGCGATTATCTTCTTAGCCATCCCTCACTCCCTCACCCGGTATTCCCCCTCCAGTATCGAATATACCTTCAGCGTCTTGAAGCGCCCCTTCTCGAAGACGCAGTCCCGCATCGTGCCCTCGCACTTCATGCCGTTCTTTATCATCACTTTTTCCGAGCCGGCATTATCGTGTAAGCACCTGGCCTCCAGGCGGTGGACCTTCATGCTGCCGAAGGCGTAATCCATGAGAGCGGCCACGGCCTCCGTCATCAGGCCCTTCCCCCAATACTTGCGCGACATGGCGTAGCCGATCTCGGTCCGGGCGTTCTCGGGGCTCCATTTGACGAAGCCGCATGAGCCTATGACGCGCCCCGTCTCTTTCAGTACCACGGCGAGTTCTATGGTCCGTCTCTCGGAGTAACTGCGCAAAGTATATTCTATGAAGCCCCTGGAAGCTTCGACGCCGGAGTGAGGCTCCCAGGTAACGTTCCGCGCGACCTCCGGGTCCGAAGCATAATCGAAAACATCCTGCGCGTCCTCCGGACTGAACCGGCGCAGCAGCAGCCGCGGCGTCTCAAGTTCCGGAAGATTACCGAACAGCGCTTCTATATCCGGGATTTCCACAGCTTCACCCCTTTAAGGCCGTGGACGAGCGGAACGCTATCGGCTCGGTATTAAACTTGCAGCAGAGGCCCAGTCTCAGCATCGGGGGATATGATAGCAACTTTGTACAATATCTCCCCGATGGACGCCGTCTACATCTACGCGCTGGCCGCCAACCTGAGCTTCGCCATAGGAGTGCAGTTCTTCACCCATTACTCCCGCAAGGTATCGAGCGTCTGGGTAAACTGCTTCAAGGCCTGCGTGGCCGCCCTGCTCTTCGCCCTGACCGTGTTCTGGCAGGGCGGCTTCCACCAGGCGCCGCCGTTCTACGTCGCCATGTTCGTCCTCTCCGGCGCCATCGGCCTGGGGCTGGGCGACGTCTTCATCCTCAAGGCCTTCTCGCTGATGGGGCCGGGCCGCACGATGATGCTCTTCGGCCTGCAGCCTTTCATCGTCGGCTCGCTGAGCTGGCTGGCCTTCGGCCAGACGCTGGACCCGCGCAAGGCCTACGCGGTGGCTTTCTTCATCGTCTGCCTCTTCATTTTCTCGCTCGAATCTTTCCGCAAAGAAGGGCACTGGAACCTGCGGGCGGGCCTTTTCGCCCTCCTGGGAGTAGTGCTGGACGGCGCCGGCATAGTGCTCACGCGCTACGGCTTCGACAACTGCCCCGGCATAGGCACCACGGAGGGCAATTTCTACCGCGCGGCCGGCGCGTTGATATTCTTCGCCGTTCTTTCGCGCTTCCGGCCCTTCCGCTTCCGGGAGCGCCTGCGCTCGCTGGGCCGGCGGAGCCTGTTCTGGATAACGGCCGGCAGCGCGGCCGGCACCTACCTGTCGCTGATGTTCTACCTGCAGGCCGTGCGCCGGGCGGACGCGCTGGCGGCGGTATCGGGCATCGCCATCACCGGCACCCTTTTCGCGGCGCTTTTCGAACATATCATAGAACGCAAAAGGCCTTCGGGCTACCTGCTGACGGCCTTTCTCTTCTTCTTCGTCGGGATGGCTTTCCTGTTCGGTTAGGCTCCTGGGGTTCCCGGGCCGGGACTATTTAAGTAGAATTAAAAAAACGGAGGTTTCATGAAAACATTTATTTTCCTGGTCCCGGCTCTGCTGGCCGCCGCCCCGGCGCTGGCCGGCGTCACGATGAAGATGGAGAACGTCTCGGATTACAAGGGGCAGCCCAGCAAGTCCTCTTACGTCAACTACATAGAGCCGGAATATTCCCGGCTGGAGATGAGCGTGAACTACCAGGACCCAGAAAAGAAAGGGACCAGCACGCAGAAATCGGTGATAATAACCCGGCTGGACAAGAAAGTGGTATGGACGCTGATGCCGGCCGCCAACGGCTACTGCGAGTTCACCTTCGACGAACTGCGCAAGTCCATGAATTCCGGCTCCGGCCTGGTCCCCGACGGCGCGGCGCCGGCCGGCTTCACCTACAAGAAAACGTCCGGGTCAAAAAAAATAGCCGGCTTCGCGTCCGACGAGTACGCGTTCTCCGGCAAGGACCTCAAAGGCAAAGCCTGGATCACGGACGACGCGAAGCTAAAGCCCGCGGCGGATTTCTACCGCGGTCAGGCCGCGGCGCTGGGTCTCTCCGGGGGCAAGGACGCGCCCGGCGTGCTTATGGGCCACGAGGCTTCGGCCAAGGATTCCAGCCACGTCATGACGGTCAGGTCGGTGAAGACCGGGGACATCCCCGCGGAAAAATTCGCGCTGCCGGCGGATTATAAGAGGCTGAACGCCTCCGCCTGGAACGAGTACCGCAAAAATTTCGACACAAAAATGATAATGGAGCAGGTAAAAAAACGCCTGGCCGAGGAGGCCAGGTCCAGGGCGAAGGCGGCGGCCTCGGAGAAGGGCAAGGACGCGGTGAAGAAGGGCATCAAAGGACTTGTAGGTTTCTGACGGCGTCCTAAACAAGGAGAGCCGGCTTCATCAGAAGCCGGCTCTCTTTTTTTTCAGCGGGCGGGGCTTATTAAAGCTCGGTGGCGCCCAGCGCCTTCATCAGCTCGCGGGCGGGCACGGCGGGGTAGGTCATCGTGATGCAGTGCACCGAGCCCTGGCCGCTGTTGGAGAGGGTTGTGGAATCAGCGCCGAAGGGCTCGAGACCGAGCGAGCGGTAGACGGCGAACGCCTGCTCGTCCGTGTCGCGGCCGAAGACCGGCACTATCACCTTGCCGTCCATGATCACGGAGTTGACGTAGGTCTCGAAGGGACCCGAGGGCTTGGGCATCATGTGGACGGTGAAACCCTTGCCCTCCAGCGTGTCCTTGTACTGGGGCAGGTCGGTTACCACCACCCGCTCGCTTATGAAGCGCACGTGTTCGTCGATGTGGCCGATGCCGTCTATGAAAGGCAGGCGTATCATCTGCTGGCAGCCGTACTGTCCCACGAATATCGAATCCGGGATCTGCCTGTGGGCGCCGTGGTCGACCATTATGCAGTCGCCGGCGTGGCTGGCCATGAAATTGCCGCCCTCGAAATAATACTGGTGCTTTTCCAGGCGGGCGCCGAAGAGCCGGGCGATCTCGGCGTCGGGCTCGAAGCGGTGGCCGTACCGGGCGTCCACTACCACCAGGTTATTGGAGGCGTCAATCGCCGGCACCGGGATGCCGTCGCGGGCCCAGAAGCCGTTGCGGGCGCCGGGCAGGGTGACCACCTTGATGCGCTCGCGGGGGACCACGGAACCGAATTCGCGCAGGACGTCCTCTTTGCTCGTCCCGTAGGTGTCGGTGAAGATGACCAGCGTGGCGTCGGCCGGCAGCTTGGAAGCCAGCAGCAGCTTGGCCTGGCGCGAGTTGAAGTTGAAATCGGAGCTCATGATGAGGTAGCCGGTCTTCTCGTAATCGGCGTAGGGGCGGTACCGGCGCTCGACGCGCTCGTCGTCCAGCCCCAGGCCCTTGTTGGCTGAAGCGCCTATGGCCGCGTTGTGCTGCCGCATATCGCGGAGCTGTTCGGGCGTGTAGCCCTTGGCGGGGACCTCAGCCTCAGGCATGAAGGGCTCGGCCACCGGGGCGGCCTCGGAGATGGCCGGAACTTCGATAAGGCCGGGGGCTCCGAAGGCGCCGGAGCCGTCGAAAGGCGAGGCGGCCTTCACGGAGGCTGCGAAGAGGAGGCTTATCGCTATCGCGGTCATGGTCTTGAAGGCGTTCTTCATATCGGTTTCCCCTTTTCCGAATCTGTGGTAATAGTATAGCGGTACGGGGCGCTTTCAGCCCCGGGCCGGGGGCCTATGGACTCTTAGGAAGAGGGCCCAGTCCGGCCTGGGTCCTGGGGGCAGTCAGGGTATAAATATTAAAGCCGGCTCTTTTTAAGGAGCCGGCTTTAAATTTGGTGGAGGCGCCGGGAATCGCACCCGGGTCCGTCAACCGCACGCCGTAACCGCTACAGGCTTAGCCCTGTTATTGTCTCATCCGGAACTTAGCACAGGACGACATGTTCCGGACCAGCTCCGTGTGTTCTTTCATCCCCGCCAGACGAAGCGCGCCAGTTGGGACGGCACCCTGCTTTTTGACGCC
This sequence comes from Elusimicrobiota bacterium, assembly GCA_009773155.1. Classification (GTDB taxonomy): domain Bacteria; phylum Elusimicrobiota; class Elusimicrobia; order Elusimicrobiales; family UBA9959; genus UBA2231. Next base: position 20,178 of record WOVA01000032.1, read on the forward strand.
AGGAGGAAGCTGCAGGGGGTGCGACCTCCGGCGAGGCTCACTTAGGCGTGGGCCCAGGCCAGCTCGTTGGAGTTGGCTTTTGTTTTTTTGACCCTGTTTTACATGGCCTGGTCAACCATGGCCTGCTGAGACGGCGACACAAGCTAACGTCGAACCTGTTCGCCCCCGTCTTTCGCTGGTTATATTTTAGCAGTTTAGGGAGCGGCCGGCGAGGGTCCAAAGGCCCTATTTTCTCTTCTCGGGGAAGGCGGCCACGGCCCTGCCCACGTCGGCCAGCGGGTCGGAGACGCCGGCTATGCGCACGCCGTCGCCGAAGCGCGAAGGAATGAAGCCCAGCCTGTCGCCGAAGAACTTATGCCAGGCGCCGATGATGGCGGCGTCGACGGGCGACTTCGGGTGGAAGAAGATCTCGATGGCGTCGCCTTTCTGCGCGACGGACCGCACGCCGTGCGCGGAGAGCGTCTTCTTGAACCTGATGATGCCGGCGAGGTTCTTAAGGGGCTGCGGCGCGGGGCCGGAGATATCCTCGAACTCGGCTATGACGGCGTCCACGCGGCCGGCGGGGGCGTTGAGCAGCTTCTTGTAGAAATTGAGGCGCTCCATGTCGTCGCCGACATAGTCCTCGGGGATATAGGCGGGCAGCGACAGGTCGATGGAGGTCTCGGCCAGCTCTTCCTCCGCCTTGCCGCGCAGCCGGGCGATCTCCGAGTTGAGCAGTTTGATGTACATGTCCAGGCCGATGGTGTTTATGAAGCCGTGCTGGCGCACGCCCAGCAGTTCGCCGGCGCCGCGTATCTCCAGGTCGCGCATGGCCAGCCGGAAGCCGGAGCCCAGCTCCGTAAATTCTTCGAGCGCCGAGAGCCGCTTCATAGCGTCCTCGGTCATGGCCGACGGCGGCCGCTCTTTTATCGCCGCGGCGTCGAACGATTCCTCCAGTCCCCAGCCCTCGGCGCGGCGGCTGCGCTTCTCTTCGGCCGGGTCCGGCTTGCGGCTCTTTTTCTTCCCCCCGTCCTCTTTGGCTTTTTCCGCCGCGGTCTTCGGCTTCATCCAGCCGGGGAAAAAAAGCCAGCAATAGGCCTTCTGCTTCTCGCGCCCGATGCGGCCGCGCAGCTGATAGAGCTGCGCCAGGCCCAGCTCGTGCGCGTTCTCGACTATAAGCGTGTTGACCGACGGTATGTCTATGCCGGATTCGATGATGGTGGAGGCCAGCAGCAGGTCGTACTTGCGGTTGAGGAAGTCCCACATCCGCTCCTCCACCTCCTCCGCCTTCATCCGGCCGTGTATGGAGGCGGCGCGCAGGTTGGGCATGAGCTTCTGGAGTTCCGCCAGCTTGGTGGCCATGGTCTGCACGCGGTTGTAGACGTAATAGACCTGGCCGCCGCGCGCCAGTTCCTGGTTGACGGCCTCGGCGGTCAGGCGCGGATCATAGGGCCGCACGAAGGTGGAGATGGGGAGCCGGCCCAGCGGCGGGCTCTCAATGACCGACATGGGCTTAAGGGTGGAAACGGACTGGTAGAGGGTGCGCGGAATGGGCGTGGCCGAGAGCGTCAGCAGGTGCACGCCCCTGGAGAGGACCTTGAGCCGGTCCTTGTCCTTTACGCCGAAGCGGTGTTCCTCGTCGATGACGACCAGCCCCAGGTTGGCGAAGCCGGCGTCCTTCTGCAGCAGGCGGTGGGTGCCGATGACGATGTCGCAGGTGCCGGCGGCGGCCTCGGCCAGGACCTTCTTCTGCTCGGGCTTGGGCAGGAAGCGCGAGACGGAACGGACGCGGACCGGGAATTCGCGGAAGCGATTGGTGAAATTGCGGTGATGCTGGTCGGCGAGGATGGTGGTCGGGACCAGGACGGCGACCTGGCGGCCGTTCAGGACGGCGCGGGCGGCCGCGCGCATCGCCACCTCGGTCTTGCCGAAGCCTACGTCGCCCACGACGAGACGGTTCATCGGCTTGGGCTGCTGCAGGTCGCCCAGCACGTCGGCGATGGCCGATTCCTGGTCGGGAGTCTCCTCGTAAGGGAACGAAGCGGCGAACTCCTCCTCCAGGTGGCCGGCGTCGGGCAGCGCGCCGGTGCGCAGGGCGCCGCGCTCGGCCTCTATTTTAAGTATGTCGCGGGCGAGCTGCTCCACTTCCTTCCTGACCCGGCTCTTGAGCTCCCGCCAGGTCTTGGTGTCCATGTGCGAGAGCCGCGGCCCCTTGCCCTCGGAGGAGATGTATTTCTGCACGCGGCCGAAGTCGTGCAGCGGCACCATGAGCTTATCGCCCTTGGCGTACTCTATCTGCAGGCACTCGGCTTCGTCGACCTGCTCCCCCCCGGCCTTGTAGGCGAGCTTCTTGAGACCCAGGTAGCGGCCGACGCCGTAGTCCTCGTGCACGATGAAGTCGCCGACTTTCAGGTCGGCCCATTTGAAGAACCTGGCCTTGGCGCGCGCGCCGGAGGCCTGGCGGTAGCGGCGCTGGAAGATCTCGGAGGTGGCCAGGAAGGCCAGCTGCGAGCGCTGGAGGACGAAACCCTCGGCCACAGGCGCGGTGACGAGCGCGCAGTACCTGTCGGCGTCCAGGTCCAGCAGCAGTTCTCCCAGCCGCTCGCGCTCGCCGCGGTTCATGCAGAAAAGATAGACGGCGCTGCCGCCCCGGGAGAGCCGCTCCATACCGGCGGCGGCCAGTTTAATATCGGCGCCGCAGGAATCCACGGCGCGAGCGCCGAAATCCTCCTCCGCGTCGCCGGTCCTGGCGTCGCCGTAGACCAGCCGGGGCAGGGCGGCGGCCTCCGCGGGCAGTTCCGGCTCCGCGGCGCGGGGGACCAGCAGCTCGGCGCCCGCCAGCGGCGGCACGGAGGTCAACGTCTCCTCTCCGCGCGCGAAAGCCGGCGGCAGGAAAAATTCCGGCATGAAGCCGGAAGTATGCTGGGTCTCTATGTCGAAGGGGCGGATGCTCTCGAGCGAGTCGGTGAAGAACAGGCGCAGCGGCTTCTCGGCGCCGGGCGGGAACAGGTCTATAACGGAACCGCGCACGGCGTACTCGCCGCGGGTTTCCACGAAAGGCGTGCGCGCGTAGCCGGCTTTCTCTATACGGCGCAGCAGCTCGGCCCGGGGATAGGAGAGGCCGGGCTTGAGCGCGAAGCCGAGGGCGGAGAACTCGCCCGGCGGCATCACCTTGTCGGCCAGATGTACGGCGGGGATAAGCAGAATACGTCCGTCGGGACCGACGGGGCCGTAGAGCCGCCGCAGGGCCTCGGCGCGCTGGCCGGGCTCGGAGCCCCAGATCAGCAGCTCCGGCGGCTTGCGCCCCAGCGCCTGCCGCAGGCCGGCGGCCGCGGCGGCGAACTCCTGAAAATCCTCCTCCTGCGCGACGGCCCAGACGACGCAGGCGACGCCGGCGTCGAGACGCTCGAGCGCCAGCATGGCGGCGGCCGTCATATTGGGCACGCCGCAGATTTTTTTCATGGAAAGGCCCGCCATACAGGTTAATGATATAATTTTCAGATAGGGGACGCTGATGATTAAATGATTATTTATTCACAGGCAACCCCTTATACAGGAACGAATTGTTAGTAAATAATCATTTAATCATCAGCGTCCCCCTCTTATGCTGAAATGGATAGAGATAGACCGGCGGGGCATAAAGGCCAATGCCAGGGCGATAAAGCGCGAGCTGCGGCCCGGCGTGAAGTTCATGGCCGTGGTGAAAGCCGACGGCTACGGCCACGGCGCCGCCGAGGCGGCCAGAGCTGCGCTGGCCGGCGGCGCGGACCAGCTCGGCGTACTGACGGCCGAGGAAGGGGCGCGGCTCCGTGAGGCGGGAGTAAAGGCCCCCATCGCCTGCCTGGCCCCGTCGCTCCCGGAAGAAGCCGGCGAGATAGTGAAACACCGGCTCATCCCCACCGTCGACAGCCTGCCCTTCGTTAAAGCTTTCGCCCGCCGCGGGTCGGCCGCGCGGCCGCTGCCCTGCCGCGTGGACATAGACCTGGGCCTGCGCCGCTGGGGCGTCGCGCCCGGCGCTCTCCCCGCTTTCGCGGCGGCCCTCGCGCGAGTAAAAGCCGTGCGCCCGCTGGCCTTTTCGGCGCACCTGGCCTACACGCCGCAGAAGAACCTGGTGGAAGCCGAGGAGAAACTGGGCCGCTTCAGGGCGCTGGCCCTGGCCGCCCGCCGTTACTGGCCGGGGCTGGAGGCCGACGCGGCCAACAGCTCGGTCTTCTGCGACCTTCCCCACTGGCAGCTGGACATGGTCAGGATAGGGAATCTGCTCTACGGCATCTACCCGTCCAATTACTATCTGAAAAAGAAAGGCGGTCCGCCGGTGCCGGGACTGGAACGCCCCTGGAAATTCTTCGCCAGAATAATCTCGATAAAGAAAGTGCGCCGCGGCGAATCGCTGGGCTATTCCAGCGAATACGTCGCTCCGCGCGACATGCGCGTGGCCACGATACCTGCCGGCTATTCCGACGGGCTCTCGATGGAGCCGCGCGGCGGCGGCATCCGCGTGGACGCGGGCTTCACCTACTGGGGGACGCTGCGCGGCCGCAAGGCGCCGTTCATCGGCCGCCCCGGCATCATCCACACCCTGCTCGACGTCAGCGCCATACCGGGCGCGGCCGCGGGCGATCCCGTCGCCCTCCATTCCCGGCGCACTGCCGCCAACGCCAGGCTCCCCCGACTCTACAAATAAAAAAGAATCAGGCCTTTATTTTGACCTTTCCCGGTCAAAAGTAAAGACCTGACCCCGTCTTAACCTGAATCCTGCAGTTCAGCATAGTTTTCATTGGGAAAATAAGGGAACAGAATTATTCTGCAGGATTCCCCGCGAAGCGGGCGGAGGGCCCAGCG
>WOVA01000082.1 GCA_009773155.1 Elusimicrobiota bacterium
GGGCCCAGCGCTATGCGCGCCCGGCCCGACGAGGTGTATACCTCCCGAAGGGCGCCCGCTATGCGGGCGGAAAGTTGCAACTGCAACTTTCAGGTTAAGCAACGTCTCCCTAAAAAGAAAAGCCCCCCGGAGACCGGGGGGCTTTTTTGTTATGAGACGCCGCGGTCTCAGTTGAGGCCGGAGAGCGACTCGAGCAGCTGGTAGGCGGGGAAGTTGCCGGCTACTTCGTAGTCCGGGTTCTCCACGCGCCGGGCCAGCTCGGGGAGCTGCCTGGACGGAATCTGGGCGGTCATGGCCGAGAGCTTGGTCACGTCCTCGCCGCGGCAGCCGTCGTCCGTGCAGACATTGGAGACGCGGCAGCTGCCCTTCCAGACATAGTCGTTCTCGCCGCGCACCAGTATGCCCTCGATGACGTGGGTTTTGGCGTTGAACACCGCGGAGCCGGAGTTGCCGCCGTAGGTGTCGAGGTTGGCGATGAAGTAGCCGGGCTTGTTGATGTTGCGCACCGTGGCGCCGCCCGCTATCTTGGTGGGCAGGCCGGCCGGGTGGCCGATGACCAGCAGCGGGTCGCCGTTCTTGAGGGTGTCGGTGAGGTTGTACTTCAGGGGCGCGTGGCCGGTAACGGGCCGGTCGAGCTTTATCAGCGCCCAGTCGGCGCCGGTGCCCACTTCCTCGCGGCCGATGAGCTTGGCGCAGGAGTAGACGTCGTTGGCGGGCACGCTGTTGGGCATGACGCCGGCCTCTTTGATGCCGAAGCCGAAGACGAACTTGGTGCCGGTGCAGGCGGATTCGCTCCTGACGCAGTGGCCGGCCGTCATGATGACGTCGGGGGCCACGAGCGAGCCGGAGCAGAAGGCGCCGTTGACCTGGTCGTAGAAGGGCTCTTCCTTGCAGAGGCTGTAGGCCTGCGCGTAGGAGCGGGTCTTGAGGGCGGCGGTGTCGCCGTTGATGGTCACGTCGCCGGCCTTGAACAGGCCGACCGTGGAATCGGCCAGCTTGAGCAGGGCCTTATCGGTGACCTGGTAGAGGTCGAACCTGTCGTCCTTGCCGTAGATGACCTTGTCCGCCGCGAAGGCGCCGGCGGAGAAGGCCGCGAGCGTGAGTACTATTATGAAGGTTTTTTTCATGCTATTCCTCCTGCTTTGTGCTGACTAATGTCAATTTGACATAAATCCATTGAGTATTGTCAAGTGTTTTTTTCCCTAAAGACCTATGACTTCTTTTACCCCGGGACCTATGCGGTATGGGCAGGGGGACCTATGCGTGATCATTCGTCGGACATGGCGTTGAAGCCGCAGCCGGCGCAATGAGCGGGCATGGTGCCCCGGCCGGCTATGGAGGCGCGCAGGGCGGCGGCGGCCGGGGAGGACAGGGCTTCCGCCAGGGTCTTTTCGCGGAGGTCCCCTAAGGCCATGGCGCCGTCGCAGTCTATGCAGCAGGGCGCTACCCGCAGGTCGGAGAGGACGGCGAAATGATGGCGCAGGCCAAGACAGCTCTTCTTGCCGGAACCCGGGCCGGAGCCCGGCCAGCCGAAGAGGCCGCCGCCGGCGAAGAAGGTGTTCTCCGCCAGCTTCAGCCGCCGCTTGCCCGGGTCGGGGGCGTATCCCGGGAAGGAGGCCAGCAGGGCGGACCTGGCGGCGAGCGAAAAGGGGTCGTCGGCGCCGCGCAGCCGGAACACCACGATCAGCCCCGGGGGCCTGGCGCGGGCGAAGGCGATCAGTTTTTCCAGCGCCTCCTCCCGGCGCTCCGGCGGAAGGGCGGACAGGGCTTGCAGCGAGGGCGAGACCTGGGCCAGGCAGGGCTCGCTGAATATCCCGGGGCTGAACCGGTCGATAAGGGTGCCGTTGGTCACCAGCGTCACCTTCAGCCCCAGCTCCGAGGAGGCCGAGAGTATGGCGGGGAATTCCGGGTGCAGCATGGGTTCGCCCAGCACATGAAGGAAGACGCCGGCGGCCAGCGGCTTCACCTGGGCCGCGACCAGGCGGAACTCCTCCGGGCTCATGTCGCGCGGGGGACGTTCCGAGCGCGCGCAGAAGGAGCAGGTCAGGTTGCACCTGTTGGTTATCTCTATAAAAGCGCGGCGGTACCTGGTTGGCATCGGCCTATTCTATGTTTTTCATTGACTATAATCATAGGTCTCCCGGCCCATAAAAAAAGGGGACCTTTGACTCTATAAGGAAGGGCCGCAGTGTTGTTAAACTTTACCGAAGGTTAAATTCTGTCAGGGGGTTCCATCGATGATCCTTAAAGCTATGGTGTTTTTCTCCCTCGCCGGCCTGGCCGGCCAGGGCTGGTGCGCGGAGCTCGAGAGCCTGCGCGCGCAGGGTCTGCCGGACGCCGGCAGCATAATGGCGCAGATACAGCAGCAGCCTCAGCTCCCGCAGCCTCCGGCCACAACGCTGGACGTGTGCGTCTTCACGGAGTTCAGGAACAACAAGTGCCACTTCAGGTGCGAGAGCGGCGCCACGCTGATAGAGCCCGCCGTCAGGCCCGATTTCAGCTCCGGCGAACCGGCCGGCGCCTGCGCCACGCATATCTTCAGGCCGGGGCCCTCTCCTTTCGCTCAGTTCAACAAGCACATAGACTCCTCCGACCTGCGCGACCTGCTGCGCGACCCCAACCCCGAAGTGCGCAAGGCCGCGGTCAGGGCCTCCAGGCCGTACATCGGCAACAGCTACGCCCAGGACCCGGTGCGCGAGATCCTCGGTGACCAAAATGAGCGGACGGATATACGCGTCGAAGCCGCCCGCGTTCTCTCCTACGCCACCGGCGGTTCCCGGGTCAGGGACGAACTTACGGACGTCATTCGCTACGGCAATGAGCCGCGCGAACTGCGCGTGATGGCCTACAAGGCCCTCTGGTCCGCCACCGGCCACTCACGGGTGCAGGACCTGCTGATGGACGCCGTCAGGTACTCCGAGAAGGACCGCGACGCCCGCCGCGCCGCCATCTGGGCGCTTTTCTCCGCTTCGAACAATTCCCGCCCGCAGGATGTCCTCTCCGACGTGCTCCGCTCCCGCAACGAGGAGGAGCCGACCCGCGTAGAGGCCCTGAAGAGCCTCTATAACGCGATGGGTCATTACAGGGTCAAGGACCTTATGACGGACCTGGTCCGCGACTCCAACGAGCGCAAACCGGTGCGCCTGGCCGCCATCAAGGCCCTTTCCGGCGCCAACAACGACTCCCGCGTGAAGAGCCTGCTCGAGGACATCATGGAACGCTCCTCCGACACTGAATTCCGCCTGGCCGCCATCGAGGCCCTCTCTCCGGACCTGGCGGATATCCGCGAGTATTTCCACCTTCCTTATAAACTGGAGAACGGCGGTTTCGTCAGCCCCATAGAGAAGGAATAATCCCGCCGCCGATACTCCCAGAGCCCCGGGCCCGCGCCCGGGGCTCTTTTTTGGTGCGCGCGGCATGCGCGCACACTTGGGGGTGAAAGTCCCCTACGGGGGTTGATAGAACCTACCGTTAGCCAAAGGCAAGGGTGTCCGCC
>WOVA01000033.1 GCA_009773155.1 Elusimicrobiota bacterium
CTATGGCCTGGCGCCTGCGCTTTTCCAACTGTTCCGGGGTTCCATGTGGTCTCATGCAGCATATTGTAACATGTATCCATTATTAGTTAAAGGTCAATATGAGCATCTGCCGCGACATGACCACGCGCAAGCGCGCCGAGGAGGAACTGCGCCGCAGCGAGGAGAAATATCGCGCCCTTGTGGAGACCACCGGGCTAGGCTACCTGATACTGGACAATGACGGCCTGGTTGTCGACGCCAACCAGGAATATGTCCGCCAGAGCGGTCACTCGACACTTGGGGAGATACTGGGCAGGACCGTGGTGGAATGGACGACGGACTTCAATAAACAAGCCAACGCGGAAGCCGTGGCAAAATGCGTGAGAGATGGGTTCATACGCGACTTGACGGCATACTACGAGGATAAGAAAGGGGCCGTGACCCCCATAGAGGTCAACGCCACCGTGGTCGGCGAAGGAGATTCCCGGCGCATACTCTCGCTCTGCCGTGATATAACCGACCGCGTAAAAGAGCAGGAGGCCCTGAAACGCAGCGAGGAAAAATTCTCACTGGTGTTCCGCTCCTCGCCCTACGGCCAGATAATCACGCGGGTACCGGACGGCCTGATACTCGACGTCAATGAGGCGCTCACCGCCATGAGCGGCTATAGCCGCGAGGAGATGATAGGCCGTACCACCACCGAACTGCGCGTATGGGAGAACGAGCCCTTCAGAGAAAAACTGCTGAACGGGATATCGGGAAAAGGGCGGGCGAGGAACCTGCGCTTCAACTTCAGGATAAAGAACGGGGAGTCGCTGCCCGCGGACTATTCGGGCGCCGTCATCAATATAGGCGGCGAGACGCACATCATCTCCACCATCATCGACCTCTCGGATAAACAGCGGGCGGAAGCCGCTCTGCTCGAAGCGCAGCGGCTGGAGTCGTTGAGCATGATAGCGGGCGGTCTGGCCCATGATTTCAACAATATGCTGGCCTGCATAATGGGAAATCTCTCGCTGCTCGAGATGGACCTGATGGACTCCAAAAAGAAAGAGCTGCTGACCTACGTGGCCGAGGCGCTGGAAGGCGTCAATTCCTGCCGCAGCCTTATGCACCAGTTCTCCTCCTTCGCCAGGGGCACCAAGCCCGCCCGCAAGCGCTTCAGCCTGTGTTCTATCGTCTCCAGGGCGGCCGCCCTGGCCATGACCGGGGCGAGCTCCGTGCTGAAGGTGAAAACGCCGCAGGCACTCCCGGATATAGACGGCGACGAGAGCCAGATCTTCCAGACGGTCAACAATATCGTCCTCAACGCCGCCCAGGCGATGCCGTCCGGCGGCACGGTTACGATAGAACTCTCAGAGTTCGTCAACCCCAAGGGGGGAAGCCTGCCCCTGGACCCGGGCCGGTACATCCGCATAGACATAAGCGACAACGGGATAGGCATTCCGGGGGACATCCTCGCCCGCATATTCGACCCCTACTTCTCCACCAAAGGCAAAGGGCGCGGCCTGGGACTTTCCATGGCTTTCTCGGTGGCCCGCGGCCACGGCGGACATATCGAGGCCGCCTCGGTGCAGGGCCAGGGAACGCGGTTCAGCATTTACCTGCCCTGCCTGGAAGTCTACTCTTCCTGCGAACCGGTAAAGCCGACCAGGCCGAAACTGCATAAGGGCTCCGGGCTCGTTTTAGTGCTGGAGGACGACGAAAGCGTTACCGACATGCTGACGGCGATGCTCCGGGCCTCCGGCTACACACCCGTGCCGGCGGCCGACGGCAGGACCGCGCTGCGCCTGTTCCGCGAGAAGGGCGGAGCCGGCGCTTTCACGGCTGTACTAATGGACCTGGTCATCCCCGGCGGGATGGGAGGCAAGGAATGCCTGGAGGAACTCCGCAAACAGGACCCCGCCGTGGCCGCCGTGGCCACCAGCGGCTACTCTGACTATCCGGTCATGGCCGGGCCTGAGAAGTACGGTTTCGACTCGGCCCTGCCCAAACCCTATTCCTCGGAAGAATTCGGCAAAACCCTCATCGCCGCGCTGGACAAGGCGGCCGAGCGGGCGCGCGGCGGCGCCGGGAAACGCAAAAGGAGCAAGAAATGAGCTTACTTAAGATACTAGGATTCATACCGTGGGTGCAGCTGGTCAAGAACGCACCGCGCATAATCGATATGAGCTACCGCCTGCGCGAGGAACTCAACCGCGCCAGGGAGAACAGGTCCACCGTCGGGGAGGAACTGAGCCAGGTCGAGGAACGTCTCGACGCCATAGAGGACGGCCTGGCGTCCCAGGCCGAGATCTCGTCGAAGCTGGCCGAGGAGAGCGCGGGCCTTTCACGGGCGGTGGAGACGCTCACCTTCCGCGTCACCGCGCTGCTCTGGACGGCCCTGGCCGCCCTCGGCTTCGCGCTCTACGCCGCGCTTAAGTAAAGCGCTTCTCCGGGCGGCGCTTATTTCCTAGAATATAACCGATGTCCAAGAAAAGCGCGGCGCTGTCCGTCATAAGCCATTACATACAGACCGATCCCGCCCGCGCCGCGGGGGCGCTGGAATTGCTGGAGCCGGGCGAGGCCGCCGGCATCTTCCGGAGCCTGGGCCAGGCCGAGGCCGCCAAGGTGGTGGAGAACCTGCAGCCGCGTCCTGCGGCCGCGATAATATCCGAGATAGAACCCGGGGCGGCGGCGGCCCTCCTTTACCGCGTGCCTCACGCTCACGTGGCGGACATCTTCCGCCACGCGGGAGAGGATTTCGTAAAGACCATCCTCCCGCTGCTCGAGCGGGATTTCGCCGGAAAGATAGCGGAGAACCTCAGCTACCCCAATGAGAGCGCCGGCAGGCTTATGAGCACCGACTTCCTGTCCTTCCGCAAGGACCTGAAGGTCGGGGAGGTCATAACCCGGCTGCGCTCGATGGCGAAAAAACACGCCCCGACCAGTTACTGCTATGTGGTGGGAGATGATAATAGCCTCCTCGGCGTGCTGAATATGCGCGACCTGCTGCTGGCCCAGACGGACGTGTCCATCGAGCGGGTGATGCTGCACGATGTTTTCAGGGTGCACCCCTTCGCCGACCGGGAGGAACTGGTCAGCGTCTTTTCCAAGAAGCATTTCCTCAGCATTCCCGTGGTGGACCACGGCGGAAGACTGCTGGGCGTGGTCAACACCCGCAACATAATCGAATCCACCGAGGAAGAGGCCACCGAAGACCTGCAGATCCTCTTCGGCGCCAGCGCCGAGGAGCGACCGCATTCCACCGTCGGGTTCAAGGTGACGCGCCGCCTGCCCTGGCTCTATATCAATCTGCTGACCGCCTTCATGGCCGGCGCCGTGGTGGCGATGTTCGAGGACCTGATAGCCCGCATCGCGGTGCTGGCCGTCTTCCTGCCGATCATCGCCGGACAGGGCGGCAACGCCGGCACGCAGACGCTGGCGGTCGTCATACGCGGCATGGTCATGCGAGAGATAGACGGCAGGTCCGGCGCGCGCCTGGTCATTACCGAGCTCTGGGTGGGCCTGATCAACGGCGCGCTGATAGGCGGAGTCACGGCCGCCGCCGCCTGGCTCTGGAAAGGCAGTCCTTATCTCGGCCTCGTCGTCGGCCTGGCCATGATAGTCAACATGGTGGCCGCGGGCCTCAGCGGCGCGCTGATACCGCTGACCATGAAGCGCATGGGCTTCGACCCGGCTCACTCCTCCGGCATCTTCCTGACCACCGTCACCGACGTGGTAGGCTTCTTCGCTTTCCTGGGCTTCGCCTGGCTGTTCCAGGCAAAATTGATATGAGGGCCGCATGCTTAAAGTCGCGATAATGAAAGCATTGCGGCCCGACGCGCGCGGGCTCGCCCGCGCCGCCGCCGTCATAAAGCGCGGCGGCCTCGCCGCCTTCCCTACCGAGACCGTCTATGGGCTCGGGGCCTCGGCCTTCGACCCGGCCGCGGCGGCCGGAATATTCGAAGCCAAGGGCCGCCCGCATTTCGATCCGCTGATAGTCCACATTTCCGGTCTGCGCCAGCTCCGCTCGGTGGCCGCGGAGGTACCGCCGGCCGCCGCGCTGCTGGCCCGCCGCTTCTGGCCGGGCCCGCTGACGCTGGTGCTTAAAAAGCGTACCTCCGTGCCGGACATAATCACCTCCGGCCTGCCCACCGTCGCGGTAAGGATGCCGGCGCATCCAGTCGCCGTTCGGCTGATAAAGCTGACCGGGCCTCTGGCCGCGCCCAGCGCCAACCGCTTCGGCGCCTTGAGCCCGACCACCGCGGAACACGTTCTCAGGCAGCTGGGCCCGCGCGGCGTCATCGTCATCGACGGGGGACCGGCACGGCACGGCATAGAATCCACCATAGTCTCATTCGATCGCGGCAGGCCCGTTATCCTGCGGCGCGGCGCGCTGCCGGACGCCGAGATCGCCGCCGCCTGCGGCCTGCGCAAGGTACGGCTGGCCCGCCCCGGGGCCCGGGTCCGCGCGCCGGGGCAGTTCAGGACTCATTACGCTCCCTCTGTGCCTTTGAAGCTCATAAAACCCGGCGCCGCCGCCGCTCCCCGCGGGGCCGCCTACCTGGCCTTCCGCCGCCGGCCGGAGGGGGAGTTCAGGCGCGTGGAAGTGCTGTCTCAGTCGGGCGACCTGCGCGAGGCCGCCGCCAACCTTTTCTCCGCCCTGCACAGGCTGGAAATGTCCGGGGCTAAAGTCATTTACGCCGAGCGAGTCCCCGCCAGGGGCCTCGGGCTGGGCATCCTCGACCGGCTGCGCCGCGCCGCCGCCCGCTAAAAGCCTCACTTAGTCCTATAAAAAGCCTGGGTCTTAAAACGCCGGGTCCCTGGGCCCTGTTTCCCTTATGGCCGGAGCCGCCCGCCGCTATAATATCAGTATGATCAAAAAGGCCATACTCGTTTCGGTCATAACCGCCGCAACCCTTTCCAATCTGAACGCCTCCGGCTTCGACCTGGTCTCCATGGACCTCGCGACGCTCCGGGCCGCGGCGCCGGCCGTCCCGGCCGCGGAACCGGTGACCAGGAACTATTACCTCGCGGCGGACAGCTACGACCCGCTGCTCGACGGCGCCGGCCGCGACGCCGAGAAGATCAATATAATCGGCGGCACGATCGATATCCCCGGCATAGACGGAACGCTGGATTTCGCCCGCCGCTACCGCCAGTCCGGCTACGCCCGCCACGACCTCCAGAGCGACGTGGCGCTCACGGTCTATACCAAGAACCTCCCCAAGGTGCTTTTCCAGGTGCTCTTCGGCATAGCCGAGGACAACGGCGACGCCAACGGCGGCACCTATTCGGGCCAGAACACCGTGGTTGAGGACCCGCCCATAGCCATGCCCACCGAGGCCGACATCATGGCGCTCGACATCCCCGCCGACGAAAAAGAGCGTCTGCTGGTGCAGCTGCGCAATTCCAAACTGCACATCGAGGGCCGCATCAACCCCTTCCGCAGGAAAGAGATGATCAAGATGTACCAGCAGATAATCGTGGAGGAGCGCGCCAACGGCATAGAGCCCCGCCTCGGCGAGCCGCACGAGTGGAGCCCGGAATTCAGGCAGTACTGCCGGGACAAGGGGGAGATGATCCCGCAGGTTTTCACCAAGCTGCTGACCGCGCTGGCCTCCGGCGTCACCTCCCGCCACTTTAAGACGGGCACGGAAGCTGACCTGATAGCCCATATCCTGACCCGCGGCGACGGCTCGGTCACGATGGACCAGGCCTTCCGCCAGAGCTACCGCCTCAACCGCGGCGACGTGTACCTGGCGATCCTGACCATAGAGAACGTCCTCTCGGACCACTGGCGCCACCCGGAGCGCGAGAAGCTGGCCGTGACCCGCAAGCTGGCCAATATCAGCAACTTCTACCAGGGGAAGGGCGACAAGTTCGGCGCGTGGTACCACTTCCACGGCATCATGCTCTACGGCTACGTCCGCGGCGGCCTGCGCGCCGCGATCATAGGCGGCATAGAGACCGCCGGCTCGCACGTGCTCAACAGCGCCCACGACCAGGGCAGCGAGCAGCAGGAGGACTACGTCAATTCGACCGGCGGCAAGATAGGCGCGCGGCTGGCCAAGGTGATGAAGGAAAAGTCCTACGACTCTTTCACCGCCGATCGGAACTACTGCGACCCGAACGTCTATCTCGACCTCAGCGAGGACTGGCGGGACCGCCTGGAATACGTTGAAAGCAAGGATTTTAAGGCCACGCTCGACGACGCGCGCATGTGGCTCAAGCCCCTCTACCGCGACTACTACGACTGCCGTGTCGAGATCATCTATAACGACCATACCGGCAAGCTGAACTCCAAGTACATCGTCAAGCGCGACAACGTGGACTTCAAGAAAGGCAGGAGCAAGCCGATACTGATCAACCCGCTGCACGAGCTGGTGACGGCCCGCGCCTTCATCTCGGGCTGCCTGGCCTCGGAGACCCCCGCCGGGACCAAGTCGTTCGGCGGCGTACCGGCCCGCGGCGTCTGGGTGGACCCCGACTGACCCCGTCCGCGACCGCGAAACCGCCCGCCGCAAGCGGGCGGTTTTTTTTGCTAGGCTATGCCTGTGCCGCAACGGACGCTATGCGTCTCAGGCGGCCTAAACTTCTGACGCAAGCAGGGAGGGAAAAATGCAGAATTTCGTTTTCGCCAATCCGACAAAGATAATCTTCGGCCGCGACTCCATACCCAAGCTGGGCCCCGAGGCCGCCAAGGCCGGCAAAAAAGCGCTGTTCGTCTACGGCGGCGGCAGCATAAAGCGCAACGGGGTCTACGAGGCCGTCACCTCGGCCCTCGGAAAGAACGGAGTGGAGATAACGGAGCATCCGGGCGTCAAACCCAATCCCGTGCTGTCCCATGTACGCGAAGGGATGAAGAAGGCCGCGGAGGCGGGCTGCGATCTCATCGTGGCGGCCGGCGGAGGCTCGGTCATAGACGAGTCCAAGGCCATCGCCGCCGGCCTGAAATACGGCGGCGACGCCTGGGACCTTTTCTGCGGCAAGGCGCAGGTAAAGGACGCGCTGCCGGTCTTCGCCGCGCTGACGCTGCCCGCCACCGGCTCCGAGATGAACTCCGGCTGCGTGGTGACCAACGAGGAGACCAGGCAGAAGTTCTCCGCCCGCGGCCCCGCGCTGTTCCCGCGCGTCTCGGCGCTGGACCCGGAAACCACCATGACGCTGCCGCGCGAGCAGACCGCCTATGGCGCGGTGGACGCGCTGGCGCACATAATCGAGGGCTATTTCACCGCCCGAGACCCCGACGCGGAGGTCACCGACGAGATAGTACACGGCCTGGCCCGCTCCATCGTCGCCTCCACCCGGCGCATACTAAAGGACCCCGCGGACTACAACGCCCGCGCTTCCATGATGTGGTCGGCCACCCTGGCCCTCAACGGCCTGCCCACCTGCGGCTACGGCGGCATGACCTTCATAAACCACGCCATCGAGCACTCTCTCAGCGCCCTCTATGACATAGCGCACGGCGCCGGCCTGGCCATAGTCCTGCCGGCCTGGTTCAGACATCATCTCGAGACGGAAGGGCCGCGGAGGCTGGACAAGTTCGGCCGCGCGGTGTTCGGCACCACCAAGGCGGAGGCCTGCGTGAACGCTTTCGAGGACTTCTTCAGGGAGGCGGGGGCGCCGCTGCGGCTGTCAGAGGTTAAGATACCGGCCTCCGACGTGCCCAGGATCGCGGAGAACGCGATGATGCTCATCCGCATGTGGGGCCTGCGCCACGAGCAGCCAGAGATAGAGAAGATACTCCGGCTGGCGGCCTAGAAGAGCCCGGGACCCCGGTCTTTCAGGACGTATTCCAGGTAGCGGCCGTACATCGCCGCCGCCCGGTCCGCGGAGCGGAACACCGGCAGGCCCAGCGACTGGGCGTAGGCGCAGTAGGGTTCGTACCTGGCCCCGGCCGCGGCGCAGAAGATCAGCGGCTTCTTTTCGGCGCGGGCGGTCTCCGCCGCGCCTTTCAGGAAAGAATTATCCAGGTCGTCCGGCCAGTCCGGGCTTTTCGGCAGCGTGTTCATGGCCACCGTGAGCGGTATCATCGAGACCAGCGCCCCCGAATATTCGTCGGAGGCCAGCGCGGTCCGGACTATGGCGCCTATCGCCGCGTCCGTCGCCATCGGCGTCACATCCAGCGGGTTCCTGGCGTCCACTATGGAATCCAGCTTGTGCTCCTTCAGCGTACCGGCCATCTCCGCGGTCAGCTCCGGGCTCATGCCGGCGGCCAGCGGCCCGCTTATGCCGTCGGCCATGCCCGCGGCCTCGAAGCCGGCGTTGCTCATGAAAAAAGTATTGCCGTTCGCCGGCCGGCGCCCGGCCAGGCAATAGGCCAGCGCCGCCAGGTCTGAGAACTCGTCGAAGCTCTCCGCCACCAGCGCGCCGGCCTTCTCCATTATGGCGCGGGTCACCATGTAATCGCCGGCTATCGAGGCGGTGTGGCCCATCACGGCTTTCTGCCCTACTACGGTCCGGCCGGCCTTGTAGAGCAGGACCTGCTTGCCTTTCGTCCGGGCCTTCTCTACTACCCTGGCCAGCGCCAGGCCGTCGCCGGGCTTGAAACCTTCGATGTAGACCAGTAGGACTTTCAGGTCGTCCTCGTCGGCGAGCCGCTCCACGTAATCGGGAACGGTCACGTCCTGCTGGTTGCCGACGGTTATACTGTAGGCCGGCTTGAGCCAGGGCATCTTGCTGATGACGGAGATGACGAAAGCCCCGCTCTGGCTGACGAAGGCGGTGCGCGCCCCGTGCGGGTTGACGCCCAGCGGGTGCTCCAGCTTGTGCCCGGGGATGAAGAAAGTATTGACCCTGGCGTCGTTGAGCACTATGCCCATAGAGTTGCCGCCGCTCAGCGCGAAATCCGGGTTCTTCTCGCGGGCGCGGTTGAGGATGTCCACCACGGTCCTGCCGATATCCTCGGAGCCGGCCTTCTCGCCTATGCCGCCGGAGATCAGCACCACGCCGTTGACCTTGCCGGAAGAGCCGGCGTCGGCCAGCACTTTGGGGACCTCCGGCGCGGGCACCGCCACCACGTACATGTCCGCCTTCTCGGGCAGGTCCGCCGGCGAGGGATAGCATTTCACGCCGTCTATCTCCGCCGCGCCTTCCTTGATGATATAGGCCTTCTCTTTAGGGAAGCCGGCCTTGATGACGTTGTTGAGGATGATGCGGGCCATGTTCATCTTCTTCTCGCTGACGCCGACCACGGCCAGGCTCCTGGAGTGGATCAGGGATTCCACGCCTTTTTTCGACGGCTTGCGCCGGGCGGCGTCCGTCTTCGCCTTGCGGAAGCGCAGCACCCCGTCGAGCGCGACCAGGCGCCCCTTCGACACTGCCAGCGGGTTTATCTCGAACTCCTCTATGGCCCACTCCGACGGGCCGCCGTCCCTGAAATTCTTCAGCAGATGGGCGAAGCCCTCCAGCCATTTAACCATCTCGCCGTCCTGCGCCAGGCACCTGCCGCCGCGGGCGCAGCCTGAAACATAGCGCCAGACCCAGGCCTGTTCCAGGAACTGTTTCCAGACGCCGGAGTTGAAGGCCATTTCCACCGGGATGACGGACGGCGCCGTACCCGGACGCAGCGACTTTATCAGGGCCTCGGCATCTGTGCCGCCGGGACCGAGCGTGATCACGGGCCCGTAGGCGTCGTCGGACCTGGCGCCGAGCAGGAGCTCCTCGCCCAGGGCGAAAGCCGAATGTTCCACGAACTCGCAGGCCAGGAAACCCTCGGCCTCCGGGAATTTAACGGCCATGGCGGTCAGGGCCTCTCCGACGGGGCCGCTCGCTTTTTCCATGACCTTCACGCCGCCGGATTCGGTCTTATGGAGCGTGGCGGAGGAAAGGATCTTCAGCACCAGTTTTTCGCCGGGGATGCGCGAGCAGACATCGGCCGCCGCGGCGGAAAATTGTACGGGGACACCATGCCGCATGGTGTCCCCCGCTGATGCGGGGACCACCACATAAGCCGGGACGCCCAGCCCGCAGAGTTCCAGTATGGAGTAGACCTCGGCTTCGGAAAGAGATTTGCGGTCCTCCGCCCAGGCCCGGGAGAAGAGAGCTTCTATCTTAGAGAGTTCCGACATGATGAACCTCCTGGAGGACTTAGATCTTTTTGACGCGGACGCGGCGGGCCCAGCGCTCCGCCTCCGCCCTGGCGATGACGCCGGAGCCCAGCGTCATGCAGTCCGCCACCGAGCAGCCCGCGGCGAGCTTGAGCGACGCTTCGGCGCCGAGGCGCAGTTCCAGGGCGCGGGCCCAGCCGGCCATGAACGAATCGCCGGCCCCTACGGGATTCACTATCCCGCCCGCGGCCGGGGGGGTAAAGGAGAAATTCCCCGACGGGCAGGAGCAATAGCCCGGGCCGGAGGAGTTGGTCACTATAAGGGTGCGCAGGCCGCGCGGGCGCCAGCGCGCCAGGCAGCGCGCGACCGCCGCCGCGGAGAACCGCGAGCGCTCAAACTCCATGAACTCCCGGCGGTTTATCTTTACCAGGGTGGCGCCGCCCAGGGCTCCGTCGCGCAGCGCCGGGCCGCTGGCGTCGTAGCCGACCTCGCGGGCCCCGCCGGCGAGCAGCCGCCGCGAGAGCTCGCGGTAGAACTCCTTCGCCAGGCCGCGCACGCGGCGGCCGCAGACGGCCGCCAGGACGGCCCCGCGCGAGGCGCGCTCCGTCCAGGCGAGGAAAGCCCGCTGAGCCCTGAGCGGCACGGGGGCGCCCTCTTCGTTGAAATTATAGGCCGTCCCGCCGGAGGTGGCAAGGGTGAAACAGAGGCGGGACTCGCCGCCGCCGTGCCGAAAAAGCCTGGACCTGAGCCCGGCTTCCTCCAGGGCTTTGGTGATGAGGCTGCCCATATGCCCCGCCACGAAGCCGGCCACCACCGGGGAGCCGCCGGCCGAGCGCAGCGCGCGGGCCATGTTGACGCCCTTGCCGCCGGGCAGCGTTATGACGCCCGGGCCGAGCCGGTAAGTCTCGTGCGGACGCAGGCGGGGGACATAAACGGTCTTGTCCAGCGCCAGGTTGAGGTTTATTATCAGCGTTTTCGCCGCCATCTTCTTAAATCTAGCATTTTGCCGCCGCCATGGAAAATCCCCTCCGCGCTTCTTTTATATAATACTTCCGTGACGAAAAAGATGCCGGCCCTGCTCGCAGCCGTCCTGACCCTCGCCGCCTGCTCCGGCAACAGGCGCGCCGCCCCGTCGCTCACGCCGGAACCCGCCATCGAGCGCGCCTTCGACGTACTCTCCACGGCGAAGGAGGGAAAAAGTCTCATCGCCTTCCTTGAAGAGAACCCCGTCTCGTTCGAATTCGCCAACGTGGAGGCGCCGTGTCCCCGGTATGAGTTCGACCGCCGCACTATCTACCTGCGGCGCGAATTCGGCTCCGACACGATGCTCGCCCTGGCCGTGGCCCGCGCCGCCCAGGTCTACCGGTTCCACCGCCTGACGGGGCTGGACGCGCCCACCGCGGAGCAGGAGGAACTGGCCGCCCTCTTCCAGGCCCGGGTAGGGCTGCAGATAAACCTGGTCAACGCGGACTTCGAAACCGGCGATCCCGGAGTGAAAGAGATAAAATCATCCTTCTGCACCTACCTGCACGAAGGCCAGAGCTACGCCATGCGGAAAGCACGGGCCTCAGCCCTGGTCACGGAGCAATGGTGCGCCAGGCCTTTCGAGACGCTCGATTCGCTGGGGATGTGGCTGCAGCGCACCCGGGCGGCGGTACGCGACGAGAACCTGTTCACACTGCTCTACGAGCGCGATCTGCAGCGCGTGCGGCGGGGCCAGCTCACCATGGCCGACGCGATGCGCAACGACGCCCGCTTCCGCGCCATGCCGCTCTATGAGATAAGCCGCTTCCAGCGCATGTTCTACGACACCGAGAACCGGAAGATGTCGAAGGCGACCAGGCTTTACAGGAATATGACCAAAGAGGACGCCTCCTGGCGGGCCAGCCACGCCGGGGATATAACCCGCGCCAGGGCGGCTTTCGCCACCTGCGGCATGCCCGACCTTCCCTTCCCCGGCGGTAATATCCAGGAGTTTGATTAGCCGCCGCGCGTATTTATATCATTATCCTATGCCCGCGCTCTACCAGATCTGCTTCGTCACGGTCGGGGACAAGGAATCCGCCCGCAAGATATCAGACGGCCTGCTCCGCGAGAAGCTGGCCGCCTGCGTCTCCATGGTGGAGGGAGTGACCTCCTCCTACAGGTGGCAGGGCAAGCTGGAAACCTCGTCTGAGATACTGCTGCTCATAAAGACCCGCAAGGCGCTGGCGGCCGACGTGTCGCAGTTCATAAAACAGCATCACCCCTACACCGTGCCCGAGATCATTTTCACCGACATAGACGGCGGCAGCCGGGACTACCTGGACTGGCTCGGCGCCAACACCGTGATCTCCGCCAACGTGCCAAGGGAAAGACAGAACCGTAAAAAACCATGAAAAACGCGCTCCACGCCCTCATAGTAGTAGTGACAGGCTCGCTGGTCGGCACCTTCGTCGGCAAGCTGGCCGAGATCTGGTTCCCCGGCGGCCAGGCCGTGACGCTGCTCAATACCGGCATAAACACGGGCCTCAACCCCGCCACTCTCGACCTGGCCATCATCGAGCTGACGCTCGGGCTGGTCTTCAAGTTCAACGTCGCCGCGCTGCTGGGCATCTTCATCGCCGGGGTGGTCTACAAGCAGCTGATCAAATGAAGCGTCCCGTCCTGGTACTGGCCTCGCGCTCGCCGCGGCGGGTCAAGCTGCTCAGGGAGGCGGGGATAAAGTTCGTCCGCCGGCCGTCCTCCTGCCCGGAAACCCATACCCTGCGTCGCCCCTCGGCCATAGTGAAGGCGCTGGCCCTGGAAAAGGCTATGGACGTGGCTAAGCGTTTTCCGGACAGCCCCGTGCTCGGCTCCGACACGCTGGTCTTCTGCAGGGGAAAGATCCTCGGCAAGCCGCGCAGCCACGCCGAGTCAATGCGTCTGCTCAGGCTGCAGAACGGTTCCTGGCAGGCGGTGTACAGCGGCGTCGCGCTGGTCTGGCTGGAGAAGGGCCTGGTCCTGACCGGCCTGGAAAAGTCCAGGTGCAAGGTCCGCAGGCTCAGCCCCGCGCGGCTGGAGGCGCTGGGCGGCAAGCACATGGACAAAGCCGGCGCCTACGCCGTGCAGGACGCGGAGGACGAATTCGTAGAGAGGGTAGACGGCAGGTTCGACACCGTGGTAGGCCTGCCGATGAACCTGGTGAAAAAATTCATGAAGAGGGCGGGCCTCCGCTGAGGATTATGTACAAGATCAAAAAAACGTTCCACCTGGCCTACGGCCACCGCCTGCTGCATTACAAGGGCAAGTGCGAGAACCTCCACGGCCACAACGGCCTGGTCGAGGTGACCCTGCAGAGCGAGAAGCTCAACGCGGAGAAGATGGTGATGGACTTCACCGAACTGGGCGCGAAGATAAAGACCTGGCTCGACGAGAACCTCGACCACAGGGTGATACTCTCCGGCGACGACCCGCTGGTCCCGCTCCTGGAGAAGGAGGGCCAGCGCTGCTTCCTGACCGGGGAGAACCCGACGGCGGAGGTGCTGGCGCGGCTGATCTTCGACGCGGCCGGGGAGTTGGGCCTGCCGGTGGCCAAGGTAGCGTTCTGGGAGACGCCCACCTCGATGGCGTCCTACAAGAAGTAGGGAGGGGAAATGAACGAGAACCATTTCGAGATAATCGTGGCGGGAGCCGGCCCGGCCGGCCTGACCGCCGCCATCTACGCGGCGCGCGGCGGAGTGCGCTGCGCAGTGGCGGGGGGAGTGGCGCCCGGCGGACAGCTGCTGGAAACAACCGACATAGAGAATTTCCCCGGCTTCCCGGACCCGGTGACCGGCCCGGACCTGATGATCCGCATGATAAAGCAGGCTAAGCGCCTGGGCGCGCAGGTACTGCAGGAGCAGCTCTCGGGCTGCGACCTCTCCGCCAGGCCCTTCACGCTCACCGTCGGCTCAAAAAAGCTGACCTGCGACGCGCTCGTCATAGCCACCGGCGCGCGGGCCCGCTGGCTGGGCCTGGAATCGGAAACCAGGTTCCGCAACAAGGGCGTCTCCGGCTGCGCCACCTGCGACGGCTTCTTCTTCAAGGGAAAAATTATCGCCGTCGTGGGCGGCGGCGACACCGCCGCCGAGGACGCGCTGTTCCTGACCAGGTTCGCCGAAAAAGTTCTGCTGATACACAGGCGCGACCAGCTGCGCGCCGCCCACCGCCTGCAGGAGAAGCTCCTGGCGAACCCTAAGATAGAGATAGTCTACGACCACGTGCCCGAGGAGTTCCTCGGCGGGGAGAGGCTGGAGGCGCTGCGGGTGAAGAACGTAAAGACCGGCGAGAAGAAAGAACTCAAACTCTCCGCCGTCTTCATCGCCATAGGCCATGACCCGGAGACCGCCGTCTTCGGCGACGCGCTGAAGAAGGACGCAGGGGGCTACCTGGTCACCGACGCGCGTTGCGCGACCTCGATAGAGGGCGTCTACGCGGCCGGCGACGTGATGGACCCGCATTACAGGCAGGCCATAGTCGCGGCCGGCACCGGCTGCATGGCGGCCATGGAAGCGCTCAACTACCTCCAGGAAAGAAAATAAGACCGGGCCTTCGCATGCGAAGCGGGGAAACATTGGACTGCGTCATTGTCGGGGGCGGGCCGGCTGGCCTGGCCGCCGGCATACACCTGGCCCGGGCGGGCTACCGCGCCGTCCTCCTTGAAAAAAAGTCTTTCGGCGGGCAGGCCGCCGGCCTGGCCGCCGTCGAGAATTACCCGGGCTTCCCCCGCGGCGTGACCGGCAAAAAGCTCATGTCGGCCTGGCTGGCCCAGGCCCGCGGCTGGGGGCTCTCCTGCCGGCGCGGGGAGGCCGTCCGTCTGTCCCGCCCCGCCGGCGGGCCTTTCTCCGTAAAACTTAAAAAGGGCGGCTCGCTGTCCGCCAGGTCCGTCATCTGGTGCGCGGGAGCGGCCTTCCGGCGCCTCGGCGCGGCAGGCGAGGATAAATTCTCCGGCCGCGGGGTCTGGAACACCGCCGACGA
Source organism: Elusimicrobiota bacterium (assembly GCA_009773155.1). GTDB lineage: Bacteria > Elusimicrobiota > Elusimicrobia > Elusimicrobiales > UBA9959 > UBA2231. The sequence goes on from WOVA01000033.1 coordinate 14,994, forward strand.
GGCTCCTTCATGCCGCGGGCTGACCGTGGTCGTGGCCGGCGGCGGGGAGGCCGCCGTCCAGCAGGCCGCGCTTCTCTCCCGCTCCGCGGGGCGGGTGTACCTGGTCAGCAGGTCCGGCCGGCTCAAAGCCCACCGCCTCCTGCTCAGGCGCCTTTCGCTCAGGACTAACGTCGAATGGCTGCCGGACCGCGCGGTCGCCGCTCTTTCAGGCGGCGCCCGTCTTAAAACAGTGGAACTGCGTGGGCGCGGCGGCGCCGCCGAAAGGCTCAAGGCGGACGCCCTTTTCGCCCTGCCCGGCAAGGAGCCCCGCCTCCCGCCCGCGGCCTGGCGCCGCGGGCCGCGCGGCTTTTTCACCGCTGGCGACGCCCGCGGAGAGATATTCAGACAGGTGGCGGTGGCCGGCGGCGACGGGGTCCGCGCGGCGATGCGCTGCATAAGGTATCTGGAGAAGATATGAAAGAACTGGATGTTATCGACAGCAGGCGGGTGCCCGGCCTGGCCGGCCTTTATCTGGCGCGCCTTCCCGGCGGAGACACCGGCCCCCTGTCCGGCGAAGGGGAGCGGCTGGTGGAGTTCGTAGACACCGTCGAGCCGGGCGTGCCCAAGACCGAAAAATGGGTGCTGATGGTCTCCACCCAGCTGGGCTGTCCCGTGGGCTGCGCCATGTGCGACGCGGGGGCCATGGGTTTCCACGGCGACCTTTCGGCGCGGGAGATGCTGGCCCAGGTGCGCAGGGTCCTCGACGACAATCCGGACCTGGATCCGGCCTCCCACCCCAAGCTCAAGATACATTTCGCCCGCATGGGCGAGCCGTCGCTCAACCCCGCCGTACTGGAGGCCCTGGAACTGCTGGCCGCCGAATTCCCTTTTCCCGGCCTGATGCCCAGCCTCTCCACGGTGGCTCCCGCCGCGCCGGCCGCCGCGGAGTTCATGGAAAAGCTCATCGCCGTCAAGGACCGCCATTATTCCGGGGGGAAGTTCCAGCTCCAGTTCTCGCTGCACGCCACCGAGGCCGCCGACAGGCGGGAGCTGGTGCCGGTCCCGGTCTGGGACCTGGCCGCTATAGCCGCCTACGGGCGCCGCTTCGTGAAGCCGGGCGACAGGAAGATCACCCTTAATTTCGCCCTGCCCGAAGGCGCCGCGCTCGGCACCGGAACTATACGCGAGTTCTTCGACCCTTCCCTTTTCCTGGTCAAGGTCACGCCGGTGAACCCCACCTGGCGGGCCGGCCTGACCGGGACCGCCTATGTCTGGAACGAAGTCCCGCCGGAACTGGCGAGCGCCGCCGCCGCGCTGGAAGGGGCCGGCTTCGACGTGATACTCTCGCCCAGCGCCCCGGAGGAGATAGAGGCCGCGACTTCCTGCGGCCAGCTCTGGGCCGCGGCGATGAAGGAACGGGCCTCCGCCGGCCACGCGCGCGCCGCCGGCGCGCCCGGCGGCGCCTCACGGCTGCCTTTCGACCGCTCCCATTGCGCCCTGCTGGTGGTGGACATGCAGCGGTTCTTCCTCGACGAAGATTCTCCCGCCTATATGCCGGGCGCCGCGGCCGCTCTCGCCAAAGCGGCGGAGCTGGCGCGGGCCTTCCGGCGGGCCGGTCGGCCCGTATTCTTCACCGTCCACGCGCACGAGGACCCGGAGAAGGACGGCGGACTCATGACCCGCAAATGGAAGAAGGTCTGCCTGGCCGGCACGCCTGCCGCCCAGGTCTCGCCGGAACTGGACCCGCGGGAAGGAGAGGTCTTCGTCAAGAACCGCTACAGCGCCTTCACCAATCCCGCCCTCGAGCGCAGGTTAAGGGAGCTCGGCGTGGATTCGCTGGTGGTGGCCGGCGTGAAGACCGACCTCTGCGTGGAATCCACGGTGCGCGCCGCCTTCGACCTGGGCTTTTCCTGCCTGGTGGCCGCCGACGCCGCCGCGGCCGCGCGGGACGGGCAGCACCGCGCTTCGCTGGCGGCCATGGCGCGGGGCTTCGCCGCGGTGGGGACCACCGGGGCTATCATAGGGGAATTAGCGGTTGAAAAAAACGAGGTTTTATCGGGGGTCTAGCGCGCGGAACTTGCGCAGCGACTTGCTCATCCGGGCCGCGTCCCTGACGAAGGCCCGCCAGGCGGAAAGAAGTTCTTTCCGCCTTTTTTCATCCATGCGCGGCTTGAACACGGCCGAAGCAGCCGGCGGGCCGCCGAACCAGCGCAGTCCCAGCGCGGACGCCGCCGTCATGGCCGCGCCGCGCGCGGTGGCCTCGCTGTCGGGCATGCGCAGCACTTCCACGCCGCAGAGGTCGGCCTGCGCGGAGAGCAGCGCGTCGAGATTGGAGAGCCCGCCGGAGGCGCGCAGCGAATTTATCTTCACGCCTCCCGCCTTCATATGGTGGAAGGAATCCGCCAGCATGAAGGCTATGCCCTCGACAAAACCCCTTATGACCTCGTCGCGGCCCGTCTGCGGCGTCAGGCCGGTCACCGTCGTGTAAGTGGAATAATCCCAGTAGGGCGCGCCTATGCCGCCGATGGCCGGCAGGACCATGGTCCGCGGGCCCGCGGCGGCGCAGGCCGCGGCCGCGTCCTCCACGCCTTTCAGCAGGCCGAAGCGCTGCTTCAGCCATTCCAGCGCGGTGCCGCAGGAGTTCATCGTGGCCTCGACGTAATAGGAGGTCGCCGCGGCCGAGCTATCCCAGCCAATAGAATTAAGCATGCCCTTGAGACGGAGCGGGCGGCCGCCCGTCGCGGCCATGAGGAAAGCGCCGGTGCCGTAATTGAGGCCGGCCGCACCTTCGCCGCAGGCGCCCAGGCCGGCCTGCGCCGCCTGCTGATCGCCGATGACCGCGGCGACGGGCACCCGCCGGCCGCGCAAGTCGATCTCGCCGTAAGCCGCGCCCGACGGCAGCACCGACGGCAGCGCGCGCAGGGGGACTTTGAAAGCGGAGAGCAGCCTGGGCTCCCAGCGCAGTTTGCCGGTATTGAAGAGCAGTGTGCGCTGCGCCAGCGAATAGTCGCAGGCGAAGATCTTGCCGCCGGAGAGCCGCCAGAGCAGGTAGGAGGCCACGGGCCCCGCCAGCAGGTCGCCGGAAGCCGCGGCGCGCGAGACCGCCGGGATATGCTGCAGGCACCAGGCCAGCTTGGAAGCGGAATAATAAGGCGTCTTGTACAGGCCGGTCACGGCGTGCACGGCGGGGTTGAGCAGCCGCACGCGGCCCAGCAGGTCGGAGGCGCGGCCGTCCTGCCAGCTGGGCGCGGGGCAGAGCGGCTCGCCGGTCCGCCGGTCCCAGAGGACTATGGTGGAGCGCTGGCAGGCCACGGCCAGGCCGCGCAGTTCCGCGCCTTTGGGCAGGGCGTCGAGGACTTCGTCCAGCGCGGCCAGTTGCCCGGAGACCAGTTTCTCCGCGTCGTATTCCACGCGGCCGGCGGCCGGGTAGGAAGGCGAGAGCTTTCTGTGGGCCGCGGCGGCTATCCCGCCGTCCGCGCCGAAAGCGGCGGCGCGGGAACCTGAGCTGCCCTGGTCCAGGACCAGCAGGAAAGAGGAGGGCTTCATGCTCCGCGCCTCCGCACTTCCACGTCGGCGGAGTCGCCCGGTTCGGCCAGCAGGCGCAGGGAGCGCCGGAACTCCTCCGGCAGGGTCTCGTCGTCCACCAGCTCCGCCACTTTTGAAAGCAGCGGCGCGCAGGCGCGGTCATAGCAGCCGTGCTCGCGCAGCAGCGCTATCACGGCCTCCCGGTCTTTAAAGGTCCAGCGGGGACCTTTTTTAAGCGTCAGCGAGTAGGGCCCGGCGTGGGCGGCGCCGGAAGGCAGGGCCTTCAGGGCCGCGACCAGCTTTATTTTAAGGGCCTCCGCCCTGGCGCGGGACTCCTCGTATTCCGCGGCCAGCCCGTCCAGGCCGTCGGGGGCGCGGACGGATTCCCCGGCGTGCACGGGGCAGGAGGAGCGGAAATCGCAGAAGCGGCACTGGAAGTCGCCGGGCCGCGGGGGGAACTTCTTCTCTTTAACGCCCCCGGAGGCGCGCAGGACGCGCTCCCAGAAGAGGCCGATGGCGAAATCATCCGCCCGGGCGAAAGAATACTCTTTCAGCGTAGGGACATGGTAGAACCGCAGCTCCCGAACTTTCAGCGACGACGCGGACACGGCGTAGCGCTCGGAGAGCTTCTCGCGCAGCGCGGGATCCAGCTCGCAGATCTTCTGGTACATATGGAGCTGGTCGGGCGAGCGCCTGACGTCCTTGCCCGTCTTATAGTCGATGAGGATCAGCTCGCCGCCGCCGGCATGCTCTATCTTGTCGGCGATGATGCGCACCAGCAGGCCGTCCACCTCCACGTCGGTGGAATACTCCACCAGGAAAGGCGGCGCGAAGGCGGCGTGATGCTTCCTGTAATAGCCGGTCAGCATCTTCAGGCCGGACTGGTAATCGGCGTCGGAGCGGGAGGGCTCGGCGTAGCCTTTCGCGCGCCAGTCCCTGGCCTCCCATTCCTCCCTGAACACGGAGAGGAACTTCTCCAGCGGCGGGACTTCCCCGTGTGAGGGGTCGTGGAAGAACTCCAGCGCGGCGTGCACGCTGTTGCCGAAGGCGAAGTACGGCTTGGGCTTCTCGGGCAGCTTGTCTATGTACCTGAACTTGTACTTAAGCGGGCATTCCTCGTACATCGAGAGTTTTGAGAAAGAAAAAGCCAGCGACGCGGGCCCGGCGGGCACCGCCTTATCCTCGCCCGGCCGGGACTTCTCCGCCGGCGCGGCCCCGGGAGCCCCGCCGAAAAGGTCCGGCTGACCGGCGTCGGCGCCGGCCCCGCGGCCGGCGGTTTCCTCAGTCTTTTTCCTGCTCATAATCTATCAGCTCCGTCACCCTGTTCTCGAAATCGTCGCCGGCCACCGTGGTCAGCACGCGGCCCACGCCGGGCGCGTAGTACTCATAGATCCACGAAGGCATTCCCGCGATGGCGCGCCGCACCTTGGCGCAGTTGTCGAAATCTCCGCCTCTCACCGTCACCTTGACCCCGGTCCTGTCCACGCGCATGAACAGGCGGTTGCCGCCCTCCGAGGTGGTCCAGGTCTTGCCGGCCTCGACGGGATAGCTCAGCATCAGCGTGGTGGACGGGCCGGTCGTCTCGAAAAGGTCCATGTCTTTGAGCTCATAGCGGCGCTCGGTCTTCTGCACCAGCGTCTCGCCGGCCAGCAGGGAGACGTCGGCCTCCATCCAGCCCTTGCCCCGCGCGGTGACCGAGTAGATCTGCGTGGCGTTCTGCCCGCCGGTCTGCGAGTCGCCGTATTTCCAGACCTTTGCGCGGTCGAGGGGGAAATAGTCGGGGCAGACGAAGAGGCCGCGCTCAGCCTTCTCCCGTTCCCTGAAATCCGGGTAATGGCGCAGCAGGCGCTCATAGAGCGGGGCTGACCTGGCGCAGAGGCCCAGGTCGGCGTAGAGCCGCGCCGCCCTGAAGAAGGCCTCGGGCGCCTCGGGCGCTTCGGGGCGGTTGACGGCGAATGACTCGTAGCTGGCGGCGGCCTGCAGCGGCCGCGACTGCTTCTCCAGCGTCTCGCCCTCCTTGAACTTATGGGCGTGGCACCCCGCCAGCAGGAAAGTTGCGGCTATCATCGTCAGGCTGTATCTGGTCATTGATTTGTATCGAGAACTACCGGGGTCCTGTCGGCGGTTCGCTTCGAAAAAACAGCGTCGCGCACACCGTACGCGCGCTTCCCGTTCTCGCCGCGAGCGCTCGTATGCGCCTCAGCTCCCTCGAGATGCGATTCCACCGGCTAGCTGCGGCGCATACTCCGTAAGCTCGCGGCTCCGAAGGGTTTTTCTCCGCGAATCCGCCGCCACCCCCATTGTCCCCTTATACGGTCCCGCTATAAGGTCCCGCGCGGCGGCGCTACTTACAATAATCTTCGTACCCCCACCAGGAATCGAACCCTGACGCGGGCCAAGCAGTTGGCCCGCTATGGGTTCTTCATAACAAATCTTCGTACCCCCATCAGGAATCGAACCTGAATGACCTGCTTAGAAGGCAGGTGCTCTATCCATTGAGCTATGGGGGCGCGTCATTGGTATTATAGGATTTTTAAGGAAGCCCTGCCGTCGCGATTGTGCCCAAATTGTGCCCGATTTGTTTTCTGTCCGAGGTTTCCGGGGCCTCAGCGGGGGGGATAGAATCGTTAAAAGCCAGCATCTCGGCCTTTAAGTAGGAGTGGCTTAAATGTGCGTAGCGCTGGGTCATTATAGGGCTGGCGTGGCCCAGTATCTTTTGAAGGGCCGGGAGGTTCCCGGTCTTCATAATGAAATGGCTGGCGAAGGTATGGCGTAGATCGTGAAAATGAAAACCCATAATACCCGTCGCCCTCAGCGCCTTATCAAACAGCCGCCTCAGCGTGATAATGGGCATATCAAAAACCTTAGCCGCTGGACCCTGTGGGCCTATGCCCGCCAGAATGTCGCGAAGGTTCGGCGCAATAGGTATTTCGCGGGGCTTGCCCGACTTGGACTGAAGGATATAAATCAGCCCGCCCGCCAGGTCGATATTGGCCCAGGTCAGCGCCAGCATTTCGCCCCGGCGCATCCCGGTATATATCGCGCAAGCCAAGAGGGGGAAAATCCGCGCATCACAAGAACCCAGCAGAACCCGGATCTCCCCATGTGTCAAATAGCGCGTCCTGTTCGGTGGCTCTTTGCCCTTGGACACCTTAGCGGCGGGGTTCGGGCCGTGGTAAATCTCTTTATGCAGCCCGTTGTTGTAAACGGCCTTTATAAGCGTTAAATATCGGTTCGCCGTTGAGATTGAACTGCGAGCGCGGATTTCGTTGTAATAGATTTGAAGGTCAACGGCGGGAATATTACCGGCGGGAATATCTCCGAATTTTTCGCCCAGCTCGGTAACAACTTTAATCATCATGTAACGCCAGGCGGTAGATCGCAGGTCCGGGCCGTGCAGTTCCCAATACTTATCAGCCAACGCCCGGAAGGTTATTTCCTGGGCCTTCCTGTTGCCGTAAAATTTGCCGGTGAGAATATCCCGTCGCCGCTCCCGCAGGGCTTTCACGGCCTCGGCCCGGTTTGGACTTACGCTCTCCCGGTAACGCCTGCCGTTGGCGTTATAAGTAATCCACCAGATCCGCCCGCGCAGTGTTAAGCCCTTCATATATCCATCTCCATTAACTCTAGTAATAGTCTACTAAATAGAGTTAACGTTTTCAAGGTCTAAATCTTTTAAAGTCTAAATCCCATAGTTGACAGGATGGGCACATAAGGCTAAAATTCCCCTATGACTAAAGCGCAAAGCAAAGAGGCTCGATTGCATTTCGGCTTTAAGATGCCCATAGATTTACACAAGCGTTTAACCGCGCTGGCAATCAAAGAGCGCCGATCCCTCACGGATCAAATTATCTATATGTTGGAGCACTCCCTAGGGAAAGCCGCCTAGCGTTTATCCACTTGTCTATCTCGGCTCTTTCAAACCGCAGCGCCCGCCCCATTTTCACAATGCAGGCCGGGGGGATTTTCCCTAGGCATATCTGAGTGTAGATAGAACTTTTGGGCGTTCCCAAGTATTCGCTCAGTTCCTTGATGTTCAGTAACCGCTTTTCCATAAATGCCTCCGTTTTATTAATTTCCGCAGAAAATAAGGGTTCTAGGGATTTTTAACCGGCTAGGGGGTCTTGGTGCCGAGGGGCCTGTCCTGGCAGGCTGAAAGCCCCTTCCTGTGCGGTTTTATCCGCAACAAACGGGCTTTTAATCGTTCTCGCTCGGCCTCGCTCAGTTCCCGCTTGACCTTTGCGCCGAATTTCGGTAGCAGTTCATCCGCCAGTGCCGCCGGGATAAACAGCTCGGCCTCCCCGTCCAAAAGCCGGACCTTCAGGCCGTGCTCCCTGGCGGTGGAGGCGGCTTTTTTCTTTTGGCTGGTCCATACCCGGAAGGTTGCAGGGCCGTGCAGGTCTATTTCGGAACCCACAAGTCGCCCCTCAACGATTGCGGCCGGCCGCCGGACATGAAGCAACAGGGCGCCGGTGCCTGTCTCCCGGTAAGGCTTGAAGGGTTTTTTACAGCCCATCCGCCGCAGCTTTTCCGTCAATTCTTCCGTGGTTTCCATGTTATACGCCCTCCATGTCCATGCCTGGCTCATAATCTCCGACTGTTTCAATGCGTTCCTGGGAAGTAACCCAGTCTGGGGGATGTCCCTTTTTGTCGTATGGCATGGGATAAAATGTCTCAGATTCTGGGACAAAATGTCTCAAATTCTGGGACAATTTGGGACATGCTTCATAGGGGGAGCGTTTATTAAGAACTTTAGCCTTTAGGGGGGACGTATTTAGGAGAGTCTTGCCCCCGGCCGTATTTCTTATGCTTCTTTGGTGTTTCTCGATAAGTGAATCTTGTGGTGGAGTGAACAGCACTGTAATTTTATGTCGTGGCCCATCGCCGTGCGGGCGGATTAATTTCAGTGCCGCTAAACTCAGGACTGAGGGCTTGATATACTTGCGGTTTAATTTACAGCGTTCCACCAGGCCGGCGGTTGTATATCCCGGCGTTTCCCGCGAATACTTGTCGGCCTTGCTTACAAAGAATAGATACAGCTTCAGTTCGTTCTTTGTCAGCGATAAATATATGCCGGACCTGATCGCCCATTGAGGAAGCTGACAGTAGCGATCTGAGTCCTTTCGGCCCAAGTATTCAGGGGCGGGATTTGTCATAGCCATTTCCATATAGCCTGTCTTTCAAGGTTCGTAGCGCATCCGTGAACACCTTGGCGGATACCTTTAGAGTCCCCGCCCAATATGCCCCGGCCGCCTGTTCGCACTTCTCCAAATCGTTGAAAACAAAGAAAGCGCGGCCGCTTTGCCAGTCCAGGCGGAGAAGCTTATGCCCGGCGGCCAGGAGCGCCCCGGCAAGCCAATAGTCGCGTGTGGAATAAGTTACTGCGGTAGAGCCGTTAATTTCTTTCATCCGCATCCTCACTAAAAAGAATCCTGAGCCCATTTCTGGAACTCAAGTATAGTGTAACGGAGGTGTGCTCAGAAGGCCGTACCAGATTTTTAGATTTTAGGCAAAAGTCTGTCACACCCGCGCAGAAAGCGGGGAAAAAGATATTACCAATGGTATGGGATTTCTAGAAGGTGATTTATCGCTTGCTGTGGCGCTGGCTTTTTTCAGGAGCCACGTGATTCTCGTGAGGCATAGAGCTTTTTTGTTCGGTAGGCAATTTGTCTTATGTTTTCAGTATCCCAATGCTCATCATCGTAAAAAACGCAATTAAGAATATCCCTAATCAGCGCGTACTTTGGTCTTCCGAATACCTCAGTAAAATGGATTGAAAGAAGGCCTACACAGGCATGCACCTCAAAATTGAACCGTGCATCCCACAGGAGGGAGTAATTAAAATCCTTTTTCTCCAGTCCTTTTATCAATTTTACCCAGTCTTTCAAAAGGTCAGGGATATAGGCATATTCATCTCCTTTTTTGTGACTGTAATATTTTCCATCTGGACTTTTCGTAAGCTTCGGTTTTTTATCCAAAGCATTCAGCAAAGGAATTACATACTTATTAACAATCCGTGCCGTCCGTGATAGCTGTTGAGATATACTGCTTTTATCTCTCAATAGTTCACGTATATTGGATTTAGATATTGGCTTTATATAATCTTCCCCGCAAAGACAGATGGTCAGTATCGGAATAATTCTACTCAGTCCGTCTTTCCCAAGTTCTTTTGAAATAGTGTGATGGGTTTTTAGGCGTTCAAAACCTTGTTGAATTTCCGGCCTCAAGGATGCACTTTTGAAGACGATACTCATATCCTGTAATTCCCGCCTCTTAGCCACTAGGTCCATTTTACAATAACTTTACCGTCGGAGACTGAAAAAACGGATGTCACTTGCTTTTTTTATCATC
>WOVA01000034.1 GCA_009773155.1 Elusimicrobiota bacterium
GATGATAAAAAAAGCAAGTGACATCCGTTTTTTCAGTCTCCGACGGTAAAGTTATTGTAAAATGGACCTAGTGGCTAAGAGGCGGGAATTACAGGTTTATAATGGCGTCCCAAAGGTCTATCAGCGGCTTATTTATGTCGTTTAAGATGAACTTCTTTACCCGGTGCTCCAGGGCGGCAGCGATCACAATGGCGGCAGAGCCCGCAAAAGGCTCAATTAAAGTATTAACTTGATCCGGGAAGTAAGCCAATATTTTTTCAGCAAGATTGCGCTTACTCCCCTGATAGGGGATCGGGTGTGGGGTATAAGGCATAATAGGAACTCCCGTATATTTTACCTCTTTGCTCTAAACAAAAACATCTCCTTCGAGGGAACAGCATAGCGACATTCCGGGCTTTATACAGAACATCTACCTGCTCAGATCGTAAAACACCAGTGCGCCAACGTAGTGTCGCCCGCCCAAAACCGCCGGGGTTTCACCGCCGGCCCCGCGAGCCGCCCGTAGCCCTCACTTGCCGCGCAGGTCGCGGAGATAATGAAAAGTCCGCTCCTCCGACCGGAGCTCCACCCCGATAAACTCGTCGAAGGCGGTCTCCAGGATATACCCGTTCTCCGCCACCATATTCCTCACCGCGCCCTCCGGCGACTCCCCCCGGCCGAAGCCGATCACCTGCAGATTCTCGATATCCGGCATCACGCTCTCCGACCCCGGCTGATACGTGAACCCTTCGTCCGTATAGAAAATATATTTTCGCATTCTCATGCCGATATCGTAAACCACCCGCGCGACTAGCCTATGGCTGTGCCGCATCAAGAGCTATGCTCATCAAGCGGCCAACGTAGTGTCGCCGACCAAAATGAAACCGCCGGAGGTTCTCCCCGGCGGCCAAAAACCGAACGACACCCCGGACTCAGAGAATGTCCCTGCCCGGCCTTATGACGGATATCTCGCGGACAAGGGCCTCAAAGGAATAAGCAGCGGGTTTTAAAGGCTTTTCTGGCATGACTGGTTTCAAGAGTCGCTTTAATTGAAAATCAGATTCCCCTTAGCCCCCCGCCACCCCCGTCATTTGTGAAAATAGTATTCCATGTATTGTTTTGAATCGCATAAGGAGCATTCAACTTCTTTAAATCATCAGGGCATATAGATGAAAATGGGCACGGTTGGGCGACAGAATAATCTAAAACGGATTTCACCCAGGCATTAAAAGCCTTAGACTGCTTGCCCGATTCGCAGGCGCGCGCGTTAAGTTTGCAGCAGTTCCTGCCCATCCGAAAAATAAACTCGTCAAATTTGCCAGGATAGGGAACAATATGAACGCCATTGTTGAGTTCCGCAGTTTTCTCCCATACGCGCCGGAAAGCTTCTGCGGTGCTTTGGACTAAGAGGACGTATTGCTGGTCATACTGGTCAAGAAGATCATTGAACGTCTTTTTAGTTGCCAACCGAAGAATACCAGTCCTAAGCGCAATTCTCATTACACGGTTGTCTGCGATAATGTTAATCACGTGCAGATTCTTTTCGTAAGGCCATATGCCGGTCTCATAAAAATCCCGCAATATCATGTTGGCTTTTTTCGCTTTAATCCCCTTAAAAGAGCATAGCGCATTAAATATCTCTTGCGCATCCTTGGAATGAGAATGAAAAAACGTTCATTGCCTGGCCGCCGTATTTAGCGTCAATCGCCTCGCACGCTCGCTGTATATATCGCCTGCGCTCATCAACATTTCTGTCCGCGCCTCCAACACACGCAATCAATGAATTAGCCCCTTCAATTGTGCGCAAATCCTTTGGTGTTGGGATTTTGCCAGCAAAGGCCGCATTCAGTTTCTCTACCAGGGCGATATCAATCGGCAATAATTCTTCTGAGAAATCCATTGTCGCATGCAGCAGCCTTAAAAAAGCAAATTCTGATGCAGAGATCCCCGGAACAGATCTCTAATTTGTTTTGTATGGAGCTGGAACCTGCCCGGCAATCCCGGAAAAGATAGAAATAAGACGCTTTGCCAAACGAGAAATCTGGACTTTAGAGAAAGTTAATCCAAGTATTTGCCGGCAATAATCATCCCATATTGCAAGATGATCCGTGTGGCGTTTCCAATCAGGATGTCCAGCATCGGGGGAGTTTAGCGCGTCAGGATTCGGGCGATACTCAAAAAAGAACCGATTTGTAAAAAGAAGGTATTCCCTAAGAAAAGCTATCTTTTCATCTTCTGTCTCGGTTAGGAGCCCTCCTAACCGTTTCAGTTCTTTTGAAAGGCTTGTTATCAGATTGGCCGAACGCATAGGAACGCCTAATTGATTCCAGGGACTGGAAGACCAATCTTCTCAAGGGGAATGTAGTTGAAGTAATAATGGCAGCGAACGCTGATAATATAATCCAACACATCTTTATATGCCGGGTTTTTAAACCATGCGTTTAATAAATACATGTACTCAACGTCGATATTCGCCGAGGAAAACAATTTCTGATATTGTTTTTTCTTGAAATCGCAGGTCTGAAGCTTTTCGTCCACAGAACCGGAAACTTTCTGAAATTTACACTCAATGATATATAAAGTATTTTTGACCACGACATAAATGGAATCATCCGGAAGGAGTTTTTTTGAAATATGCTTTTTCCAATCGATTTTGTATTCCGACAAGAAAGTATACATTCTATGTTTCTTAAAAATCCGGGCTACAAGCTCGTTCTTGTAATAAACCTGGCCGGAGGCGTTTACGGTGTACCCGGATTGTTTGCTTAAGAATGTTGACAAATCGGTTGTTCCCTCAAAAACCAGACCTGTTTTAGTGTTTGCTCCGCCAATTCCGTTTTCTCTCATTATTTACCCTGGTGTTTTTATGGATGTATTAAAGTATCACAGAATTCTTTTATGAAGTTTTCGGCGGTGATTTCCCGGCTTTGCAGCATAAACTCAGGCGTTCAACAGGTTCAGTTCGATAGAACCCGGTTTTCTCCCTTGTAGCAGGCTTTTCTTTCCGGTACTGCCCAGCAGAACAATGGCGTCAAAACCCATTTCCCTGGCCCGGCGGCACATTTTTGCATCCAGGTCTATCCGTTTTTCGTACCAGTTGGGGGCATGATTTCCGTCGGCTCCCATACCTTTAAGCAACTCCGCCGCTTTGCCCGGAAACAACTGTTCCAGAATCTCTTCTTCGGGAAAGCCGAATACCGGGTTAGCGATTCTCACCCGTTCCGGCGTATCATTCGGCCGGCCATAAAATTCAGCCTGCCGGTAAGTGGAGGACAGAAACTTCCCCCGCTTTTTATACGCCGCCGAATCCCGCGGCGTAACATGCCACCAGAAGGAGTTATTAATCTTCTCGGTCAAAACCCTGGTTATTTCCCGGCGGTCCATAAATCCCCCGTCTTTATGGTTTCACTTCGGCAGTAGCTCGGGCTGCGCATCAATCTCCGATGACGTCAAAACCTTTTCAATGCGCTTTACCGCGGTATTAACGTAATTTTTATCCAGCTCCACGCCGATGAACTTGCGGCCCAGCATGGCAGCGGCCACACCAGTTGTCCCTGAACCCATAAAAGGGTCCAGTACCAGGTCGCCGGGGTTGGTGCTGGCCAGCAGGATGCGCTCAAGGAGCTTTACCGGCTTCTGCGTGGGATGCTTGCCGAACTCCTTCTCCCAGGCGGCCGGTGGGTAGAATTCCCAGACGCTCTTCATCTGCTTATGGTGGTTTATGCGGCGCATCTCGGAATAATGGAACATATGCCGGCTCTTAATATTCTTCGCAGCCCAGATCACGGTCTCCGTAGCATGGGTGAAGTACCTGCAGGAGAGGTTCGGCGGCGGATTGGGCTTCACCCAGGTTATGTCGTTGAGGATCTTATAGCCAAGCTGCTGCATGGCAAAGCCTATGGAATGTATGACATGGGCGGTACCGCTCACCCATATAGTACCGTTGGGCTTGAGCGCCTTCTGGCAGGCGGCCAGCCATTTGAGGTTGAACTGATGGTTGAGATCCGGCCCGCGGCTCTTATCCCAGTCGCCCTTGTTGACGCTCACCATACGGCCGTTCTGGCACGAAATACCGTTATTGGAGAGGAAGTAGGGCGGATCGGCAAAAATCATGTCCAGGCACCCGGCGGGCTCCGCCTTGGCCAGGCGGTCAAGAACCGCCAGACAGTCTTCGTTGTAAAGGGTTATCCCCTCCCGGTTGTCCTGGTAAACGGCTCCGCCCTCGCGGACACAGGCCTTGCCGGCTGAAATCTCATAGACGGCCTTCTTTTTGGCCGGCTTTTTTTTAAGCATTGTAGGCATTTTTCTCCTCTTCCTCATTATAAAATTATACATAATCCCCCTGTACGCGTTTTGGGGCCTTATGCGGCAGATCCACATGGCTAAATTGTAAAACACCCGTGCGACAACGTAGTGTCGCACAAAAAAGGTAGTAACTTTCTACGTATACTTGCATCTCAGATCACGACGTAGTTTGGGGCGCTTTAACTTCTCCGGTTTCGTCTGCCGCAACATATCATTCACGCCAATCGACAGGTCTCTAAACAAGTTAAGCCCTACCAATGATGATCAAATCCACATAGGCGAGGAAACCCTTGGCGGGTTTGGAGTAGGCTTCCGAGAGGATGGCCAGGTAGTTCTTCATCTGGGGGGTGTATTTGGCGGTGTTTTCGAGGCCGGTTTTGAAGTCGATGACGGTGACGGTGTCGGCGTCTATGAGGACGCGGTCCATGCGGAAGAGGGAGCCGGTCTTGTCTATGAATTCGGCTTCGATGAGGACCTGGCGGCCGGGGCGGGACTCGAAGAGGGGCGCGGCCTCGGGGCTGGCGAGGAAAGCGACCAGGCTTTTGACTACTTTGGACTTGTCGAACTTGAAGGGGTAGGCGGGGGCGAGTTCGTCGAAGGCGGCGGAGATCTCCCCCTCGGGGTCCTTGGGGAGTTCTATGCAGCGGGCGAGGATGGCGTGGACCAGTTCGCCTTCGGCGGTCTCGAAGAAGCTGGTGTAGGTGGGCTTTGAGGCGTCGAAGCGCTGGTCGGGGCGCGGGCCGGGGGCGGCTATCTCGACGGGGGCGCTGGGCTTGCGGGCGGCGGGAGAGCGGTCCGCCGGTTTACCCAGTTCGCAGGCGGTGAAGAGGTCGGTGAGGCGGGGCTCGCCGGCTTCGGTCTTGCGCGTCTTTTTTACCACCAGGTTGTAGAGTTCGTGGCGGGCGCGGGTGGAGATGACGTAGAGGACGTTGAGGTCCTGTACATTGGAGTCTTTCTTGCGTCCCGCGTAGACGGGGCGCAGCTTTACGGACTGTTCGGCGGCGGCTTTGGTGATGTGATAGACGTGGATGGCGCCGTCGCGCTCCTCGAAGTACATGGGGTCGGCCTGGCCGCGCTCGTCGTAGACCAGGTTTATGACCACGGAGAAGCCCAGGCCCTTGGATTTATGGAAGGTCATGACGCGCACGGCGTCTATGTACTCGGGCAGGGCGATGGCGAAGACCTTGGCCTTGTCCTCGTCGCCGCCGGCGGCGTATTCCAGGAAGGCGCGCGGGCTGGTGACGCCCTCGGCCTCCAGCGCGGTGACGGCGTCGAGCAGACGGGCGAGGAAGGCCTGTTCGCCGGGGAAGTTCCCGAATACCCTGAGGTCGCCGTAGACCAGCGAGACCAGCTCGTATAGCGGCAGGTGGCCGACCTTGCGGAAGCCCCCGTCGAGGCATTCGTTCCAGTACTTGGCGTACCTGGGATGGTTGCGGAAGGCGGCGTAGAGCAGCGCGTCGCGGTCCTCCTGGCGGGCTTTGAAGATGAAATCGCGCATCTCGTCGCGCGAGAGGCCGGTGAGACGGGTGAAGATATCGCCGGTGATGAAATCGGCGAAGGCGAGGTCATCGGACGGGGTCTCCAGGAAGCGCAGCCAGGACAGGAGCTCGGCCACTACTTTGCGCTTGCGTATGTCGAGGGAGCTGAGCGAGGCGACAGGCACGCCGGCCTCGGTGAGCCATTCGACGACGGGCTCTATGCGCTTGTTCTTGGCGACGAGGATGGCTATCTCGCCTAAAGGATAACGCTTGCGCGCACCCTCGACGGCCGCGAGCAGCCACTTCTTCTGTTCGGCGGGGTCTCCGGGATCGTCGAGCTCCAGGATATCGGTACGGACATAGCCGTCCTTGACCCTGTCGGGCCGCACGCTCTGCTTGTAGGCGGTCAGCTCGGTGATATCCTCGCCGACGAGTTCGGGCGAATTTTTGAGTTTATCCTTAAAAAGCGAATCGACGTATTCCAGCACCCGGCCGTCGGAGCGGTAATTGACGGGCAGGTCGGCGTATTTGAGCTCGCCGCCCAGCGAGGCCAGAGAGAGGTGCTTGAGCTCGGCCGGATCAGGGCGGCTTTGTCCGCAGTCGGTGCCGCGAGCACTGCGAGCGGCCTTCTTGCCCTCGGCCTTGTCCAGGAAATCGCGCATGATGCGGTAGTCGGCGTTGCGGAACATGTAGATGGCCTGCTTGATGTCGCCGACGACAAAAAGCGAGCCGGTCTTGGAGAGCCCCTCCTCCACCAGCGGGCGGATGACGTCCCACTGCAGGCGGTTGGTGTCCTGGAATTCGTCGATGAGGAAATGGCTGATGCGTTCGCCGAGCTTTAAGTACACCTCGGGCACATTGTCGGCGTTTATGTAAGAGGCCAGCCGCTTGGCGATATCGTTTATGTGGATGACGTCGGTCTTGCCGCGCTTGACGCGCTCGAGCTCGGCCTTGAAACGGTCGTAGAGGCCCACGTAGGGATGGTAATAGGCGGCGGCGTTGAGCTCGGTGAGCTCTATGACCAGGTCGCTAAGGCGGGCGACGTCCTTCTCCCAGCCGTCGGGGAAGTTCTTCTTCTTTATGCCGTTGAAGACGGCGAATTTAAAGCTGTAGGCGGCCAGGAAGTCGGTGATGTTCTCCGCGCGCATGGCGGCGGCGGCGCTGTCCTTGACCAGCGACGGGCCGAAGCGGCCGACCAGGTTCCGGGTCTCCCTGAGGACGGTCTTGAACTTGTCGGGCAGGGCGGTCTCGTAGTCGCCGGAGGCGCGGGCGATAAGGCCGGCGGTCTTGCCCTCCTGATTGAGGAAGCTGTCGAAATGCTCCTTCACGCGCGTAACCGGGTTCCACGGGTAGGCGCCGCTCTTGGGCAGGACGGCGAGGAACTTGTCTATCTCGGCCTCGGGCAGGTCCTTGCCGATGCGCGAGAACATGGAGTAGAGCGCCAGATCGATGAGGACGTCGTAGGCCATGGTGATCTCGGCCTTGAGCGGCAGCTTGAGCTCGTCCGCGCTGGCGGCCATGACGCGGGCGAGGAAACTGTCGATGGTCTGGATGTGGAAATCGGAATAATTGTCTATGACGCGGTCCACCAGCGCGCCGGCGCGTTTGATTATCTCCGCGCGGGAGAGCGAGACCAGCGCCATGGTCTCCTTTATCTTCTCCTCGTCGCGGGCCAGCGCCAGGTCCTTGAGCCAGCCCAGGATGCGGGCCTTCATCTCCTTGGCGGCGTTGTTGGTGAAGGTGACGGCCAGGATGGAGGAGAGGTCGTTGTCGGGGACCCTTTCCGAGAGCAGGAGCTGGACGTAGCGTTGGGTGAGGGCGTAGGTCTTGCCGGAGCCGGCGCCGGCGCTTATGAGCAGGGCGTGCGGGAAACGGAGGGTTTTGTCGCTCTCCAGGACGGGTTCTTTGTTCTTTCCCATTGGTAGAAATCTGACGCCGGTATCCTACCCGAACCCGGTTTTCAGAAACTCCCTTTTAAACCGTGCTTGCGGATTTCCCGCACACGGCTTAACGATAGTCTTCATTGCACAGCGTGCGTAGCATTCACTCAGCGGGCCGGTCGAAGAGGTAGCCGGCGCGCAGAACAGGATCAGGAGGAGGGGTCTTTTCACTTGCCGGTTATCTTCTTGATGCGGTCCAGGCCCGCGGCGGCTTCGGCGTTGTCCGGATCGAACCTGAGCGCCTCGGTCCATTTCTCCCGGGCCCTGGCGTAGTCGGCGGCCTGGAAATACCGGAGGCCTTCGGTGTAAAGCGCGTGAGCCTGGTCTTTACTGTCGGCCGGGGCGGCCTGGGCGTCCGGCGCGACGGGGATCCCGATGGCCACCTGCTGGACGTCCGCGACAGGCGCGGGCTCAATGGGTTCCGGCCTGAGAACGAACCAGGCCGCCGCCGCCGCCACTACTATCGCCGCAGCCGCAATTATCTTTTCGCTCATTTCATAACCCCCGTGCCGGGACCCGCCCGGCTGTATTAAAGGAATATTATAATTAATTATAGCGCGGATGGGCGGCGGGCGCGCCCCAAAAATGGTAAATTAGATTGCGCCAAGGGGGCACTATGGCTAAAGCCGCTTTCGTACACCTGCACAATCATTCCGAATATTCTCTTTTCGACGGGCTGCTGCGCTTCACCGACTGCCACGGCCGCCCGTCGGAGTTCATGCGCCGGCTGGCGGAGCAGAAGAACCCCGCCATGGCGCTCACCGACCACGGCAACATGTACGGCGCCGCCGAGTTCTATTTCACCGCGCGCGAGCTGGGCATAAAGCCGATAATCGGCTGCGAGGTCTATGTTCAGCGCACGCCGGTCACCGACAAGAGCGAAGGCTCGCATAAGGGCGCCAATCACCTGGTCCTGCTGGCCAGGAACGCCGACGGTTACGCCAATCTCTGCCGCATCGTCTCAAAAAGTTACCTGGAAGGTTTCAACCACGGCCCCAAGGTGGACCTGGACATGCTGGAGAAGCACGCCAGGGGGCTCATCTGCCTGTCGGGCTGCATAGCGGGCCAGGCGGCGCGCGCCTGCGAGCACGGCAACATCAACGAGGCCGCCGCCGCGGCCAGGCGGCTGTCCGGCATCTTCGGCAAGGGCAATCTCTACATCGAGCTGATGGATAACGGGACCAAGGAACAGGCCGCGGCGATGAAAGGCCTGCTGGCGGTGGCGAAGAAAACCAAACTGCCCGTGGTAGCGACCAACGACTGCCATTACTGGAAGGCCGCCGACTGGGAGACGCACGACGTAAAGCTCTGCCTCAACACCCGCTCGCTGGTCGGGGCCGCGGAGCGGTTCCGCTTCAGCGGCAGGGAATATTATTTCAAGTCGCCCGAACAGATGTCCAAACTTTTCAGCCACACGCCCGAGGCGCTCAAGAACACGCTGGCCATAGCGGCCAAGTGCGACGTGAAGCTGCCCGAAGGCGAGCCGCTGGTCCCGCCGTTCAAGTCGCCGGCCAAACTAAAGGACCTCTGCCTCAAGGGCCTCGGCAAGCCTACCGCCGAGCAGAAGGCGCGGCTGGACGCCGAGCTCAAGGCCGTCAAGGCGGCGGGGCTGGAGGATTATTTCCTCATACTGGCCGACGCCATGCGCCGCGCGCGCAGCGAAGGCGTCCTGACCGGCCCCGGCCGCGGCCCGGCCGCCGGCTCGCTGATCAACTACGCGCTGGGCATCACCGCCGCCGACCCGCTGAAATACGGCCTGAGCTTCGAGCGGTTCTTCGACACCTCGCGCTCGCCTTTCCCTCCGGTCACCATCGAGGTGCAGGAGACCTGCCGCGGCAAGTTCCTGGAGCTGCTCTCAAAGAAGCACGGCGACGACGCCGTCGCCGCCGCCGGCTACTTCAGCGTAAAGCAGCCGCGCAACCTGGCCCGCGACCTGGGCATAGCGCTGGGCACCGACCGCGCCGCCGTGGAGCGGCTGGTCTCGGCCATACCTTTCGGCCACCGCGGCCCGGTATCGGACCTGGCGGAGGTGAAGCACCTGCTGACCGACCCCGCCGTGGAGCGGCTGGCCGATTTCACCGACCGGCTCTGCGGCGTCAAGAACGGCTCCGGCACCGACAATTCCGGCGTGGTGATCGCGCCCGGCCCGGCCGACGGCTTCATGCCGCTCTCCAACGCCGGCCGCCGCGGCGGCCTGGCCGCGCAGTACGGCAAGCGCGACCTGGCGGCCCTGGGTTTCATGCAGTTCGACCTGGCCGGCCAGCGCGCGCTGGACTCGCAGAAGGCCGCCTGCGACCGCGTGCGCACGCGCGGCTTCGATATAGCGGAGATACCGACGGACGATCTCAAGACCTGGACGCTCATCTCGCACGGCGTCACCACCGGCGTCTTCCAGTTGGAGACCGAAGGCGTCAAGAAATACCTGGTGCAGCTGCAGCCCGGCCGGCTGGAGAGCCTGGCCGCCCTGCTGGCGCTCTACCGCCCCGGCCCCATGCAGGCCGGCATGATGGACGCCTTCATCGCAGCCGGCGCGTCCAGGACCGCCGCCTATCCGCACCCGGCGCTGGAGCCGGTGCTCAAAGAGACGCGCGGCGTCTTCATCTACCAGGAACAGATCATGGAAGCCGCCGCGCTCATCGCCGGTTTCAAGCCGGCCCGCGCCAACGACCTGCGCCGCGCTCTGGGAAAACACGACAAGGCCGCGTCGGAAAAGCTGCGCGGGGAATTTCTCGCCGGCGCCAAAAAGAAAAAGACCGGTCCCAAAGACGCGGCGGCCATATTCGACGCGCTGAGCCGCTTCGCCGGCCACGCCTTCTGCAAGGCGCACGCCGTCTCGCAGGCGCTGCTGGCCTACCGCCAGGCCTGGCTCAAGGCCAATTACCCGCGCGAATTCATGACCGCCCTTATAGAGAACGAGCAGGGCCGCCAGGACCAGGGCAATTACGCGCTCTACATGGCCGAGGCGCGCCGCATAGGCGTGACGATATGAGGCCCAGGCCGCCCTGCCCCTAAGGCCCGGGAAAACCGGGCCCAATAACAAAGCAAAACCGGGCCTTTCGCCTCATAAGCGAAAGGCCCTTTAAATTCCATAATAACCTTGCAGTCGCGGAGCCGGGCCGGACCCGGCGCGGAACAAGGAGACCAAATGATCAGAAAAGCGCTTATCTTCTCCCTTATCTTAGCCCCGGTGTCGGCCTTCGCCGCCGAAACCGACCACTACACGCTGGCCGAAGAGGAAGTGGCCGACATCACCGAAGAGATCAACGCCTACGCCAACCGCGCCGTCTACGACATACTCGAGAACCTCAACCGCGACGGCGGCTGCCAGGCCCCGGCCGAAAAACCCGCGCCTTCGCACTTCATGGACGACGACTTCGACAACGAACCGCCGGCCAAGACCCCCGAAGAGAAACTTTACGCCCAGCTGCGCACCGTTTTCGCCAACCACGGCAAGAGCCGCTTCATCAACGACATGCTCGACGGCCGCATACAGCGCAGCGTGATACCGCTGAAAGAATCCGTCTACGGCGAATGGTCCGTCGGCAACGGCTTCCTGCTGGGACGCAGCGGCGCCGCCAAAAGCCCGCTGGCGCTCTCGCCGCTGATCAAGGTAGGCGGCTACGTGATCGGCGTGGACAAAATGGAGCATATGTTCGGCATGGGCTACGCCTACTTCAAGCGCCACCATATCCGCGGCATGAACATGCGCCGCGTGCTCAAGATCGGCGTCATGGCCGAGAAGACCTACCTGGGCGGCAACTTCCTGGCCACCGGCGTCTTCACCTACGCCGACCTGGCCGCCAACTTCAACGGCATGCGCTTCTGGAACCACATGCTGCAGAAGGAGGACGACGTGCTGGGCAAAGAATACAATTACGGTCCCTATATAACCTGCGAGGCCGGCCAGTGGAAGCAGAACCCGGAGCGCCGCATAGACTTCGCCCGCTACGTGGACCTCACCTACCAGGAGAACCACAACTGCTCCAAGTTCGCCACGCAGAGGGGAGTGGAGAAGTTCAAGGAATCGCTGGGCCGCCTGGAAGCCAAGCACGGCAAGACCCGCGGCGGCTTCGCCTGCCCCGCCGACCCCGCCCGCCTGGAAGAGGCCGCGGCCAGGTACAAGGTCCCGGTCAACGGCGGCACCACCATCGACCACTGGATAATCAACCGCGACGGCAACGAGAAGGTCTCCTACTTCAACGAGTTCTGACCCCCCCCCCGCGAAAGCAGAACCCCCGCCGGGTGGCGGGGGTTCTCTTTTTTACGGCGGCGGACGGCGTTCTAAAGGGCCGCGACGGACATGAGGGCGGCGGTGTTCTCGCGCAGCCAGCGGCGGTGGGACTTATAATCGGGGCAGGCGGCGCGCACATGCGCCCAGAAATCGCGCGAGTGATTCAGTTCGCGCAGGTGGCAGAGCTCGTGTACGACGACATAATCCAGCACGGCCGACGGCGCCGCCGCCAGCCGCCAGTTGAAATTAAGATTGCCCTTCGCCGAGCAGCTGCCCCAGCGCGTGCGCTGCGAGCGTATGGCTATGCGCTTATACGGTATGCCCAGCTCCAGCGACCAGTGGTCAGCGCGGGCGGTGAGGAGCACGCGCGCCCGGGCGACGTCGGAGCGGCAGGGCTTCGAACGGTACGGGGACACCCTGCGGCATGGTGTCCCCCGCCGATGCGGCGGGCGCGGGCGCGGGACGGTGAAAAGGCCCGGCAGGTCCTTTGAAAGTCCCCTCAGGAAGCGGTCTATGTCCCGGCAGAGCTCGCCGACTTTCAGGGTCATCACTCTATTTCCAGGGGCTCGCAGGACCCGTCGCGCGGGGCGGTATGCAGCCGGAACTTCACCGGCTGTTTTTTCTTTTTGAAATGCCTGCGCACTTCTCGCTCGGGCAGGTCGGGATGATTGCAGCGCTCGCTCAGGTGGGCCAGCACCACGGCCTGCGGCGGGCCGTCGGCCTCGCAGACGCGGAGGAGAAAATCGGCCGCCAGCGGGTTGGACATGTGGTACTCGGAGCCGGGATGCCGGTTGCGGCGCATCAGCTCGGGGTCGTGATTGGATTCCAGCAGCAGCAGGTCGGCGCCGGCCGCGAAAGAGACGTGAGTGTCGGTGAAGGCGTTGAAATCGGTGAAGACGGCCGCCCGGCGGCGCTTGAGCCCCCGGCCGTAGGTCACGTTCAGCGCGCAGGTGTGATAATCCGGCGCGTGCGGCACCTCGGCCTGCGACACGGTAAAGTCGCCCAGCACCAGCGGACTCTCAAAGGGGCTCAGCACGCCGGCGTGGTCGCGGCCGCACCTGGCCAGCACCTGTTCGGCCGCGCGCGGGTGGCAATAGGCCTTGAGCCCCGCCTCGGCCAGCACTTTCAGAGAATTTTTGTTTATATGGTCGCCGTGGGCGTGGGTTATGACCGCGCCCAGCAGCTCGCCGCAGAGCCGCTTAGCCTCGGCGATGACCGCGCGGCAGTCGCGCTGGCAGCCGGGCGCGAAATCGATGAACAGCCCGCCGGCGCCGTTCCACAGCAGCGCCGCGTTGCCGCCGCTGCCGGACCGGAATGATTTAAATTTAAGTGCCACGATGTTATTCTAGTAAATAGGCGGCGGCTAGCGGAGTTTATCGAGGGCCTCTTCCTTGCGGCGGGCGATAGCGCGGGCCTCGTCCAGCGAGACCTGGAAGAAGTGGATGGCCTGGCCGGGATTGTACTGCGCCAGCAGGTCCATGTCGGCCGAGATGACATTGAAGATGCGCGGGTAGCCGCCGGTGGTCTGGCGGTGGCGCAGCAGAATTATCGGCCCGTCGGGCGTGAGCTGCACGGTACCGTCGGCCACCGCGCCCGAGATCATATTCCCCATATTGCAGTCCACGCCCGGCTCGCCCGAAAGCCGCATGCCCATGCGGTCCATCTTGACCGTGGTGCGCCACTGCGTGATGAAGAACTGCGCCGGCTGGCGGAGGCATTTGTATTCCGGGCCGGGCAGGACGCGGATGCGGCCGTTAGGGTCGGTCCAGCCGCCTACGGCCACGAAGGGCACCGCCTCGCCGGGCGGCGGACCGCCGCCGGCGCGGCCCCTGAAAGAGAAATACGTGTACATACCGTAGCGGCGCCCGCCGAAGGTGAGCCGGTCGCCGGCCTCGGCCTCGTAGACGCGGCTGTGGTCCACTTCCATTTTAGCGCCGTCGGCGCGGACCAGCGTCGCCTCCAGCGCCGCGCCGGTCAGCGCGAAGCGCCCCGGCGTGAGCAGCTCTATCTCGGGCGGGCCCACTATCTCCAGCGCGGGCGCGCCCTCGGGATTGCCCAGCATCAGGTTGCCGCGCCGCAGCGCGAAGCAGTCCATCGCGCCGGCCGGCGAAATACCCACGTCCTGCCGGCCGTAGACGGGCAGGCCGGCCGTGCCGCAGAAACCCGGCCGCACCAGCCGGATATTGCCGCGCACGCCGGCGGCGGCCGCGGCTTTCTGAGCCGCCTCCAGCACGGTGCGCAATTTTTCGGCCAGCTCCACGGCTATCGGAGAATCGGAATGAATGCAGATGGTGTCGGCCTTGATGTCCTTCCAGACCGGGTTGGCCGGGTCGCCGCTCACATTCACGCGGCCGCGGCGGGCTATCTCGTCGGCCTGGGCCAGAGCCTCGGCCACATTGGTGATGGCCGCGTCGGGCTCATTGCGCGCGGACAGCCGCAGGTGGGCGGCCTCGTCGTCCCAGGCGTAGCGGCGGTCGGCGAAGGCTTCGCGCAGCACCGCTATGCCCAGCCGCCGCGCGGCGGCGGCCAGTTCGGAATCGTTGGGCGCCAGTATCGTGCCTATAGCAGAGCGCATCAGCCAGCCGGCCAGGGCCTCGGCCAGCTCCGCGTCGCGCCAGGCGTCGTTGTAGAGCGCGCCGTGGAACTTGACCATCTTAACGCCCGGCAGCAGCGCCAGCTGCGCGTCCAGCGACGCCAGCAGTTCCGCCTCGGGCAGGTCCATGCTGGCGCGGCCGAAATTGGGTTTGTCGGGGTAGGAAAGATGCGCCGCCACGCCCACGCCGTGCGCTACGGCCAGCGCGCGGAAAGCCTCGACGCTCTCCTTGTCGCCGGCGTGGCCGTCGCAGGCGATATTGGCTATATGCACCAGCTCCATCAGCCGGCGGTCGCCGTTGTGCAGGGGGCCGCGCTCGCCGATATCGCAGTTAACCTGTATCATCCTTCCGACCTCTTGAAGACAACGGTGTCGCCGGGCTCGATGGGGTAGAGCAGCTCGGGCTGCGTCATGCCCAGGATGTTCCAGCCGCCGGGCGAGGTCTCGGGGTAAATGCCGGTCTGCTCGCCGCCTATGCCCACGGCGCCGGCCGGCACCGCCAGGCGCGGGGAATCGAGCCGCGGCGTCACCAGACTTTTATCCAGCCCCAGCAGGTAGGGAAAATGCGGCCGGAAGCCCACCATGGCCACCAGGTATTCGGGCGCGGCGTGGCGCCGAACCACCTCGTCGATGGAAAGTTTGGCGTGCCCGGCCACGCGCTGGAGATCCTCGCCGGTGTAGACCACCGGCAGCACGTGCCGGGCCGAGCGCTCCGTGAGCGCGGCCTCGTCGGCGGGCACCGCCGCCAGCCGGGCGTCGACAACCTTGCGCACGGCCTCCCAATCGCACAGCGTGCCCGCGTGCAGCGCCAGCGCCGTATACGAGGGCACCACATCGCGCACCCCCAGCCGCTTGAGCTCCGGGTCCTTGCGCAGCTGCCTGTAGGCGTAAAGCACGCGCAGCGAGGTCAGCCGGCTTATCTTCTCCCCCAGCTGCCAGCACAGGCAGGCGTCGCCCAGGAAGAAGGTCGAAATTTTATCGGCGGTCTGCATATTCGGGACTATTATATCACCTTTGCCCCGCCTTAGCGTCCACCCCCCGGGGGGCAGGCGCGGCAGTCGCAGCAGGACTCCGCGCAGCGGTCCATCTGCTTCGCCCGGTATTCCCCCAGCGACTTTAACGTGGCGCAACCCGACAGGAGCAGCCCCGCCAGCGCCGCCATCATCATCATCCTCAGTCTCGTCATAACTATCACCCCTTTATAATATAGTAGAACACCCCTGCGACAACGTGGTGTCGGGGGGTCAAGAACAGTAAATAAGGCGATTATCGGTTAGGGCCGGGGGGATGACCGCGGCCGGGGCCGGACTTCAGCTTGCCGGCGACCACGTGGACCAGCTGCGCGGCCACCGTGCCGAAGGCCCCCGACAGCGCGAAAGCGTCGTCCACCGGCCCGGGAATATTGATGGGCAGCATCTCGTAAAGAAAGACCAGCGCCGGCAGCACCAGCCAGCCCTTGCCGGTATCGAAACGCCGCGACACCGCCATGCAGACGCCCAGCAGCACCGCCGCCCCTATGAAGAACGGCGCCGAGAACAGGCTGGCCCCCAGGCTGAGCGGCGCCAGCGCCAGCGACCACAACCCGGCGAACACCACCGGCAGCGCCGCGTCCAGGTAGCTGAAGGATTTAATGAAGAAGAGATTGACTATCGCCGCGACGAAGAACACCGAGAAAACTATCGCCGCCGCCAGCGCGCCCGTGCGCAGGTCCCAGCCGGCCCAGCCGATGATGAAGGCCAGCACCGAGAACGGGAACCCCAGGAAACTTATAAGGAAACTCCGCGCCATCGCCCCGCCTCCGCCTAAGACTTGATGACCCCGCGCTTCTTAAGCTCCCAGAAGCATTTGGCCGTAGCCGCCACGTCGGCCGACGCGTCGTGCGCGCCCTCGAAGTCTGCCGCGAACAGCTTATGGTGCAGCTCCATCAGCTTGGGCCACTTATAGCCGCGATTACCGGGTATCTCGCAGTACTCCGTGGTGCTGTGCATCGTGCAGATCTTTACGATCGACGCCGGGATATCCGTCATCCCGACCCGCAGGAACTCGGCCCCGATGATCTTCTCGTCGTAGCCCATATTATGCGCGATAAGGTATTTAGTGCGGTCCAGCAGCGCGCGGAATTCATTGAGGACCACCAGGAGGTCCCGCCCATCCTTGAGCGCGCGCTCGGTGGTGATGCCGTGCACCCTGGAGGCCTCCTCGGGGATGGTGAAGCCCACGGGCTTTACCAGCGTATCCGCCGCCGCCAGGCGGTTCCCCTCGGCGTCGTAGGCCATATACGCCAGCTGCACCAGCCGCGGCCAGTTGTCCAGGTCGGTAAGCGGCGCGCCCCAGCGGCGCGGCAGCCCCGTCGTCTCCGTATCGAAGAACAGGTAGGCCGGCGCCACAGGGGCTTCCGCGAAAAGGTCGGGTTGAATATGTTCGGTCACCCGGACAGTTTACAAAATCTTACAGCGGCAGCTCCGGGATGAACTCCAGGACCTTGTCCAGCTTGTTGGCCGAAACGCCCACGCCGGCGTTCTGCGGCTTCACGTGGAAGATATTGCAGCCGTCGAAGGTCTGCAGGAAGCTGTCGCCGTCGCCGCGCACCAGCACGCCCTCTATCAGGCCGGTGGCCGCGTTGAAGACCGGGCCGCCCGAATTGCCGCCGAAGCTGTCGAGGTTGGTCACGAAGAAGCGGTCATTCTCCGCGATCGGCTTGACCACCGTGGCGTAAGTGGAGATCTTAAGCGGCAGGCCGGAAGGGTGGCCCATCGTCATCACGGCGTCGCCCTTCTTGACGCCGCCGTCCCTGCCTACCGCCAGCGGCTTGCGGCCGGCGACCTTGCGGTCCAGCCGCACCAGCGCGAAATCGTCGCCGAAGATGGTCTGCTGCGGCCCGCCGTTCTGGCTCACCGAATAGTTGGTCCAGTCGCGCTTGATCACTTCCGCGCAGCCGTAGACGTCCGACTCGGGGACCTGGCCGGCGGCGGCCTCGCTCTCGCCCTTCACGCCGAAGCCGAAGACGAACCTGGTGCTCTTGCAGGTGTTCTCGTCCTTGATACAGTGGCCGGCCGTCAGCACCAGGTCCTCGCCCACCAGCGCGCCGGAACAGAAAGCGCCCACCGACTGCTCGGCGAAGCGCACGCCGGGGCAGAGGTTGTAGCGCCGGCCGTAGGTGTCGAGCGCCAGCGTATAGGGCCCGCTGCCGCCTTCCCGGAGAACGAACTGGCTCTTCCACAGCGACACCACCGAATCGGCCGCCTCGCGGAAACCTTCGGGGGCCTGGAAATACTCCACCCGGTCGTCCTCGCCGAAGATGATCTTATTGCCCGCCCGGTAGGAGACCAGTTCCGCGGTGCCCGCCGCGGACACCTGGATATCGGCTATCAGGCCCCGCAGATCGGCCTTTCCCGGCGAATCAAAGGACACTTCGGCCAGGGCCGGCTGTGCGATAAAGGTAAAAACAATGGCGATGATAGCTGATTTGGTCATTTTGGTCGTCTCCTTGCTGGTCATACCTAGAGCGGAGCAATTTTTATGCCACCCGGCCCAATCAGTAACCGGCATTGGGAAGGAAATCCGGCGTCTTCCCTTCCCGCAACGCACCGCCCCACTTTTCCAGCCGGCCGCCCTCCATCTTCCAGAACTTGGCGCAGAGCCCCAGGTAATTTATCACCACGTCGCGACGGCCTTTCTCCGCCAGTTCCCTGGCCAGCGCCATGCTGGGACCGAAAGACTGCAGCTGCGGCGAGCCCGGCGTCTCCGCCGACTTCAGCAGATACGCCTCGGCCGCCTCCATCCGCCCCTCGCGCAGGGCCAGGCGTCCTAAGACGGTATTGGTGCGATGCACGGCGTTGCCGTAGTTCCAGTCGCCCTTGTATTTGGGCAGCAGGGCGGCCTGCTCCTCCGCGTAGGCGCGGGCCTCGTCAAGCCTGCCCGCTTTGAACGCCTCCGTGCCGGCATTGTTGAGCGCGTAGAACCGCTTTTCCTCGGTCCCGGCCTCGGCCAGCTGCTTCATCGCCTCAGGATAACGGCCACCCTCCGCCGGCGCGGCCTTCTTCATGGCGCAACCGGCCATCATAACCCCCGCCAGCATTAATTGAACAAGTTTCATATAAGTTTCCTCCCGTCCGCCAATATCCAGAAATGGACTAACAACGCCCGTTTCCTGACGAAAACAGAGCAATTTATATGCCAACAGTGAATTTATTTATTACCGGTCAGCCTGGCGACTACAGGGATATCCGCGCTGGCGAGGTCGTATTTAAGAAGGTCCGCGGGCTCCACCCAGGCGATGGCGGTGTGATCGTGCAGCTTAAACTCACCCGAGAGATGCCTGGCGCGGTACACCAGCAGCTCTATATGGAAATGCTTGTACTCGAAGCGGCTTGAGCAGATGAAATCGCCTATTTCGGTCTCGACGCCGAACTCCTCGCGCAGCTCCCGCTTCAGGCAGGCCTCCGGCGTCTCGCCCGGCTCCAGCTTGCCGCCCGGGAACTCCCACTTGCCCGCCAGCGCGTCACCCGACTTGCGCTGCGCGATAAGGACCCGGCCGTCCTTCTCTATGACCGCCGCCGTCACCTGCTTCATGCCGCGGCCTCGCCCTGGCCGGGAGCGGCACCCTGCTCCGCCGCCGCGCCCTTCGCCGCGGCCTTGACGTGCTCTTTCTTATGCGCCGAAACATCGGCCAATATCTTGGCGACGACGAAGATCACCATTATGGTGCCGGCGCCGGGCATGGCCATGGAGGCGAAAGCGCCCAGCAGTATGGTCAGGTGCATCACAACCACCCGGGGATAAGGCTGCGCCATGCACTCGCCGGCGCTGGCGTGGCGGTATTCCCCGCCGGCGAGATAATTAAGGAAGAACGACGCGGCGTGCCCGCCGAAGAGCGCGGCTATCCCCCATTTCACCGCCCCCAGGTATTCAAGCCAGAGCCCGGCGTTCATCGGGTCCACCTTCGCGGGGCCGAACTGCGCGCCCTGCAGCACAAAGCCGAACAGGAACACGCCGTGCACGACCATAAACATGCCGAAGTGGAACGTGAAGAAAGCTGCCATGAACAGCTTGCCGCCCATGATCAGCGCCGAGAAAGCCAGCCGCGCCCCCGCCCCCGGCTCCGGTCCCGCGGCCGGCTTGCCGACCCGCAGTTTACCGACAGGCCCGCCCGCCAGCAGCATCTTGAGAATGGTAAAGAAACCGATTATCGCCGACTCCACCCAGTAGAGCGGCAGTATCTCTCGCAGTCCCCAGTCGCCGGTCAGCACAAGCCCCAGCGGCAGCAGGTTGGCGGCTATTATGAAATAAGCGGATACGGGCATAGTCATATTTTATCTCTTGCAGGCCTTGTGGCGGAAACAGCCCGCAAGATGGTCGTTCACCAGCCCGGTCGCCTGCATATGCGCGTACATTATGGTACTGCCCACGAATTTAAAACCACGGCGCTTCAGGTCCGCGCTGAGCGCGTCGGACTCTTTGCTTGTCGCCGGCAGTTCTTTGAGCGACTTCCAGCGGTTAACCTTCTGTTTGCCCCCGACAAAACCCCAGATATACTTTGAAAAACTACCGAACTCGCGCTGAACATCCAAGAAAAGCCGCGCATTGTTCACCGCCGCCAGCACCTTGAGCCGGTTGCGCACTATACCCGGATCCTTGAGTATCGCCTCTATCTTCGCCGGCGTGAACCGCGCCACCTTCGCCGGATCGAAACCCGCGAAACAACGCCGGTAGCCCTCGCGCTTATTGAGTATCGTGCTCCAGCTCAAGCCCGCCTGCGCGCTCTCCAGCGTCAGGAACTCGAACTGCACCCGGTCGTCATGCACCGGCACGCCCCACTCCGTATCGTGGTAGGCCACATACAGCGGGCTCGGGCCATAAGCCCAGGGACAGCGTTCTTTCTCTTTCATAAGAGCGATAGTTTACAAAATCACCCGTGCCCCGGCGGCGCGGTCGCACCGCGGTAAAACCCGGCTACCGATCCGAAAGCCTCCGAAAGGCTCATTTTGAGGCCGCATTCTTCCGCCAGTTCGGCAAAGCGCAAATTCCACCGCTCAGGGGCCTGCTCAAGCGTTTCAGGAAGCGCGTGAGTTTTCCTGCGGCCGAACACTTTTTTAAGGGCCGCCGAGACTTTATCCGGCGACATTCCCCCTTCCGTTATCAGCAGCGCCATATCGACCAGGTCCCTTACACGCGAGTTCGGCACGGAGCGCGGCATCGTGTACGCGTGCAGTTTTTCGGCGAACTGGACTTCGCGAGGTATGATCGGGAACGAGGCCGCCTTGATGCCCGCGAAAGAGAGAAAATCGTCCTCCCCCGCCGATTCAACCTCCCCCGGCACATAGTCGCCCACCGCGGCGTCCACATGAAAAGCCGCGAACAGCCTCGCGTCGACCATCGCCCTTACCGGATACCGGGCGCCTCCGTACACCGGCCCGTCCAATTCCATACGCATCCCGCCTACTTCGAAGACAAAAAAATCCCCGAGATCGGCCCGGGCGGCTTTCGCCAGCGACCGCTGTATGTAGCCGGCAAGGGCCTCTCCGCCCGTATCCGGCTCGCCGCGAAAACCCAGATCTATGTCCCGGGTGGCGCGCGCGTGGCGAAAAGCCGAACCTGATCCGTATATCCTGATATCAGCCATGTTTGAGTCTCGCTATCCTGTCCGCCTCGTCCGGGGTCATAAGCCCTTTGGCGACGGCCTCCCTGGCCGCCGACCTGACCTCTCCGGCGTCCATCAGCCACGCGTCGAACATATCCCGAAGCGTTTTCTCCGGACTAGTGACAAGATATCCCCTCTCCCTGCGTATTTCCGAATCTTTCAGGGCGCCGCGATGAAGAACTATACCCTTGGGCGGCGGATGGAGCTTGCGGAACCCGGCCGGAACCGTCATATGCAGCTTCGCCGGGTTCGCGTCGGTTATGTCGTAAATGGAAAGCGCCGTCTGATGGGAATACACAGCCTGGACATTCCCCTTCCGGTCCGCCGACCAGAGTGACCACATGACCAGGTCCGGCCGCTCCGCGTCCGGGAAATTAGCAAGACGGTATATCCCGTGCTTTTCGCGGAGCCAGTTCCCCGCCCGGGCATGGAAATAAGCCGCACTGCGCGCATAACCGGCTTTACGCGCCTGCAGATAAGTGAAATATCCCTGCTGGGACATCGCCACTTCAAAAAGATTCCTTTCAGCTACCCTGTTTTTAGCCATACATTAAATGCCAAGTTATTAAGCATATTATGCATCAAGAAACCGGAATTGGCAAGCCCCCCTATTTCTCGCACCAATGGTGCAAGTTTTGCCCTCCGCCCATCCGCCAGCCGCGTCAGGATCTCAGCATGTCCCAGGCGCTCAGGCCCGCCGCTTTCAGCCGGCGCGTCACATCGCGCACGATTTCAACATTAATGCGCGCGGCCTTACCGCTTCTGAGCACCGTGGCGAGCATGGACACCCCGGTCTCCGTAAAGACCAGCGGCGGCCGCCCGGCCGACGCCGCCCCCCGCACACCAGCCCATTCTTTGGGCGTAAGCCGGAACATAAACTGTCCAGTTAACCTGCGCCGGTTGCGCGCCACGGCGCAGAGCAGCGCCCGGGGAGTCACCTCGTAAAAAGCCGCCGCGTCCGCGGCCGTCACCACCCGCTGCCCCCGCGCCGTGAAAACCCCTTTCTTCAGCTTTATCACAGGTCCGTCCGCCCCCATAACCCCTCCTGTATTTCACCCCCCCCCTCAACGGAACGAGATGTTCAGCCGGCTATTGAGCGCCCTGGCGATCTTGTCGAGCTTGAGTATGGTGATATTGGGGTGCCGCAGCGTCTCGATGTCCGACACCACCTGCTGCCTGGTATGCAGCCGGCGCGCCAGCTCCGCCTGGCTGACCCCCGCCTTGCGCCTCCGCTCGGCTATGAGCAGCGCCAGCCTGACGCGGATATCCTCGGCGTCGAAGGCCTTGCGGAAAGCCTTGTCCTTCATTTCCGCCTTAAGCCAATCGTTAAAAACAACCTTCTTTTTTTTCATAAGTCTTATCCGCCCTCGATTATAGCATACAGTATATATACTGTATGTCAAGACCCGGGACGCGCCCATTGACGAAACCGCCGGCCTGCCGTATAATATCCTTGAAGAGCGGTAAGTCCATTCCAGGTTGGCCGGGTGTTTCCCCCTATAAGGGTTAAGAGCCCGGCCGGTGAGCCTGGATGGCGCGCTCTTCTTTCGTTTACAGTCCCCAACCCGGTTTAAGACACCACAACGTTTGACAAGAACCTCGGCCTCAGTTACATTTGTTTATGAGATTCACCACAAGCGTCGTTATAGTGCTTTTCTCCTCCGGGCGGCTTTCGGCTATCAATAGAGTCAAAGCAACAAGCATGTTGTCCGCCAGCCGCTTCTCTCCATCCGCCTTGTAAAGCAGCGCGTTTTTCCCCATGAACCAGAGAAAGATAGCGGCTGCTATGCGTTTATTCCCGTCCACGAAAGAGTGGTTTTTGACTATAAAATACAGGAGATTGGCCGCTTTTTCCTCGATACTGGGATACAATTCCTTCCCACCGAAGGTCTGGTAGATAGCCGAGACGGAACTCTCAAGGGACCGGTCTTTTTCAAGGCCGAATAATCCCGCGGAACCGCTTCTGGCCCGCATTTGTCCTACGGCTTTTATGACCTCATCATATGTAAGCCGGAACCTGCCCCCGGCGGAGGTATGCGAGATCTTAAGTCTCTGCCGGTCATAATCATCCAGCAGACCCAAGGCATAACTGTAATTTTCGATTATATCCAGGAGCCCGGAGACCTCGGAATAATCAAGCCGCTTCGAAAAACGTGCGCGGCGGACCAGCATGATCGCTTTTTTCAGGGCCTCCAACTTCTCCTTCTGTTCCGCCAACACCCTGTTGTTGAGGGTATAACCCTCAATGAGATGCTTCTTAAGAACGCCTGCGGCCCATATCCGGAAGCGTGTGCCGCTGACTGATTTAACCCTGTACCCCACCGAAATGATCACATCAAGGCTATAGTGCTCCACCGAGTATATTTTCCCGTCCGCGGCAGTTGTTGCAAATTTTGCAACAACTGAAGCCCTGGGCAACTCCCGCTCGCGGAATACGTTGCCGATATGCCGGGAGATCACGGATTTGTCGCGGCCGAACAGGGCAGCCATTTGCCTGAGCGAGAGCCAGACGGTTTCCCCTTTTAAACGCACTTCCATGCCGCCTTTACCGGACCTGCCGGCGTATATGACGACTTTCCCCGAATCCGGGGGAAGATTAATACCGCTCCCAGGCTTTTGCATACTTAAAGCGTAAAACACTCGTGCGACAACGTAATGTCGCACCCTCTTGCCCAAGACTCAAGCCGGGGGCCGACACCACGCTGTCGCACCCCCCCGCTACAATATCCCCGGGCCGCCAGCGCCATTGCTATAATCTCAAAGGGGGACGATATGCCCGAAGCCGTCAAAGCCAGGAAAAAGATCTCCAAATCCCAGTACACCCGCGGCCTG
>WOVA01000035.1 GCA_009773155.1 Elusimicrobiota bacterium
CTCACGGCGGACACCCTTGCCTTTGGCTAACGGTAGGTTCTATCAACCCCCGTAGGGGACTTTCACCCCCAAGTGTGCGCGCATGCCGCGCGCACAAAAAAAGGCCCGCGCGTGAAGCGCGGGCCCTCGTTATATGAGGAGTGCGGCCCTGGCCGTCAGAGCCTGAAGGGCAGTTTTGTCTTGCCCGGAACGGCGCCTTTGAGGATACTCTCCCCCTCCGCGGACAGTTTGTCCCCGGAGGCTTTGAGCTTGCCGGACAGCTCGGCCTGCTTCTCGGAGGCCATCGAATCCAGCTTATCCTTGTAGGGCTTGAGGGCCTCGTCCACCCTGGCCCTGGCCGCGTCCTGAGCTTTCTTAAGTTCCGCGCCCATGGCGCTGGAGAAAGCCTTGGACAGGTTATCGGCCAGGTCCGTTCTCACGGCCAGCTCAGGTTTCGTTAAGGTGCCGGCTATGTCGGCCTCGATCACCGCAGAGCTGAGGCCGGCGAAAGACGCTTCCACGGCCGAACGCAACTGGGGCGCCTTTATGTTCGCCGCCGAAGGCTTGAACGCGGCGCCGGACAGGCGGAACGCGGCCTTACCCGTAACCTTGTCCCCCTCGGTGACACCCGAGGCTTCCAGCGCGCCGGTGGCTCCGGTCACCTCAACCGCCAGCGAGGACTGTGAGCCCAGGCTCATTGTCCCTACCGCCATACCCGAATAGGAGAGGCGGGAATCCGTGCGGATGGTATCGCCGGTGGCGTCCAGGGACCCCCGGAAATCGAGCCGGCGCTGACCCTTTGAGCCCTGTATCTCGACTGTGGTCGGCCTCCCGTATACCTGCGGCTGGGTGGTCAGGCCGCCTATCGTGCCGGAGTAATCCAGCGGCTGATCCAGTCCCATTTCTCCCGTCAGCTGCAGCTTCCTTATGAGAAAGGTCGGGCGGGCTTTTCCCTTGGGGAAATGGACCTCCCGTCCGCGCGGCGCCTCGTTCTTGAGGACGCCCTTGGTCCCGGCCGGCATGTACTTTTTGGCTATCGCCATCCACTTCATGGCCTGCTCGGTCTTCTCCGCTATCATCGGGCCCGCCAGCATCCTGGCGATGGAGCGGGTGTCGAGCGAGGGCAGTTTCATCTTCGACATCACGGCGGCCTGGTCGCGCTTGCGGGCCTCCTCGATCTTTTTGAAGGCGCCTTTGGCTTCCGCCAGGGCCCGCTCGGCCGTCTCTTTGTCTTTCTTGAAGTTCTCCATCACCTTTTTCGCGTCCTTGGCGATGTCGGCGTATTCCTTGGCCTGCTTTATGAAGTTCTTCTCGTCCTTCGCCCTGTTATAGCGCGCTTTCAGCGCGTCCATCTCGGCCTTGTACTTCCCGTCGTCGAACCGGGACGCTATGTCGGCGTAGTCCCGCTTATAGGTCTCCTCCAGTTCTTTGGCCAGTCTGACGGATTCCAGGTCGTCGGGGTCCACCTTGTAGTCCGCGGCGAAGTCCGCCTTGACGTCGGTGACGCGGTCCAGGGCGAAGCTTTTGGCCTCGGCGCTCATCGCCGCCGCCAGTTTAGACTCCCCCTCCTCTTTCTTCACGAAGGGCAGTTTGGCCGAGGTCCCGCGGGGCGTGCCGAAGCGCAGTCCCTTGAGGGTGGCCTCATCCACTACAAGTTTTTTCTCCAGCAGCGGCTTGCCTTCCGCCGCGAAGGAGAGTTCGGCGAACTCCACTACATTGCGGAATTCGGCGTCCGAGTCCCCGACGGCCACGCCGGTCATCAGCAGGCGCGGCGGAAAGAAACCCGTTTCCAGCCCGGCTATCCCGGCTTTGGCCTTGGCCGCTTTTTCCATACCCTTTATCATCCCCCACTTAAGCAGCGGGTCGAAAGCGAAGAAGAAGAAGGCCCAGACCAGGACCAGCAGGGTCAGGCGGGGCGCCACATAGGACCAGCGCATATTACACCCCCTCCTTGAAATACCAGTCGAGGAGCCAGGAGGCTTTGAGGCTTTTTACGAATTTGGAGTTCATGACGCGGACGCGCAGTTTATCATTGTAGTAGGCGCCGAATTTTCTGCCCCCGAGATACACCGGCGCCAGCATGGCCGCGCCGAAAACCAGCCCGCCGGGGACCACGGTGTTATTGAATCCGGTCCAGGGAAATACCGCCGTATTGTAGAGCTTCGTCCATAAAGGGCGCAGCGCCTCGGCGGTCAGCAGCGCGTAGCCGATGGGGTCCGTGACCTTGTCGATGAAGGGATTGAGGAGGCTCACGATGGCCACCGTGAATATGGCCATCGGGAGATTGACCCTGGAGGCCATCATTACGACTATCAGCAACTGGGCCGTAAGCGTCGCTTTCGGCATGAGGCCTATCAGGAAGCCCAGCGCGATGCCGGCGCCGATCTGGCCCGGGGTGGTCTCGGCCGTGAGGCCCTTGATGAACTGGCGGATAAGGCTTAAAGGATTCATATACATGAATATATAAATAATGGACGGATAAAAAAAGGCCCTCCCCGGCGGCGGGGAGGGCCTTTTAAGGCCGGCGCCGGACTCAGGGCCGGTCCTGGTCCTGCGGCTTGTTGATCTGCTGGTAGGTCATGACCAGCGCGGCTATCGAGGCCACGACCTGCTTGGGGTAGACCTTGAGGTCCACTTCCCCGCTGAGGCCGTTGCGGTCGATGTTGAGATATATGCCGTTCTCGCGGATATAGAAAGAGCCGTCGTCATGAAAACGCTCGCGCATCTCGAGGCGCACCGACGTCTCGGACTCCTGGGAGCCGGGGGTCGCCACGCGGCCCTCTATGCGGAAAGAGCCGGCCCATTCCTCCATGCGGAGGTCCGTGCGGCCGGCGCGGAGCTCGTAGCGGCGGGTGAAGAAGTTGCTGACGCGGCCCCACTGCCTGTCGTTGTCCACTTCCATCTCGGCATCGTATTCGCGGTCGAAGACCTTGCGCAGACCCACTTCGATGCGGGCCCAGGGGTCTACGGCCTCCACCTCGTTCCAGATCCCGCCGGAGCGTATGGACATCCAGATGCGCTGGCCGTTCTGGACTGCTTTCCTGTCCTCGGGTTTGGCCGTCGCGTCGATGCTCCTGGCCAGCAGAAGCGAGACCACGGCCGCCACCGCCGTTTTGGGGGCGCGGTCGGTATCGTAGCTGCCGTTTACCGAGTTCTTGTCGGTATAGAGGTTCAGTCCCGAACCGCTGACGCTCCAGGAATAGTCGTCGAAGCGGCGGCTGACGAAGGCGTTTACATAGGAGGTCTTGCCGTTCTCACGCACATTGCCGGTGATACTGCAGCTCGTCGAATGGCAGTTCATCGTCACGTAGGAGCCGGAGCCGGAATAAGTGTAATTGTCCTGCCATTTGCGTATGGAGGCCCAGGAGTAGTCGTTGTTCACCCGGTTGTTCACGCTGAAACTGTCGTTGAAATCCCTGCGCACGCGGGATTCGATGCGGGCCCCGTAGTCGCTGGCCTGGGCTTCTTTGACGTATTCGTTGTGACGGACGCTCATCCAGAGATGCTGGCTGGGCGCCTTCTCCGCGGAAACCGCGGAAACTTCCGGCGCGGCCGGGACTTCGGCCGCGGCTATGTCGGCGGACTTCATCGAAGGAAGTTCGAAGGCGCCTGCTCCGGGAATGAAAACGACTGAAAGTAGAGCGGTCAGGATCTTGTTCACTGTGTACCCCCTGCGGAACTAATTTACCGTATGATAAATATCTTAGTAAAGAACTTCCCTTTTCGTAAGGGCCGGGGGGCCTAGGCCCGCTTAGGCCGAAAGTCCCCCGCACTCCCTGACCGGTTTTTTTTGGGGTATAATTAAATTGTGAAGACAACCGGATCGGCCGCCGCGGCGCTGGCCCTGTTCATGGCCTGCGGCTGCGGCGCCGGGAGGGACTATATGACCGGGAAAAGGGAGAGCGGGGACAAAGGCGCCGGGTTGTCACCCGAGCGGCACAGGGTGATGAAGCTCTGCGGCACCGAGCCGCCGTTCAGGAACGAGTACTGGGATAATAAAAAGCCCGGGCTTTATGTGGACCCGGTAAGCGGCGAGCCTCTTTTCGCTTCCACCGACAAGTTCGATTCAGGCACGGGCTGGCCCAGCTTCACGAAGCCGGTAAAGGACGGGGCGCTCGAGGAGAAGCCGGACGGGAGTCACGCCATGGCCCGCACCGAAGTGCGCTCAAGGACGAGCGATTCGCATCTCGGTCACGTTTTCCCGGACGGCCCCGGCCCCGGCGGTCTCCGCTACTGCATAAATTCGGCGGCGCTGCGCTTCGTGCCGGTGGAAGATATGGAGAAGGAAGGTTACGGGTCTTACCTGGCACTGTTCAAGAAGCCCTGACAGGCTTCAGATGAGTTCCCTGAGCCAGCCGACCCGCCCGGCCGCCTCCGGGTCGTCGGAAAGGCGCTTCACGCTTTCCTTCATCTGCCACAGCTTCGAAATGAACCAGGCCGCGGAGAGAAGCACCCAGAACCCCGCCAGCCGCAGCGCCCCGGCTATTCCTATATGCTCCGCCAGCCAGCCCAGGAAAAGGCTGCCCAGCGGCGCCAGCCCCACGAAGGTCAGCACGTAGAGGCTCATAACCCGGCCCCGCATATTGTCCGCCACCAGGCTCTGTATCAGCGTGTTGCAGCCGACCGACTGCCGCATCATCCCCGCCCCCGCCGCCACCAGCAGCAGAAAGGAGGCCGCGGGCACCCTTGAGAAGGAGAAGGCGATGACCGCGGTCCCGTAGAGCACCGAGGCCGAGCCTATCAGCGAGCCCATCCTTCTCGGCGAGCCGCGGCCGGCCAGGTGCAGTCCCCCCGCGAAAGCCCCGGCCCCCACGCAGGAGAGCAGCATTCCCAGCGTTCCCGGCCCCCCTCCCAGCAGCTCTACGGCCGCGACCGGCATCAGGGTCATGAAAGGCATGACCACGGTGCTGACGCAGGCCAGCAATATCAGGGGATTGCGTATGTGGTGATGCGTCCAGGCGTAACGCAGGCCCGCCTTGAGGGATTCCAGGACGGGCTCGCGGAGGAGACCGGCCCGGGAGGCGGGGCGGTCGGCGGAGATCTTCCACAGCGCGGCTATCACGAAGGTGTAGGTGGCGGCGTTGAGCGCGAAGCACCAGCCGGGCCCCATCAGCCCGATCAGCACGCCCGCGGCGGCCGGGCCGGCTATGCGGGCCATATTGAACATCATTGAGTTCAGCGCCAGGGCGTTGGACAGGTCCTGTCGGCCTACCAGTTCGACCACGAAGGACTGGCGTATCGGCATATCGAAGGCCCCTATGCAGCCCGCGAAGCAGGCCAGGACGGCGATATGCCAGACCTGCACGTGGCCCGATATGGTCAGCGCGGCAAGAACCGAGGCCTGCAGCATGGACAGAGCCTGCGTCCCCAGCAGGGCGCGGCGCTTGTCCCAGCGATCGGCGTAGACGCCGGCGAACGCGCCGAGCAGCAGCGTCGGGGCCATGGCGGCGAAGCCAACGGCCCCCAGCGCGGCCGAGGAAAGAGTGAGGGTATAGACCAGCCACCCCTGTACCGTGGTCTGTATCCAGTTCCCCGTCAGGGAAACGATCTGTCCGGAGTAGAAGAGGCGGTAGTCGCGGTGGCTGAACG
Organism: Elusimicrobiota bacterium; assembly: GCA_009773155.1. GTDB lineage: Bacteria > Elusimicrobiota > Elusimicrobia > Elusimicrobiales > UBA9959 > UBA2231. The sequence continues at coordinate 5,569 of WOVA01000035.1, forward strand.
AGCGGAAAATTCCGTCCGTTTTCCCGGGGCTGTCTGACATGGCTGGGCGCTGGCGCCGGGCGGGCCGGCGGCGGGCTTATTCCTCTTTGCCCGGCTTCTTGAAGTCCTTGTACCAGGATTCCTTGCCGTAGAGCTTATCGGCGCAGGTGTCGCAGAGACCGTGCGTGAAGCGCGCGCGGGAATGTTCCTCCAGGTAGACCTCCACCTTCTGCCAGAAACCCTTGTCGTCGCGTATCTTCTTGCAGTTGGCGCAGATCGGGATGAGGCCCTGCAGCGTGCGCACTTCCTTGAGCGTCTCTTCGAGCTGGCAGTTCTTGGCGATGAGGGAGAGGTGGCCGGTTATGATGTCGGAGAACTCCTCCATCAGCCTCATGACGGGGCCCTTGAAGTCGTTGACCTTTTTATCCAGCAGGCAGATGCTGCCGAAGATGTCGCCGTCGGGATGGAAGACCGGCACTCCGGCGTAGGCGATGAAGCCGGCCTTGACGCTCTCGCTGTTCTTCCAGAAAGCGCTCCGGCGCGCGTCCTCGATGATCAGTTTTTCCCTGGCCCTGATGACGGCCGCGCAGTAGCTGCGCGAATCCTCGTCGGTCTTTATAAGCGCCCCCTGGGTCAGGGGATTGTCTTCCCCCTTGCTGATGCCGATGACCCGCAGGTCGTCTCCCTCCACCATGTTGATCGCGGCGGCCGGGACGCCGGCCACCTCGGCCAGCAGGTCGGCTATGTTGCGCCACTTGAGCAGCGCGATGTCGGGTATCGGAGTTTTTTTCAGCGGTGTCATCGCGCCTCAGCAGGGCAGCCTGGATACGGTCATCCAGTACATCTCGAATTTGCGGGCCAGGTCCGAGTATTCCTCCAGCGACGGCGGCTTGGTTATGTAGGACGCGGCGCCGGCGGCGTAGCTGCGCTGCACGTCCTCCCGCCGGGAAGAGGTGGTGAGCATCACCACCGGTATCGGGCAGAGCTGGCGGTCGCTCTTGAGGCGCCTGAGTACCGCTATGCCGTCCATGAGCGGGAGTGTGATATCCAGCAGTATCATGGAAGGACGCACCTGCTTGCGCCCTCCGGCTCCCGCCAGCATGTCCAGGGCTTCCTGCCCGTCGCGGGCGACGTGGACTTCCGAGAAAACGCGGAATTCCCCGAAGGCCCGCCGGGCTATCAGGACATCGTCCTCGTTGTCCTCCACCAGAAGCAGGCTGGGCTTTTCGTTTTCCGTTTCAGCCATTCGAGACCCTCCCGTCGCTTTCTTCGGCCGCTGGTATGATGAACCTGAAGGAGGAGCCTTTGCCTTCCTCCGAGTCCACCCAGACCCTGCCGCCGTGCTCCTCTATGACCTTATGGACTATCGCCAGTCCGGCGCCGGTCCCGCCGCCGTACTCGTGGCGGGAGTGCAGGCGCTTGAACATCCTGAAGATCTCCCCGTAGTACTGGGGCGGCACGCCTATGCCGTTGTCCGTTACCGAGAACTTCCAATGCCGGCCGAACAGCTCGGCGCCTATCCGTATCTCCGGCCTCCGCTTATCATTATACTTTACCGCGTTGCTTATCAGGTTGTGGAAGACCTGCCGCATCTTTACGGGGTCGCAGAAGATCTCGGGGAGTCCGGCGTCGAGTTCGAGCGAGGCTTTACTCTCCTCTATGGCCGCGGACAGGCCCGCCGCCGCCTCCTCGACAAGGGTCCGGGAGGAAACGGCTTCATAGGGGTTGCGCACCCGCGAGATCCGCGCGTAGTCCAGCAGGTCGTCTATCAGGCGCCGCATGCGGGCCGCCGCCTTGGCCACCCGGGACAGGTAATCCGTCGCCTGGGCGTCCAACTTTTCCCCATAGTCCGAGATCAGCATGCCCGAGAACATCTCGATGCCGCGCAGCGGTTCCTTGAGGTCGTGCGAGACGGTATGCGCGAAAGCGTCCAGTTCGCTGTTGACGCGTTCCACTTCCCCGAGGTACCGGGCGATACGGGCCTCGGATTCCTTGTGCTGGGCCGTGTCCTTGAGCACCACCACCACCTGTCCGCCCGCGGTGGCCGCCGAGAGCATGGCCGGCCGGCGGCGCCCGTCGCGAGCCACCAGCAGGAGATCGAGCTCCCTGATATGGGCGCCTTTGGCCAGCGCGTCACAGGGATGGGGAGCGCCGGCCGCCTCCGGCTCCAGTATCGTCCGCAGGTCGACGGAGCCGGGCGCGCCGAAATCGTAGCCGGAAAAGGCCTCCGCCGCCATATTGGCCCGGAGGACGGAGCCTTTTTCGTCGGTGATTATCAGCGGATCTGGCATGCTCTCGATCAGCGAGTCCAGGTACCGCTTGGAGACCGTCGTTTCCGCGAGCCCCCGGCTCAGTTTGTTGAAACTGGAGGCCACGTCGCCAAGCTCGTCCTTCGTCACGACGGGCACCGAGACGTCGGAATAGCCTTCCCGCACCTTGAGTATGCCGGCGCCCAGGAGCGCGACCTGGCGCAGCAGCATCTTTACGAAGAGAGCGGAAATGATCAGCGCGGCGGCCGAGATGACCGTCGCGAGCACGAGAAGATTGAAGCTGATGTGGGCTTCGGCCTTTTTCGCCGGGGCCAGCGGCAGCCCGGCGAGTAAAAAGCCGGCGGGCTCCCCCCTCTCCGGCATCCCCTCCAGTACGAGAGCCTCTCCCGTCGGAAGCGGCTCCCCGGAGACCGGTATGGCGGTATGCACGGCCTGGTCCTCCTCCTTCTCCCCGGGGCGCGCCGCGCGGCTGAAAGCGATGGTCCCCGCCCGCGCGGCCCGGTCAAGCAGGGGGTCGGATGTATACGAGCCGGCGAGCGCCACGTTGGTATGGGCCACCACCAGGCCGTCCGGAAGCACGGCGGCGGCGTAAAGGGCTCCGGTACGCCTGGCGAAGTCATGCAGCGTCTTTATGCCGCCCTGTTCATCCCCTTCCTTCAGGGCGCGGCGCAGCTCCGCCGTCAGCCCCGCGGCCGCGATCTCCCCGGCTTCCGCTATCTGCGCCGTCATCGCCTCGGTCACGGCCACCCGGGAAAAATGGATATTGGCCCAGAGCGCCGAGCCTATCAGCGCGAGTATGAAGAGCAGTATCTTGAGGTGGAGCTTCATGGGAAAAGGTACTCCGACACCTCGATCAGCTCCCGCGGGAACCGCAGCCCGCACTTTTTCGCGGCGGAGGAGTTCAGGGTCAGTTCGTCGCGCTCCGGGAAGACGATCTCCGGCACCGGCTGTCCGGCCTCCAGCCCGCGGACCGCGCGCGCCGCGGCCGCGCCCATCTCCCGGAAGCTTATGCCGAAAGACGCCGCCGCTCCTTCCCGCGTCATCCCCCTGGTGGAGCCATAGAAGGGAATGGCGTTGTCCCAGGAGAATTCCCGCAGGATCAGCAGGGTCTCGGGCGTAATCAGGAGCGGGTCCGGGGGGAGGAAGAAAGCGTCCATTTTCCCCATCTCGCCCCGCAGCCGGGCCGGCAGGCGCTCGGGGCTTTCCACCCGCACGGGGGAAATTTCTATTCCCAGCGGGGCTCCGGCTTCCCGCAGCCTCTCCCCCACCGCGGCGTAGGCCGGCGCGGACCAGAATAAGGTCATTTTTGTCAATTCCGGCTGTATGGCCCTGATGCGCGCCAGCATCTTCGGCAGCTCGGGGATGAGGGTTATCTGCACCACCCGCCCCTCGCCCTGCGGCTTCAGGTCCAAAGCCGGGGCCATCGCGTAAACGATGTTCACGCCGGGCGGGTAGGGGCGCAGCGCCGCTTTTCCCCCGAAGGTCACTACAGTGGTCACCGCCCGGGGAAGCGCGATCTTCCCGCCCGAAAGATCGTAGTGGGGAACGCCCGCTCCATAGGCGGCCTGGAAAGCCGAGAAAGCCTCCAGGTAGGCTCCGCTGCCGGAGGTCAGCACGGCCGCGGTCTCCGCGGCGCCGGAGGCGGCCAGGGCCGGGACCAGCAGCAGGGCGGCGAGCGCTTTAGAATTCATAGGCCGCCTTCAGGAATAACTCGCGGGCCGGGCCGGGCAGCGGGGCGTGGCCGCTGTCGTAGGGCTGTATATAGGAGTAGCCGGAGTTGAAGATGTCCCTGAGCCCGAGGTTCAGCGTGAGGCGTTTCAGCGGCCGGTCCTTAAGCTGCAGGTTCAGGTTGGCGACCGCCGTGCCGGCGAAAACGCTTAAAGCGCCGGCGCCGGCGTAGCCATAGCGCTTCGAGATATAAAATCCCGAGGGATTGAGGCTCAGGCCTTCGGCCAGCGGTATGGACGAATTCAGGGTCAGCTTGTGCCTGGGGAAGGCGAGCAGATAGGAACTCCGTCCGCTTACGGCGTACGAGGCCACCCGGTTGCGGCGGGCCTCCTGGTAAAGGTAGCCGAGATCGGCCCTTAAGTCCCCCCGTCTGTACTTGAATGAGGCGCCGGCGCCCCGCGTCCCCGTCCGGCCGTAATTCCGGTAGTTCTCCCCGCCGACGCTGGAGAATATGATGGGGTTCTCGACGCTGGTTGAAAAAGCGTTGGCCGAAACGTAGATATTTTCGGAGGCTTTGTAACCGGTCTCCAGTTCCAGGGACTCGACTTTTTCGGAGGTTATGGCGGTGCTCAGGCGGATATTCTCTATCGAAGGGTTCTTGAAGGCCCGGCTGTATATGGCCTTGAAGTTGAGCTCCCCGTGCTGTTTTGTCGCGGCCAGGCGGGGCACCAGCGCCGAACCGCACTCCGAGTGCTTTTCGTAGCGGGCCCCGGCCGTCAGCAGCGCGAAGCCCAGATCCAGCGTGCCCTGCCCGAAAAAAGCCCGATTATCGTAATCCGCGCCGGCCAGCCTTACCCCCCTGATGTCCGTGGCGGAGGCGTCGCCCGTGGCGGCGCCGATGTCCACGTCGTCCCGGTAATACTCCCCGCCCGCGAGGAAATCCGCCCGGGAACTGTGCCGGTAAAAAGCCGTAAGCCCCAGCGTGAGCCGGGTGGCGGTCTTGTCGTAGGGAAAATAAGCGTCGTTCTCGCGCCAGGGTTTGGAGCGGGTATAGGCGAATCTGGGCTCCAGCGTGAGCCGGCCGGGTAATTCGACCGATTGCTTCAGCTCGGCGAAAAGCGCCGGGAACGCTATGGCCGTGCGGGTAGCGATGATGGAAGCGAAATGGTCCCGTTCCTCCAGCGAAAAGTCGTCGATTATGAGTCTGGCGCTGGTGATCCCGTAAACGGCGTGCAGATTGACGCTGCGCGGATGAAGGCCGGAGTCTTCCTTCATGTAGTAGAAGCCCCCGGTGAAATCCCTGTAAATCCCGTCGCTGCGGCGGGACCGCCCCGCGAAGGCCTTCGCCGAAATTTCCCCGCTCTGGAACACCTTCCCGAAAGACCAGCCGGCGTACCGCGCGGCGCTGCCGCCCAGTCCGCCGGCCGCGTAAACTTCGCCGCCGCGCAGGTCCCGCGCCGCGCGGGTGCGGACATTGATGACGGCCAGTCCGGCGAAACCCCCGTAAACGGCCGATCCCGGTCCTCTTATAATCTCTATTTCTTCCACCTGGTCGACCGGGAAGCGGTCGAACTGGATGGTGGCGTAAAGGATTTCGTTGTAGTGCTGGCCGTCCCAGATGAGAAGAACCTTGCCCTCGTTGGCCCAGTTCCCGCGCACCCCGAGGCCCAGGTTGCCCTGCACGTCCACGCCGAACCCGAACTCCGGCACCAGGCCGAGGACGTCGACGAGGTTCCGCGCCCCTGAGGCCTGTATCTCCTCCCGGGTGATCAGGGCGACCAGACCCGGCGCCTCGCGGAGCGTCATAGGGCTGCGCGAGGCCACGGAGGTCTTTATGTTGAGGGCTTCCTCCAGCGAGTGGCGTTCCGCGGCGAAGAACTCGGCCTCTGCCGCCGGGGTTCCGGCCCGGGCCGGCGCGGCCAGGGCGAATACCGTCAGTATGAAGGGCAGTAGTCTTTTCGCCGGATGATATACGTGCAGGCCCATAAACGATCCCTCCCCGCCCCCCGGCGTACCGCGTAAAACGCGATTGATTCATTTTATATATCATCAGGCCGGTTTTCAAGGGTTTTTTTAAGCGGCCCCGGGTTTTGGTAAGATATCCGGGATGAAAGCTTTTGACGCAGCTATCATAGGCGCCGGGGTTACCGGGGCCGCCCTGGCCCGGGAGCTCTCCCGTTACCGGGTTTCCGTCCTGCTTCTGGAGAAAGAGGCCGAACCCGCTTTCGGCGTTTCCAAGTCCAACAGCGGGATAATACATGCCGGGACGCAGAACCCTCCCGGCTCTCTGAAAGCCCGCCTCTGCGTGGAAGGGAACCGCCTCATCGCGGGGCCGCTGGCCGCGGAGCTCGGCCTGGATTTCATACGCTGCGGACAGCTTATAGCCGTTTTCGACCCCGCCGATCTTCCGCGCCTGGAGCGCATAAAATCCGAGGGCGAGGCTATGGGCGTCGAAGGACTGCGTATAGTGGACCGGGCCTGGCTGGAGGCCAATGAGCCCAACCTGGGGCCGGAAGTCAGGGCCGCCCTCTTCTGCCCCACGGCCGGCATGATAAGCCCTTACCGTTTCGTCTACGCGCTCGTGGAGAACGCCGCGGCCAACGGGACGGAGCTACGGACCGGTTCGGAGGTTGCCGCCATAAGCCGCGGCGCGGACGGCGTCTTCGCGCTCGTCGCCGGCGGCCAGGAGTACCGCGCCCGCTTCGTGGTCAACGCCGCCGGCCTCTATGCCGACCGGATAGCCGCTCTGGCGGGGCTGCCCCCTTACCCGATAAAACCCCGCAAGGGCGAGGAATACCTGCTCGACCGCAAGCGGGAGCATATCGCCAACCATATAATCTTCCCGCTCCCTTCGGGCAAATCCAAAGGAATACTGATAATAAAGACCTCGGACGGGAACCCGATGATAGGGCCGACGGCGCACGATACCGGCGACTCCGGGGACCTCTCGACCACCGACGAGGGCCTGGCCGAAGTGCTGGCCGGCGCGCGCCGCATGATGCCGTCCATAAGCAGGTCGGACATAATCGCCTATTTCGCTGGCCTGCGGCCCGCCGCCGGCGACGATTTCGTGATCCGGCACGAGGACGCGCTGCCCGGCTTCTTCAGCGCGGCCGGCATACAGTCCCCGGGCCTGACGGCGGCCCCGGCGATAGCGCTCATGCTCGCGCGACTGATGGAAGGACGGGGCCTTAAGCTGGAGCCGAAAAAAGATTTCCGGCCGCTCCGCGAGAAGCCGGTGCATCTTTTCCAGGTCTCTCCGGAGCGTACGCGCGAACTTATAGCGGAAGATCCCGGCTACGGCGACATAGTCTGCCGCTGCGAGATGGTGTCCGCCAGGGAGATACGCGACGCCATAAAGCGCGGCGCCCGCACCCTCGACGGGGTCAAGTTCCGCACGCGCGCGCAGGCGGGCCGCTGTCACGGCGGCTTCTGCACCACCCGGATAATGAAGATCATGCGCGAGGAGCTTGCGCTCTCCCCGCTCGCGGTCACCAAGCGGGGCGCCGGCTCCGAAATTATAAAGGATGAGAGGAAATAATATGGCCGAAACACCCAGGATAATCTATATGAGGCCCACGGCGAAGAAGGACAAGCGTCTCCTCCGGAGCGCGCTTGGAGTGCCGGTAAAGCGCGGCCGCGCCGTGTTCGACCTGTACCTGAACTGAGATGAAGAAGCGCGACCTCGTCGTGGTGGGCGGAGGCCCGGCCGGCATGGCCGCGGCCAGGGCCGCGCGCGACGCCGGTGTGCGCGACATACTGCTTATCGAGAGGGATTCCCACCTCGGCGGCATACTCAACCAGTGCATACATCCCGGTTTCGGCCTGCACCGCTTCAAAGCGGAACTGACGGGGCCGGAATACGCCGACAGGTTCGTAAAGATGACCGCCGCGGCGCCGGAGATAGAGGTCAGCCTGCGCTCCTTCGTAGTTAAGCTGACCCCGGAAAAACGCGTTTCATACCTGCGCCCGGGGGCGCTGGAAGAAGTAGAGGCCCGCGCCGTCATCATGGCCACCGGCTGCCGCGAGCGCACGCGCGAGATGATCCCCATTCCCGGCACCCGCCCCGCCGGAGTCTACCCGGCCGGCCTGGCCCAGAAGATGATAAACATGGAGGGCTGGATCCCGGGCCGCGAGGCCGTGATAGTCGGCTCCGGCGACATAGGTCTTATCATGGCGCGCCGCATGGCGCTCGAGGGCGTAAAGGTGAAAGCGGTCATCGAGATACAGGACAAGACCCGGGGCCTGGTGCGCAATGTCGTCCAGTGCCTTGAGGACTTCGGCATCCCCCTTTACATGCGGCACAAGGTCGCCCGGATATACGGCCGGGACCGGGTGGAGGGCGTGGACGTCGTCAGGGTGGACGATAATTTAGCCGCCGTGCCCGGCTCGGAGTTCAGCCTCGCCTGCGACACCGTTCTCGTCTCCGTCGGCCTGATACCCGAGAACGAACTGCTGGAGGCGGCCGGCGCCGCGATAGACCCCCGCACCAACGGGCCCGTCTCCGCCGAACTCAAAGGCACTTCCATCCCCGGCGTTTTCGCCTGCGGCAACTCCTTCAAGGTGTACGACCTCGTCGACTGGGTCAGCCGGGACAGCGAGCTGGCCGGCAAGGCCGCGGCCGCGTACCTGGCCGGGGGCGCGCGATGAAAAAGACGATGACCTGCATCGAATGCCCGCGCGGTTGCGCTCTGGAAGTGACGCTGGAGAACGAGTGGAAGGTCTCGGCCGTGGCCGGGCACCAGTGCCCGCGCGGCGAGAAATACGCCAGGCAGGAGATAGAGGCCCCGACGCGCACGCTGACCACCGCCGTCCTCACGCGCGGCCTGGAGCTCAGGATGCTGCCCGTGCGCACTTCGGCTCCCATCCCCAAGGGGCGGCTGATGGACGCGATGGCCGCCGTGAAGAAGATCGTGGTCTCCTCGCCCGTAGAGGCCGGCCAGGCCGTAGCGGAGAATTTCCTCGGCCTCGGCGTGGACCTGGTGGCGACAAGGCCTCTCGGTCCCGCGCCAGAGTCTCCGGCAAATTGATACAATCGCTCATATGGACGCTTACGCTTCTTTCGTGAGGGAATTCCCGTTCTTCTCGGCCATGCTTCAGTTCGCCGTGCTGGGCACGCTGGGCGAAGCGGCGGCGGCCTGGATCCGCGAACGGCGGTTCTTCGCGCCGTTCACTGCCCGGGTCGCGCTCCTCAAGGCGCTGGGCTGGTCCGCTATGGCGGTCTGCATAAAGTACGCCTTTGCCGGTTTCACCGCTTTCGTGGCCGGCCTTTCCGCCGGGGGACTGCTCCCCGGAGAGCTCGGCCCCCTCGCCTTCGCCTTCGCGGTCTCCCTTTCCATAAACCTGCAGTTCGGGCCTTTTCTCGTCATAGTCCATCGCCTCATCGACAACGCCATAGACGGGCGCCGCAACTGGGGCGGCATCGACAAGGCGCTGCTCTCGCTGCTCTGGTTCTGGGTGCCGGCGCATACGGTCACCTTCATGCTGCCGGAGGATTTCAGGATCGGGCTGGCCGCCGTCTGGTCGCTGGCGCTGGGAATCATACTCGGTTTCTATGGCCGGCCCGTCAGGGCCGGGGAGGCAACCAATGAGTGAGATAAAAGTTTCGTCCTTTACGCTGCCGCTGCTGATCCTGGTATTCCTTTCGATATTCACGGTCATGGTATGGCCTTACCTGGTCACGCTGCTTATGGGCGTACTGCTGGCCATACTGACGCGGCCCCTGCACGAGTTCTTCGCCGGCCGCGGCGCGGGTCCCAGGACGGCCGCCTCTCTCTCGATGCTGATCATCATGCTGGCCATAATCGGACCGCTGGTCGGCTTCGCGGCCGCCGCCATAAACCAGGGGATAGCGCTGGCTGATTACCTTTCGGGCGAGAGGGGCGCCGGCTTCCTCGCCTCCGCGGTGGATATGGTCCTCTCTTTCAAGCCCCTGCGCTGGGCGGTGCAGGACCCCGCCGAACTCCAGGAAAAGGGCCGGCAGTTCCTGGCCAGCTCCGGCGGCGCGCTCAGCAAGGTGATACTGGTGCAGGCGGCGGCCCTGCCCGAGATGGCGCTCAAGATCGCCCTGGCGATACTGACCTGGTTTTTCCTGCTTGTCGAGGGCGGCGTTTTCGCGAACTGGCTGGCCGCCAGGGTGCCCATGGAGGCCAAGCTACGGACGCGCCTGGCGGCCTCGTTCAGGGCCACGGCCGCCTCCACGGTCTGGGCCACCTCGGCCGCGGCCGCCGCCCAGGCCCTGGTGGTGATGGCCGGCTTCTGGCTGCTGGATGTACCGGGCATCTTCCTGGCCGGAGGGGCTACTTTCATATTCGCCTGGATCCCCATACTCGGCAGTATGCCGGTCTGCCTGGCGGGAGCGGTGTATCTTTATTTCGCGGGCTCCATGCTGGCCCTGGCCGGGATGGGAGTGGTCGCGGTGATAGCCGGTCTTACGGATAACGTCGTGCGGCCGATAGTGCTGAAAGGCAGCGGCGACATGCACCCGCTGCTGGCGCTGGTCTCCATCTTCGCGGGTATAAGGATGTTCGGGATACTGGGAGTTATCTTCGGCCCCATCGTGGCGGCCATGCTGCTGGCCCTGCTTAATTCCACCGTCCGCGCCCCGGCGGCGGATCTTTCTTCAGGCGGGGACTAGACCGTCCAGGTCTTTGCGCAGTTTTTTCGTCACCTTGAGGCGGTACCAGTGCGCGGTGGCCGCGTTGCAGGTATGACCGGTCGGACAGACTTTCTTGAAACCGAAGCGCAGGTGGCAGCAGATGGTGACCAGGTTGCCATCGTCGCAGGCGTACCAGATCTCTTTCGCCCCCCGCTCCATCGCGTAGCGTATCCGGGCCGCGGTCAGACGCTTCGCGATACCCCTTTCCCTGAACTCCGCGGCCACCCTCAGGCCGTCCATCACCCAGCGCCCCCCGTCGAAATAGATCTCGCTGTGCCCCGCCAGCTTACGGCCCGCCCGGGCCGCGAAATAGGCGTGGGGCACGGCGCTCCTGTCCGGGCGCGGGCAGTCGGCGTAGAAAGCTTTGAAGGCCCTGCGCCAGGAGGCGTCTTCGCCGGCCACGCGGACCACTTTAATTTCCGTCTCTTCGGATGCCATCCAGAACGATTATAGTAAAGCGCGGGCCCCCTGTCATATGCCGATGGTCCCAGGCGGGCATAGGCCGAAATAGCCGCCGGGACCGGGACCTATGCCCGATACGGCGGCGCTCCGCCATTCGTAGAATGTATACATGATAAAAACCGCCATCGCCCTGTGCATCGCCCTGTTCCAGCTCTCCCTCTTCTCCCCGCCCGTCCGCTCCGCCGGCTTCACCCTGAACTCCTTGTCGGCGACGGAAGTTCCGTTCCTCTCCCCGCTGCGCGAGCCGCCTCCCGCCGTCGCCAAGGTCCGTTTCGACCACACAGGCCTGCCCTATCACCTTTTTACGGAAGAGACCGTCATCACTCCCGTGCTGGTCCGCGCCATAAACACCGTGCACACCACCCTGGACGTGGCTCTCTATAACCTGCAGCTCTCCGAAGTGGTGAGCGCCATGATCGCCGCCCGCGACCGCGGCGTGCGGGTCCGCGTGGTCCTGGACGATAAGCATGTCTTCCCCAAGCGCAACGCCGACATCCAGCGTCTTCTCGATTCCGGCATGGACGTCCGTCTCATGCGCGGCCGCGGCCGCAGCGGCTCGATGCACAACAAGTACGCCATCTTCGACGGCGTGGGCCTGCAGACCGGCTCGGCCAACTGGACCTGGTTCGCCGAGACGGCCAGCTACGAGAACATGCTTTTTCTCTACGATCCCTACACCATCGCGGGCTACCAGGCCAATTTTGAGTGGATGTGGAACCAGTCCCGCCTGGCCTCGAGTCCCGACGCCCAGGCCCCGCCCGCCGGCCCCATCCCGACGGACCCTTCCCCCTCGCTCTATTTCAACGGCGCTGCTCTCCCGCGCTACGCCTTTTCCCCCCGCGGCGGCACCGAGGCCGCGATAATCAAGGCGATAGACGCCGCCCGCTCGGAGATAAAGGTCGCCATGTTCACCCTGACCTCGGAACCGATAATGTCGGCCCTGACGCGCGCCGCCGCCCGCGGCGTCAGCGTGAAACTGATGCACAACGCCGGGTCCAGCTTCCCTTTCTTTCACGACGCGCTCAAGAGCCGTTTTGATCTGCGCTTCTCCCGGGGCCGTACCGAGCGGGGGCAGATGCACAATAAGTTCGCCGTCCTGGACGGCTCCCTGCTTATAAACGGCGCCTTCAACTGGTCGGCGACGGCCGAGAACACTAACGCCGAGAACACTATTTTCACCATGGAACCCTATTATGTCCAGGTCTACGCCGGGGAATTCGACCGCCTTTTCGCCGCGGCTAAGGCTCCCTGACCGCGGCACCCTCTGGACATTCCTGCCGTTCCTGCTATAATTCAGCTATGAGGATCTTCATCTTAGCGGGCCTTCTTGGCCTGTCGGCCCCGTCTTTCGCCGGCGCGGGGGCGACGGAGGAGCGGGTGCGCGGCGTGGAAGTCCGCGTCCAGCGACTGGAGACGCGCGTCACGGTGCTGGAGGGTTCGAGAGGGTCCGGCAAGTCCCCGGCTCCCGTCATACAGAAGGAGCCCGTCGTGCCGGTGGCCGTGCAGTTCCTGCGCAAGCATAACGTGGTAGAGGGCGACAAGTTCGGTCTTAAACTTTATCTCTATTTCCAGAACCTCTCCACCCGCACGCTGCGTTCGTTCAAGGGGCGGCTGGTGATGAGCGACGATAAAGGAGCGGTCCTCTACGACAGGCCTTTCGTCTGGAGCGAACCCCTGCTGGGCAGCGAGACTATGGAAATAATGATAACGGTGGTGGGCGGCAGCGACAAAGCCTACCTGCGCCTCCTCAGGGCCAAAGGCCTTACGGCCAAGCTGCAGAAACAGGAAGCCGTGTACTGACCAGGGTCAGATGAATCCGCCGGCCATCTCCGGCAGCCCGCCGGAGCGGCCATCGGCTATCTCCGCCTGCCGCCGAAGCCGCGGCGACGCCCGGCGCCCTGGTTCCAGCCGCGGCCGGAGGCCACGGTGTTGCGCACATCCCAGAACTCGGCCGGCTGAACTTCCGGATGGGTCATAATATTGAGTTTGGAATTTATCAGCGCCTCTATGCTGCGCACGTCCGGCCCCTGGTCCGGGGTGGCGAAGGTTATGGCCAGGCCGGGTTGTCCCGCGCGGCCGGTGCGGCCGATGCGGTGGACGTAGCCGTCGTCCTCGTCGGGAAGCGTGTAGTTTATGACCAGCTCGATGCCGGTCACGTCTATGCCGCGGGCCGCTATGTCGGTGGCGACCAGTATGCGGTACTTGCCGCTCTTGAAGCCTTCGAGGGCGTCCTTGCGCTGGCCCATTGACCGGTCCGAATGAATCTCGGCCACGCGGTGCTTCATGTGCGCGATGACCTGCGTGACCTTCATGGCGTCCTCGCGGGTGCGCACGAAGACCAGAACGCTGCCGGTGTATTTCTGGAGTATTTTGTCCAGCAGGGCGTATTTGAGGCCGTGGCCCACGATATAGAGCTCCTGCCGGACCAGCTCGGCCGCGGTTCCGGAGCGCGCCACTTCTATGCGCACCGGCAGGTGCATATGGTCGGCGGCCAGCTTCATGACCTCGTCGGGCATGGTGGCGGAGAAAAGCATGGTCTGGCGCTTGCGGGGCAGGGCGCGCATGATGCGGTTTATCTGCGGCGCGAAGCCCATGTCGAACATCCGGTCGGCCTCGTCCAGGACCAGCACCTCCACGTCGTCGACGTGCGCCGTGCCGCGCTCCATGTGGTCGAGCAGGCGTCCGGGCGTGGCGATGAGGATACGCGGCCGCTTCTTGAGCTCGCGCAGCTGGCGGTTCATCTCCTCGCCGCCTATCAGGCAGACCGCGCCCATGCCCATGACCGGCGCGAACTGCTTCATCACCTCGCTGACCTGTATGGCCAGTTCGCGGGTGGGCAGGAGAATAAGACCCTTCTTCCCCTTTGTGGCGGCCAGCCGCTGTATCATGGGGATGGCGAAGGCGATGGTCTTGCCGGTGCCGGTCTGGGCCACTCCCACCATGTCCTTCCCCTCGGAAGCCATGGGGATGGACTGCTGCTGGATGGGCGTAGGGGTAACGAATTTCTTCTTGTCCAACTCCTCCAGCAGGCCGGGGGCGATGCCCAGGCCGTAGAAGCCGGAAGTTTTCTTGCGGGTGAGCCCCAGTTTTCTAAGGGCTCTGTTTATAAGGGATTTCATCTTCTCTGCGTCTCCATGTGTTGATTTATGAATAACAAATACCAAATTAGCCCGGCATCTTTAAAGTCCCGGGCCGCGGCGCCTTTAGCGCTTTCCTTTGCGGAAAAAATCGTACCAGGGGGCCTTGGCCTTGGGCTGCTCCTCGCGAGCGGGCCCGGCCGGTCGCCGTGGCTGTTCGTCGCGTCCCCTGCCCCGGCCGCGTCCGCCCTGCCCGTTCCACATTCCCCTGCCGTCTTCCGGGAAATACGCCGAGTTCTCCACCCTGCCGCTGGTGCTGGGGCGCGCCACGTCCCTGTGGCCTTCGCCGCCGGAGCGGCGGAAATCCCGGCGGTCGTCGCGCCTGGCCGGGGGCCGCGCGTCCCGGTCTCCTCGCTGCGCCGGACGTCCGGCCGCGGGCCTGTTGTTGGACTGGCCCGTATTGCGGCCGGCGTCTGGCCTGGACTGGCCGGCGTCGGCTCCGGGCCGCCGCTGCGGCTTTTGCGGCTGGCGGCGCTGCTGCTGAGCGGGCCTCTGCTGTCCGCCCTGGACTGATCTTTGCTGTCCGCCCTGGGCGGGCCGCCGCTGCGGCTGAGCCCCGCCTCCTCCCGAACCGTGCAGAGACGATGGCTTGATGTCGGGATGGGCCGAAACGCGCAGGGGCTTGCGTATGAGCCGCTCTATGGAGCGCACCATCTGCGCCTGGTCAGGGGTCGCGAAGCTTATCGCGTGTCCCGTCTTGCCCGCGCGGCCGGTGCGGCCGATGCGGTGCACGTAGTTCTCATCCTCGTCGGGCAGATCGTAATTTATCACCACCTCGATGCCCGTGACGTCTATGCCGCGGGCGGCGATATCGGTGGCAACCAGGACGCGGTACTTGCCGCTCTTGAAGCCCTCCAGGGCCTCCTTGCGCTGGCCGAGAGAGCGGTTGGAATGTATCTCCGCCGCGTTGTGGCCCATGTCGCGCAGGTCGCGGGCCACGCGCTTGGCGTGATGCTTGGTGCGCATGAAGAGCAGCACGGGTCCCCAGTGCTTGTCCAGCAGCTTGCCCATCAGCTCGTTCTTTTCCGTGCGGCTCGCCACCACGTAGAGTTCCTGCTCCACGCCCTCGGCGGTGGTCCCGGAGCGGGCGACCTCCAGCCGCAGCGGCAGCTTCATATGCCGCGAGGCCAGCGACATTATATCGTCGGGCATCGTGGCGGAGAAAAGCATGGTCTGCCGGTCCTTGGGCACGCCCGCGAGGATCTTCTCTATCTGCGGGGCGAAGCCCATGTCGAACATCCGGTCGGCCTCGTCCAGGATGAGCACGTTTATGTCAGAGAGTTTTACTGTGCGCTGGCCGATGTGGTCGATCAGGCGCCCCGGCGTGGCTATCAGTATGCGCGGCTGCTTGCGCAGGTCCTGCTGCTGCCGGCCGATGGATTCGCCGCCGATGAGCACCGAGGTCTGTATCCCCGCGGCGCGGGCGAACTTCCTGAAGACCTCGTTGACCTGCAGCGCCAGTTCGCGCGTGGGCAGGAGGATCAGGCCGCGGCCGGGCAGGGCCGCCAGGCGCTGCAGCATGGGTATGGCGAAGGCGATGGTCTTGCCGGTGCCGGTCTGGGCTATGCCGACCAGGTCCTTGCCCTCACAGGCGGGAGGGATGGCCTTGTGCTGTATGGGGGTAGGGACCGTGAATTTGAGGCGGTCGAGCTCTTCGAGAAGCCTGGGGGCGATGTTGAGGCCGTAAAAGCCCGACGCGGGGAGAGTTTTTTGTTCTATCATACTCAATTATCCCATATATGGGCGGCAATAGCCACGGAAAAGTGCGGCCGGCGGCCGAGCGCCTCCCTTAGTTTTGTATAATAAAAACGCGTAAAAGAATCAGCGGTGGAGGCAGCCTGACAAGGTTTTCCGCGTTCGTTACGGTCCTTTTGCTGATACCGGCTCTACCGGCCGGAGCAGTATCCCCCTCTCCCTCCGAACAGCTTTTCTCCCGCTCCGCCGAAGTCCGGCTTCCCGGGGCGCGCTATTACGCCTCCTATTCCGGCCTCTCGGGCTCCAATCTTTTCGACGCCCTCCACTACGCCACCGGGAACCCCAATAACATGGGCGGCCACGATTATCTCAAGGCCAAGAAATTCATGTTCTCCCGCGCCGACAATACCGGCTGCGGCGGGCGGCCCGGCGTGGTCGCTTTTTACTCGCAGGTCTGTGTGGAGGGAGACAGCGAGCATGGCGGCGACTATCCCGAACCCGGAGACCTCAACGGCGACGGGTACC
Organism: Elusimicrobiota bacterium; assembly: GCA_009773155.1. Taxonomy (GTDB): domain Bacteria; phylum Elusimicrobiota; class Elusimicrobia; order Elusimicrobiales; family UBA9959; genus UBA2231. The sequence continues at coordinate 21,963 of WOVA01000035.1, forward strand.
GCGATAAAAGCATGAACGCCGAACATATCTGGCCGCAGGGGTACTTCAACGAGGCTTACCCGATGAAGGCCGACCTCCATCACCTGGCCCCTACTTTCATCACACCCAACGGCATGCGCGGCAGTTATCCCTTCGGTCTGGCCGGAGACGCCGTATATTCCACCTCCGCCGGCTCCATCCTCTCCGGCACCGGAGAATTCGAGCCGGCCGACGCGGTCAAAGGTAATGTAGCCAGGGTCATGCTTTACTTCGTCACCCGCTATCATGACCGGAACATCGACGACGGCATGGACTACCGGGAATTCTGGACCGGACGGATATCGATGTTCCTTCGCTGGAACCGGCAGGACCCGCCCGACGCCGCCGAGCGGCGCCGCAACGACCTGATCGAGACCTTCCAGGGCAACCGCAATCCTTATGTCGACGACCCTTCGCTGGCCGACCGGGTCGGCGAAGCTGTTTTCGCCCGTCACTGAACCGGCGCATTTCCCTCCTGTAACCCGCCGCGGCGGGTTTTTTTATGCCCCGTCCCCGCCTTTTTGCCTGGATTGCCCAAAGGACCTATTTTTCATATAGGCCCTTTGGCCCTTGTGAAATAGGCACGATGCCATAAACTTAAGTTGACGGCAATCAAATTGATGTCAGTCAACAGGTTAACGGAGGCAGTTTGAACATCGTCATCAGGCTCTTGAGTTCAGCGGTCATCGCCGCTCTCCTCGTTTCGCCTCTCAAGGCGCAGTTCTCCCCCGCCCTCGACTCTCTTCAGGGCGCGGCTTCTATTTCGATATCCGACATCGAGATCCCCGCGGCCGGCGAGCTTTACGCCTCTCCCGTCCCCATGGACCTGGGCGGCGAGGCTCTCTTCTCCTATCTGAACCAGACCGCCAAGCCCTCACAGTGGCAGAAGGCCGTGATCGGCTATACCGAGGCCAAGGCCTATATGTACTCGACCGTGGACAATATCGGCTGCAACGGCGGGCCCGGCATAGTGACCTTCTATTCCCAGGTCTGCGTAAACGGCAGCAGCGATAACGGCAACGACTACCCGGAGCGCGGCGACATGAACGGCGACGGCGTGGTGGACAGTTTCATAAACGCCGAGCATATCTGGCCGCAGGGATATTTCGACAGCAAGTATCCGATGAGATCCGACCTTCACCACCTTTCCCCCACCTTCATGACCCCCAACTCCCGACGGAGCAACCTGCCTTTCGCCGAGGTAGCCGAGCCCTATTACGGCACCTCCGCCGGCTCCGTGCTGGGCCGGGAGGGCTTCGAGCCCGCCGACGCGGTCAAGGGCAACGTGGCCCGCGCCATGCTCTACTTCGTCACGATGTACCACGACAAGAGCATCCGGCAGGGCATGAACTACAATGCTTTCTGGACCAGCCGCGTTCCGATGTTCCTGGAGTGGAATCGCCAGGACCCGCCGGACGCCGCCGAGCGGCGCCGCAACGACCTCATCTCCGCCTTCCAGGGCACCCGCAATCCTTATATAGACGACCCCTCCCTGGCCGACCGCATAGGCGCCCCGGTGCTGGCGTCCTACTGATAAAAAACCGCTCGCAAATAGAAAAGCCCCGCGAGGGGTTTTTTTATTTGGCGCCAATGGTGCGGGCTTAAGGCCATTAGACCAAAGTTCCGGACAAAAACAGGCGCAAAAACCACTGAAAGGCATTGTTTTATAAGCACTATTTTGGCTTTTTGTGGTGCCGAAATGTAGCCACTAAT
>WOVA01000036.1 GCA_009773155.1 Elusimicrobiota bacterium
CATCGTGCCTCCTCGTCCTTTTGGAACAAGGAGTTTTTACCATTTAAACCGGACATTTCTATTTGCCGCAAAGCGGACATTTTAAAAAAATTACTACATGTTGCCGCGGCCTGTTGCCAGTGCCGTCTTTTCAAGGTATAATTGCCGGACATGGAAAAGGATTTTTTCGAAGAGTTGCAGGACCAGCTCAAGGCGCTCAAAGGGCGCCAGGGAGGCGGAATGGAAAAGGATTTCAGCGGCAAGATACTGGCCGGTATGATAGGGCTTTTCGCTCTTATGTTCGTTTTCTCGGCCTATTTCATAGTCAAGCCCGGCGAGGTGGCGGTAAAGACCCGCCTGGGAAAGATAGTGGATTCCTACGACGAGGGCATCAACTTCAAGATCCCCTTTATGGAAGACATCACCCGTTTCTCCATACAGATACAGCGCGCGGACATCAAGTCCCAGGCCTTCTCCAAGGACCTGCAGACCATGAACACGCACCTGGTGGTCAACCACCGCATACAGAAGGACACCGTCGTCAGCATCTTCCGCAACCTCGGCCCCAATTATGTCAACGCCATCGTCGACCCCACGGTGCAGGAGATCTTCAAATCCATAGCGGCCAAGTTCTCCGCCGAGAAGATCATAGGCGAGCGCGCCCTTCTCGTCCAGGAAATAAACGAGGCGGCCAAGCAGAAGCTGATGGAGAGGGAGATCATCGTCACCGACATCTCCGTCGTGGACCTGGACTTCACCGACCAGTTCCTCAAGGCCGTCGAGGATAAACAGGTGGCCGAGCAGCAGGCCAAGATGGCCGAAAAGCTGGTAGAGAAATCGAAGAAAGAGGCCGAATCCATGATCGCCAAGGCCAAGGGCGAGGCCGAATCCCTCCGCCTCCAGCGCGAGCAGGTCACCACGCAGATGATAGAACTGCGCAAGGTAGAGGCCCAGATCAAGGCCATCGAGAAGTGGAACGGCGTGCTCCCCCACTATACGGGCGGCGGCGCTGTGCCGTTCATCGCCATGGAAGCGAACAAAACCAGGTAACGCCCCCCCCCTCAGCCATTTATAAAAAGCCCGGCTCCTAGCCGGGCTTTTTATTTTATTTATTTTCCAAACATAGGCCTTGACAAAATTAATATTTAGTGTTACGATATTAACATTAAGTTTTACATTAATTAAATCAATAAAAGGTTAATAAAATGAATATCCCTACCAAATGCCCCTCCTGCGCCGGAGGAATGATAATAACAGAAATGGCCTGCGCAAAATGCAAGACCTCGATAACAGGGAACTTCGAACTAAACGAACTGGCCGCGCTCAGCGCGGACAATCTGGCCTTCCTTAAAGTCTTCATCGCGGCCAGGGGCAGCATAAAGGAAGTAGAAAAGTACCTGAGCATATCATACCCCACCGTACGGGCCAGGCTGGACGGACTGATAAAGGCCATGGGACTAGCGGCACCGGCGGCGGACCTCGGCCAGAGAAAGGCGGAGATCATCGGCAGCCTGGAGCGGGGGGAGATAGACGCCCAGGCTGCGCTCAAACAGCTCAAGGAACTGGAAGGAGAGAACATATGAACCCGGAAAAAATAAAGATACTCAAGATGCTCGAGGAGAAACGCATAACCTCGGAAGAAGCCATGCAGCTGCTGGAAGCGGTGGACAAAGTGGACAAAGTGGACAAAGCGGGAGAAGCCGCCCCGCGCAGGGGCAGGTTCCTGCGAATAAGGGTCTACGAGGGGGAGGGGGAGAAGGCCAAGGTCAACATCAACGTTCCGCTCGGCTGGTCCAAGCTCCTGGCACCCTTCATAGAAGGCAAGATAAAAGCCCGGCTGCAGGAAAAGGGCTATGACATAGACCTCGGCAAGATACAGGAATACATAGAGAGCGGCGAAGCCGGCCGCATCGTGGACGTGCAGGACGGCAAGAGCAAAGTGGAGATATATATAGATTAATCATATTACAGAGGGGATAAAAAAAATGGAATTCAACGCGAGAAAAGTCAAATGGGGTATCATCTTCATAGCCGCGGGAGCCATGCTGCTGGCGCATAATTACGGGCTACTATCCTTTGAACTTAAATTTTCCAGGGACTGGCCGGCCATCCTTATAGCCATCGGCCTCCTGGGTGCCTGGGATGGGGTCTTCTACCGCAACCGGGGAGGGCAGCGAGGAGACAACCCGGGCGCCAAAAAAACCATCAAAGAAGTTCTGGAGAAGATAGAGAGGGGGGAGATCAGCGCGGAAGAAGGCGCCCGCAAAATAAAGGAATGAGCGGGGAACGCGGCCCGGGTGTTTCACGTGAAACACCCGGAATGGCAAGCAAAGAGCCAAATACCATAGCGCCCCCGCCTAAAGCATCCATAAAAGCCAAAAATACGCCGCCGGTGCCATAAATCACCAAAAAACCCACTTTTTAACCAAAATCAACCCCTTCCCTCTCACGATATCCCCCGTATTAACAGGTTTGGCGCTCAAATCTGTTAGTAACCCCGCCACAGGGCTAATGTGCCCTTGATAAGTCAAGCCCCCACAAACCCCATACTCTGACCCCCATAACGACCCCGCCCCGCTCAACCAGCAGCTCCGGCACGCCCCCGCGCATAAAAAAATATTGACATCAAAAAACATTATTTGTACACTTTCAGCACACCGCAATGTTTCACGTGAAACACGGCAAAGCCGGAAGGGGCACAAAAATGGGCGAAATAGTAGCCATAGCTAATCAGAAGGGCGGCGTGGGCAAGACGACCACCTCCATAAATCTAGCGGTCGCGCTGGCCGCACTGGATTACGAAACACTTCTTATAGACTTCGACCCCCAGAGCAACTCCACCTCGGGCCTGGGCATTGAAACCAAGCACGGCATGCCCGGCATATACGAGGTGCTCTGCGAAAAGGCGGAACCCGAAGCCGCCATCCGCCAGACCTCCGTGGAATGGCTGGACATAATACCCACCACCCACAACCTGGCCGGCGCCGAAATAGAACTAGTCAGCGAATTCTCCCGCGAATCGGTACTCAAGCGCACCCTTGCCCGGCTCAAAGAGATGTATAAGTTCGTGATAATAGATTGCCCGCCCTCGCTGGGCCTCCTGACGGTGAACGCGCTTACCGCCTCGAACTCCGTCATCACGCCCGTGCAGTGCGAATACTACGCCATGGAGGGCCTGACTTACTTCATGAACACGGTGGAGAAGATACGCCAGGCCCTCAACCCCGGCCTGAAGATAGACGGCGGGATCATAACCATGTACGACTCCCGCATAAACCTGGCCAACCAGGTCCGCAATGAGATCTCCAAATATTACGGCGAGAAACTTTACAACACGGTAGTCCCCCGGAATGTCCGCCTCGCCGAAGCCCCCAGCTACGGGCAGCCTATTTTCGTATACGACCCCAGCTCAAGGGGGGCCCTGGCCTATAAGAGCCTGGCGCTGGAATTTCTCAAGCGCCGCGGAGTGAACACGGACACATATAAGGAATCTAATATATGCGTCAACGAGGAAGCCCTGGCGGATTACGACTTCGGCGGATAAATAATATATATAAAATAAGCACTTTTTCAACAGACCATCACGATGGAGGAAGCATGAGGCAGGCACTCGGGAAAGGAATAGACGCCCTGATAGCCAGGGTGGAGAACAATGAGGCCAAGAACGGCATTCTTCAGAAAATTCTGCTGGACAAGATCGAACCCAATCCCGAGCAGCCCCGCAAGGTTTTTCACGACACCTCACTGGCCGAACTGGCCCAGTCGATCACCAGGCACGGCCTCACCCAGCCCATAGTAGTGCGCCGCGACGCCAAGCGCGAAACCTATATCCTGGTGGCGGGCGAAAGGCGCTGGCGGGCCTCCAAACTGGCCGGCCTGGCCGACATAGACGCCATAGTCCACAAGGACCTGGACCGGCAGAGCGAACTGACCAAGTCCCTCATAGAGAATATCCAGCGCGAGGACCTTAATTCTATCGACATGGCGCTGGCCTACCGCAAGCTTATGGACGAGTTCGGCATCACCCAGGGCGAGCTCGCCCAATACTGCGGGAAATCGCGTTCCTCGGTCGCCAATACGCTGCGCCTCCTGGACCTCGACGACGACATACAGAAGACCATCCAGTCCGGCCGCATCAAGGAAGGCCATGCCCGCACCCTTATTTCCATCGGCGACAGGGAAAGCAGGCGCCGCGCCTATGAGCTGATGCTGACCGAGGACTGGAGCGTGCGCCAGGCCGAGGACCACGCCCGCGGCCTTGAGGGCGCCGTCAGGCGGCCGCGCCGCGAGTCCGCCTCCCATCCTAAGACCAAATCGCCCGAAGCGCTTGAGATGGAAAAACAGCTGGAGGGCCGGCTGGGCGGCAAGGTGGAGATCCATCCCGGCCCCTCCGGCGAGAACGGCAGGATCGTTCTCCACTATTATTCACTGGAAGATTTCGACCGGATAACACAGATATTAAAAAAATGACACTGAAGCCTTTACTCGCGGCCATCTGTCTGCTGGGAGGGCCGGCCCGCCTCGGCGCGCAGGAAGACAAGGCCCAGGCCAAGCCCCCGGTTCCTTCCTACCGCTCGCAGGCGGGGGACATGTCCAAATATTTTCTTTACGCCGACGGCGGCTTCCACGCGGACTGGTATGTGGGGTTCAACAACTCCTGGATAGTAAAGCTGCCGCCCATCGACGTAAGCGGCTTCGCGAAAGCGTATGTCGGCGCGCGGATAGGGCGGTCCAAGATCATGTCCCACCCCATGGGCTGGGACCCGAACCCCATCCCCGGCAAGATCTACATGGGCGTCTCCCGGGTGCCCTCCTTCAGCGGGGACAACACCTTCTTCCTGGTGGAGGCGGAGGATATCCCGCGCGAGCCGCTGCCCAACGATTCCATCGCCGGCGTGGCTTCAGCCCAGTGGTTCTGGGCCTCGGTGCCGATGACCCACATCTCTTCCGACGGCCCCAACTATCTGGCCGTCTGGTCCAACTCGCGCTATTTCACCTCGGCCTCCAGCGCGCCCATAATCGCGGCCGCGCTCTCCGACGCTTCCGGCGAGGAGTCGGCCTGGCTCAACCGCAGTACCAAGGGCGCGCCGCCCTCCGGCGAGAACGCGCTGGAGACGCCGCTGGCGGGTATAAAGCCGGCTATAGCGATAAAGCTGGTGCCGCCCAACGAATACAAGGTCCTCATCAGGGGTTTCATGGCCGAGATGGACTCCCAGAAGATCTCCGCGTCCTTCTCCGTCATAGGAGAGGACACGCGCGCGGCCTGGCTGGAGCTCTCCTACGATAAATTCGAATGGCAGCGCGTCACCCGCTATATCTTCAGCCCGCCTTACCACGTCACGCTGAACCGCGCCGACATGTCCTCCGATATGTTCTACCTGCGCGCGGCGGCGGTGGACGCGCTGGAGAACACCGGCTACTCCAGGGAGATCCTCATCCCGGCGCTGGCGGCGGGGAACTAGCATGCCCGCGCCGTCGATAGGCATAGTCGGCGCCTCCGGCATGGTCGGGGGGGAACTGCTCTCCCTCCTCGAGAAGCGCCGCTTCCCCGTCGGCAGACTGCTCCCGTTCAATTCCGGGCGCAGGGAAGCTTTCATAACTTTCCGCGGGAAGAAATACCGCTGCTCGGCGCCCACGCTGGCCGCCCTTAAAGAATGCGGGCTGGTCTTCTTCGTCAGCACCGACGAGGTCTCCGCCCGTTTCGGCAAAAAACTGGCCGCCGCCGGGACCTGGTGCATAGACGATTCCTCTCATTTCCGGCTGGACCCCGCCGTCCCGCTGGTGATACCCGAGGTCAACGCCGCGGAGCTCGACGGACGCTCCCGGCTCATCGCCGGCCCCAACTGCACCATCACCGGCGCCGCGGTCTCGCTGGCGCGCGTCCACCGCCGTTTCCGGATAAAAGAGCTGCGCCTGGCCACCTACCAGGCGGTGTCGGGCGCCGGGAAAAGCGCGATGGAACAGCTCCGGGCCGAGCTGGTCCATTGGCTGAAAAAGGGCCGCGTGCCGGACCTGCCGGGCCGCAAACTCCCTCACCCCATAGCTTTCAATGTCTTTCCCCAGGTCGGCGGCTTCGACGCGGCGGGAAATTCCTCAGAGGAGAACAAGGTCTCCGCCGAGCTGAAGAAGATCTGGCGCTCACCCGGGTTGCGGGTCAGCTGCACGGCGGTCAGAGTGCCGGTACTGCGCGGCCATTCGCTGGCCATCTGGGCCCGGACGGAAAAAACATGGACGCTGCCGGCCCTGGGCCGCGAGATAGCCGCCGCCGAGGGCGTGGAGTTCCGGCCCGGTCGGACGGACTACCCGACGCCGTTGGCGGAGGGGGACAGGACGTTCAAGGTCTACGCCGGCCGGCTGCGCCGTTCGGAGACGCATGCGCGCGAATTCCAACTCTGGGCGGTTTCCGATAATCTTTATAAAGGCGCCGCCTGGAATTCGGTGCAGATAGCGGAGAAACTGCTCGCGGCCGGCAAACTGGGAGGGTAAAATGAAACTGCTGATGATGACGGCCGCCCTGGCCCTGGCCTGCGCCTGCGGGCCAAAGCCGCAGGAGCAGCCGCCCGTTCCGAAAGACCCCGGCACTCCCGCTCCTTCGGTCGCCGTCGCGACCTCCGCCCCCTCGGAGAGCCCCCTGGCCGCGCCCGCCAATTACGTAAGGCGCACCACCGACCAGATCGGCAGGGCCAAGGCCGCGGTCGCCCTCCATGAGGACGCCGCCGAAAAGCGGATGAACCCGGATATTCTCGGGGGGGAATAATGAACGGCGGGGCGGGCAGGCTGCCGCTGCTGCGGAAGGGTTACGCCAGGGCGGCGGAGCACCCCGGCTTCACCGGGGAAGCCGGGGACATCTTCACTTCTTTCCTTTCAAATTAGCGGAGGCCAGCTGGCCGCAGGCGCCGCGTATATCGGAGCCGAGGCTCTTGCGTATGGTGACGGTCGCGCCCAGCATTTCCAGGAAGTCGGCGAAGGCCTTCACCTTTTCCCGCGCGGGAGCGCGGTACTTGCCGCCGGTCTCGTTGTAGGCTATCAGGTTTATCGTGAAATATTTAAGAGGCGCCACGGGCTTGAGCCACTCGTAGAGCTGCCTGGCGTTCTTTTCCTCGTCGTTTATTCCCGCCATCAGCGCGTATTCTATAAAGATCCGCCGGCGCGTGGTCCGCAGGTATTCTTCCATGGCTTTCGCCAGTTTGCGCAGCGGGTAGAGCTTGTTCATCGGGACCAGCTTATCCCGCACTTCCTCGTCGACGGTATGCAGCGAGACGGCCAGGTTCACCTGGGGGAACTCCCGGGCGAAGCGCAGTATGCCCTGCGCGTGGCCCGCGGTGGAGACCGAGATGTGCCGCTGGCCTATGCCGAAATAATCCGGATCGGAGAGGCGCTTAAGCGCCTCGGCCACGGCGTTATAGTTCATGAAGGGCTCGCCCATGCCCATGAAGACGACGCCGCCCACGCGGCGCTCGGGGCCGTCCTTGGCCAGGTACTGGCCCCAGAAAAGCACCTGGTCGGTTATCTCCCCGGGCGACAGATTGCGCTTAAGTCCCTTGCGGCCGGTGGCGCAGAAGGGACAGCGGACGCCGCAGCCGATCTGCGTGGAGACGCAGACCGTCCATTTCCCGGCGGCCAGGTTCAGGAGCACCGACTCCACGACCTCGCCGTCCTTCAGGCGGAACGAGCCCTTCACGGCGTCGCCGGCGGCCGAGACCAGCACCTGCTCCGGCTCCAGCGACAAAGGGCGGAAACGGCGGCTCAGCGCCGAACGCAGCGGGGCGGGCAGCGCCGTTATGGCGTCGAAATCGGGTACGAACTTTTTATAGAAGGCCTCGCGCACCTGCTTGGCGCGGAAATGCGGTTCCCCTTTCTCTTTAAGCCAGGCCTCTATTTTAGTCAGTTCCATAAGGTAAGGGCTCGTCAAAGAATAACTGATACGATTTGGAGGCCCGGATTTGAGCCGGGTCCGAGGCGCGACGAACGCGCATACCGGGGGTCTGTAAGTGAGGAGCAACGAAGGAACCGGCCAAAGACGGCTCATAAAATCGCCCGGCCAAATCGTATCAGTTATTCTTTGACGAGCCCTAAGTATATAAATTATCGGCGGGCGCCCTTACTTCTTGGCCGACGGGTCCACCAGCGGCCTGGCCACGTGCGGGGCGAAAACCTCCACCGTGATCTCTTTTTCTATCGATCTAAGCACGGTCGAGAAATCGCCGAGATAGGAGAAATGCCATTTCTTGATGTCGCGTATCCGCCAGAGGTCGCTCTTGGCCTCCTTGCGCAGCGGCTTATTGTTCAGTATCAGGTCGATCAGCGTCGGCTCCACATTCTCCACCCCGCTGTCCACCCTGACATTGAGATCGGCCGGCTTTATCTCGTTGGAGTAGGGGTCGCGGCCGGACCAGATATTGCGCCACTGCCCGACATTTACCGGGCGCGAGGCGTGCTTCTCCAGGTCTTCCTTCTTTATGCCTATCTTTACAAAAATGCCGATAACGGGATTGGAGGGGACCAGCGGCGAACCGGTGGTTATGAAGCGGTCGATCATGATGTCCGGCCGGGTGCGGGAGAGCCGGTGCAGCGTCTCGTGCATGAGCATGCTGCCCCAGCTGTGCGCCAGCACATATATCGGCCGGCGGCCGCCGTACTCGGCGTGGACCCCGGCCAGCTTCTCCATGAAAGCGGGAACGATCTTATCCGTGTCGTCGGGATCGCGCGACCAGTGGAAAGGGATGACCGTGACGCCCGCGGCGGCGCAGTCGGGGAATTCCCGGACCCGGACCTCCATGTAATCGTCCGGCAGCTTGGCGACGGCGCCCTCGGACGCGGGCTCCTCTCCCTCGTCCAGCATGAAATGGTCCGTATTGAAGGATTCGACCTCCCCGGCCAGGACGGCCTCGTCCACGGACTTGCCCGGGAAAAAGCGGCGGATGACGCGCAACAGGAGGCCCAGGTTCAGCTTGCCCGGTCCTATCTTGTCGAACTTGAGGCCGGCCACCGTGATGACCACGGGCGCCGCCCCCTCCGAGGCCATCGCGTCCGGCAGGGCCGGGGCCTCGCAGGTCCCGGGCAGCCGCAGTTCGCAGCCGCGGGGGTTATCGAAAAAATCCAGGCCGCAAGGCGCGGCCGCGGCCGGGGACTGGAAGAGGAAGCAGACTGACAGTACGAAACCTGCGATTTTGATCATAGGGTTCATGGTGTTCACATTAATATTAAAACAAATTTAAGAAATTTATTGACGATAGTCAATAGCCGCGCGCCACAGGGACCAAAAAAAGCCCCTGGCGGCCCCGGGGCTCTCATCTAGCGGGAAATCCGCCGGCCCTCAGTCCAGCGGCAGTTTATAGTTGGAGGTGTCTATCGTTCCCAGTTCCGGGCCGAGCAGGCCCTTGCCCTGCAGGTACCCGGGCACAACGACCGGCATGGTGGCGCGCACATTATAGACCAGGTAGGGAATGGTCCACATGCGTATCCGCTGCTTCTCGGGAAGCACGCGGTTCATCAGTATAAGGAGGTTGTTGGTGCAGTTATTGGTGACCGTGTGGTAAAACTCGCCGTCGCGGTTCACGGAGGAGAGCCGCAGGGCCTCACGCAGCATCTCCGCGGTCTGGGCCCTGGAGAACTTAACCTCGTAGGGGATCAGCCGGGCCTTGTCTATGAGGGCGGTGCGGGCGGCGTAATCCTCCCAGGTGGTCAGCAGCCAGACTATGCCGAAGCGGTCCTTGAGGCCGGTCTTCAGGTCATAGACCTCCCCTTCGCGCAGGAAAGCCTCTATGGTGAGAGCCAGGCCCGAGGCCTGGCTGCCGTTGGCGTCGGTAAGGCCGCCGTCCTCGAAGGTGAAGACGAAAAGCGAATGCGCGGCCAGCCATTCCGGGGGGAAAGGCTTCTTGATGAAATAGACCTTCTTGACCAGCTCGGGGCGTATCTTCGCGGTGGCCCAGTCGAACTTATCCTCCGCGGGCTCGGCATCATAGAGCCAGCGCACGTTCTCCACCTCCATGCCGCTCTTGCCGTCGGCTACCAGGCGGGCGACCCGGCGCTTGTCCTGGCGGGGGGGGAGCTGTATATCGTGCGCGGCGGGGTCATAAAGCTCTATCTCGTCGACATTAAGGGTGCCCATGTCGTCGGCCGCTATGGCCTTGGCGCGCACATTGACGGTCTGTCCGTCGAAACCGCGCGCCTTGCGCAGCGACATGTCCAGCGTAAAGACGCGGCCGTCGGCGGTGTTGAAAAGTATCTTCTCTCCGTCCACGGTCAATACGCCGTTGAGGCGGTAGGTGACGCCGAATTTTTTAGACTCCGGCAGCTGGTCCGCCGGAACGGCTATGGAAAGGTCCGCGGCAGTCATGCCCTCCAGCGCGCTGAAGCCGGGCTGCTGAGCGTGGGCCGGGGCGGCGAACAGTATTATGGAAATTATTTTGGCAAAGAAAGAGGCGTTTATATTCATATATATATGATAGCCCGCCGGCGGCCGCGGCGGCAGGGGCCAAGGTCCCCCGCGGTCCCGGTTTATGGACCCACGCGCCCCTGGGCCCCCCGGGAACGCTCGCCCGGCGAGGGAGCCCTACCCGTCAAGCGTCCCCTAAGGAGACAACCGGGGGAGGCGGCGCGCCAGCTAAGCAGGACCGCCTCGGAGGCGCGAGCGCCGAGAGCCGAGGACCGACGCGCTATGCGCGCGAGTCCGTGTCCTGCGTGCTGGCACGCCGACATGCCCCCGAATAGTTACTCAGATTTACGAGCGCGTCTTTGCGTAGTGACGCCCCGTCAGCACCCGGAATGGTTCTCCTTCCCCGGCGCTTGGGAGGCTGATTTTTAAGTATACTTTCCATTGGCAAAATAGCCCGGAGGCGAATATGGCGGAACAGGCGGGAACGGAAAAGAAAGAGAACCTCTCGGCGATCCCGGAGCAGAACCTACGGACGCTGTTCAGGAAGACCTACGGCATCGAGCCCGAGACCGCGGAGCCCCTCAAGGGCGACGGCTCGGCCCGCACCCTTATCCGCCTGCGCGCCGCCGGCGACGGCGCCGGTCCCGCGACCGGCCGCAGCGTCATCGGCGCCATCGGCCCCGACAAACTGGAGAACGCGGCCTTCCTGGAATTCTCGCGCCACTTCCGTAAAGAAGGCCTGCCCGTCCCGGAGATCTACGCCGCCGACCCCGCCAACGGCGTCTACCTCGAAGAGGACCTGGGCGACACCACGCTGTTCGGCTTCCTGCAGAAGGAGCGCAGCGGCGCCGCTTTTCCCGAAAGCGTCAAAGCGGAATACAAAAAAGCCCTGGACTGGCTGCCCAAGTTCCAGTTCAAGGCGGGAAAAAACCTGGACTACAAGGTCTGCCATCCCCGCAGCGTTTTCGACCGCCAGTCGATAATGTGGGACCTCAACTATTTCAAGTACTATTTCCTGCGGCTCTCCAAGGTCCCGTTCAACGAGCAGAAGCTCGAAGACGACTTCAAGACCTTCACCGACTTCCTGCTCGAAGCCGGCCACGACGGCTTCCTCTACCGCGACTTCCAGTCCCGCAATATCATGCTGCGCGACGGCGGCGCCTGGTTCATAGACTACCAGGGCGGCCGCAAGGGCCCGCCGCATTACGACATCGCCTCGCTGCTCTACGACGCCAAGGCCGACATCCCGCCCAAAGTCCGGCAGGAACTACTCGACTATTACATCGACCGGGCCATGGAAGTCTCGAAAATGGAAAAAGAGAAGTTCATGCGCCATTTCTACGGCTTCGTCTACGTGCGCATCATGCAGGCGCTGGGCGCCTACGGCCTGCGCGGCTTCTACGAGCGCAAGGAACATTTCCTCCAGAGCGTGCCCTACGCCGTCAAGAATCTCGAATGGCTGCAGCGCAAGGCCGACCTGCCGGTAAAACTGCCCGAGCTCACCCGCATCTTCAAGGCCATGACCAATTCCTCGTACCTGCGCCAGTTCGGCAAGCCGAAACTGGGCCTGACCGCGCGCATCATGAGCTTCTCCTACCGCAACGGCGTGCCCGGCGACGAGAAAGGCCACGGCGGCGGCTTCGTCTTCGACTGCCGCTGCCTGCCCAATCCCGGCCGCGAGGAGCGCTATATGCCGCTGACCGGCATGGACAAGCCCGTGCGCGAATACATCGAGGGCCTGCCCGAAGCGAAGGAATTCCTCTCGCATATCTTCGCGCTGGTGGACGCGGCGATAGACAATTACCGCTCGCGCAATTTCACCGACCTCATGGTCTCCTTCGGCTGCACCGGCGGCCGCCACCGCTCCGTCTACTGCGCCGAGCGGCTGGCCGAACATCTCAAAGAGAACGGCAAGGCCGAGACCGAACTCAACCACCGCGAGCTCGAGCGCAAATTCACGGGCGCCATAGCGGTGGACAAATGAAGGCCTTCATACTGGCGGCCGGCCTGGGCACCCGGCTGCGCCCGCTGACCGACTCTAAACCCAAGGCGCTGATAACGGCCGGGGGAAAGGCCATGCTCGAGATCACCCTGCGCCGGCTCATCGCCGCCGGCGCCGACGACTTCGTCATAAACCTCCATCACTTCCCGGAGCAGATAGAGGAATTCCTGCGCGCCAACAATAACTTCGGCGCGAAGGTCTCCTTTTCATACGAGCGCGAACAGCCGCTGGAAACGGGCGGGGGCCTCAAGCACGCCGCGCCGCTGCTCGAAGGAAGCGAGCCCTTCTTCGTCCACAACGCCGACGCCTACACCGAGATGGACCTGCGGGCCATGTACAAGGCGCACCTGAAGAACGGCGCCCTGGCCACGCTGGCCGTCATCGACCGCCTCACCACGCGCAAATTCCTCTTCGACAAAGAGGGACGCCTGCGCGGCTGGCGCGGCAAGGAGGAGACCCGCTGGGCGCACAAGCCCTGCAAGGCCGACGCCCTGGCCTTCAGCGGCGTACACGTGATCTCGCCCGCCATCTTCCCCAAGCTCACCGAGGAAGGCGCCTTCTCCATGACCAACGCCTATATCCGCCTGGCGAAAATAGGCGAGAAAATACGCCCCTTCCGCGCCGACGGCACCTTCTGGGCGGACATCGGCACACCGGAGAAACTCGCCGCCCTCGAGGCCCGCGTCGCCCGCACCGGCCTCAAGCTGGATTGAGTTCTTTCGATAAGGGGATAAGGCCGATGGCCGGTCTCGCGGCGAGGAACATGAGGAGGTTTTTCCCCGAGCGGAGCGAAGGAACCGGCACTGCCGGACGGGCATGATTGTCTGAGGCCCGAGGCGCTATGCGCCCGGGCCGAGTTCGTGCCCGGCTGAGCGGAGCGAGGTGGGTTCGGAAAAACCGAACCGTGACGAGCGCGAGGCCAGCCGTCGGCCGAATATATCACATTATGAAGAAGATAAAGCACACCATCCCCGACGGCACCCAGGTCTACTGGAGCGGCCTCCACTACGACCGCGACAACCTCGCCTGTCCCGGCGACGAAAAACATTACCTCGCCCTGGCCCGCGCCGCCCGCGGGCCCGTCCTGGAACTGGCCTGCGGCACCGGCCGCCTCGCCATCCCCATAAAAAAAGCCGGCGTCGACATCACCGGCCTCGACGTCGCCGCTCCCATGCTGGAGCAGGCCCGCGCTAAAGCGAAGGCGGCAGGCCTGCGGATGGACTTCATACACGGCGACGCCAGGAAGTTCCGGCTGAAGAAGAAATTCAAACTCATCTTCATCGCCTACAATTCCATGCAGCATATACACTCCATAGAAGACCTGGAGTCGTTCTTCGCCTCCGTTAAGGCCCACCTGGCTCCCGGCGGGCGCTTCGCCTTCGACGTCTTCAACCCGGACCCGCGCCACCTCTCCCGCGACAGCGAAGAGCTCATACCGATAGGCTGCTACGACGACCCCGAAGGCGGCGGAGAGATACTCATCAACGAACAGTATTTCTACGACCGCCACCTCCAGAGCACGGCCGTCGTCTGGCATTATTCCAAGAAGGGCAAAAAAATAGATTCTAAGCGCCTGCGCATGAGATGCTTCTTCCCGCTGGAACTCGACGCCCTGCTGCGCTACAACGGCTTTAAGGTCCTCGCCAAGTACGGCGATTTCAACCACCGCCCCTTCGGCCCCGCCAGCCCCAAACAGATACTGGTAACGGCGCCGGCCGGGAGGAAGCCGGGGCGCTGACATGCTTTCGTTCCTCTTTTACGCCGCCCTGTTGGCCGCCTTCTTCGTCGCCGGACTCTATGTCCTCGACTGGTTCATAAAATCCGGCGGGAGGAAAGGCGACGAGAACATCTCCCTTAACGCCGTCTTTGTCGCCGGCGTCGCTCTCACCTGCGGAGCCGCCTTTGTCGTGATAGGAATATTTACCGGCAGCCTTTCACTGCTCAAATGGGTCGCGATCGCGCTGCCCGCGGGCCTGGTCGCGACATTCCTGTGGCGGGCCAAGACCGCCTCCGACAATAAAAGGATCGCCCTGGAGCTCCTTACGGAAGAAGAACTCCGGGTACGGGAAGCGGCCCGCTCCGACCCTAAGAACGCGGCCGCCTGGGCCCGCCTGGCCGAAATAGCCGAAAAGAAAGGCGAGCACCGCAAGGCCCTGGATTACCTTGAAAAAGTCCGCGGATTGGAACCTTCGCCGGATATCTATCGCAGGGCGGAGCTTTTGAAGAAAAACCGGTCCGGCCTCTGATACGGCGATGAAAGACGATTCGATATTAGCAAGGAACCTGCTGCTGATGGGCGCCGCGGAGGAAATATTCGCGGAGGCCCGCAAGCGCGGCCTGCGGCCGGCGCTGCTCAAAGGGGCGGCGCTGCTGGCGCTGGGGGTTTTCAGGCCGGACGAGCGGGAGATGTCGGATATAGACCTGCTCGCAGACCCGTCCGAAAAAAAGGGACTGGAAAAAGTCCTGGCGGACCTGGGTTTCGAGGCGATGCCGGACAGCGACCAGGCCTGGTTCCGGGAGACCGGCCCGGCGGCGCCGCCGGTCATAGCCGATATCCACACCGGCCTCTGGCACGCCCGCGCCAGGGCTTCTTATTTTCTTAAAGGCGCGGTGCCGTCCGCGGACGGCTTGCGGGCCCTTTCCCCGGAGCGGCTCTTCGCCCACCTGGCCTGCCATCCACTTCTTCACCACGGGGAATTCGGACCGAAAGCCGCGGCCGACCTGGCCCGGCTGGCGGAATGGGCGTCCCGCAAAAAGAGCCGCGCTCTTTTCCTGAAAGCCGTTCAGCCGGAATGCGACCGTTTCGGGCTGCGGCCCGCCATGACGGCGGCGCTGGAGGCGACGGTCAGGCATCTGCCCGGCTCTTTCACCCCGGCCGAACTGGCGGCTTTCGCGCCGCGGGGACTGGGCAGGCTGCGGGCGCGTTTCTTCCGCCGGGCCGCGGAGCGCCATTCAACCGCGCTGGAATATCTCCTGCCGGTGCTCCACAGGCCCGAACTCCTGGGCCTGGCCTTCTTCCCCGGCAGCGAATTCCTTAAACGCCGCTACGGCCGCTCCGGCCTTTTGACCCGCCTCCTCCGCCCCTTCCGTATACTCCGAAAAATAATCGGCAAATAGGAGACAACCGGGGAAGGCGGCGCGCCCCGGTATAGTTTTCCTTTGAGGCGCTCCTTGTCCCTGTGATCTATGTCCAGCAGGCGGCCGGGGCGTGGGGAACTGACAAGTTGCTATAATCTCTGCCGGGGGAGGGTAACGATGAAATCCATAAGTCTTTACAGCGCCCGGTTCAGGGTGATAGAGTACGTCAGTTATTTTCTGCTGGTCGTGCCCTGGCTGGGGGGACTGCTGGGGGAGAACTTCCTGAGCGGCACTCCAGCCGGTCTTGTGCTCAAGCTGACGCTCAGTGCCGCCATCCTGGCTTTTATTTTCCTGCTGCGCGACGTGCGCAGGAAGATCCATTCCCTGGACACCCTGAAGCAGAACCTTTCCCTGGCCGCCATCCACGACCTGAAAGGCCCGCTGACCGCGATCATAGGCGCGCTGTCCATAATCGAAGAGACGGACATGGAGCCGGGACTGAGGGATAATCTGCTCCGGGCGGCCTCGCAGAGTTCCAGGGACATGGTCGGGCTGATACAGATACTCCTGGACACCGAAAAGATGGAGATAGCCGAAATGGTGGTGCAGAAGCGGCCGCTGGAGGCCTGCGCGCTGATAAACGAAGCGACCGCCCGGTTCATGCCGGTGAGCGTGAAGACCGGGATAAAACTGGTCATCTCGGCCGGGGAGGGCCTGCCGTCGCTGTACGCCGACCGGGACCTCCTCCTGCGCGTCATGGAGAACCTGCTGCTCAACGCTTTCCGCTATTCGCGCCGAGGCGGGGAAATACGGATCAAGGCCGGCTCTTCCGGGGGTAAGTTCCGCTTTGAGGTCGCGGATACCGGCTCGGGCATAGCGCCCGGCCATATCAAGAGGGTTTTTGAAAAATATTACCGCGTGGACGGCAACGACGAAAATTCCAGGCAGGGCAGCGGTTTCGGCCTTTACTTCTGCCGGCTGGCGGTGGAAGCCCATAAAGGCCTCATAGCCATAGACAGCGTTCCGGGCCGCGGCACGACCGTCAGTTTCGAGATCCCCGGCGGCGCGTAGTCCGGCCGGGGCGCGGCCGGAATCCAGAACTCCCGACATAGGCTCTCCCTCTTCCGTCGGTAGCGCCATTTTATAGCACGTTCACGCCTCGGACCCGAACCTGTCCGCTTTTTTGCCGCCCTCCTGTTTGCCATCAGTCCTGTCCGGTTGCTCTTGACACCTCTCTGTGCAGCTAGAAGATCGACGAGCGATACTTCGTCTGATATTTTATGCAGGTCAGCAGCGGGTAGTGGCACATAGCCACCCAGACCTGCGTCATCACCGCGTTCGGCGTCGTTCCCAGGAACGTCTTTATCTTCAGGTTCTGCCTGATCCACTTGAAGAAAACCTCTATCTGCCATCGGGCCTTATAGATGTGCGCGCTGGCGGCCGCGGCCAATTTGAAAGATTATCGGTTGAACTTCAGGTAGAGCTTGAGCAGGCTGGCGATCTTGTCGAGCGAAGGCGGCTTGATGACGTAGTCGTAGGCGCCCTCGGCGACGGCATTCCTGGCCAGGTCCTCGTTGTCCACGCCGCTTATCACTATCACGCAGCACTTCGGATTGGTCTTGAGCGCGCGGTGGGACAGCTCCAGCCCCGAGGCCCCGCGCACGTAGATATCGGTTATCACTATATCGTAAGGATTATCGGCGAGCAGCAACCGCGCCTCTTCGGCGTCGCCGGTGCGGCTGACCGCCAGTTCCGGGAAATCGCCGAACAGCTCCTCCAGCCGGGAGACGACGTAGCCTTCCTCTTCGATGAGCAGCAGTTTTATTTCCATGCTTCGGGCCGGCTCACCAGTCGCGCCACCACCGCGAGAGCTCATAGCGCGCCGCGAAAGCCGGCGCTTTGGCGGCCAGCTCGCTCCACGGCACCTCGCGCTCCACCGCAGTCAGCGGATGCTCGGCCAGGTTTATCTCCTGGGGCGTCATCTCGGCGAAATCGGCGTCGAGCAGGATCTCCACCGCGGGCCGGGTCAGCGATCTGCGATTGACCATGATGACCCGGGCGGTCTCGCCGGTCGAAAGCCGCACGAAAGAATTGGGAGGATATACCGTCAGCGCCGAGACCAGGCCGCGCACGGCGCGCTGGCCGAAAACCGCGGCGTATTTGTCTATCATTTCCTTCATGGCGGCGTGCGGGTCCATCGGGCCGCGCCAGCTGCGCGGGTGCGTCAGCGCCTCGTAGACGTCGGCGGCCGCTATTATCTGCGCCAGCGGGTCTATGGCCTCGGCGGCCAGGCCGGCCGGGTAGCCGGAGCCGTCGGCCCGCTCATGGGTCTGGGATATTATCCGCTTGAGGCGCTCCTTGTCCCTGTGATCTATGTCCAGCAGCCGGTCGAGCTTGTCGGCGCCCAGCTCGGGGTGGAGGCGCAGGCGGTCGCGCTCGTCGGAGACCAGCTTCCCCTCGCGCGAGACCATGGCCTCGAATTCGGTCATGCCGGCGTCATGCGCCAGCGCGCCGAAGGCCAGCAGGCGCAGGTCCGCCTCCCCCAGCCCCAGCGCCAGGCCGGCCGCCTGCGCTATTATCGCCGTATTGGCGGAATGGGCGTAGAGGTAACTGTCGGCGGTGGCGTGAAAAGTGTACTTGAGCAGCAGCGGCCCCTCGGCCAGCAGCGTGTAGTTGACGTCCAGCGCGGCCATGGCCCGGGCGTAGCCGTCGAGGAAAGGGCCGTCCAGCCCGTTTATCAGGTCGCGGGCGGCCTTAAGCGTGCGCGCGTAGGCCAGTGAGGCGTCCTCTTCCAGGGCTTCCAAAGGCCGGCGGGGAGTCTCCTTGTGCTGGTCGCGCATGCGGCGCTCCCTGGGAGGAAGAGAGGCGGATTTAGGGCTGTCGGGTCCCCTGGCCCCTTCGGGCGCGCCCCTGTTCTCCTCGGCGCGCGGGGCGGGGCGTATCATGCGGCCGGTCGGATCAGGGCGGCCTTTGCCGCTGTCGGTGGCCGGTCGTATAACTCCCGGCACCTGTGGCGCCGGAGGCGCTGTTCCGCCGGAAGCACTGCGACCGGCCTCGGAAGGCTGGGGCGCGACGGGAGCGGACGGCGCGGCTTCGGCGGGTTCCGGTGACGGCGGCCGGGCGGCGGGCTGGGGGGACTGCGCCGGCGGGCGTGACGCCGCGGCGGGCCAGGTCGTCCTCTCCGGCTCCCGGCCCTTCAGCTTCTCCAGTTCCGTGAATTTCATGGTTATATTATACCCCGCGGGGGTTAAGGATTCTTTGCGGAATAATTACAGGGGTTTCCGGTAGATCCGGTGCTTGCGGTACACCCGGCCGCCTATCATCTCTATGATCGAGTTTATCTTCTCGTTGTCCTCGAGCGTCCAGGACAGCTCCCCGTAATCCCAGCCGGCCTTGCGCGAGGTCATTATGGCCTGCTTTATCAGCAGCGTCTCCAGGCCCGTGTTGCGGAATTCGTTCTTTACGCCCAGCGCCACAAGCCGGCCGGACTTTATCTTCAGCATTCCCAGCAGGAAGCCGGGCAGCGTCAGCGGGTTGGAGAGGGTGCCTCGCGCGGCTTTCAGAGGCACGTTAAAATCGGGCAGCAGCAGGCAGAACGCGGCGGGCCTGCCCTCCACTTTCACGAAGAAAAGATAATCGGGCTTGAGGAGAGGCTTGAGACCGCGCGCCAGCTCGTCTATTTCCGCGTCGGACATCGGCACGAAGCCCCAGTTCTTCTCCCAGGCGGAATTGTATATCTCTTTTAGATCGGCGAGCGCTTCCTCTATCTTCTTAACGTCCACGAATTCGAGCGAGACGCGTCCGCCGCGCGCGACCCGGTCCACTATTTTCTCGAAGCGCCGCGGCAGGTCGGGAGCCGAAGGTCTCTTCCAGGCCAGCAGGTCTTTTTCCTTTACGAAGCCGGCGTCCTCCACCAGCCGCAGGTAATAGGGCGGGTTGTAGGGCGTCATTATGGCCGGCGGAAAATCGAAGCCCTCGCAGAGCATGCCGCAGGTCTCGTTGGTCGAGGGGTTCACCGGGCCGCGGACGAAATCCATGCCCTTGGTGGCCAGCCAGGAGGCGGCGCCGGAGAAGAGAAGGCGCGAGGCGGCCAGGTCGTCCTGGCAGTCGAAGAAACCGAAGAAGCCGCAGCGCTCGCCGTGAAAATCGTTGTGGGCGCGGTTGAGTACCGCCGCGATCCGGCCGACGGGAAGGCCGTCGCGGAAGGCCATGAACAGCCGCCGCTCGGCGTGCGCCCAGAACGGATGGTGCGGCCCGAGCAGGCGGGCGGTGTTTTTTTTAAGGTCGCCCACCCAGTAGGGGTGGCCGCGGAACAGACGGAAAGGGAAATCCACGAACTCGGCCAGGCGGCCTTCGTCTATGACCTGCAGCGTCAGCGGCATTATTTGGCGGCGGCCGGGCGGCCGTTGAGGACTTTCCTGGCGCAGTCTTCCAGTATGTTCAGGGCGCGGTCGAGCTGCTCGCGGGTATGCGTGGCCGAGACCACTACGCGCAGCAGAGAACGCCTGGGCGGCACGGCCGGGCTTACCACGGGAGTGGTGAACAGGCCGGCGTCGTAGAGGGCCTTCCACATGGAGAAGGTCAGGGTGTCGTCGCCGATGATTATCGGGATGATGGGCGTCTGCGTCTCGCCGGTGTCGAAGCCGAGCTCTTTGAAACGCTTGAGCAGATAGTTGGAATTGTCCCAGAGCTTCTTTATCCGCTCGGGCTCGGACTCGATGATGTCGATGGCCGTGGAGATGGAAGCGACCGAGGCCGGCGGCAGGGCCGCGGAGAATATCATCGAGCGGGACATGTGCTGGATGTAATCTATTATCTTCGCGTCGCCTACGACGAAGCCGCCGACCGAGGCGAAGGACTTGGAGCAGGTGCCGACCACCAGGTCCACATCCCCGTGGCCCAGGCCGAAATGCTCGCTGGTGCCGCGGCCGCCCTTGCCCAGCACGCCGGTGGCGTGCGCGTCGTCCACTATAAGGCGGGCGCCGTGCTTCTTGGCCACCCGGGAGATCTCGGGCACGGGGCAGATGTCGCCCTCCATCGAGAAGACGCCGTCCACTATGACCAGCTTGCCCGGCTTGGGACCGATGTCGGCCAGGACGCGGTCTAGGTCTGCGGGGGAATTGTGCTTAAAGCGCCGTATCTCGCCGTTGCTGAGCTTGCAGCCGTCTATTATGCTGGCGTGGTCGAGCTTGTCTATGACGACGACGTCGCCTTTGCCCACCAGCGCCGAGACGACTCCCAGGTTCATCTGGTAGCCGGTGGCGTAGACCAGCGCGGCCTCGCGGCCCTTGAAGGCGGCCAGTTTGCGCTCCAGCGCGGCGTGCATGACGGTATTGCCGTTGAGGAAGCGCGAGCCGGCCACGCCGGTGCCGAACTTCTCCACGGCCTCTATCGCGGCCCTCTTCATCCGCGGATCGTTGGCCAGGCCCAGATAGTTGTTGGAACCGAACATTATGAACCGGCGGCCCTCGATGGTCACCTCGGGAGCCTGTTCGCTTTCGAGCTCCTTGAAATAGGGGTAGATGCCGGCGGCCTTGAGCTGGTCGACTATATCGAATTTCCGGCACTTTTCGAAGATGTCCATCGTTGTTACCTCGCGGAACTGAGTTGAAATTGTATTAAATTGCCCGGCCGTCTTACCAATGAAAAAACGCTATTTGAGCCTTTTTATCAGCCCGGTGGTCGAGCGGCCTTTGAGCAGCGGGACACGCACGGTGCGGCCGGCGTATTCGCGGCCTTTTATCTCGGCGTGGCCGTAATCGGCGCCCTTGACCAGTATATCCGGCCGCAGGGCCTTCAGTGTTTCCACCGGCGTATCCTGGCCGAAAGGCACCACCGCGTCCACGCAGGCCAGCGCGCAGAGCACGCGGGCCCGGTCGGCCAGTTTATTGACGGGGCGGGTCGGCCCTTTGAGCCGGCGCACCGAGGCGTCGGAATTGAGGCCCAGGACCATGCTGTCGCCCAGCGAGCGGGACCGCTCCAGCAGGGTCACGTGCCCGGCGTGGAGGATGTCGAAGCAGCCGTTTGTAAAGACGACCCGCCTGCCGGCCCGGGACTGGGCCCGGCGCCAGGCGAGGGCCCCGGCCAGGCTTTTAAGTTTTTTAGCGGTGTTCATCTATTTCGCGGCTGCGGGCTCGGCCGGGACCCTGGGCTCCAGCATCCTGGCCATGAAGCCGGTATCTACGTTCCCCGACGCGAAGTCGGGGTGGTCCAGCACAAGTTTGTGCACGTCCACGGTGGTGCTGACGCCGCTCACGCGGAACTCGCCCAGCGCGCGCTTGGAGCGGGCTATGGCCTGTTTGCGGTCCGGGGCCCAGATGATAAGCTTGGCCAGCATGCTGTCATAGTAGATCGGCAGCTGATAGCCCTGGTAGATATGGGTGTCCAGGCGTACGCCGGGCCCGCCGGGCACCATCCACTCCTCTACGCGGCCGACGGTCGGGGCGAAGTTGCGGCTGAAGTCCTCGGCGTTGATGCGGTGCTCTATCGAGTGGCCCTCGAACTGCAGCGCGCGGGCCGGGGAGATGGAGATCTTCTCGCCGGCGGCGATGAGCACCTGCTCCTTTACCAGGTCGGTGCGGGTTATATACTCGGTGACGGGGTGCTCCACCTGCAGGCGGGTGTTCACTTCCATGAAATAGAAGTTGCAGTCCTTGTCCATCAGGAACTCGACCGTGCCGACGCCGACATAGCCGGCCGTGTGGGCCAGCTTTATCGCCGCCTCGGCCAGCCGGGCGCGCAGGGCCTTGTCCACGGCCGGGGAGGGGGATTCCTCTATGAGCTTCTGGTGGCGGCGCTGCACGCTGCAGTCGCGCTCGGGGAAAGCGACGGCGTTGCCGTGCGAGTCGCGCGCGAACTGGACTTCCACGTGCCGGGGACAGTCGATGAACTTCTCGAAATAGACCTCGCCGTTGCCGAAGGCGGCCAGCGCCTCGGAGCTGGCCATCTCGGCCTCGTGCTTAAGCTGTTCGGCGTCCCGCACGATGCGTATGCCCTTGCCGCCGCCGCCGGAGGCCGCTTTTATCATTATCGGGTAGCCGACGGCCGCGGCCTCTTTGGCCCAGGCGGCCTTCTCCACGCAGCCCTTGGTGCCCGGCGTCACCGGCACGCCGCCTTTCACGGCTATCTTGCGGGCCATGGCCTTGTGGCCGAGCTGCTCGATGGATTCGGCCGAGGGACCGATGAAGACTATGCCGGCCTTGGCGCAGGCCCGGGAGAACTCCGCGTTCTCGCTGAGGAAGCCGTAGCCGGGGTGCACGGCCTCGGCGCCGGTCAGCTTCGCGGCCGTCAGTACGGCCTGCATATTAAGATAGCTCTCGCGGCTCGGCCCGGGCCCTATGCAGACGGCTTCGTCGGCCTCGCGCACGTGCATCGAGGAGCGGTCGGCCTCGGAATAGACCGCCACCGACTTTATGTCCATCTCGCGCAGCGTGCGCATCACGCGCACGGCTATCTCGCCGCGGTTGGCTATCAGTACTTTGTTGAAAAGGCTCATTTTACCTCCGCCGACCCCGGGACCCGCTCGGCCGAAGCCGTGCCGGTCCAGAGGTTCACTTTGAAAATATGGAGATTCTTTATCTGCGGCCCGCGCCCCCTGCCGGACGGCAGTTCCTCGCGCAGCATGACCCGGTATTCGGGCCCGCCGGCGTGCTCGGCCAGCCAGCGGTCCTGGGGCAGCGGGCGTATGCCCCTGGCGCGCATCAGCGAGAGCTCGGCGGCCCTGGCCTGGAACAGTGTGGGCCCGCCGGATTTGAACCGGGAGTTCTTTACGTACTCGACGGCCTCGTCGAGCGCCTGCCCGTTTATGTAGCGCAGCCGCTTGTCGGCCTCGTCGGCGTCTATGCGGCCAAGGCAGTGCACCTGGGCGTTCCTGGCGTCGGCCAGGGCTCCCTCGTAGTCGCCCAGGCGCACCAGGGCGTCGGCCCGGCCCATGTAGAGAGGGCACTGCTCCTTGGACGAAAGCTCCTTTTTGACCAGCAGACCGCCGTAGAGATCCACGGCCTCGCGGTAGCGGTTGAGGAAGCGCAGGCTGTCGGCCTGGTAGAAGGTGTACCAGAAGATGTCCTCGGGGGAGAAACCGACGGGATAGAAGCGCGAGGCCTCCGCCGTCCGGGCGCAGGAGGCCGCGGCCTTGTCGTAGATCTTCATGAAGAACTGCGTCGCGCAAAGGTAGCCTGAAGTGCGGGGGTCCATCGGGTCGGTCTCTGCCAGCTTCTGCGCCAGGGACAGGGCCTGGGGGAACTCGCCCTTTTCCAGCGCGGCCTCTATCGGCGCGAATAAATTCCAGATATACGGGCGCGCCCAGCCGCCGCCCTCGGCCACGAAGGAGATGTAGTCGTCCTTCCAGTCCGAAGCGCCCTCCTTGAGCCGGTACTTCAGGACGGCCGCGTTCTCCTCCAGCAGGAAGACCTCGAGAGCGTCGAACTCCCACTTGCCCGCGCGCTTGGCCTGATCTTCGCTGTTCTTGTGATACTCGTCATAGGTGCAGGCCTGGCGGGAATTCTCTGAGAGCAGCTTGTAAGAGGTCTCATAGTCGCCGCTGGACAGAGCAGAGAGGTAGCGGCGGGCAGTGAGCATCAGCTTGAACTTGGGGATATAGGGGTTGAGCAGCAGCGCCGCCATGCCGGCCAGGCCGGCCGCCAGCAGGACGTAGAAGACCGTCATCCGGGCGCTGAAAAATCTGAAAGGCTTCGCCGCGGACCGGCGGGAGGGGGTCTGGCGCTGGCTGAAAGAACGGCCGGAGACCGAGGGTTTGGGCGGGGCCTTCTCCTGCGGAAGGTGGGCCGTCTTCTCAGGCTCGGGCGCGGGGGCGGGCGCGGGAGGGGCTCCCGGGGGCCCGTACGGTTCCGACCGGCCCGGGGCCGAGCCCCGGAAAGAATTGGAATCGACCGTGTCTCCGATCGTCTGGAAAACCACCGTCCTGCCCGAGATGCTGGGGCCCGTCGCGGCCCTTATCTCCAGCATCGTGCCGCAGCTGTCGCAATACTTCTTCTCTACGGAATTAAGGAACCCGCAGGAGCCGCAGGCTTTCTGCGTCGGGCCGCCGCATTTAGGGCAGACCTTCTCCGGCGTGTCCAGCTCATGACCGCACTTGGAGCACTTTATGTGGGAGTATTTAAGCGACATCCGGGGGGTTTTCAGCGCGGCTCTATGAAGAACAGCGGCTGGCCGTACTCGACGGTCTTGCCTTCCTCCACCGACATTATCCTGACAGAGCCGTTCTCCGGGGCGAGCACCGGCTTATGATCTTTGCCTACCTCCACTACGCCGAGCTCCTGGCCTTTTTTGACGGGAGAGCCTTCCTTGATAAGGTTGCTCTTGCCCGCCGGGGCGAAGCGGAATATCCCTATAGAGGGGGAACTGACTGCCACCAGCGAGGAGCCTGGCAGCATCTGTCCCTGCTGGGGGGAATTATTTATCCGCAGGCTTATCTTCTCTCCGTCGCCCTTCCACGTGATCTCCTCGAGATCGGTGGTTTCCATCCACTTGGTCAGTTTTCCGAGAGTCTTTATGTCCATATTACCTCCGATAGATCAAAGCCCGGCTTCGGACGGGTCGAAAGGCCTGTACATCATGCGCGACACTTTCATGCAGGTGACTTTTTCCTTCTTTTCCTGCGGCTGCCAGTCCACGCAGATCATCTCCGCGTCCTTCGAGGCGAACTCCACTATAACCTGCCGGCAGGCGCCGCAGGGCGTGGCCGACTTGGCCGCCACGCAAACGGCCCTTATCTTCTTCTCGCCGTGCATGACGGCGTTGAAGATGGCCGCGCGCTCGGCGCAGATCGAGAGGCCGAACGAGGCGTTCTCCACGTTGCAGCCGGAATAGATCCGTCCCGATTCGGCCAGCACGGCGGCGCCTACGGGGTAGCGGGAGTAGGGGCAGTAGGCCTTTTTCTGGGCCGACTTGGCCGCCTCCACCAGCTTGCGGCGGAAGGAGCCGGCGCCGCCCGCGGCGCGCTTCCTGGTCTTTTTGGCTTTTTTAGCGGCCATCTCAGCCCTCCAGTATCAGTTTGAGCTTCTTATGGGTCTTCGCCGGGAAGTTCTCGCGGTGGGTCAGCAGCGAGCCTTTGATGAACTCCGGGCAATGGTTGCGGCAGCCGGCCCGGGCCACCATGGGCAGGACCTTCACCAGCAGCCGGCGGATATTGCCGATATTCCTGGTCATGGTCTGCGAGACCTGATGCTGGTCCACTTCCTCGCCTTCCTTCCAGCAGTCATAGTCGGTCACCAGCGAGACGGGGGCGTAATGAAAGCCGCCCTCGCGGGCCAGCTTGGCCTCGGTGGCCATGGTCATGCCTATGACGGAGTAGCCCATCTTGCGATGAAAATTGGATTCCGCCTTGGTGGAGAAGCCGGGTCCCTCCATGCAACAGTAGGTTCCGCCTTTATGGGCCTTGATACCCAGTTTCACGGCCTCCTTGTACATCATATCCGACACGGCCATACAGAAGGGCTCGGCCAGCGGGACATGCCCCACTATGCCCTCGCCGAAGAAAGTCGAGGGGCGGCCCTTGGTCTGGTCGACGAACTGGTCGGGGAAGACGAAATGGGTGGGGGGCAGTTCCTGGCGCAGGGAACCCACGGCGCTGACCGAGATTATGGTCTTTACGCCTATGGACTTGAGCGCCCACATATTCGCCCGCTGATTGATCTCACCGGGAAGCAGGTGATGTTTGCGGCCGTGACGGGGAAGGAAGGCTACCTTCACCCCGGAAATGACTCCCAGGATTATCCTGTCGGAAGGGTCTCCGAAGGGGGTCTTGACCTTTATTTCCCTTAAAATTTTGAGTTCCTGCATGGCATAGAGGCCGGTCCCGCCTATTACGCCTATTTCCGCCAGTTTTTTCATAGCCATCTAGTCTCCCAAGGGTGCGAAATCCCGCGGCGCGGCGTACGGGGCCCGCCAGGCCGATGGTATATATTTTATAATATTAGGGGGACGTTGTTTAGTTCTTTAGTTTTCGTCCCCTCCAGAGACCACTGTTAAGCCCCTGAAACAGCGAAAACTAAAGAACTAAACAACGTCCCCTTACTTTATGAAGATATCGGTCATAATACCGGCTTATAACGAGGAGAGGCTCCTGGGCCCCTGCCTGGAGAGCGTGAAAGAGGCCTTCGGAGGTCCCGCGGGACGGGGCCTGGGTCACGAGGTGATAGTCTGCGACAATAACTCCTCCGACTCCACGGCCCGCATAGCGGCCGGGGCGGGGGCCAGGGTCGTATTCGAGCCGGTAAACCAGATCGGGCGGGCCCGCAACGCCGGCGCCGCCGCGGCCGCCGGGGAATGGTTGCTCTTCATCGACGCCGATTCCAGGCTTTCCGGCTCCACCCTCGAACAGCTGAAAGCCGGGATAACGGGCGGGCGCTGCTGCGCCGGGGGCGCGCTGGTTGGCATGGAGGACGCCCCGCCGCTGCTGGGCCGGGCGGCGGTCGGACTGTGGAACCTCGTTTCCAGGACCTTCCGGCTGGCCGCCGGTTCTTTTATTTTCTGCCGGGCGGACGCCTTCAGGGAGACCGGCGGCTTCAGCCTGGAACTCTACGCCGCGGAGGAACTGGACCTTAGCCGGCGGCTGGCGCGGTGGGGCAGGGAGCGGGGGCTATCGTTCATTATACTTCGCGGCCCCCATGTCAGCTCCGGCCGGAAGTTCTCCCTCTACCCGAAAATCGAATTCCTTCGCCTTTTGATAGCGCTGATCCTCCGCCCGCGCCGCACGCTGCGCGACCCCCGCAGGCTGAAATACCTCTACGACGGCCGGCGATAGCCCCTCCCGGCAATGAAAAAGGGCCGCGCTTACGGCGCGGCCCTTTCGCGTGATCCGGCGGTCTTTACAGCTCGAAGCCGGGGTACATCGGGAAGCCGGCGCAGAGCTGCTTCACCTGTTCCTTGATGCCCTTGAGGGCCTTATCGTCGGCGTGCTTCTTGATGGCCTCGTCCAGCAGGCCCGCGATGGCCGCCATCTGCTTCTCCTTCATGCCGCGCGTGGTGACGGCCGGCGTACCTATGCGGATGCCGCTGGTGATCATCGGCTTCTGCGGGTCGAAGGGTATCGTGTTCTTGTTGACCGTGATGCCGGCCTTATCCAGAGCGATCTCCGCGTCGCGGCCGGTGATGTTCTTGGCGCGCAGGTCCACGCTCATCAGGTGGCAGTCGGTGCCGCCCGAAACTATGCGGTAATCGCGGGCCTGCAGCTCGCGGACCAGCTTGCGCGCGTTCTTGAGCACCTGCGTCTGGTATTCCTTGAACTTCGGGCTCATGGCCTCCCTGAAGCAGACGGCCTTGCCGGCGATGGCGTGCATCAGCGGACCGCCCTGGTTGCCGGGGAAGTTGGTGCGGTCGACGGACTTGGCGTACACTTTCTTCGACAGCATCAGGCCGCCGCGCGGACCGCGCAGCGTCTTGTGCGTCGTAGTGGTGACGATGTCGGCGTACTCGACCGGCGACGGGTAGATGCCGGCGGCTATCAGGCCGGCGTAATGGGCGATGTCGGTGACAAGGAAGCATTTCCAGGCGTCGGCGGCGCGCTTGATGCGGGCCCAGTCCCACCGGCGGGAATAGTTGGAGGCGCCGGCCATGATCAGCTTGGGGCGTTCCTTCTCGATGGTCTTCTCCATCTCGTCGTAGTCGAGCAGCTCGGTGTCCTTGTTGACGTTCATCTTCACTATCTTGAAGTAGCGGCCGGAGAAGTTGAGCGGGTGGCCGTGCGACAGGTGGCCGCCGTGGTCGAGGTTGAGGCCCATGACGGTGTCGCCGGGGCCGATCAGCGAGAGGTAGGCGGCGATATTGGCCTGGGTGCCGGAATGCGGCTGCACGTTGGCGTGCTCGGCTTTGAAGAGCTTTTTGGCGCGGTCTATGGCCAGCTGCTCGGCGACATCCACATGCTCGCAGCCGCCGTAATAGCGCCGGCCCGGGTAGCCTTCGGCGTACTTGTTGGTCAGCACCGAGCCGAGCGCCTCGAGCACGGTAACGGAGGTGTAGTTCTCGGAGGCGATGAGCTCCAGGTTGTTCTGCTGGCGCAGCACTTCGCCTCGCACCGCGTGGTAAAGCTGGGGGTCGTTCTTCTTTATCTGATCGTACATTTTGCTCTCCTTGGGCGGGCTCGCCGCCTTCAACCCATCTTACTATTTTTTATTCTTTCGAGAACGGCCGGCAGGGCCTTCTTCAGGACTCCCATCACGGAATCGTACGCGGGCTGTCCCGCCCCGTAGGGATCGGGCAGGTCTCCCTCGAAGGTCCCGGCGTATTCCGACAGGGTGAAGACCGTCTTCCGCGCGTCGGGGAAGGCGGCCAGCAGCGCGGTCTTATGCGCCGCCGTCATAGTCAGTACCAGGTCCGCGTCCGCCACGGCCTCCTCCGCCGCCGCCGACGATTCGTGCCCCGGATCTTCCACGCCTTCGGAGGCCAGCGCCCCCAGCGCTTCGGGCGGCATGCCGGCGCCGGGCTCGGCCGATACGCCGGCCGAGGAGAACTCCACGTCGGCATCTCCCTCCGCCGCGAGCCGCCGCGCGTAATGCTCGGCCATGGCGCTGCGGCAGGTATTGCCGGTGCAGACGAAGAGGACGCGGAAAGGCTCCTCCCGCCCGCGTCCCGCTGGGCGCAGCACCAGGACTATCTCGCCTTTGACCCGGTCTTTCTT
Organism: Elusimicrobiota bacterium; assembly: GCA_009773155.1. Classification (GTDB taxonomy): domain Bacteria; phylum Elusimicrobiota; class Elusimicrobia; order Elusimicrobiales; family UBA9959; genus UBA2231. The sequence goes on from WOVA01000036.1 coordinate 29,074, forward strand.
CTCCAGCGCGGCCAGCACTTCCGCCGCCGTACCGCGCAGCCATTCCTCGTAGACCTTGCTCAGTTCCCTGGCCAGCGCGGCCTCCGTGCGCGGGAACTCCGCCGCGACCAGCGCCATCAGTTTCTTTATCCGGAAGGGCGACTCGTAGACTATGACCGGGCGGCCCAGCGCGAGCGCCTGCCGCAGGGCCTTGACGGTCTTGCCGCGCTGGCGGGGCAGGAAGCCGAGAAAAACGAAGGAATCGACGGGGAAGCCGGAGCCGGCGGCGGCGCAGGCCACGGCCGACGGGCCGGGCAGCGACTCTACGCGCCCGCCCCTGGCGGCGACCGCCGCGGCCAGCTTCCAGCCCGGGTCCGACACGCAGGGGGTGCCGCCGTCGGTGACCAGCGCGACTTTCGCGTCCGAGGCGGCCAGCGCGACGGCCTGCTCCAGCGAGCGCCGGTCGCGCTCGTTATAGCGCAGCAGTTTCTTCTTTATCCCGAAATGGTTGAACAGGTTGAGCGTGCGGCGGGTGTCCTCGCAGAGCACGGCGTCGGCCTCTTTGAGGACCTCCAGCGCGCGCAGCGTGATATCCTTGAGATTGCCTATCGGGGTGGGGACCAGGTAGAGCACGGCAGGCCTCAGGCCTTCTCGACGTCCTGCCAGTCGCGCGCTTCGAGCCGCAGAAAGGCCTCGACGACTTTTGCGTCGAACTGGCGGCCTGCGCCCTTGCGCAGTTCGTCCTCCGCCTTCTCGCGCGTCAGCGCCTTGCGGTAAGGGCGGTCGCTCATCATGGCGTCCCAGGCGTCTATGGTGGCGACGATGCGGGCGCCGAGCGGTATCTCCTCGCCCTTGAGGCCCTCCGGGTAGCCCATGCCGTTGAACCACTCCTGGTGGTAGAGCACCATCTGCGCGACGGGGCCGAGGAATTGTATGGGGGAAAGTATCTGGTAGCCGATGGCGGGGTGCTTCTTTATCTCGGCGTACTCCTCGGGCGTAAGCCGGCCGGGCTTGGAGAGGATGCCGCCGTCTATGCCGATCTTGCCGATATCGTGCAGCAGCGCGGCGTACTCGACGTAGCGTATCATCTGGTCGGGCATATGCAGTTCCTCGGCCAGGCGGCGCGCCTTGCTGCGCGCGCGGCCCGCGTGGTCGCCGGTGTAGGCGTCCTTGGCGTCGATGACGCGGGCCAGGGTCTGCACCATCTCGAGGTAGAAATTCTCTATGCTCTCGTAGAGCTTTATGTTCTCCAGCGTCACGGCCGCCTCGCCGGAGAGCAGCGTGAGGAACTTCAGGTCGTACTCGGTGAAGGCGCCCTTCTCGCGCGCGATGTGCAGGTTCAGCACGCCGAAGGGCTTGTCCTTGACCTTGAGCGGCATCGCGATGAAGGGGTCCTTCTGTTCCTCGTGGCCCATGAAGCCCTTGTACTGGTCGCTCTGCGCCGGGTCGGTGATGAAGATGGTCTCGCCCGTCTGGAAGGCCCGGCCGGCGACGCCCTGGCCGGGGGGGATATGCGTGTTCTCTATGACCTCGCGGGAGATGCCGCGCGAGGCGACTATCTTCAGCTCGCGGGAGGCCTCGTCGTAGACCATCAGCGAGCCGCGGTGGGAGCGCAGCAGGTCGCAGGCGCTGTCCAGCACCGCCTGGAAGAAGTCCTCCTTCTTCACCGAGCCCACGTTGACCACGCCTATCTCATGTATGGTAAGGAGGCTGGTCAGGAGCTCGTCGAACTTGTTCCAGGTCTCCTTGAGGGCGGCGCCCTTCTCGCGCGGCGCTTCCGCGTCCGGCTCCACGCTCAGGGCGTAGACTTTCCTGAGCAGGAACCCCACGGCGAAGAGCAGGACGACTATGACCGCGGACAATATGTATATCATCGGCCCTAAGAATAGCAAAAAACCGGAAAAACAGGCAAAGAAAGGGACCGGGCGGCCCCGCGTACCAGCATTTTCTAATCCAAGAATGAGCATGAAATCACCCGGCGTTACTCCGTCGTAATTCTTTAGCTAGGCCTCCTTTTCGTATTGCCGCAGTACCCGTA
>WOVA01000083.1:0-5484 GCA_009773155.1 Elusimicrobiota bacterium
AACTGGTCCTGAGGGAAAAAGCCCTTGAGTCATTGAAGGAAAGCGAAGCGCTGTTCAAGGCCGTATTCACCGAAGCCCCCCTGGGCATTTGTCTGATCGACGCCGGGACAGGACGATACCTGCGCGTAAATCCGATGCTCGCCAGGATAGTCGGGCGCGCGCCGGCGGAACTGGCCGGCACGGACTGGAGGGCCATAACCCATCCGGACGACGTCCAGGCCCAGTCCGAATACATGAACAAGCTCTCCCTGGCCGGGAGCAAAGTATTCAGCGTGGAGAAACGCTACCTGCGCCCCGACGGCACCATAGTCTGGGCAAAAATGACCGCCACCCCGTTGCCGTCCTTCGACAGTTCCCACCCGCGGTATCTCGGCATGGTGGAGGACATCAGCGCGGCCAAAACCGCCGAACAGGAAAAAGCCCAGCTCGAGGAACAATTGCGCCAGTCCCAGAAAATGGAGACCGCCGGCAGCCTGGCCGGCAGTATCGCGCACGACTTCAACAATATCATCTCCGCCATACTGGCCTACAGTGATTTCATGATAAACGGCATGGGCAAGGACGATCCCAAGCGCAAGGACGCCGAAGAGATAAAGAACGCCGGCCTGCGCGCCGCCGCGCTGACGCGCCAGCTCCTAGCTTTCAGCCGCAAGCAGGTGCTGCGTCCCGAGACATTGGACCTGAACCAGGTGATCAGCGGCATGAAGCCCATGCTCCGGAGACTGATCGGCGAGAACATCGAACTTGCGATAATAACTTCCCCCGCGCCCGCCCTCCTGAAGGCGGACCCGGGCTGCCTGGAGCAGGTATTGCTGAACCTTTGTGTCAACGCGCGCGACGCGATGCCGAAAGGCGGAAAGCTTACAATGGAGTCCTCCCTGGTCCGTCTAGACACGGAATACATCCAGCGCCATGGCACCCTTGCGCCAGGCGACTACGTAATGTTTTCCGTGAGCGACACAGGCGTCGGCATGACGCCGGAAACGAAAGCGCGCCTGTTCGAGCCGTTCTTCACCACCAAGCCGCGAGACAAAGGGACCGGGCTCGGCCTCTCCACCGTGCACGGCATAGTCAGGCAGAGCGGCGGCACCATAGTGGTCTACAGCGAACAGGAGCGCGGTACCGTTTTCAAGATCTATTTCCCGCGGGCGGCCGGCGGTCCAGTGGGACAGGACCGCCCCCGCGAGGACGCCAGGTACCCCGCGGCGCAAGGGACGGTGCTGGTGGTCGACGACGACAGCCAGATACGCACGCTCTCCCGGCGCGCGCTGGCGATGGACGGGCTTTCCGTATTCGAAGCCTCCAGCGCCGAAGAGGCCCTGGCCATACTGCACCGCCGACAAGGCAAGATAGATCTGCTGTTGACGGACATGGTGCTGCCGAAGATGACGGGCATGGAACTCGCCGGAGAATTGACGCGCCGGTTCCCCGCTCTCAAGGTGATCTACATGTCCGGCTATACCGATCACGCCGTTCTGGCGAACGGCATGCTGCCCGCAGGCATGAGTTTCATCCAGAAACCCTTCACGCTGGACCTGCTGGTCCAGAAAGTCCGGGAAGCATTGGGGGAAAATATACAGGGGAACGCGGCGCGGGGAAGGCGCCATTGACCCGCCGGCGCCGGACCGCCATGCCGAAGCGCTTCACCTCAAAGCGGCCAGCGCCTCGCTTATCGCATCCCTGAGCACGGCGTCCACGGCCTGCGCCCGGAGAGAGACCAGCAGCGGAACGGCGCGCCTGAGGCGCAGTTCCTTCACCTTCATCACGGCGACGAACCGCTCGTCATGAGTGCCGGTCTTCAGCCGGGCCAGGAGCAACTCCTGCATTTCCTTCGTGACCGGCGCCTTGAGATGCGCCATGCAAACGGCGCGCACGTAAGAATTGCCGCTCGCCACCGCGTTGTTCAGAAGGAAATCCTGTGCGGCGGCGGAATCGCACATTCCGAGAGCGCCGGCCACTTCGTCGTCGCAGCCGGAACCCCAAAGCCACATAAGCGCCCTGACCGCGGCTTCATCGCCTATACCCCCCAGAGTTTTAAGTATCCGCACCGGCGGGTCTTCGGACAGCGTCTCCCGTCGCTCCTCGAATGCTTCCAGCAACCGCCCGATAGCGCAAGGATGAAGCACCTGCGCCATAATATCCCCGCTCCGGGCGCGCACCTCCGATGGCGGCGCATGGCGGACTATCTCGAGAAGGGCCTCGAAGACCGGCACTCCGACCACGGACTGGAACTCACGCCAAGGCTCGCGGGAGCCGGCCACCGCGCGGCACTCGGCCGATGTCTCTGACAATTCGTCCAGCGCGGCAAGTTTTTCCGGCACGGTCCCGACACGCAGACACGCGCTCAGCCTATCCGCATCGACGGAAGGCGTCATCGCCCCTTTGCGCTCAAAAGCACCCGAAACTTTACAGGTCCGTCGGAGAAGACTTTACCGTTCTTCAGACACGCCCTGACCTCGGCCTGATGCCCTCCCTCGGCGTAACCGCCCCAGTCGTACCACCAGTATCCCACCGAATAGCGGCAAGGCTGCCAGGCGCCCTCGTCGATAGAGATCTCTACACTTTCCGCGTCGCCCACAGTGCCGACGCGCAAGGTATACCCCGGAGACGTAACTTTCTCCCCATTTACGGGATGATCCAGAGTCACCCTGCCGCCGATATCCCGCACGGCAGCGGCTCCCGGCGCCGCCCGTTTATTGCCCATCTTCTTTATCAACCTGCTTATTACCATGTTCATTTCCCCCTCGCTCAACCGCCTGTTCCCAGTATACTGCGCAGCACGCCCCCGGGCGCCTGCGGGCTCACTGGTTTTGCTCCGTCCTTCTGCTTATGACCATATTCATCTCGCGGGAATCCCTTTCATCCGCGGACATCGCGCGTATCGGCAGCGCCATGCCCCCGTCGGGCAGGGCGAACCGCATCGAAAAAGTGCCGTCAGTATTGAGCACGACCTTGCGGCCGGCCACCGTCACGAAGGCGTCCGGTTCAGTAGCCCCGTACAATATCAGTTCGCAATCCGCCACAAGCCAGAATTCCTTCTCCGCCTGCATGGCGCCGCCTTGTGCGGACATCGAACTGACTCCCCACGAAGCCCCCCTCGAGAACACGGCCCGCAGCATCTCCCAGCGCTGGGCCAGGGATTTGGCCACCTCGCCGGAGCCCTTTCCTATATACTCCACGCCGGAAAGCTGCAGCAACTTCTCGAAATCCTCGCTTACGGCCATCCACTTCTCGTCCATCACGTCCGAAACGCGGCCGGGCGGCAGTTCTACCGTATTGCTTTTTACTATACCCAGGAACTCCCCGGCAGTTCTACCGTATTGCTTTTTACTATACCCAGGAACTCCCCGTCCGGCCTCAACAGGCCGAGTTCGCAACAATAAGACCGCCCCGGTTCCTGCACGCGCACGTACCAGCTGCCCTCGCCCAGCATCACGGGCACGTCCATATGCGCCGGGCCGCCCTCTTCCCGCGCGGTCATATCATGAACGCGCAGCACCTGGCGGGAACTCTCAAAGATATCGGGGCCGTGCGCGCGGACAAGGCTCGCCTTCGAAGCCGGCGTTATCTCCCAGTAAACGAATATCCAGTTGGGGTCCCTGGGCATCGCCGACAGCATGGTTTCGCCGTACTCACGCGCAAGCGCCTCTCTGCCTTCATCCGGCAGTTTATTCTTCTCATTGATATATCCTGACGATGACATAGTAGTTACAACGCCCTGCACAGGATACGCGTCGATGTCTTAAGGAGTTGTTCTCCTTTGAGATAATAGAACGTGGTACGCAGGAACCTTGCCGCGGCCCCCATAGCCCCTCCGCTGTCCGTCGCAGCCAGGCCGACCGCCTTGCGCGAGCCGCGTCGCTTCTTATGACGCCTCATTGCCCCCCCCTTTTTTACCCGAATCCTTAACGGTTTTGTGCGGCGGCTCCTCTCCGCCCCGGTGCCGCAAAAATAGCAACAGAGCCGGAAGACCAGTTAGCCCGAAGCACACTGCCGATTAATATTTATAAGTAAGCCCGAACAGGCTTTCTCACCCAAAAGCAAATATACATGCTTTCAGGGCAAATTGCCTATAGGGGAAAAACAGGTAGGAAATAGGTAGAAAAAATACCTACTCGCACAAGGCGGGATCAAAGGTCCCTGAGGTAGGAGACAAGGTTGACGCCCTTGTTGGCCAGGCCCAGCTTTCGGCGGATATTATTGCGGTGCTTATCCACGGTTTGCGGGGAGGCGTCCAGCAGCCCGGAAATCTCCTTGGTGGTCAGGCCGGATTTGACCATATTGGCCACTTCCGTCTCTTTCGGCGTCAGTTTAAGGCTGCTCTCGGTCAGCCGGCGTCCGAACGAGGACACCAATGCTCCCAGGCTCTTCTCCAGCAGGTCCAGGAGTTCGCGCGGCGCCGCGCCTTTCAGCCTGATGCGCTTTACGATAGGAAGAACTATCTTGTTGACGTTGACGATAGCCTCGTCCTTCATCTTGTCCTTTTCGGTTTCCAAGGCGTTCATGGCCTCCCGGAAAGCGATGTTCTTCTCCTCGAGACGGCGCTTCTCCACTTCCAGGGCGGCGCAGGTACGCTTAAGGTCCTCTTCCGCCTTCAGCCGCCCGCTGATGTCGCGCTCCACCGTGATCGCCATCCGCTTGCCACCTATCACCAATTCCTGCCCGGAGGCCTCCGCGGTGAACACCGTACCGTCCTTGCGCTTATGGCGCACTATGAAGTTAAAACCGTTAGGGGTCCTTCCTTTTGCCGCTATCGCGCGCACGGCCTTTTCGTCCGCGTTCAGCAACGACACCGGCCTGCCGATCAGTTCTTCGCGGGAATAACCGAATGTCTTTGCCGCCATGGCGTTCATATCCCTTATTATCGGGGCGCCGGGAGGGTCGATCTCCAGCAGAAGTATGGAATCATGGATCTGCCTGAAGAAAACCCTGTACATCGTCTCGGTCTCGTGCAGCGCGGACTCCGCTCTTCTGCGGCCGCCGGCTATCTTGCGCCATACACCGCGGCTCCTGGCGAGGGCGTACTCATGGGTATCGAGCACCTCCACCAGGTCGGGCAGAAGACATTTTTTCATGGGATACGCGCACAGCGCCAGCATCCGGTGCCCGTCTATGGCCTCGTCCACCGCCCTTTCATAGCCGAGGAAGGAGCCCCAGCTCCCGTCGTCCAGCCAGGAGGCGTTGCCCGTCACGCGCAGGCCGGCGTAACCGCCGCCCATTACCCGCGTCTCGGTTTCCACGCATTTCTTCAGGGCCTTGTTCACGTCGAAGCGGCCGGAAGCGGTATACCACCGGTCATAGGGGATTATCTCCAGTTGGCCGCGCTTTTTGCGCTCCCCCAGGTCCGGTACAACGGCGGCCAGCGCGCGCTCGGCCTCCTCCGGCCCCAGCGGGGAGGCAGTGATCCAAAGGCAGAATTCGTTATTCTTCAGCCCGGCGGCGAAGTAGGGGACCAGCAGTTCCAGCAGGTCGCGCTTGGTCTCA
>WOVA01000083.1:5523-8233 GCA_009773155.1 Elusimicrobiota bacterium
GCGGCCCCAGGCACCCGATACCGGACCGCCGCAGGGCGGCTGTCCGGCCGGGAGGTCCGCCGTCGGCGGACTTGCCAGTGGGGCGTTTCTCTGCTTTCATGATGTGAACTATCTAGGGTAGTGTAATCAAAACATCCGCCCTAGTCAAGGAAGCGGCGGAGAGGTCCCCCGCCGGTCAGGCGCTCTCCGGCAGCAGGCCGGAGATTATCGCGGGGAGTTCCCGTATCACCTGCGAACCTTTGACCAGGAAATGCCTGGCGCCGCATTCCATATAGGCAGCACACTCCGCCATCGGATCGGAACTGATCACGACCACGGGAGTATTGTGCAATGCCGGGATCTTTCTCAGTTCGGAACAGACAAAGACCGCGTCCCCGTCGCCGAGATGAAAATCCAGCAGGATGCAATCCGGCTGGTGCTGCGCGGCCATCACTACCCCTTCCACGCAGCCCGAGGCGAAATGCGTCTCGTATCCGGCAAGGACCTTCTGGAACAACCTGTGCCAGAGCAGGTCATCATCAACAACGAGTATCTTGCGTTTAACCACGTTCGCCCCGCCCCTTTCGGCGCAGCCCCCGTGCCGCAGCACACCCCTACCCCTCCCGCCAGTCGAATTTATACCATCTATAGATGGTAATGTCAACGCCGTCTATAAATTATTGTAAGAACCCGCGATTTGCCCTAAACTATTACACCTATGAAGAACCTCATCACGAAGGACATCGGACTACGCATAAGGCAATTAAGGCAGAAGAACGGGTTGACCATTGAAGAAGCGGCGCACTTGGCAGGCGTCCACCCGAACTACCTGGGCGACGCCGAACGCGGCAAAAAGAATTTCTCCATAACCACCCTGGATAAACTGGCCAAGGTGCTGTGCGTACCTATCTCGGAGATATTTTCAGGGAAAGCCGGGACGCATGCGGAGAAGTCCCCCCCCGTAGACCCGCGGCTGGCCGCTCTTTTCAAGCGCGCCTCCCAGGACGAGCGGGATTTCATAATCCGCACCGCCAGCTTCATCACACGCAACAGGTCGCGGGCCAAGCAAGGTTAACCATTGGTCCCTGGCGCGCTTATTTTTTGTATCATTAGGGAACGCAGAATTTTACGGAGGGTTTATGGAACAAAAATCGAAGAAGATGATAGGGGCGGGCATAGCGCTGGCGGCCATAGCCGCGGCGGCCACTTATTTCCTCACCGGCAAGAAGGGCAGGGAGAACCGCGAGAAGATCGCCGCCTGGACGCTCAAGATGAAGGGCGAAGTGCTGGAGCAGATGAAGAAGATGAAGGAGATAGACAGGGAAAAGTACTACGCCATGGTGGACGACGTCGCCAAGAAGTACGCGCGCGCCGGCCGCGTGGGCGCCGAGGAGATGAAGCACCTGACCGGCGAGGTCAAGAACGCCTGGGCCCATATCAGCAAGCAGCTGAAGTAAGTTTGCCGCGCCCGGAAGAGGACGCGCCCGCACGGGCGCGTTTTCTTTTGGCAGAATTGCCCGGGGGACCATTATGAAGAAACTCCAGCTGACCGACGCCGAGACCGTGCTGTTCACCAGGATCTCGCGCAAGATAAATTTCTTCGCCCGCATGAACATGGGCCTGCTCGAGGAGATCCTCAAGCGCATCGAGTATTACCAGTTCGACAAGGGCGAGAAGGTGTGCCGGCAGGGCGAGCCGGGAGATTCTTTTTACGTGGTCGCGGAGGGCAGGCTGGGCGTCAGGGTGAAGACCGGCCTGATCTTCTCGCGAAAGGTGGCGGAGCTCATACCCGGGGACTGCTTCGGCGAGATGGCGCTACTGACGCGCGCGCCCCGCACGGCCACCGTGGCCTGCGAGGAAGAATCCAAGCTGTTCATACTGAAAGTTGACCACTTCGAAGAGGCGGTCAAGCAGAACCCAGCTTTCGCCGAAGAGATAAAGAAACTGGCGGACGCCCGCAAGTCCGCCCTCAACAAATAGTCAATCCCTTACGTAGTGGCAGGTGTAGCCGCCGGGATGCTTCTTCAGGTAATCCTGATGGTACTGCTCGGCCGGCCAGAACTTGCCGGCCGGGACTATCTGCGTGGTTATCGGGCGCCGCCAGCGCCCGGAGGCTTTCGCCCTGGCCACCGCGGCTTCCGCCTCTTTGCGCTGCTCCTCGCCGTGATAAAAAATGGCGGAGCGGTACTGCGTCCCGACGTCGTTGCCCTGCCGGTTAGGCGTGGTGGGGTCGTGCATCTTGAAGAACATGTCGAGGATGGCGGCGTAGGTTATCTTAGCCGGGTCGAACTTCAGCTCTATGCTCTCGGCGTGGCCGGTGGAGCCGGTTTTGACCTCTTCGTAGACGGGGTTCTCGGTCTTGCCGCCGGTATAGCCCACCACCGGGTCCTCTACTCCGGGCAGGCCGCGCAGTATCTCCTCCATGCCCCAGAAGCAGCCTCCCGCCAGCGTGGCGGTCTCCAGTTTTGAATTATCGGTCATAACGGTCCTCCCGGCGTCCGGGCCGCAGGCGCAAAGCGCGGCGGCGGCTATCAGCGGAAATATCTTCTTCACGCGGCTTTCCCCAGCCGGGGCTTTACGAGCCGGAACCACGCCGCGTTGGCCGCGGTGAAGGCCAGCAGCGCGTACCAGGCCCAGGCGAACCAGGGCTTCTCCGCGTTCAGGTCGCCGCCCAGTTCCAGCTGATGGCCAATGGTCAGGGCGAGCCCCAGGTAAACGGCCAGGTGCGTCT
>WOVA01000002.1 GCA_009773155.1 Elusimicrobiota bacterium
ACACGGACTCGCGCGCATAGCGCGTCGGTCCTCGGCTCTCGGCGCTCGCGCTTACGATGCTCGCGCCTCCGAGGCGGTCCTGCTTAGCTGACACGCCGCATCCCCCGATTGTTCCCTTATGGTTTTTGGGAGCGGGAGAGGTGGGCCAGGACGAAGGACTGCGCGCTGCCTTTATGGGGGCGGAGGCGGGCTTCGGTGAGAGGGATGTCGGGCCTGACGCCGTGCTTGTCGTCGTCCGGCTTATTCATCGGGCCGTAAAACCGCTTTTTCGAGATGGTATACTCTATTCCGCTGTTTTTGAGGCTCATATAGGCGATCTCCCCGAAGCAGCTGGGGATGCCGCCGGTCTCTTCGCCTATAAGCTCTCCCATCCTGAAATCGCGGAAGGTGACGGCGAAAGCGGCGGCCGAGGAAAAAGTCTCGGGGCCTATAAGTACGGTCACTCTTCCGCCGAAATAATTGCCCGGCCGTTCCTGCGGTTTTTCCAGCGGGAAATCTATCCGTACGTTTTCCCCCATCCTGTTCCGGTATTTCTCCAGCCCGGGGTTATCCCGAACGGCTTCCGGGGATATCCGTAAGTCCATCCTGGAGATCTGCCGGTACGGCTTGTCGGTTATCCGCGCGAATATGAACTCCCCGGCATCGGTGCTGCCCCCGCCGTTGCCGCGTATGTCTATCACCAGGTCCTTGTATCCTGACGCCTTTATCCGTTCGAAGAGGGCGTCGAGTTCTCCGAGAGCTTCCTTCGAGGCGTCGAACCCGCGATAGTCCAGCCAGGCGACTTTTTCTTTTTCAAAAAGGCGAAGGTCGGCGTTCTTGCCGGACGCGGCGGGTTTCAGCTTTCTCATCGAGGAGTATTCTCTTACTTTCAGTTGGGCAAGACGCTTCGTATGGGTGCGGCCGTCCTTCCCCTTCAGCGAAAGCTCCAGTTCGGGCGTTCTTTCGAATCGGCCCGAGAGTATCCACCAGCCGCCCAGGTTCCGGGCGAATCCCATCAGCCTGTAATGGTCGGTTTCGCCGGATATATAAGGCAGCATATCCCTCGCTATATCCCCTATCGGTACCCCGTTTATGGAGAGCAGTTCTTTCCCGAGCATGTCGGCGTCGGGGGCCGCGGTTATATAAAAACGACCGTCCCTGCGCTCCAGCGCGAAAGGCGGAAGTTCCCTGGCCGGGTCCGTGATGTCGGGCATGTATTTCCAGGCTATCAGGGTATGCCCGTCGCCTATGGCCGCGGCGGTGCGTACTAGTACGGCCGCGAAGCGGCGGAGGGCTATTCTTTCGCTTTTGTCCGCGGCCGACCGCAACTCCTCACGGGAGTCCTCTTTGAGTTTAGCGTAGCCTTCGGCTCCGAGATAAAAGGAGATATCGGGATGGACCCTTTCGAAGGAGGCAAAGAGTTGGTCCAGGTCCTGCAGTGCCCGTTTAAGTGCGATATGTTCCATCCGGAATGGGTTATACCTAGAAGCGATCAGGAGCCGGAGGGACTGTGTTATGCCGCCCGGCTTCAACTTTATCGCGCCGGTGCGTTCGAGATACAGGAAGGCGGCGGAGAGCAGCAGAAACACGCCGAGGGCCGCCAGTCCGGCGACCCTCATGATTCTCAGCAGAACTCTCACGATCAGCCCTTAGCGGCGCGGTAGCGGCGGATGAGGGCGTTGGTGGAGGAGTCGTGGGCGAGCTTGGGTTCGTCCTTTGCTTCCAGTTCGGGGGCTATGCGGCCCGCCAGGGCCTTGCCCAGCTCCACCCCCCACTGATCGAAAGGCCCCACCTGCCAGATGGCGCTCTGCGTGAAGACGCAATGCTCGTAGAGCGCCACCAGGCGGCCCAGCGCGGCGGGCGTCAGCTCGTCGAGCAGCATCGTCGTGGAAGGCCGGTTGCCTTCGAAAGTCTTGTGCGGTATCAGCCAGTCCTTCACGCCTTCCTTCTTGAGCTCTTCGGCCGTCTTGCCGAAGGCCAGCGCCGAAGCCTGCGCGAAGACGTTCGCCATTAACAGGTCGTGGTGGCGGCCAAGTTTGTGGACGGGCTTTGAGAACGCGATGAAGTCGCAGGGTATCAGCTTGGTGCCCTGGTGAATAAGCTGGTAGAAAGAGTGCTGGCCGTTGGTGCCGGGCTCGCCCCAGTACACCTGGCCGGTCTGGTAATCCACCGGGCGGCCTTCCAGAGTGACGCGCTTGCCGTTGCTCTCCATCGTCAGCTGCTGCAGGTAGGCCGGGAAGCGCTTGAGGTACTGCTCGTACGGCAGCACCGCTATGCTCTGGGCGTCGAAGAAGTTATTGTACCAGACGCCCAGCATCCCCATAAGGACGGGAAGGTTCTTCTCGAACGGCGCGGTCCGGTAATGTTCGTCCATCTCGCGCGCGCCGTCGAGCATCGCGCGGAAGTTCTCCGGGCCTATCGCTATCATCGTGGACAGCCCTATCGCCGAGAACATGGAATAGCGGCCGCCCACCCAGTCCCAGAAGCCGAACATATTGGCCGTGTCTATGCCGAACTCTGACACCTTGGCCGCGTTGGTGGAGACGGCGACAAAGTGCTTGGCTATGGCCTCTTTGTCCTTGAGCCTGGCCAGCGCCCAGTCGCGGGCGGTACCCGCGTTTGTCATCGTCTCCTGGGTGGTGAAGGTCTTGGAGGCTACGATGAAAAGCGTCTCGGCCGGGTCCAGGTCGACGACGGCCTCGGCGAAATCTGTGCCGTCGATATTGGAGACGAAGCGGAAGGTAAGGCCGCGCTGTGAATAGTTCCTGAGCGCCTCGTAGGCCATGACGGGCCCCAGGTCGGAGCCGCCTATGCCGATATTGACGATGTTCTTTATCGTCTTGCCGGTATGCCCCGTCCATCCCCCCGCCCGGACCCTGTCGGCGAAAGCCTCCATCTTTTCGAGGACTTCGTGGACCTTGGGTACCACGTTCTCGCCGTCCATCATCACGGACGAGCCCTTGGGCGCGCGCAGGGCGATATGGAGCGCCGCGCGACCCTCGGTGACATTTATCCTCTTCCCGGTGAACATGGCCTCGATAGAGGCGCGCAGGCCCGAGGCGTCGGCCAGGCCGGCGAGCAGCTTTATCGTCTCGGTCTTGACGCGGTGCTTGGAATAGTCGAAGTAGATGCCGGCCGCCTCGACGGTCATCTCCTCGCCGCGGCCGTTATCGGCGGCGAAGAAATCGCGGAGGTGCGTGCGGCCGATCTTCATGTGGTGGGCTTCGAGGGCCTTCCACTGCGGCAGGAATTTGAGCGGAGTTTTTATTTTCTGCTGCATATGTCTCCTTGATATGGCTCGCGTTCTATCGCGCAGCCTCTGCCTTAAGCCATGAAATTATGCTGTCCGCGGTCGTTCCGTCCAGGACCCGGCCTTCGGCATTGTAATGAAGCCCGGCTTCGGCGGTCAGTTCCTCGCGCGGTCTGGATTCGTGTTTTAGGACATGGTCGGCGTCGCTGGGGTAGATGAAGGACGCTTTTTCCGGCGCGTTCTCCTCCAGAGCCCCGCCGTCCGCGTTCCAGTCCACCTGCAGGTCCTTCTTGCCTATCAGGACCAGGACGGGGACATCGGTCCCGGAGAGAAGGCGCGCGGGGTCCGCCGCGAGTAATTCGCGCATGAAAGGCAGGTTGGCGGGGTTATAAAGCATGCCCTGGATGAAACCGTTGAGAGGAGCCGGCACGGAGGGTTCCGGCGAAAAAGGTTCCCCCTTCTCGAATCTCTCCAGGAGGCGGTCAAACCCGGCCATTATTTCTTCACTTCCCGGCAGAGAAACGACTTGCGCCGCTATCTGGGCGCGCAGCAGCTCGTTAAGCGGGCGGCCGGGCGGCGCGGTCAGGACCAGGCCCCGGAATTCCTTTTTCCGCAGCTGGCAGTTAAGCGCGTGGACCGCCCCTTCGCTGTTAGTGAGGGCGTAAATGCGGTCCGGGGCTATTTCTCCCCTGCCCTTAAGGTAGGATGCGGCGGAGCTTGCCTCTTCCGCGTGGCTCTCAAAGCTCAGCCTGCCCATGAGTACCTGCATATTCCCCGCCGCGTAAGGGCCGAGGAATCTTTTGTCATAGCGCAGGGAGGCGAAGCCGGCTTTGGCGAGCTCCGCCGCCAGCAGAGTCGCCGTGCCGTTGCGGCCGGGGCTCAGCGGGGAGTTCCAGTCGCGGTCGGTCGGCCCGCTGCCCGCGATGAAAACTGCAGCCGGATGCGGTCCCGGCCCGGCGGGCAGGGTCAGCGTCGCGGTGACCGTAGTGGCGCCGATATTCCAGGATACGGCGCTTTCTTCGGCGGCCGAAGCTCCAAGTCCTCCGGAAAAGAGGACGGCCATCGCCGCGGCGACGGTGACATTGGTTATTCGTTTCATTGTTCCTCCCGTTGCGGGAACAGCTATTTGTTGAGGACCCGCTTGAACTCGCGGGTGATGGCCGGCACGATTTCGTTCACGTCGCCCACTATCCCGTAGGTGGCTACCCTGAAGATGGGGGCTTCGGGGTCCTTGTTGACGGCCACGATGATCTTTGACGACTGCATCCCGATAAGGTGCTGTATCTGGCCCGAGATGCCGCAGGCGAAGTAGATCTTGGGTACGACGGTCTTGCCGGTCTGGCCCACCTGGTGCGCGTAGGAGATCCAGTCCGCGTCGACGGCGCTGCGGCTGGCTCCCACGGCGCCGCCCAGGACTTTCGCCAGGTCCTCTATCAGGACGAAGCCTTCCTTGCCGCCCATGCCGCGTCCGCCGGCCACTATGATGTCGGCCTCGGAGAGGTTGACGGTGGCGCCGAGTTCTTCCACCATCTCCAGCAGCCGGGTGCGCGAGGCATAGGCCTCCTCCGGGTAATCTTTCTTTATGACCTCTGTCTTGCGGCCTTTCTCGACGGGCGCTTCCTTCATGACCTTGTGGCGCACCGTGGCCATCTGCGGCCTGTGGTTGGGCGCGGTGATGGTGGCCATGATATTGCCGCCGAAGGCGGGACGGGTCTGCAACAGCAGCCGTTCCCTGGGGTCTATATCCAGAGCCGTGCAGTCGGCGGTGAGGCCGGCGTCGGCCTTTATGGCGACGCGCGAGATGAGGCTGCGGCCTATGGTGGTGGCGCCGCAGAGCAGGACCTCTGGCTTATATTCCTCTACGAGGCGCGCCAGCACCTCGGAGTACGGGTCGTCCTGGTAGGCTTTGAGCGCCGGGTGGCTCACGTAATAAACCTTGTCGGCCCCGCGCTCGCCGAGCCCTTCGGCGACGGCGTCCAGGCCCTCGCCCAGCAGCACGGCGCAGAGTTTTACTCCCAGTTTGTCGGCAAGCTTGCGGCCCTCGCCGAGTAATTCGTACGAGATGGATTGTACGACGCCTTTCTTCTGCTCGCAGAAGACCCAGACGTCCTTGTAGGCGGACAGGTCCTTCTTCGGTCCCCCCGCCTTCTCCAATTCGATGGCGCTGAACCGGCAGGCGGTCACGCAGGCGCCGCAGAGCGTGCACAAGGCCATGTCGATGACGGCCTTTTTTTCCGACATGTGGATGGCGCCGAAAGGACAGGCTTTGACGCACAGTGTGCAGCCGGTGCACTTCTCAAGATGTATCGTTATGGAGGCCATTACACGACCTCCCCTTTGAGCAGTTCCGCGATCTCTTTGGCCACGTCGCCCGCGGAGCCGGAGATCATTTCGCCGCCTTTGCGGGGCTCCGGCGTGAAGATCTTGACCACGCGGGTCGGTGAACCGTCCAGGCCCAGCGCGGCCGGGTCGGCGTCTATGTCGGCGGCGGTCCACTTTGAGATCTTGGCCGACTTGGCGCGCATCATGCCCTTTATCGACGGCATGCGCGGCGTGTTTATCTCTTTGACTACGGTGAAAAGGCAGGGCAGCGGGGTCTCCACCACGTCGAAGCCCTCTTCGGTCATGCGCTCGACGATGGCGGTCTTTTCGTTTATCTCGCGTATCCTGCGCACATAGGTGACCTGCGGTATGTCGAGGTGGGAGGAGATGCCCGGCCCCACCTGCGCGGTGTCGCCGTCGGAAGCCTGTTTGCCGCAGACAATGACGCCGTAGTCGCCGATCTTCTCTATGGCCGCCGAGAGCGTATAACTGGTGGCCCAGGTGTCGGAGCCGGCGAACTTGCGGTCGCTGACCAGCACGCCCTCGTCGCAGCCCAGGCCTATGGCCTCGCGCAGCGCGGTCTCGGCCTGCGGCGGGCCCATGGTGACGGCCGTGACCTTGCCGCCGAGGCGCTCCTTGAGGCGCACGGCTTCCTCGATGGCGTAGGTGTCGAACGGATTGATGACGCTCTCCACGCCGTCGCGGATCAGCGTATTGGTGACCGGGTCTATCTTTACGTCGGTGGTGTTGGGTACCTGCTTGATGCAGACTATGATGTTCATCTCGGTCCTTGGTCAGTCCTTCTGCAGGGATTCCTTTATCAGGTTGGCGGCGATGACATTGCGCTGAATCTGGTTGGTGCCCTCGTAGATCTGGGTGATCTTGGCGTCGCGCATGAACTTCTCGACGGGGTAGTCGCGCATGTAGCCGTAGCCGCCCATGAGCTGCACGGCGTCGGTGGTGACCTTCATCGCCATGTCGCTGGCGAAGAGCTTGGACATGGCCGACTCGCGGGAGATTGACTTGGCGCCCGAATCCACCAGCCGGGCGACGGCGTAGGTCAGCGCCCGGGCGGCCTCTATCTGGGTGCCCATGTCGGCTATCATGTGCTGCACGGCCTGGAAGCCGGTTATCGGCTGGCCGAACTGCACGCGGGTGCGGGCGTAGTTGAGAGCGTGGTCGAAGGCGCCCTGCGCCATGCCGACGGCCTGGGCGGCCACGCCGGGGCGGGAGGTGTCGAGCGTCTTGAGGGCGGCTATGAAGCCCATGCCCTCGCGGGAGATCAGGTTGGCGGCGGGCACTTCGCAGTCGGTGAAGATGACCTCGCGCGTGGCGGAGGCGCGTATGCCCATCTTCTTCTCTTTCTTGCCGAACTCCATGCCCCTGGCGCCCTTCTCCACTATGAAGGCGCTGGCGCCGCGCACGCCCTTCTTCCTGTCGGTCATCGCGATGACGGTGTAGATCCCGGCCTCGCCGGCGTTGGTGATCCACTGCTTGGTGCCGTTGAGGATATACTTGTCCCCCTCCTTGCGCGCCGTGGTCTGTATGGCGGTCGCGTCGGAGCCGGCGCCGGCCTCGGTCAGGCAGAAGGCGGCCAGCCGGCGGCCGCTGGCTATTTCGGGCAGGTATTTCTTCTTCTGCTCTTCGGAGCCGCTGATCATTATCGGCAGGGCGCCCAGAGCGCTGCTGGCGTAGCCCAGGGCGATGGCGCCGCAGGCGCGCGAGAGCTCCTCGGTCACCACGCACATCTCCATTATGCCGCCGCCCAGGCCGCCGTACTGCTCGGGGATATAGATGCCGAACAGGTCGCTCTCGGCCAGGATCTTCATTATCGGCCAGGCGAATTCCTCGCTCTCGTCGTACTGCGCCGCGACGGGGGCTATCTTCTCGCGGGCTATCCTGCGGGCCAGATCGCGCACCATCACCTGCTGTTCGTTGAGGAAATAATCCATATGCATGCTCCTTGTTGTAGGGGACGCTGATTACTAAATGACTATTTCAAAGGGACGATTCTCTAACGGGGCGGCGGTCGTACAAATAGTCATTTAGTAATCAGCGTCCCCTTATAATACTAAAAACTAGCGCAGGTCCAGAACGTCCATGAGGCCGGGGCCGTAGGAGACGATGGACAGTTTTGGATAGGGATAGACACTGGAGAGGGCTCCTATTTTTTTCAGGAAAGCGGCGGCCTCGCCCTTTATGTCGGAGAGGCGGCGCGGGTTGTCGGCGCCCTGGTAGAGGTCTATGTGGGTTATGGCCAGCCGGGTGGCGGAATTTATCGCGATCGCGCGCCTGGCCAGCCCGTCCTCGAAGGCGCCGATGCGGCGCAGCCGGCCGCTGACCGAACCGACTTCGCGGCCCTTGGTGTGGTGGATATTGAGCCTGGACTTATCCTTTATCTCGGCCGTCAGCGGGCCGGGGCCGACACGGCTGACATAGGGTTTGAAGATGGTGTAGACGTCGCGCACATATTTAGGTCCGAGGCCGGCTTCGGCCAGGAAGGTGGAGGCCGTGGTGTCGCGCGAGGTGACATAGGGGTATTCGCCGTGCAGCAGCGAGAGCTTCATTCCCTGCGTGCCCTCGACGATGACGCCGTCTCCGGCGGCCAGCGCCTTGTTGAGCAGTTCCGGCACCGGCTTCACCCAGCGGCGCAGTCGCGGCTCATCCTTGGCGAAGCGTATCTTCTTGCGGTCTATGCGCTCGCGCACGGCCGTGCCTAGCCCGGTGCCGACGCTGCCGATGGACTTCATCATGCGGGAGTCGCGGCGCTCGGCGGCCGTCTGGCGCGGCTCTATCACTACGGCGTTGGGGTCTATTATTATGCGGCCGGCGGTGCCCGTAAGAGCAATCTCTTTGAGCAGCCAGTCGGTGATGATGTATGTGCCGGCGCCGAGGACCAGTTTTGTGCGCGGGTTGACGAAACCGGCCGGTATGGATTTGAGCGCGTATATCTTCCCTTTATAGAAGACGGTGTGACCCGCGTTGGGGCCGCCCACTTTCACCGCGTAGCGGTAATCACCCTTATGCGCCAGGTAGGCGCAGATCTTGCCTTTACCCTCGTCGCCGCCCTGACCGCCCGTGATTATATCTACCGGCATGAATGGCCTCCTGGTGTTATTTGCGGGAAGTTCCGGCCAGCCGCGCCGCCAGGCCGGTATAGGGCCGTGACAGCAGCGCTTTGAGCTCCGCCTTCACGGCCGGCTTTACCGGCAGTCCGTCGACGAAGGCGTGGAGCTCCGGAACGGTTACGCCGCGGCCCCGGGTGAGGTCCTTGAGCAGCGAGTACGGGTCCTCTACCCCTTCCCTGCGCAGTAGGGTCTGTACCGCCTCGGCGTAGACCTCCGGATGGTCGGCGAGCGAGCGGGCGGCGGCGTCGCGGTTCACGGCTATGCGCGAGAACCCTTCCATCATGGACTTATAGGCTATGAGCGAATGGGCGAAGGCCGCGCCGTAATTGCGCTCGACGGTGGAGTCGGAGAGATCGCGCTGCAGGCGCGAGACCGGCAGTTTGGCCGAGAAGAAGCCGCAGAGCGCGTTGGCCGCGCCGAGATTGCCCTCGGCGTTCTCGAAATGTATGGGGTTCACCTTCTGCGGCATCGTCGACGAGCCGACTTCCCCCGCCACCGCGCGCTGGACTATGAGGCCGTCGCTGATATAGCGCCAGATGTCCTGGCACATGCCCGTGAGTATCGTGTTGGTGCGGCGCAGCGCGTCGAAAAGTTCCGCGACGGCGTCATGCGGCTCTATCTGCGTGGTCAGCGGCGCGGCCTCTATCTTTATCTTCAGGCCCCGGGACGCGGCGGCGGCGAAGCGGCGGGCGAAGGCCGGCCAGTCGGCGCGCGGGAAAGCGGCCAGGTGCGCGTTATAGTTGCCGACGGCGCCCGAAAGCTTGGCCTGCAGCTGCAGCCCGGCCAGCTGCGCGCGCTGGCGCTCAAGCCGCGCGGCGAAGACGGCGAATTCTTTGCCGAAGGTGGTGCCGACGGCGGGCTGGCCGTGCGTGCGGGCCAGCAGCGGGTCGGCGGCGTGGCGCCGGGCCAGCCGGCGCAGTTCGGCGATGATATCGTCGAGCGCGGGCAGCAGGACCTTCTCCAGCCCCCGCGCCAGCATCAGCGCGTAGGCGAAGCTGTTGACGTCCTCGGAGGTCAGGGCGAAATGTACGTATTCGCGGTACTTCGCCAGACCGGCGCGGGTGAGCCGCTCCCGGATGAAGCGCTCGCAGGCCTTCACGTCGTGGCGGGTCTCCCGCTCGATGGCTTTCACCCGCGCGGCGTCGGCCGGAGAGGCGTTCTTGAGCGCTTCGAGCAGATTTTTCCCCTTCGCGGGGAGGCGGGGTATGCCGGTGCCGGGCAGGCCGCAGAGCAGATCGAGGTAGAGGGCCTCGACTTCAAGGCGGTGGCGTATCAACGCTTCTTCGCTGAAGTAACGGGAGAGCGGCCGGGTGACCGCCGCGTAGCGTCCGTCCACCGGGCTTACGGCCTGTAATTCGGTCATATGGAGTATATGATATCAAAAGCCCGCGGAAGGCGGCGAGGGGTAATTATTCTATAATAATACCGTAACATGCCCTTTGTACACTTTCCCTGCCGGCGATCCGGCTATTCCAAACGGAGTTTTACCGGTCAACACTTATGGATATAATGACTCTAGTCGGTTTCGCCCTGGCGGCCGCCGTCATGACGTGGGGCATAGCCACTTCCGGGGTCGGCGACCTGTTCCTCAACGCCCACGGTATAGTCCTGGTCATAGGCGGCACGCTGGCCGCGACGATAGTCAACACTTCGTTCTCCGGCTTCATGAGCGGAGTTCGCTCCTTCGCGATCATCTTCCGCAGTCCCGATTACCCCTCCATCGACGATTGCGTGAAGGTCCTCGTTCAGCTTTCAGACACGGCGCATAAGCAGGGAGGCATAATGGCGCTGCAGAACGTCGACCCCGGTTTCGCAAGGGGCTTCCTGCGCCGGGCGGTCTCGGTCGCCATGGTCAGCGGCGAGTCCCGCGAGACGCGCGCCATACTGGAGGAAGAGGTGCGCCGCCGCCGCCTCGCCGTCAACGAGGACTCCAACTTTTACCGCACGATGGCCGTCCTCTCCCCTATGTTCGGCCTGATAGGCACGCTGTTCGGCATCATCGAGACGCTGACCAATATAACGGACCCGACGGCCATAGGCCGCTCGATGGCCATCGCCATCAGCTCGGCCTTCTACGGCATCGCCCTATCCAACCTGCTCTTCGTGCCGGTCGCCAACAAGATACGCCTGCGCGCCATCGAGGAGACGGCCGGCCTGCAGCTCGTGATCGAGGGCATCATGGACATCATGGCGGGCAAGACGCCGCACCTGGTCGAGATGCACCTGCGCGGCTATCTGACCGCCAACCAGGCGCGCTTGTCGAGGTCGGAGGCCTGAGCCATGGCCAGGTTCTACGAGCGCGAGGACGAGCTGGAGAACGAGCTCAACCGGGGAGCCCTTTGGGCCATCACCTACGGCGACCTGATGAGCTACCTCATGATCTTCTTCATGATCCTCTTCGCTTTCTACAGTTCCAAGAACATCTCCGCCCAGTTCAGCATGCAGAGCCTGGAGGACACTTTCGGCAAGGACACCGAGACCACCTCGATGCTGTTCTCCAAGCACGGCATACAGCAGATAGCGCAGGTCGAGATCTCGGCCAACAAGATAAATATCAATTTTTCCGAGCCGATACTCTTCACCCCCGGCAGCGACATCCTGCGGGAGCAGTCGAAGCCGCATCTGAAGCGGCTGGCCAAGGTCTTCAGCGACCTGCCCAACCCGATACAGATAGAGGGGCACACCGACGCCCGGCCGCTGGGCAGGGGCGCCAAGTTCAGGTCCAACTGGGAGCTTTCGGCGGCCCGGGCCTTCTCCGTGCTGAAGTTCATGGTGGAGCAGGGAGTGGCCCCCGAGAAGCTCTCGGCCGTGGGCTACGGCGAGTTCAAGCCGATAAGGTCCAACGAGACGCCGGAGGGCCGCTCCTCCAACAGGCGCATAGAGATAAACATCATCCGCCACGAGATCTGAGCCGGCCATGAAACTTACCACCCGATTCTTCCTGATACTGCTGGGAATAGCCGTGTTCCCGCTGCTGGTGTCCGTCGGGTGGAACGTCTACCAGTACCGCGGCAGCATCGCCGGCGTCTTCAGCCTGCACAGGACGGTCTCTTCGCTGGCCGCCTCCAACATGGAGGAATGGCTGGCCAGCGTCAATCGCAGCCTCGCTTTTCTCTACACCGTAGAGCATCCCCTCCAGAAGAAGAACATAGACGAAACGGCCCTTATAAAAGAGGCGGTCGCCGTCAACTCGGAGATCATGGCGCTGAGCTTCCTCGCCTCGGACGGCTCCGAGCTCTTCAAGCTGCAGAGCGAGAACGTCAAAAGCAAAGCCCACCTTACGACTTTCACCCCGGAGCTGGCGGACAAGGCCCGCAACGCGGCCACTATACAGATGGGGGAAGTGATCTGCGCGGAGGGGCAGCCTTTCTTCCCCCTCGCCTACCCGCTGATAGACTCGCGCGTCGTCATCTTCCACTTTTCGCTGGAGAAGCTCTGGGGCAAGATGGGAGAGATGCGCACCGGCGAGAGCGGCCGGGTGATAATACTGGACAAGCAGGGCGTGCCGCTGCCGTGCCAGGGGATCGATCCCAGGTCGATAGATTCCGAAGCCGTCCGCCGGACTTTCAAGATCAGCGCCAAGATCGACCGCATGCCCGCCATGAAGATAGACAGGGAGCGTTTCGCCGGCGCCTACGCCGCCACCGAGAAGCTCCCGTGGGTGGCGGTCTCGCTGCAGAGCCACGACGAGATCTACGGGGCCCAGCGCCGCTCCATAATCCTGTTCTCCGTCTTCACGCTCATCTCCGCGGTCACCACCGTCATAGTCGTGCTGCTGATCTCGCGCCGCATCATCGCCCCGATAAACAACATGGTGAACGGCGTAAAGAAGTTCCTCAAGGACCAGCGCCTGGACAAAGTGATACCCGCCGAAGGCTGGCCGGAGATAAAGAACCTGGTCGGGATCCTCAACCGCATGATGCTGGAGCTCCAGGCCTACCGCGCCTTTCAGCTCAACCAGATAATGGAGGAGAAGAACAAGGCCCAGGCGCTCATTGACACCATCCCCGACGGAGTGCTGCTGCTCGACGACCGCGGCACGCTGATCTACTCCAACCAGCTGGCGCTCAGCCTGCTCGGCCTGGGCCGCAATCCCTCGGGGGCGGTGCTGCCCAAGTCCATACGCGGCGACGCCTTCCGCGAGAAGTT
The DNA here is from genome assembly GCA_009773155.1 of Elusimicrobiota bacterium. Classification (GTDB taxonomy): domain Bacteria; phylum Elusimicrobiota; class Elusimicrobia; order Elusimicrobiales; family UBA9959; genus UBA2231. Next base: position 12,829 of record WOVA01000002.1, read on the forward strand.
CCAGGAACTGCTGGCCTCCAAAGAGAAGTACGCACGCGACGAGGTGGAGGCCCTCCTGGAGGGGACCTCCCCGCCCGTACTCAAGAATTACCGCGTCCTGGCTGCGCAGTTCATGCAGGCCACGCTCAAGCGTCCGGGACGGGTGATCATCATCCGCGACATCACCAACGAGAAGGAGCTGGAGAAGGTCAAGGAAGACTTCTTCCATATGATCACGCACGACATGCGCGCGCCGCTCTCGACCATACAGGGCTACGTTGAGCTGCTGATGAAGAAGCTGCCGCCCAATCCCGGCACCGATAAGTATTTCCAGAGCATGCTCTACTCCTCCCGCCGGCTGCGCGGCATGATAGACGACATCCTCAACACCACCAAGCTGCAGCGCGGCACCATGACGCTGCAGCTGGACACGATCTCGGCCGCCGAACTGGTCACCCGCGTTAAGGAGAACCACGACCCGGTGGCCGTGCCCAAGAAGATAACCCTGGCGGCCGCCCCGTCCCCGGAGAACATAGAGTTCAACGGCGACCGGACGCTGCTGGAGCGCGTCATAACCAATCTGATGGGCAACGCGCTGAAGTTCACCCCCCCGGGCGGCAAAATAACGCTCGGCTGCTCGCAGGACGCCGATAAGGTCTTTTTCTGGGTGGAAGACACCGGCCCCGGCATACCGGAGGATAAACGCAAGGCCATCTTCGAGAAATATTCGCAGATGGAGGAGCATAAGAGCCAGGGCTTCGGCCTGGGCCTGGCGATGTGCAAGATGACGGTGGAGCTGCACAAGGGCGACATCTGGGTGGAATCCGAGGTGGGCAAGGGTTCCAAGTTCATATTTACCGTCGCGAAAGGCATAACTCAATAGCGGAGGAGAGGGAGACCATGGCGCTGATACTTATAGTGGACGACAACGACGAATTCCGGGGGATGATCGCCGACTACTTCGGCGAGCTCGGCTACAGGATAGCGATGGCGATGAACGGCGCGGAGGGCCTGGCCCGGGCCAGGGAACTCAAGCCGGACCTGATAATCTGCGACGTGATGATGCCCGACGTCGGCGGCATAGAGGTGCTGCGCGGCCTTCAGGCCGAAGATGACACCCGTTCCATCCCGGTGCTGGTCATGACCGGCACCTTCTTCGACAAGCAGATGAGCGAGCTTTTCCGGCAGGAATCCAACTGCCGCGAGTTCATGAGCAAGACCACTGAACTGGCCTACGTGCAGAAGAAGGTGGAGTCCCTGCTCGGCGGGGCCGGGAAGTGACTCCTCCCCTGGTGCTCGTCGCCGACGACGAGCCCGATTATCTCGAGATCGCCTCGCGGCTGCTGGAGGAGGCCGGGCTGCGCGCCGCCCGGGCCGCCACCGGCGGCGAATGCCTCGCCGCCGCCGCCGCGGAGAAGCCGGGCCTTATAGTTCTGGACATAGGCCTGCCCGACATGAGCGGCCTGGACGTTCTCAAGTCCCTCAAGTCGGACCCGGCCCTTAAGGAAGTCCCCGTCCTGCTTTTCACCGTGCGCTCGGAACTGGATTATGTCTCGGCCGGGCTGGCGGCCGGCGCGGCCGGCTATGTCATAAAGCCTTTCCGTCCCGAAGATTTCATAAAGAGAGTGAGGTCCTTCTTTGGCTAAGACACCAGCGGCCGGCCGGCCCTCCGCCGCCGTCGTCTCGTCCGGCCCCGCCGGGGAGCGGATGCTCAAGGCCCTGGAACGGGCCGGCTTCGCCGCGGCATCTTTTCCCGCCGCGGGACCGTTCATCTCCTCGCTCGCCTCGGCGGTGCCGGACCTGGCCGCCGTAGACACTGAGCTGCCGGACCTGGGCGGGGCCGACCTGGCGCTGGCCCTGCGCCGCAATCCCCCCACTGCCGGCGTCACGCTGATAATATTTTCAGCCGCGCCGCGCGTCCCGGCTGAAGTCGTTACCGGGCTGGACAGCGGGGCCGACGATTATCTCAGCCCTCTCCCCCCTCCCGAAGAACTGGATGCCCGGCTGCGCAATCTTCTGGAGCGCGGCCTGCGCGGGCGCGCCGGGCCGGCATCAGCGGGGGACTCCATGCGGCAGGGTGTCCCCGTTCCGCCCGTTATCAGGGCCGGCGGCCTGGAAGTGGACCTCTCGGCGCGCACGGTGACCGCCTGCGGCAAGGCCGCGGACCTGACCAGCCTGGAATTCGACCTGCTCGTTTTTTTTCTGAACCACCCCAACCGCGTCATAGCGCGCGGAACGCTGATGGAGGCCCTCTGGAAGGACCCCGCTTCGGCGTCCCAGCGTGCCGTGGACAAGCGTGTGGAGGCGCTGCGCGCCAAACTGGGCGGCTTCGCGGCGCGCATAGAGACGGTGTTCGGAATGGGATACCTGTTGAGGCTCAACGACGAATGCTGAGACCGCCGGGTCTCAGGCTTTCTTAGGCGGCGGAGGCGGCGGCGGAGGAGGTGCCTGGTCCTTCGGGGCTTCCTTGGCTTTGGGCTCTTCCGACTGAGGCAGTGCGCCCCAGTCCAGGGGCAGGATGAACATCGCGGCCGCCCCTCTTTCCTTCCTGTTAGATACCGTGAACTCCCCGCCGTGTCTTTCCACTATCCTGTGGGCCGTGGCCAGGCCTATGCCGGTGCCGTCCTTCTGGGAAGTATTGAAGGGCAGGTAGAGGCGGTCCATGACTTCGGCCGGGAAACCGTGGCCGTTGTCCTCGAAGATCACCACGGCCTTGGAACGGTCCTCGGTGCCGGTCATCGTCATCTTGAGCGAGGTGCCGGGCGGCAGGTTCTCGTAGGCGTTCTTTATCACCTGGTAGAAGGCCAGGCGCAGCTTCTCCCTGTCCATTTTGATCCAGGCGGACGGCAGTATGACCTGCCGCGAGAGCGAAAGTTTCTTGTTGCGGAAAGGCCGCTCCCAGCCGTCCAGCAGGCCGTCGAGCATGGCGCGCAGCTCGCCGCGTTCCAGGTGCAGCGGCGTCTCGTCGATATAGGCCTGCCAGCCTTTCATCAGCGTTACGGAGGAAAGCATGGCCTTGAGCGACGGGGCCAGGTTCTTGCGGGCGGCGGCGGGCAGGCGGTAGCTGAAGAGGTTGAGGTCTCCCGATATCTTTGCGAGGCCCTTTATTACCTTTTCGGTGAAATCGAACTGTTCGCGCTTGATCAGGCCGCTCAGGCGCATATTGCGGCGCTTGAGGTCCTCGACCTCCTCCTGCAGGCGGTCTATCCTGCCCAGTTCCTGCTTAAGCAGCGCTATCGAGGCGTCGCGGTCGCGGAGTTTCTTGATGGTTTCGCGCAGATTGTCGTCGGCCTTGCGCAGGGTCTCGCGCAGCGATTCTCCCTCGGCGAGGAGCGTGTTGATCCTGGCCGCGGAGCGCTTGTTGATCTCTTTTTCCAGCGAAAGACCGGTCTTTGTCTCGCGGAGCAGGCCGTTGAGCTTCTCGGTCTCGGCGCGCGAATCCCGCAGCTGGTCCGCCAGGGACTTCTCCTTCTCCAGCGCCTCCTCCAGGCCGCGGCGCAGCTCCGCCGCTTTCGACTGCAGCTCGAAGACCTTCCGCACCGCGCCCGCGAAATTAGCCTTCTGCTCCTCGGCGGAGAGGCGGGCGTCGCGCAGCTCCATCCGCAGGGCATGGGCCGCCGCTTCCCCTTCGGCGGCAAGTGTTTCCAGGCCTTCTTCCTTCTCGCGCAGCGACCCGGCTTCGGCCCGCGCCGCGGCCAGCGCTTTCCGGGCCTCGTCCAGGGCGGCCGCTGCTTCGGCCAGCGCCAGGCCGGAAGTCCTGCCCGTCTCGCGGGCGGCGGACAGTTCTCCGGCCAGCTCGTCGGCCCGGGCGGAGGCCCCGGCCAGCGACTTCTCGAGAGAGTCTTTCTCCGATCTGATAGCGGCTATTTCTTCGTCGAGCGCCGCGGCTTCGGTTGTCCTGGTCTCCAGTTCGGCGGCCAGTCTGGCGGTCTCCGCTCCGGCGTCGGCCAGCTCGCGCAGCAGGTCCTCGGGCGCCACGGTTCCACCCCGGCCGGCGGCCGCGGCTTCGAGCGCCTCGGCCAGCGGTTTCATGGCGGCTAACGCCGTGAGGCGGGCCTCCAGGGCACCGGCCCTCGCCGAAGTCCCGTTCAGATTTTTTTCAAGCGCCGCCTTTTCCCCCTCGAGCAGGGCGGCGCGCTCCTTTTCGGAATCCAGCCCGGCGGCCAGTTTTTCCGCGCGCTCCGCCAGGGCGGCGTGTCCTTCGAGCAGGCCGGAGGCCCGCTTCACCAGGTCCTCCCTGGCCGCGGCGTCGGCGCGCATCTTCTCTATCTCCGCCTTGAGGGCGGATTCGCGCGAGCGCGCTTCCTGCAGCGCCCGTTCCAGGTGGGCCAGCCGCGAATTAAGTTCCCCCGCCCTGCGCGCGGCCTCCGCGTAGTTCTGCGAAAGGCGCCCGGCCTCCTCCTGGGCGCTCTTCATCGCGTCCCAGAGGAAGCCTATCTCGCGGCCGGCGGGGTTTTCGCCGCTCATCAGGCGCTCCTCCCCGCCGCGATGTCTATGCGGTTCTTGGAGGCGAGGTCCATCGCGGTCGCGATGACCTTGGCGCGCGCCAGGATGACCTTCTCCTTCTCCTGGCGTGCGGAAAGCATGTCGCGGACTATCGCGCGCACGTCCTCGGGGAAGACCTTCATGACGCTGCGGGTATGGCCCTCGTCCATGCCCTGGAGGGCCACGGCCCAGTCGGCGTAAGGCAGCGAGAGCACCAGGGGCTTGAGGTTCTTCTCGTCCATGGAGCAGAGCTCGTCGAAAGTGATCAGCGCGCCGCGCAGCCGGTCGAACGAGGCCTGGTCCACGCCCTTGAGGCCGGAGAGCAGCTCCTCGCGTTCGGCGGGGTCGACAAGGCTGAGTATGCGGCCCAGCTTTTCGCTGCCCTTGAGCGATTTTTCTATGCGCAGGCGGAGGTTGTTCTCGACCTCCATGAGCCTTTCCGGCTCCACCTGCCGGAGCGCCAGCATGCGGCGGGTGACCTCCTCGCGGCGCGACGGGGGCAGGTTGAGCAGCAGCTTGGAGGAGATATGGGGCTTGCGGTCGGCGAGCTGGGCTATCACTATGGCCGCGTCCTCCTCGGCTTCGTCGGCGAGTATCTCGCTTATCTCCTCGGCGGGCATCTTCTCGATGAACGAGAAGGAATCCTGGCTCTCGAGCAGCCGCAGGCCGCCGCCTCCGGCGTCTATGACCTCGGCGAACTCGCCGCCCTCTCCCTCCGCCTCTCCGCCGCCGGCCTGCGCTCCCGCCCCCGGAGCGGCCGAGCCGGCCTGCGAGGTCAGCGCGCTCATGCGGGCGTAGTCGAGCAGGCTGGTGAAAAGGCGCGAGGCCAGCAGGTAGGCGAAGACCACCAGCGAGGCCAGAGAAAGGGTGAGCAGAAAGGAGCCCAGCAGGATGCGGTGTATGTCCGGCGCGTCGAAGAACTCCTTCCACCAGGGCAGCATGTCGGCGCGCAGCAGGGAGATGGAGTCGCCGCGCTTCTCGTCGAGGCGCAGTATGTCGGTGACCAGGAGGCGGATGGCGTTGGCGCGGGCCTCGGGGATATTGCGGTCGAAGACCAGCGAGACGGTGACGCGCTTCATGCGGAACTGGCTGGTGTGGGTGGTCTCGGCCTTCTGCTGCTGGATGTACTCGTTGGTCTTCTCCATGACCGTGATCTGGGAGAAGCCGGGCAGCTGCATGAAATTCCCGGGGTCCGAGGCGCCGGATTCGCTCATGGCGGTGTAGGCGGCCTCGCCCTCTACGCGGACGAAGACCTTGCTCCTGCCGCGGCCCAGCAGCTGCTCCAGCAGGAGGGCCACGTCCTGCTGCATGCGGGCCGACAGCTCAGCCTCTTCGGCCGCGGGCGTGACGGCGGGCGCCGCGGGGGCCTGAGCCTGCGCGGCCGCCTGCGAGAGCGGGAAAAATACGGAGAATAGCAGCGTCGCGATGGTCATAGACGGGGAGGCGCCGGCCTCCCTTTCATTGTAAATAATAGGAGATACGGGTTACAAAGTTGTTTCGTGAGGGTTAATTATTTAAGGGGAACTCGGCGCCGAAGACCGACCCGCCTCGCGCGCCGGGCCGGTAGAAGACTTTTCCGCTGTGCAGCCCGGCGATGCGGCGGCACAGGGAGAGGCCCAGCCCGGTTCCCCCGGCCGCGGCGCCGGGAGCCCTGTAGAAGGCCTCGAAAAGCCTGCTCTCCGCCCCGGGCGGGACGCCCGGGCCGGTATCGGCCACTTCGAAGACGAGCGAGCCCTCCCGGCGGAGGACTTTTACCTCGACGGAGCCTCCCTTAGGGGTGAACTTGAGGGCGTTGGCGAGGAAATTAGTCAGCATATGGGCCGCCAGCTCCCTGTCCAGCCCGGCCGGCAGGCTTTCCTCCCCGGAATATTCCAGCCTGAGCCCCAGGTCGGCGGCGCGGGGCTTGAAGAAATCGGTCACATCGCGCGCCAGCGCCGCGGCGTCCTCGGGGCCCGGGTTGAACGGCATCTCCCCCCGCTCTATGCGGGCCAGGTCCAGCAGGCCGGTCACAAAAGCGGACAGCCGCGAGACGTTCTCCCTGATGCGCCGGTAATCGCCCTTCTCCGTCTCGCCCGCGCCGGGGCGGCGCTCGAGCAGCGCCAGGCGGCTCTCTATCGCGCCCAGAGGCGAGCGCAGTTCGTGCGTCACCGAAGAGACGAAGGCTTTCTTCATGTTCTCCAGTTCCAGCAGCTTGGCCGACATCGTATCGAAAGCGGCGCCGAAGGCGGCTATCTCGTCGGAGCCGCCTATCGAGGCCCTGGAGCCGAAGCGACCGGCACCGATATCGGCGGCCAGCGCCGAGAGCCGGCCCAGCCTGCGCGAGATGCCGGCCGAGAGCAGGAAGGCCAGCACGCCGGCCAGCGCCGCCGACAGCGCCGCCGCATGCGCGGTATTGCGCCAGAGCGCCATCAGAAGGTCCGACCGCTCCTTCTCCAGATAGTCCGCGGAGAAGTCCAGCCGGACGGCGGCGCCCTGCGCGGAGGCCCGCCGGATCAGGGCGGCATTCGCCGCAGTCGGTGGCCGGGCGGCGTAGCGCCCGGCACCTGCGGAGCCGGAGGCTCGTTGTTCCGCCGGGAGCTCTGCGACCGGCCGCGTCAGCCGGCGCCCGGGGGCGGCGGCGCCCGGCGGAGGCTTCCCCCGGCGTATCTCCGTTTCGGCGCCGCTCTTCCAGGTGAGGAAAGTCGCGGCTATATCGGGCCTGGAGCGGCGCAGATCGGCCAGGTAGTCCACCAGCATCAGCTGGTCGCCGGCCAGGGCGGCTTCCGCCGCCATGCGCTCCGCGCCGGCCGCGGCCGCCGCGATACGCTCCTCCTGTACGCGGTAGATCTCGTCCCTGCCGAAGCGGTAGAAAAAATAGCCGGCCGCCAGCGCGGCCGAAAGCGCCGCGGCCAGGAGCGCCAGGTTCAGCTTGGTCCTTAACGTCATCGGCTATCTCGAGAACCTTATTATCCTCTCCAGGGCCTTCTTGGCCTGCGCGTTCTCCGGGTCGAGCACCAGTATGCGGCGGAAGATGTCGGCCGCCTTGCCGTACTCGCCCTTGGCGTAGAAGTCCGCGCCGGTCTGGTAGAGCTTCTCTATCTCGCGCGGCGCCGTCGCGGGCTTCTTTTCCTCGCGCTCAGCCTCGGGCACCGGCGGCACCCAGGTGGCCCCGCCGCTCTTGCGGCGCGCCTCCGAGACCATTTTGGTCAGGGCGGACTTCTCGCTGGGCTCGGTCTCCGCCTTGAGCGCCTTGTCCCACCAGCCGGCGGCCTGCGCGTAGTTGCCCATCATGTAATGGCAGGAGCCGGCCTTCTTCATCGCGTCGCGGTTGTCCGGTTCGTACTCCAGCGCGTCCTCGAGCTTGCGCAGCGCGTCGTCGTAGTTCTTCTGCGCGTAGAGGATCTCGGATTCCTTTATCCTGTGCAGCGCCAGGCCGCCCTTGAAATCAGCGGGCACCCTCTCGGCCTTGAGGTGCGTCATGTCCTCGACGCCCTCCAGGAAGCGGCTGAGCGCGGCGTCGTCGCGGTTAAGACTGTGGGCGAAGGAGATCTCGCGGACCGCGCGGCTGTCCTGGCCCTTGAGGAAGTGGGTGATGCCCTGCGAGAGGCGGTTCTCCCATTTCTCCTTTTCGGACTCGCCCGGCATGGCCGGGTAGAACTGGCCGGTCAGGTTAAGGCGGCGGCTGAGATTTATCAGCGAGGCGTCGGGCAGCAGGTCCTTGGCCTCCTCCATCAGCGTCCTGGCGGCGGTCTGGTATTTCTCGTCCATTATGAGACGTTTCACGCCAGTCAGCCGCGGGTTCTCCAGGCTGGCCAGTTCGCGGGTGCTCTTGTACTCGGAAACCTCGGCGAGGCGCTGGTACTGCTCCAGCAGGTCCTTCTCGTACTGCTCCTCTACGGTGGGGCCGCCGAAATGGTAGCTCATCGCCATACGGTGGGTTCCCGCCGTATCCTTTACGGTCCCCAGCGGCAGGATGAAGGCGTAGTCGAAGCCTATCTTGTTTATCTTGTAGGAGAGGCCGGCCGTGACCTGGCGGAAATCCCTGGTCCCGGCGCCCAGCGAGCCGCGCACGCTGATCTCGCCCTTGTCGAGCGTGGGAAATACCCGCTCCGCCGCCACGATCATATCCCTGTCCATCTCGCCCGTAGGCCCCTCGCTGAAGCGGAGCTCGGAGGAAAGCGTCATCCAGAGCGCGCGGTAGGTGGCCCCGATCGCCGTGCGCATGGGCAGCTTGTCCTCAGCCCCGTCCCCGAAAGCGACGTTGGGCTGCAGAACGCTTTTGAGAGCCAGCCCGGCCGAATATCTCTTGCCGAGAGAGTAGATGAAGCCAAGGTCCAGGTCCATCGCGGAGGCGGCATTGGCGCCTATCAGGACGGAGTCCACCTGGCCGGTAGCCAGGAACCCGTCCATCGCGTCATAAGTCTCTTCCAGGCGCTCGAAGGAGCGGGAGAGGAGCTTGAACGAGGCGCCGGCCGAAAGGTTCTCCAGCATCGTGTTGGGAGCGAAGGCGTAGCCGTAGGAGAGCTGCATCGTGCGCTCGGCGTAGACGCCGCTGAGGCTGAACTGGTTCCAGAGCCCGCCCATCACGCCCAGTTTGCCGCCGCGCAGCGGCACGGCCATGGCCATGCCCGTCATGCCCAGGCTGGAGCCGTCGCTCAGGCCGGTATGGAGCAGGGAGTGGGAGGCCAGGAACTTTACCCGCTCCAGACCGGCCAGGCCGGCCGGGTTGTAATGCACCGCGGAGACGTCGTCGGCCGCGGCCGTGAAAGCGTTGCCCAGACCGGGCGCCCGCGCGCCGAAGCCCAGGTCCTCGAAGGCGGAGAAGGCCGGACCCGCGGACAGCAGAGCCAGCAGCGCCGTCAGTCCCCGCAAAGCGAGGACAAGCGCCGCCGTCCCTCCGATCGCGAGTCCTTTTACCCTGGTCATATAAGCGTCCGCCGTTACCTGATCACAACGACCGTGCCCTTTATGACGGTCTCGCCGACCGTTATCTGATAGATGTAAACGCCGCCGGCCGCGCGCATCCCCAGGTTGGGGTTCCATTCCATTTTGTAGTAACTGTCCGTCAGGGAGATCTCCTTCAGCGTCATGTCCGCCACCTTCCGGCCCTTGAGGTCGAAGATCTCCCCTTTTACCAGTAACTCGGAGGGATTGTGGCACTGGAAGACGAAAGTGTCGTTCCTGGAGTCGCCGTTCGGGGTCACCAGGCGGCTGAGCGCGCGCGAACTTCCGACGGTGACGGCGGCCATCAGCGCTGGGGCGAGCAGCAGCGCAGCGGCCAGCGATATGGCCGCGCTGCCGACTCCCTTATTGAGTAGTTCCGGTTTTTTCATAAATCGAGACCTGACGTTCGCGGTTAAATCGTACAAAAGGCGTGCGACTATTTTATTTCGTAAATGTGAAGGTTGTTTTTCCCTGCGCGCCGGATTTTTTACTTTCCTGTCACAATCCCGCAATATTTCAGTCGCAAGGCGGCGCTATAATTTATTCCATACTATGCGCGTTCTCATTTTAATCTCCCTCCTCCTGTGCGCCGGCCCTTCCTGGGCCGGGCGCTACGAGTCGGCCTCCTTCGTAGAGACCGACGGGCGCCTGGGCTGGGGCGGAGCGCTGGGGGAATCCAACGCTTTCAGGTCCTTTTCTTCGGTGGATGGTCTGTCAGTCTCGACTTCAGTTTCACCGGGAAATCCGCCGGATCATTACGGCTATTCCTCGCGTTCCGGCGCCTTCGCCTATTTCCCGCAGCCGGCCGCGGTAAGCGACCTGGCCACGCTCACCGTTTCCAGCGATTCGCTTAAGCTCACCTGGACCGCTCCCGAGGAGACCTGGTTCAGCCGCGCCGGCAGCGCCTCCCGTTACGTTCTCAAATATTCCCTGTCCGCCCCTATAAATACGGAGGCGGAATTCCGGAGCGCGACGGAAGTCCCCCAACTCCCCCAGCCCTGGAGCCCTCTGGCCGCCGGCACCACGGAAACCTTCATCCTGAACGGTTTCAACCCCGGCGCTACTTACTACTTCGCTCTCAGGTCGTATAACTCCGAGACCGTCGCTTCCGAACTTTCCAACAGGGCCGCGGCTTTCGCGCTGACGCCACTGCCTCCCATGAATTTCCAGGCAACCGCCGGGCCTAATGCTTACTCCCTTTCCTGGATCCCCCCCGCCGGTTATTCGACCCGTATAGAGTTCAACGACAGGTTCAGCCCCAACTATCCCTACGAGGTCAAGGTTTATCAGGTCTTCCGGGCCACCACCCCAACCACCGATAATTGGTCTTTCAGGGCCGAAGTTTCCTCCTATACCCTCAGTTTCGTGGACGACCAGATATCGGCCGGGGTGGAATACTATTATCGCGTGAGCGCGGTGAACCAGGCCGGCCTTTCCAGGCCTTCCTATGTGCGCGGCGGCCTCTCCAATGCCGGCTATTTTCTGGGCCCCGACGGGTCGAGTCTCATGGAGATACCGCAGACAGCCATGGCTCCTTTCTCCGGTCCCGCCTCAGACCAGATGGACTTCTACACCATAGAGGTCGCTTCCAATACCGACGAAATAGGAGGCCGCGTGATAAAGAGCGTGGATTTCGCGGCTTATCGCGGCGGCCTCACGCGCGACGACTCCTTCAAACTCTCCGCCCCGGGTTCCATGCGTCTTTATTATTCCAAAGCAGGCGACGCGTTCGTCCCTTCGGCGACCGTGCCGGATTACAAGCGGCTGAGCGTCTTCTTTCACAACGGGCGGCGCTGGCTGCAGCTCTACGGCAAGGTGGACCAGCCCAATTCGCGGGTCACGCTTGAGACTACGATGCTGGGGCGCTACCAGCTCCGCTCGACCGAAAGGAGCGGCGGTTTCGCCGCCGACGCCTCGGGCCTCTCCAACCGCCTGATAACGCCGAACGGCGACGGCAAAAATGATACGATGGTCTTCGTTTTCGACGATCCGGCCGGGACTTCCGTCAAGGGAACGATATTCGACCTCAAGGGCGCCAAGGTGGCGTCCATGACGCCCGGGCCGGTCGGGAATTCGCTGGTCTGGGACCCGCGCGCCGAAGGCCGCAGCGTGCCTGGCGGAGTATATATTTACCAGATAGAGTCCGGCGGCGAAGTGTTCAACGGTACCGCCGTGGTGATCAGGTGATTTACAGCGATCTTCGGAGGCGACTTATGAAAACGTACAGAATGACCCTGCTGACCGCCGCGGCGGCCCTTCTCTCGGCGGCCGGCCTGGCCCGGGACGCCGGCGCCGCGATAACCCAGACCTTCAATTACCAGGGCTTCCTCCTGGACAAGGCGACCAATCTTCCCGTCGACGGGGCCAAGCACGTCCGGTTCCTTATCTACCCCGCCGCCTCGGGCGGCAGCGCGCTCTTCACCGAGATGGTCTGCGGCGTCCCCATGAACAAGGGCCGCTACGAGGTGGAGGTCGGTTCCCAGACCAGCGGCGGTATCCCGGCGGATATCTTCATCGGCAACCAGAACCTCTGGATGCAGGTCGAGATAGCCCCCACCGCCGTCTGCGGCGGCTCTTTCGACCCCCTCTCGCCGCGTATGCGTCTGCAGGCCGCCGCTTTCGCTTTCAACTCCCTCTACGCCTCCACGGCCAGCGCGGCGACCCCGCTGTTTTCGGCCGACGTGATAGGCCCCCTGTCGCAGACCGCGAACGGGGCCATCACCATTTCCACCAACCTCTTCGTGCAGGGCGGCATCTCGGTGGGCAGCATCTCCCCCGGGCAGCAGCTGAGCGTCTCCGGCCTGGTCGAGAGCCGGGGCGCCGCCGGCTGCGCCGCCGGCCCCAACTATACCTGCGGCTTCAAGTTTCCGGACGGCTCGGTTCAGGTAACCGCCGCGGCCGAGACGAAATGGGTACTCAACGGCAGCGATATGTACACGGAAGTGACGATCCAGAGAGTCGGAATAGGGGAGACCGCGCCCAGGGCCCGGCTGCATATAAGCAGCGGCATCGGATCGGCTGGGAACATCGTGCTGATCTCCACCGGCTCCTCCGACCTCATCCGCATGACCGGCGAGGGCCGCATCTACGCTAATTACTTTCACGGCGACGGCTCGAATCTGACGGGGGCCACCGCCGCGGACCTGCTGCGGCTGCTCAAGGCCGGCGACACCATGACCGGCCCGCTTACGCTGTCGGGCTCGTCCAGCATGACCGTAGTTAACACGAACAACTCGCTGGCCTATTCCCTGGCCGTCACCACCGACCCGGCCAGGCTGGCGTATCACTTCTCCGTCTCTACGGCCGGCTTCGTGGGCGTAGGAACCGTCTTCCCCTCCAGGCGCCTGCATGTATGGGCCCCACCCGGCACGGGAGCGGACCTTGTGGCCGTCACTACCGGCACTTCGGACGTCTTCCGTGTCGACGGCGCCGGGAACGTACACGGCCTGACTTTCCACGGCAACGGCTCCGGCCTGACCGACGTCTTCTCGACGGACCCCACCAGGGTGCTCAAGGCCGGCGATGCCATGACGGGCCAGCTTACGCTGGCCGGCTCCTCGCTCACCGTCAGGGGTTCCGCCGGCCTGGCCGTAAGCACGGGAACCTGGCTCTCCGTCGGGGCCTCCACCGCCGCGCACAAGGTCTATATAGACGGCGGCGTGCTGGTCACCTCAAGCGTGACGGCCCAGGGCGGCTTTATCGGCCCGTCGGCGTCCTTGCTCGGGCATCTCCAGGCGGGGGCCGTAACCGCCACCAGCGGCACCTTCACGAACTTCGGCGATGGCAAATACAGCATAATCACCACCTCGGGCATAAAAGTGGGGGATCTCGGCTTCGTGGAAGCGCCTTTTTACCTGGGCAGCGGCGCGTATCTTACCAATGTCCTGGGGACCGACAGCAGCAAGGTGCGGAAGGCGGGCGACGTTATGACCGGCAGCCTCCGCGTGGAAGGTTCCAGCGTCGGACTGTTCGGCTACGGCGGCTCCTTCGCCTACGCGCTCACCGTGGCCACGGTCACGAACCCATCCTCCTACGCCCTCGCCGTCACGACGCAGGGGCGGGTCGGCGTGGGTGTTTTGACCCCTTCGTATCCCTTTCATGTCCTGAGCGGGATCGGAGTAACGGTTCCCGATAACAGCGCCGACGCGAAGGTCACGCTGCAGACGGCCGGCGGCGGCGCCGGATATATTGCCTGGGATGACACGGCTTATCCCGGAATAGGGATACTAGGTGCCCCGTTCGGAGGCAGGGATCTGGTCTACAGGGCCGCGGCGACCTCTATGGCGAACGGGACGGAAGTCTTTCGCATAAAAGAGAACGGAAGTTTCGGTATAGGTACGGCGGCCCCCTCGGAGCGTTTCCACGTGGCCACCAATATGCTGGTCAGCACCTCCGCGGTGAACCCGCTGCTCTATGTCAGTTCCGTCACCGGCAGGGTGGGCATCGGCACTAACTCGCCCCAGACCCACCGCCTGGTGGTCAACGGCGGCATGGTCGTGGCCTCGAGCCTGACCGTGCAGAACGGGATACACGGCACGATATACGGCATAATAAGCAGCACCGAACTTTACGTCGACGGCAACGCCGGCATAGGCGTCTCCACCCCGCTGGCCAGGCTGCACGTGGTGGAGAAGGGCAACGAAATCTATTCCCTTATAGTAGGTTCCAATAATATCGTGGGCCTGAACTATGACCTGGTGGTGACCACGCAGGGCCGAGTCGGAATCGGAATCGCCAATCCCCAGCAAACCCTTCATGTCGGCGGGACCCTTAAGGTCGGGTCCAACGACTCCCTTGACACGGGGTCTGCCCGGCTGCAGCTCCGTCCGCTGGGCGGTCATTCACTGATAAGCTTCGAGTCAACGGGCAAGGGCGCCATCGCCGTTATGGGTACCGACGATACCCCGGAGGATTTTATTTTCCGTACCGACTCGGCCAGCCTAGGTTCCGGCACCGAGATATACCGCATCAAAAAGACCGGCCAGTTCGGCATCTATAACGCCGCCCCGGAGGAACGGCTGCATATCGGTGGCAATACTCTGATAAGCACGGCGGCGGTCACGCCGATAATGTTCGTCTCCACCGGCACGGCCCGTGTGGGAGTCGGCACGCGTTCCCCGTCGGCGCGGCTGCATCTCTCCAGCGGCGCCTTCTACAATGACGGCACCGGAGCCGGGATAACGACGCTGGGCAATGTCACAGCCGCGGCCTATTACGGCAACGGCGCCAACCTCAGCGGCGTCATCACCTCCACCGATGTTATCGTGGCCGATATCGCCGCCCGGGTGCGCAAGGACGGCGACACTATGAGCGGCCCGCTTATCACCACCGGCCTCACGGTGACCGGGGCGGCTAATTTCGGCTCGCTGCCGACCAAATCCACTTTCACCGCCGACGGTTTCTGGCAGCCCCGCGCCATGACTACAACGGAACTCCGGGCCGCGACGCCCCCGGGTATAGGGCTGGTCGTATATAACTCGACTATCCCAGACCTGTGCGTTTCGACAGGGACGGCGACAGCCGGAGCCTGGGCCCTGATAGGATCGAGGGCAGCAGGGAACTGCTACTGATATAAGTGGTATAATATAGACACAGGTTCTTCAGGGCGGGGTGCGATTCCCCACCGGCGGTGGTCCCGGAAGGGCGAGCCCGCGAGCCGAGGGAGAGATCCCGGAGCATGACCCGGTGAGATCCCGGGGCCGACGGTAAAGTCCGGATGAAAGAAGGACTTGGCGACAGCGTGACTCCGCCATTGGCGGCGCCCGGCTGGCCGGCCCCGGGCCCTGAAGACCGCTTCAGGGCTTTTTTTATTGGAGAATTGATGGATTTCGCTCCTATAGAGGAAATAATAAAAGATATAAAGCGCGGCCGCATGGTGATACTGGCCGACGACGAGAGCCGCGAGAACGAGGGCGATATCGTCATGGCGGCGCAGTTCGCGACCCCGGAAAAGGTCAACTTCATCGTCAAGGAGGCGCGCGGCCTGCTCTGTTCCCCTCTCTCCACGGACCTTGCCGGCCGGCTGGACCTTTTCCCGATGGGGCGGGACCTGTCCTCGCCCGGCGGGGACAATTCCGACCCGTACAGGACGGCCTGGACCATCTCCGTCGACGCCAAAAAAGGCGTCGCCACCGGCATCTCCGCCGCCGACAGGTCGCGCACGCTCAAGGCCCTGGCTTCCCCCTCCTCCGCGCCGGCCGATTTCACGCGCCCCGGCCATGTTTTTCCCCTGCGCGCCAAGCCGGGCGGCGTGCTCATCCGCGCCGGCCATACCGAAGCCTGCGTGGACCTACTGAACCTCGCCGGCCTGCGGCCCGCCGGCGTCATCTGCGAGATCATGCGCGCCGACGGCACCATGGCCCGCCTGCCGCACCTGAAGACCTTCGCCCGCCGCCACCGTCTGAAGCTGGCCACCATCGCCGACCTCATAAAATACCGCCGCGGCCGCGAGACGCTGGTGGAGAGGCACGCCACGGCCTCGCTGCCCACTCCGCACGGGATTTTCGTGATGCATATTTACCGCGAAAAGATCACGGGGCTGGAGCATATCGCGCTGGTGAGGGGCGAGCCCGGTCCGACTGCCCTGGTGCGCGTTCATTCGGAGTGCCTGACCGGCGACGTCTTCGGCTCGCGGCGCTGCGACTGCGGCGAGCAGCTCGACGCCGCCCAGGCCGCCATCGCCAAAGAGGGTTCCGGCATACTGCTCTACATGCGCCAGGAGGGACGCGGCATCGGCCTCGGCAACAAGATAAAGGCCTACGCCCTGCAGGACAAGGGCTACGACACCGTTTCGGCCAACCTCGCCCTGGGCTTTCCCGCCGACCTGCGCGATTACGGCACCGGCGCGCAGATACTCTCCGACCTCGGCGTGCGCCGCCTGCGCCTGCTCACCAATAACCCGCGCAAGCTGGCGGGGCTGGGCGGCTACGGGCTGAAGATAGCCGCGCGCGTACCGCTGATAATAAGATCCAACGCCCATAACAAGCGCTACCTGGCCACCAAGGCCGGCAAGCTGGGGCACCTGATAGTGTAGGAGGAGAAAATGAAAATAGTGGAAGGAAAACTCAACGCCGAAAAACTCAAGTTCGCGCTGATAGTCTCCCGGTTCAACGATTTCCTCACCGGCAAGCTCGCCGACGGGGCGGTCGACACGCTGAAAAGGCACGGCGCCGACGAGAAGGACCTGACCCTGGTGAAAGTCCCCGGCGCCTATGAACTGGCTCTGGCCGCCGACAAGGCCGCCGCCGGCAATTACAGCGCCGTCATCTGCCTGGGCGTCATCATCCGCGGCGACACGCCGCATTTCGACCTGGTCGCCGCCGAGACCGCCAAGGGCGTGGCCGAAGTCGCCATGCGCCATAAGAAGCCGGTCATCTTCGGCGTCGTCGCGGCCGACAACCTGGAGCAGGCCATAGAGCGCTGCGGCGCCAAGCAGGGCAACAAGGGCGCCGAGGCCGCCATGGCCGCTATAGAAATGGCCAACCTGTTCAAGAATTTATAAGGAGACGGGAGGATATAGCTCACCCCGGGGACACGCGGCGAGGAACATGAGGAGCTTTTTCCCCGAGCGTAGTGAGGGAACCGGCACTGCCGGACGGGCATGATTGTCTGAGGCCCGAGGCGCTATGCGCCCGGGCCGAGTTCGTGCCCGGCCGAACGAAGCGAAGGTGCATCCCGGAAAAAGCGAACCGTGACGAGCGCGTGTCCCCGGGGGGGAGCCAAGCCGCTGACAGGACCCCGATAGTTATTCCTTAGCTTATGACCGACAAAGAACTGATGCAGAGGGCCATGGAACTTGCGCGCCGCGGCAGCTGCGGCGCCCATCCTAATCCCATCGTCGGCGCGGTGCTGGCCAGGCGGGGCCGGATCATCGCCGAGGGCTGGCACGCCCGCTGCGGCGGCCCCCACGCCGAGGCCGTCGCCCTGAAAAAGGCCGGCGCCCGCGCCCGCGGCGCCGACCTCTACGTCACACTCGAGCCGTGCTCCACCCACGGCAAGACCCCGCCCTGCACGGAGGCTATAATCGCCGCCGGAGTGGCCCGCGTCTTCATCGGCGCCTCCGACCCCAACCCCCGCCACAGCCGCCGCGGCGGCGCCATATTGCGCGCGGCCGGGATAAAAGTTGAGACCGGCCTCCTGCGCCGCGAATGCGGGGAACTCAATCCCGCCTTCGACAAGTATATGCGCACCCGCCTGCCTTATGTCACGCTCAAGACCGCCCAGAGCCTCGACGGCCGCCTCGCCGACGCCGCCGGCCGCTCGCGCTGGATCTCCTCGCCGCAGTCGCGCCGCTTCGCCCATAGGCTGCGCGCCGAGGCCGACGCCGTGGTGGCCGGCGTGGGCACGGTGCTCGCCGACGACCCGCTGCTCAATGTGCGCGGCTTTAAAGTCTCCCGCCAGCCCTGGGTGGTCATACTCGACTCCCGACTGCGTATATCGCCCAAAGCCCGCGTGTTTCAGAACGACCGCGTCATCATCGCCGTCGCCGGCAAGGCCCCGGCCGCTGCGGTAAAGCGCCTGCCGCGCCACGCCGAGGTCCTGCAGCTCCCCAGGGACCGCGACGGCCGTCCATCGCTCCCGGCCCTGCTTAAAGCCCTGGGCTCGGTAGGCATAAGCCATATACTGGTGGAAGGCGGAGGCAAAGTCGCCGGTTCCTTCATCAGCCAGGGCCTGGTCGACCGCTATTGCTGCATCATCGCCCCCATGGTTATCGGCGGCACCGCTTCCAGAAGTTCCGCCGTCTGGCCCGACAGGATCAACGCCGCCCGCAAAGTCCTGGGCGTACAGGCCGAAATAAAGGATTCTTTCCGTCTCGGCCCCGACCTTATGCTCGACGTGAGGTTTAAATAGGGGGACACAATACCTATTATCGCCTATAATAGGTATTGTGTCCCCAAAATCATTATGTTTACAGGAATAATTGAAGCGATGGGAAAGATGAAGTCTTATGGCGGCGGGCGGCTGGCCGTGGATGTACCGTCCGGCTGGCGGCTGGAAGCCGGCGAGAGCGTGGCCGTCAACGGCGTCTGCCTCACCTATATCTCCGCCAAGGGCCGCTCCGCCCTCTTCGACCTCAGCCCCGAGACCCGCTCGCGCACGGCCCTGCGCCTGCTGGGGCCCGGCGCCACGCTCAACCTGGAGCGCGCTCTCAAACTGGGCGCGCGCCTCGGCGGCCATTTCGTCACCGGGCACATAGACGGCGTGGTTAAACTGCTTTCCGCTGATAAGAAGTCTAACAGCGTCGAACTTGAATTCGAGGCTGGTCCCGGCGCCGTCATGGTCGAGAAAGGCTCCGTCGCCCTCGACGGCGTCAGCCTCACCGTCTTCGCCGTCACCCCCCGCTCCTTCAGGACGGCCGTCATCCCCCACACCTGGGCCAATACTTCCCTCAAAAACCTCAAGCCCGGTTCCGCCGTCAATATCGAGTACGACATACTGGGCAAGTACGCGCGCGCCGGAGGCGCTGTTCCGCCGCGAGCTCTGCGGGCGGCCGGCGACCCCGCCCTGCTCTCGGCGCTCAAGAAGAACGGTTTTTTCTGAGCCGTTGACCCGCCCCCCCTCATTTTGGGAAGATTTATCCATGACCGGGTTCAATGTCAGTACGGCGCGCGGCGGGGTCCTGGTCTTCTACGCCGTCACGACCGTTTTCGGCTTCGCTTCCGCCCTGGCCCCCGATCAGACCTACAAGGAGGTTCTGCTCTGGATGGGCCGCGGCTTCGGCGGCTTCATGGGCTTCGCCCTGGTCCTGATAGGCCTGCAGGAACTTCATGGCGACGAGATCGAGGAGGAGATCAACGGCCGCCCGGACGAACCGGCCTGGCGGGTCGTCAGCAGGATACTTGCCTGGGGCAGTCCGCTGGCCGCGTTCTGGCATTTCCGGTCCGGCAATATATGGGACGGCCTTCTTTACCTGTGTTATCCCGCCTGGCTGATACTGCTGCGGCTGGAGGCCAGGCGCCGCCGGATCGTCTCGGGCCGCCGCGGCGTCCCGCTCTTCTGGCGGGCCCTGTTCTATCTCGCCCTTATCGCCTGCGGCGTTTCTTTCGTCCTGACCGCGGCCCTTCCCCACGGCGGACCCAAATTCCTCTGGGACGGCGAGGTTTACCGGTTCTTCCCTTTCCTGACGCTGATTTCCATCCCCCTTATCATAATCGGCGCGGTCGGCTGCGGCGGCCGGCTGCGCGGCTGATTGACCGCGGGCAACTTAAATCGTATATTGTCCTTAACTATGAAAAAGACCCTTTTCACCCTCTTAGCCTTGGCGCTCTTCTCGCCATCCTTCGCCGCCGGCGACAGCGGACCGGAGCGATCCCTTTCCTTCAGGCAGCTGCTCAGCCGGGTTGCCGTCTCCAATTCCTCGCTGGCCCTGCCCGAGCCGGAGGCCATAGTCATAAAGGACGACCTGGCCCTCCTGGCCGACGACCGCTCCTGGGTGACCGTAGGCGCGACGGACAAGTACCAGCGCACCCGGCTGCTGGAGCTGGGCCTGGATATAGTGGAAGTGGAAAAGAATTCGGTGCGCGGCTTCGCCCGCGAGTCCGCCGTCCGCGAGATCACGGCCAAGGGCTTCAGGCTGGACGACAAGGTCTCCATCTATAATTTCGCCAAAGATTTCCCGATCGCCGACGCCGCTTATCACAATCTCGAAGAGACGATGGCGGTCCTGAGGGGGCTGGCCGCCGCCCACCCGGCGGAGACTTCGCTGTTCTCCATAGGCAAGAGCGTGGAAGGCCGCGATATCTGGGCCCTGCGCATAAACCCCGCCGAGAAAGGCGCGGCCCCCAGCGCCCGCCCCGGCGCCTTCTTCATGGCCAATCACCACGCGCGCGAGCATCTCACCAACGAGGTGGCCCTGCTCTTCGCCGTCTGGCTGCTGGAGAACAAGAACATCCCTGAGGTAAAGAAATATCTGGACACGCTGGATATACACATAATCCCGGTCAGCAACCCCGACGGCAAGGAATTCGATATCGCCACCGGCAAGTACAAATGGTGGCGCAAGAATCGCAGCGTCAACGCCGACGGCACCTACGGCGTGGACTTGAACCGCAATTACGACGCCCGCTGGTGCAAGGCCGGCGCCTCCACCTCCCCCTCGGCCGACACCTACTGCGGTCCCTCGGCCTTCTCCGAGCCCGAGACCCGCGCCATACGCGATTTCGTCCTGGCCAGGCCCAACATAAAGACTCTGCTCAGCTACCATACCTATTCCGAACTGATACTCTACCCCTGGGCCGGGCTCGACGCGCCGCTCGAGAACAAGACCGACCTCAAGGTGTTCGAGACGATGGCTAAAGCGTTCGCCGGTTTCACCGGCTACGTTCCCCAGCAGTCCAGCGACCTCTATGTCGCCACCGGCGACACCACCGACTGGGCCTACATGGCGCGGGGCATCTTCGCCTTCACCTTCGAGCTGACCCCCAAGCGCTGGGGAGGCGGCGGCTTCTATCCCGGCGCCGGCGTAATCCAGAAAACGGTGGCCGACAATATCAAGGCCGCCATGTACATGCTCAGCGTCACCGACGACCCTTATAGACTGGTTCGCTGACTTTCAGCGGTACGCAAAAAGAGCGCCTATTTGCTTTTTGGCGACAGCCGCTCGTAAGCGGCCTGTATTTCCTTAAAGCGCCGGTGAGCCATGGCTTTAAACTCGTCGCCAAGGTGGTCGACCTTGTCGGGGTGATACTTGTTGGCCAGCTTAAGGTAGGCCTGGCGTATCTCTTCGGCGGAGGCGCTCTTCGTCACGCCGAGGACCTTATAGGGGTCCTGTTCGCCTTTGATGTCCTCGGGCTTGTCGTTATCCTTTTCCCCCGGCCCGGCCTTTTCATTTAGCCCGACCTTTTCCTCGCCTTTAACTTGTCCCGCCTTCAGCCGGGCCGGCCGGCGGATCATATACCAGTACAGCGCGGCTATGACCACGATATCGTCTATGAACCCTAAACGGCCCAGAGCCCGCTCCGGTAGTAGGTCTATCGGGCTCAACAGGTAGAGCGCGGAAAGTATGTAAAACCAGGTCTTCATTGTTTAAGGCAGAAAGGGCAGGGCGCGGGCGGCCGGGAGGAGGAAGAGGTCGGCGGCCAGGCCGCCGAGCAGGACGAAGGCGCCCAGCAGCCACAGTGTGAGCGGGGTGGCGGCGCGCGGGACCGCGGCGGCATCGCCCTTGCCGGAGTACATAGCGGTTATTATCGAGAGATAATAATAGAGCGAGACTGCGCTGGCCAGCACCGCTATGACGACCAGGCCCGGGGCCGCGCCGCGCACGGCCTGGGCGAAGAGCCAGAACTTGCCGAAGAAGCCGGCCAGCGGCGGTATGCCTGCCAGCGAGAGGACGAAGACGGCCAGCAGGGCGGCCTTGGCGGGGTCGGCGGCGGCAAGGCCGCGCAGGCCGTCCAGCGTGACGCCCTTCTCCTCCTTCTCGAGTATCGCCACCAGCGAGAAGGCGCCGATGGTGGCGGCGGCGTAGACGGCGAGGTAGAAATAGACGGCGGGGAAGGCGGCTTTGCCGCCCATGAAGCCGGTCAGCAGGTAGCCGGCGTGCGCCACGCTGGAATAGGCCAGCATGCGCTTTACGCCGGTCTGCGGCAGGGCGGCTATATTGCCGGCGGCCATGGTGAGAGCGGCCACCCACCAGAAGATCTTGTAGTAGAGCGGCAGGTCGGCCGCGACGAAAAGCCGGAACAGTATCAGCACCGCGCCGGCCTTGACGGCCGAGGCCATGAAGGCGGAGACCGGCGTAGGCGCGCCTTCGTAGACGTCGGGCACCCACATATGGAACGGCACCAGCGCGGCCTTGAAGGCGAAGCCGGCCATGATGAGCAGGAAGCCGGCCGAGGCGGCGGCCTGGGTCACCGTGAGGCCTGAGATGGCGGCGGCGGAGGTGATAAGCACCGAGCCGACGGAGCCGTAGAAGAAGGCGATGCCCAGCACGGTCAGCGCGGCGCCGAAAGAACCGAGCAGGAAGTATTTGTACCCGGCCTCGGCGCCGGCGGCGGTGCGGCGGGCGGCGGCCAGGGCGTAAAGCGGCAGCGAGACCACTTCCAGCGCTATGAAGACGCCGATGAGGTCGCCGGTAGCCAGCATGGCCATGAGGCCGACGGCGGAGATGGGCAGGAGGAAATAGTATTCATTGGCCGGCAGCTCGGCCGCGCAGGCGGCGCGCGGGGTGAGCACGACGGCGGCGAAGGCCGCCGCTAGTATGAGCAGCCAGAAGAGCTTTGTCAGCGGGTCATAGACCAGCGACTGGCCGAAGGGAAGTATGTTCGCCGGGGCGCTGACGGCGACGTTGAAGAGTGCGGCGGCCAGTCCTATGCCGGCGGCGCGCTGGGCCCAGGCGGGGCGCACGAGCAGGGCTATGATGGCCGGCACGGCGACCAGCAGGAGCGGCGCTATAAGGTCGAGAAGAGTCTTGGGGTTTTCCATATCAGATGAAATCTATCCGGGTCGCCCTATTCTGTTCTCCACGCTCACTTTTCCCCCTTCGCCAGGGAGAATACCGGGCGGGGGCCGCCGGCGAGGCGGATATAATCGTTGACGGCGGTGTCGATGCGCCGGAGGAAGAAATTGGGATAGACGCCTATCCAGACTATCAGCGCCAGCAGCGGCAGGACGCAGAGCCATTCGCGGACTTTGAGGTCCGGCAGTTCTTTATTGGCGGTGTTGGAGACGGGGCCGAAGAAAACTTTCTGATACATCCCCAGCATATAGACGGCCGACAGTATCACGCCGCCCAGCGAGACCAGCGCCAGGCAGGGCCAGACCTTAAAGGCGCCGAAGAGTATGAGGAACTCGCCGATGAAACCGTTGAGGCCGGGCAGGCCGATGGACGAGAGCGTGACTATCATGAAGACCGCGGCGAAGGCCGGCATAATTTTCGCGATGCCGCCATAGTCGGCCATCAGCCGCGTGTGGCGACGCTCATAGAGCATCCCTACGCAGAGGAACAGCGCGCCGGTGCTCAGGCCGTGATTTACCATCTGTAGTACCGCGCCGCTGACGGCCGCCGGCTCGAGTACCAGGACGCCGACCATGACTATGCCAAGGTGAGCCACCGACGAATAGGCGACCAGTTTCTTGATATCGTCCTGCGCCCAGGCGGTCAGCGAGCCGTAGATGACGCCGAAGGCGCCAAGCGCGGCTATCGGCCAGCCGGCCGTCATCGCCGCCTCAGGGAAGAAAGGCACCGCTATCCTGATGAAGCCGTAGACGCCCATCTTGAGCAGCACGCCGGCCAGGATTATCGAGCCGGCCGTCGGGGCCTCGACGTGCGCGTCGGGCAGCCAGGTGTGGAAAGGCCAGAGCGGCACCTTTACGGCGAAGGCCAGCGCGAAGGCCAGGAACAGCAGCATCCCCGTCCCCCCCGCCGCCGAATTGTTGTAGGCCGTCAGCGCGAAAGTATAGACGCCGGTCCTGCTCTGATGGTCGAAATAGAGCCAGAGTATGGCGGCCAGCATCAGCAGGCTGCCGGCCATGGTGTAGATGAAGAATTTGACCGAGGCGTATATCCTGCGCCGGCCGCCCCAGATGCCGATGATGAAGTACATGGGTATCAGCATGGCCTCCCAGAAGACATAGAAGAGCAGCAGGTCCAGCGCGGCGAAGACGCCCAGCATGCCGGTCTGCAGCGCCAGCAGCGAGGCGTAATAGAAGCGGCGGTGTTCTTTGACCGCCGTAAACGACGACAGTACCGCTATCGGCGCCAGGAAGGCGGTAAGGATGAACATCAGCATGCTGATGCCGTCGAGGCCTATCGTGTAGCGGGCGCCCAGCGCCGAGAGCCAGGGCAGGTCCTGCGCGAACTGCATGCCGGGCAGGGCCGGGTCGAAACCGGTATAGAGCGCCAGCGCGGGGATGAAGGCCAGCAGCGAGGAGGTCAGGGCCAGCGGGCCCGAGAGATGTTCCTTGGCGCGCGGCAGCAGGGCGATCAGTACGCCCGCCGCCAGCGGCAGGTAGATGGCGAGATTGAGCAGGTCGGGTCCTATCATCATAGGTAATACCCCGCCAGGACGGCCGCCAGCAGCAGGCAGAGACCGGCCATGAACACTATCGCGTAAAACTGGGCGTTGCCGGTCTGGGCGGCGCCCAGGGTGCGGCCGAGCGACATGAAGAGCCGCGCCGTGCCGTTGACGAGGGCGCCGTCGATCACTTTCGAGTCCGGCACCCTGAAGGTCCAGTCGGCGAAGCGGGCCAGCGGCTTGAGCAGGAGCGCCTCGTAGATCTCGTCGACATAGAATTTGTTATAGACCAGCCGGTGCAGCCGCGGCCAGGCGGCGGCTAAGGAACGGGGACACCATGCCGCATGGTGTCCCCCGCCGATGCGCCGGCCGGTGATCAGGAAAGCGGCTATTATGCCGGCGGCCGCCGCCGCGACGGAGATGGCTATCATCAGCGCCGAGTGATGTTCGGGCGGGGCGCCGGGCTGCAGGAAAGGCAGCAGCCAGGCCGCGCCGGCCATGCCGCCCACCACGGAGAGCGCGGCCAGCAGGCCCATCGGCACGGTCATGACGGCGGGAGATTCATGGGCGTGCTCCCGGCCGCGGTAATTGTCCATGAAGGCCAGTATCAGCAGGCGCGAGATATAGTAGGCGGTCAGCGCGGCGGTCAGCAGGCCGGTCAGCCAGACGAAACCCGCGCCCGAGGTGAAGACCTTCTCGAGTATGAGGTCCTTGGAATAGAAGCCGGCCAGCGGCGGCACGCCCGAGAGGGCCAGCCAACCTGTCGCCGTCAGTATAAAGGTGGTCCGCATATGCTTGCGCAGACCGCCCATCTTGAACAGGTCCTGCTCGCCGGAGAGGCCGTGTATGACCGAGCCGGCCGCCAGGAACAGCAGGGCCTTGAAGAAGGCGTGGGTGGTGAGGTGGAAGACGCCGGCGGCCCAGGCGCCCGCGCCGACGGCCATGAACATAAAGCCCAGCTGGCTGACGGTGGAATAGGCCAGGACTTTCTTTATGTCGCGCTGGGCGACGGCTATGACGGCGGCGAGGAAGGCGGTGAAGCAGCCGGTGACCAGCACCACGTCGAGCGCGGCGGGCGCGGCCTCGTAGAGGAAGAACATCCGGGCCAGCATATAGACGCCGGCCGTGACCATGGTGGCGGCGTGTATGAGCGCGCTGACCGGCGTGGGGCCGGCCATGGCGTCGGGCAGCCAGACATAGAGCGGGAACTGCGCCGATTTACCCGTGGCGCCGACAAAGAGCAGTACGCCTATAAGGAAGGCCGCGTTGACGCCGGCGAAGCTGGCGCCGGCCGCGAGCTGCGCGTTGGCCGAGAGCGTGGAAAAGTCCAGGGCGTAGACGCCGCCCGCGTGCATGACGGCCGCCAGCAGCATCAGTCCCGCCAGGAAGCCCGCGTCGCCTATGCGGTTGGTGATGAAGGCCTTCTTGCCGGCCGAGGCTTTTTCGGGGTCTTCGTACCAGAAGCCGATGAGCAGGTACGAGGCCAGGCCCACGCCTTCCCAGCCGACGAACATCAGCACCGGGTTGTCGGCCAGCACCAGCACCAGCATGAAGAAGACGAAGAAGTTCAGGTAGGAAAAATACTTATGGAAGCCCTTATCCCCGTGCATGTAGCCTATGGAATAGACGTGGATGAGGAAGCTCACGCCGCTGACCACCAGCGCCATGACGGCCGAGAGCGGGTCCAGCCGCAGGGCGAAATCGACCGTGAAGGGCCCGGCGGAGATCCAGGTGAACAGGGTGTCGCGCAGCAGCCGGTCGGCCGCGGGCAGGTTGAGCAGGTCCGAGAGCGACAGCAGGGCGAAGACGAAAGAGAGCAGCACGGCCAGCGAGCCCAGTATCCCCCCCGCGCGCTCGGACAGGAATTTTTTACCCAGCAGGCCGTTGAGGACGAAGCCGGCCAGCGGCGGCAGTATCATCCATTTAAGGAGCGGGTAGAAATTACCTTCCATTTATCCCCTGAGTCCTTTCAAAGCGTCTATATCCAGCGTGCCCAGCCGGCGCCAGATGAGCACCGCCAGCGCCAGGCCCACGCCGGCCTCGGCGGCGGCCACGGCGAACATGAAGATCACCCAGACCTGCGGGTCGGGCGAGGCGGGCGCGCGCGAGAAGGCGACCAGCACGATATTGGCGCCGTTGAGCATCAGCTCCACGCACATCAGCAGGACGATAAGGTTGCGGCGCACCAGGAAGCCGAAGGCCCCGGCGGCGAAGACGGCCACGCCCAGGCCGACTATATGGGCCAGAGGTACCGAATCGGTGAGGGGCAGGAAATGTATCATAGCTTCTTCTTGGCCGCCACTACGGCCCCCGCTATGCCCGCCAGCACCAGCAGCGAGAGCAGCTCGAACTGCGGCGTGTAGCGGCCGAAGATAAGCCCCGCCTGCTCCGCGACGGAGTAGGGCTCGGGCGCCAGTTTGACGAAAGCGATGAAGAAGCGCGTGGCGGCCAGCATGAGCAGGCCGAAGAGTCCGGCCGCGGCGGCGCCGGCGGCCATCAGCAGCAGCCGCGGCAGCGGCGGGGTTTTCAACGGCTCGTCCTGTCCGGTCATATGTATGGCCAGGATGAACAGCGCCATGACGGCGCCGGCGTAGACTATGATCTGCAGCAGGCCGGCCAGTTCCGCTCCCAGCAGTATGTAGAGGGCGGAAGTGGCCAGCAGGGTGAAAAGCAGCGACAGGGCGCAGTACAGCGGCCGCCGCAGCAGCACGGTGCCCGCGGCCCCGGCCAGGATGGCGCCCGAGAGCAGGTAGAAGGCGGCGGTGAGCAGGAGGGGCCTCATTTCTTCTTCACCTTCCGGTCCCATTCATTGTGCAGCCGGGTGGAGGCGCCCAGCAGCGAAGGCTCGCCGGGCAGATTGCGCAGCAGTTCGCGCTTGTCCATCATCAGTTCTTCCCGCGTCAGCGCGCCGCCCGGTATATCCCCGGTGTCCATGGCGATGGCGTCCTCGGGGCAGGCCTCCACGCACATGCCGCACATCACGCACCTGGAGAGGTCTATATCGAAGCCGCGCGGATATTTTTCCGCGGGGTTGCCGTCATTGTACTCGGCGGCGGTGATATCTATGCAGTAGGCCGGGCAGGCGGTCTGGCACATATAGCAGGCCACGCATTTGGGCGTGCCGTCGGCGCGGACCTTTAGGCGGTGGCGGGTGCGCAGGCGGGCATTGCCCGGCAGCGGGAGGCGCTCCTCCGGGTAGCTGACGGTGACTATGTTGGACGGCTTAAAGAGATTGCGGAAGAAATGCCTGAGCGTGACCAGCATGCCGGCGGCCACTTCGGTGAAATAGAGCCGCTCCAGGAGCGTCAGCGGGCGGTTATCCACTTTCTTTATCCTTATCATGCCAGCCACCATATTAAGACGCCCGTCACGAGTATATTGAGCAGGGCCAGCGGCAGCAGGCCCTTCCAGCAAAGCGTCATCACCTGGTCGAAGCGGAAGCGCGGCACCGTCCAGCGTATGACCAGCAGCAGCCAGCTGAAGAAGACTGTCTTGACCGAGATGCTGCCCACCTGCAGCAGGACCACGAGGTAATGGTTGAGCGGGATCTCCGTTCCCCACGGGAAGACGAAGCCCGAGGCCTGGAGATACGGCACCTGCCAGCCGCCGAAGAAAAGCGTCGCGGCCAGCATCGAGATGACTATGATCTCGATGAACTCCGAGAACATGAAGGAGGCGAAGCGCATCGAGCTGTATTCCAGGAAATAGCCGATGATCTCGCTCTCGCCCTCGACCACGTCGAAGGGCGTGCGCTTGTTCTCGGCCTGCGCGGCGGCCAGGAACAGCAGGAAGGCGAAGGGCTGATAGACTATGCCCCAGGCCGGCAGCCAGCCGAAGAGCAGTTCGCCCTGCGCCTGCGCTATGTCCTGCAGACTGGCCGTGCCGTAGACCATCAGCACTCCTACCAGGGTGAGGCCCAGCGCCACCTCGTAGGAGATCATCTGCGCGGCGGCGCGCAGCGAGCCCAGCAGCGCGAAGTTGTTGCGAGAGGCCCAGCCGGAGAGGAAGGCGCCGTAGATGGCCAGCGACGAGACGGCCAGGATGAAGAGTACGCCCAGGTTGAAATCGGCTATCTGCAGGTTTATCCGCAGGCCGGCGATATCAATGTAATTGCCGAAGGGCAGGGCGGCGAAAAGAAGCAGCACCGGGAACAGGGCTAAGAGCGGGGCCAGCGTGAAAAGGAACTTATCCCCCCATCGCGGCACGAAGTCCTCTTTGAATATGAGTTTGAGTCCGTCGGCGGCGGGATGGAACAGTCCGCCCAGCGCGAAGCCGAACACCGAGGCGCGGTTGGGGCCGACCCGGTCCTGCATCAGCGCGCTCACCTTGCGCTCGGCCAGCGTCAGCAGCGCGGCGAAGCCCATGACGGCGCCGAAGACCACGCAGACCTTGAGGAAAGAGACGCCCAGGAAGACCAGCGGCCCTTTGTTGAGGAGGATGAAATCGGGTATAGGCAGGGTCATTTGAGGTAGAACTCCGCCGTATCGTCGGCCAGCGGGGCGTCCGCCAGCTCCGGGATCTTCGCCTTGATTCTCTCCAGCACCGCCGCGCGGGTCTCCAGCCGTATCGGCGCGCCCAGCATGGAGGCTATCCTGTCGGCGGCCTGCCAGACCGGCAGTACGCCTTCGGGCGCCTTCACCGCCGCGCGGGCGCGGCGCAGGCGGCCGGCGTAATTGATGAAGAGGCAGTCGGACTCGAAATGGCCGGCGGCCGGCAGCACGCAGGCGCGGCCGGGCGCGGGTTCGTCGGAGAAAGAGAACACGGAAGAGGGGATGTCGGTCCTGGCGGCGTTCAGGGCCGCTTTGACTTCCTCGTTGCGGCCCAGGATGAACTTCACCTCGCCGGAGGCGAGCCGCTCGCTGAACTGCTCGCGGGTATAGCCGCCGTAGACCGCGTGGATGAGGGCCAGGCCGCGGGAATTGGGCGAATGGTCGGTGTTCATCAGTATGCCGTCTTTTATGCCCGGCTCGGTGTTGAAGTGCAGGCAGAAATTTTTAGTCCCCAGCGCCGCGGCCAGTTCGGCCAGGGCGAGGTTGTCTTCGAGCGACATGAAAGGCGAGCCGAATATCGCCACCTGCTCCGGCTTGAGCTTTCCCAGCCGCGAGGCGGCGAAGCGCAGGCCGGCGGCGGGCTTGAGGTTCCCCTCCTCGCAGAAGGCCGCGGCGGGGCGGCCCGGGGCGCGCAGGGATTTATAGGTCATGCGGCCCTCGTCGCAGAGCCAGGGCGGGAAGCCCTCCACGGGGCGCGGCATCAGGCGGTAAACGACATTGTCTTTGTGATGCACCTCTAGGGGACAGCCGGTGGCGCAGCCCGCGCATACCGACGGGGTCCGCTGCAGGAACCAGACGCGCTGCCTGAACCTGAAATCGGCCGAGGTGAAGGCGCCGACGGGGCAGAGATCGGCGATATTGAGCGAATAATCATTGTCCAGCCGCGCGCCGGGCTTTAGGTCTATATAGGAATGGTCGCCGCGCTCGCGTACGCAGAGCTCGTCGGTTTTGGTTATTTCTTCGCAGAAGCGCACGCAGCGGGTGCAGAGTATGCAGCGCTCATTGTCGAGTACCAGGTGCTTCCCTATATCGCGGCGCTTGTGGCGGCGCACTTTGTCGGTCTGCGGGAACCGGCTCTTGTGCAGGCCGTGCTCCATGTAATAGTCCTGCAGGCCGCATTCGCCGGCCTGGTCGCAGATGGGGCAGTCGAGCGGGTGGTTGATGAGGAGGAATTCCAGCACGTCGCGGCGGGCGGCGCGGGCCTTTTCGCTGGCGGTGAGCACCGACATGCCCTCGGCGCAGGGCGTGGAGCAGGCGGTGACCAGTTTGGGCGCGCCCTCTATCTCTACCAGGCACATGCGGCAGTTGCCGGAGACGCTGAGCGACGGGTGATAGCAGTAGCGGGGTATGAGGACGCCCATGGCCTGGGCGGCCCCGAGTATCGAAGTCCCCGGCTTCACTTCCGTCTCTTTCCCGTCTATCTTCAGTTTCATCGGGAGGCCCCCATGCGGCAGGTGTTGCCGGCGGCGTGGGCGTCGAATTCGTCGCGGAACTTGGCTATAAAACTGATGACGGGCATGGCCAGGGCGTCGGCCAGCGGGCAGATGGTGCGGCCCATCATGTTGTTGGCGATGGACAGGAGCAGGTCGGCGTCGCCGGGTTTTGCCCCGCCTTCCTCGAAGCGGCGCAGGACTGTTTCCGTCCAGCCGGCTCCTTCGCGGCAGGGCGTGCACTGGCCGCAGGATTCATGATGGTAGAATTTTGCCAGTACCAGCAGGGCGTCCACCATGCAGGTGCCTTCGGCTATGACTATTATCCCCCCCGAGCCCAGCATGGAGCCGGCGGCGGCCAGCGATTCGTAGTCGAGTTTAGCGTTCAGCGCCTCTTCGGCGGTAAGCACCGGGGTGGACGAGCCGCCGGGTATGACGGCCTTAAGCTTCTTGCCGTCGGCCATGCCGCCGGCGTAGTCTTCCAGGAAGGTCTTAAAGGGGATGCCCAGGTCGGCTTCGTAGACGCCGGGCTTCTTCACCGGGCCGCTTATCGAGAAGAGCTTGGTGCCGGTGCTCTTGCCCGCGCCTATGCCGGCGTACCAGGCCCCTCCCCTCTCTATAATGGCGGGCACGGCGGCCAGCGTCTCGACATTGTTGATGACCGTCGGGCAGGCGAAGAGGCCTTCGACGGCGGGGTAGGGCGGCTTGAGGCGCGGCTGGCCGCGGCGGCCCTCGATGGATTCGAGCAGGGCGGTCTCTTCGCCGCAGATATAGGCGCCGGCGCCCTTGTGCACGTGCAGGTCGAAGCCGAAAGCGGACCCGAAGAGTTTGTCGCCGAGGAAGCCGGAAACTTTCGCCTCGCCTATGCATTTCTCCAGCAGCGCGGCCTCGCGGGCGAATTCGCCGCGGATGTAGATATAGCCCGTCCGCGCGCCGATGGCCCGGCCGGCTATGGCCATGCCCTCGATGAGGAGATAGGGGTTCATGCGTATCAGCTCGCGGTCCTTGAAGGTGCCGGGCTCGCCCTCGTCGGCGTTGCAGACCACGTAGCGTTCTTTGGGGCTGTCCTTGGGGATGAACGACCATTTCAGCCCGGCGGGGAAGCCGGCGCCGCCGCGGCCGCGCAGGCCGGACTTCTTTACCTCGTCGATGATGGCGGCCGGTTCCATGCGGGTGGCCTTCTCCAGCGCGGTCCAGCCGCCGGAGGCCTTGTAGCCGTCCAGCGACACCACTTTGTGCTTGAGCAGTATCTGTTCGCCCATTATTTATTTATGCGCCTTCGCCGCCGCCCGCAGGTCGGAGATGAGCTTATCGAGTTTCTCCACCGTCAGGCTCTCGTGGTAATCGTCGTTGACCATCATGACCGGGGCGGTGCCGCAGGCGCCCAGGCATTCGGCGGTGATAAGAGTGAAAACCCCGTCATGGGTGGTGCCGCCTTCCTCTATGCCGAGGCGGCCCTTGAGATATTCCAGCAGCTTCACCGAGCCGGCCAGGTGGCAGGAGAGGTTGCGGCAGACCTGCAGCAGGTATTTTCCTCCGGGCTCGCGGCGGAACATGGTGTAGAAAGTCAGTACTCCTTTCACTCTGGCGTAGGAGACGCCCAGCAGGCCGGCCAGCGCCTGCGCCGCCTCGTCGGGGAAATGGCCCAGTTCGCGCTGCACTTCCTGCATCAGCGGTATCAGGGCGGCTTCGGCCCGGGGATACCTGGCCACGGTGGGCGCGACCTTGCGGTTGAATTCCTCGGAGAACTTGAACTTCTTCATCGTTCCAGCTCCCCGCCTATCATGTTGATCTGGCCGAAGGAGGCTATGATGTCGGCGATATAGCCGCCCTTGATGAGGCGGCCCAGGCCCGCGGTCAGCGTGAAGCAGGGCGGGCGCACGCGCAGGCGCCAGGGCCGGCCCGTGCCGTCGGAGACCAGGTAGAAGCCCAGCTCGCCGTTGCCGCCTTCGACGGCCTGGTAGACCTCGCCGGCCGGGGGCTTTACGCCCTCGTAGGTCAGCTTGAAATGGGCCATCAGCGCCTCGATATTGCCGTACACTTCTTCCTTGGGCGGCAGCGTGACGCCGTAGCCGGGATGGTTGACCGGGCCGGCCGGGATCTGTTTCAGGGCCTGCTCCACTATTCGCATGCTCTGGCGCATCTCTTCCAGCCGGACCAGGTAGCGGTCGTAATTGTCGCCGGCGTCGCCGACGGGTATGTCGAAGCTGAAGCGGTCATAGACCAGGTAGGGGCTGGCCTTGCGCACGTCGTAGGGCACGCCCGAGGCGCGCAGCACGGGGCCGGTGAAGGCCAGCGAGACGGCGTCCTCTCTGGATATTTTCCCGGTGCCGCGCAGGCGGCCGTTGAAGATGGGATTGCGGGTGAGCAGCCGGTCGGCGTCGGCTATATTGGCGCGCACTTTTTTAAAGACCGCGGCGGTGTCTGCGGCGAAGGTGTCCGGCAGGTCCCGGGTTATCCCCCCGACGCGGGACCAGGCCGGGGTGATGCGGCCGCCGGCGACGGCGTCGGTGAGGCGGTAGAGGTCTTCGCGGGCGTTGATCAGGTAGAAATAGACGGTGAAGGCGCCCAACTCCATGGCGCTGGCGCCCAGGCAGGTGAGATGGTCGGTCAGGCGCGAGAGTTCGCTCATGATGACGCGGGCGTACTTGCAGCGCTCGGGCGTCTCTATGCCCATGAGTTTCTCGACGGCCAGGGCGTAGCCGACATTGTTG
This sequence comes from Elusimicrobiota bacterium, assembly GCA_009773155.1. Taxonomy (GTDB): domain Bacteria; phylum Elusimicrobiota; class Elusimicrobia; order Elusimicrobiales; family UBA9959; genus UBA2231. The sequence goes on from WOVA01000002.1 coordinate 45,861, forward strand.
ATGAACGGCGAGACGTAATTGAGGCGGTCGGTGTAGGGGATGACCTGGTTGTAAGTGACGTTCTCGCAGGTCTTCTCGAAGCCGCGGTGCAGGTAGCCTATCTCGACGTCGGCGTCCTTTATCCGCTCCCCCTCGACGCTGAGCAGTATGCGCACTATGCCGTGCATGGCCGGGTGCGACGGACCCATGTTGAGCAGCAGGCGGCCGTCGCCCGCGTTCTCGAGGCTCCAGTTCTTGGGAAGTTCGTGCGCCGGTCTTTCCATTGGCATCAATTGATAACTGTTCGGGAATCCCTGCGGTTCACCACGCGGCGCGTCGGCTTGCCGAACGGACTTGCGCTCGTCACGGTCCGGTTTTTCCGGGCCCACTCTTCGCTCACTCGGCCGGGCACGAACTCGGCCCGCGCGCATAGCGCACAGGGCCTCAGACAGTCATGCCTGTCCGGCAGTGCCGGTTCCCTCGTTCGCTCGAGGAAAAACCTCCGCATGTGACTCGCCGCAAGTCCGTTCGGCAAGCCTTCCTTTAGCGGGATGCCCGCTGTCCCTTTATTAATCCGCATGGTCTATCCTCGGCTGGCGGGCTTTGAGCGGGTAGTCCTTGCGCAGGGGGTGCCCCTCGAAGGAGTCGTACATGAGCAGGCGGCGGAGGTCGGGATGTCCCTTGAAATCTACGCCGTACATATCCCAGGCCTCGCGCTCGAACCAGTCGGCCGAGAGCCAGAGTCCGGTCAGCGAATCTAGCTCCGGCCTGGCGCCGGGCAGGCGGGCCTTGAGGCGCAGGCGGGCGTTGGTCTTCGAGTTGTAGAGATGGCAGACGACCTCGAAACGGGGCTCGCGCGGCAGGTAGTCGGCGCCGCAGAGGTCCATGAGGAAGTCGAAGCCCAGTTCATCCTTCAGGAATGCGGCGGCCTCCAGCCAGGCTTCAGGCGCTATGACGGCGGTGTCGTCGCCGCGGAAAGCGTGCGTCTCTGCGACCTTGCCGCCGAGCTTCGCCTTCAGCGTCTCTAAAATATTCTCAACGGGCATGTTTTTTATCCAGCACGGATTCACGGGAGACTTTTTCCTGCAGCCTGATCAGCGCGTCGAGTACGGCCTCGGGGCGCGGCGGGCAGCCCGGGATGTAGATATCGACCGGGATTATCTTGTCTATGCCCTGCACGGTGGCGTAATTGTCGTAGAAGCCGCCGGAGGTGGCGCAGACGCCGAAAGAGACTACCCACTTGGGCTCGCACATCTGGTCGTAGACGCGTTTAAGAACCGGGGCCAGCTTCTCGTTGACCGTTCCTACGACGAAGAGCACGTCGGCCTGGCGCGGCGAGAACCGCGGGTACTCGGCGCCGAAGCGGGCTATGTCGTAGGTGGAGGCCCAGGCGCTCATGAACTCCATGCCGCAGCAGGCGGTGACGAAAGGGTACTGGAAGAAGGAATACTTGCGCCCCCAGTTTATCGCCTCGTCGAGGCGGGTGGTGAGGAACGAATTGCCGAAGAGCGTTTCTAGTCCCATTCGAGCGCGCCCCTCCTTATGGCGTAGGCCAGGCCGGCGCCCAGCACCAGGATGAAAGCGGCCATGGCGGCCAGCGCGCCTGGGCCGAGCTGGCGGAAAGAGACGGCCCAGGGGTAGAGGAAGACTATCTCTATGTCGAACATGACGAAGAGGATGGCTACGAGGTAGAAATTGACCGGGATGGCCGTGGCGGACTTCTGGGCCGCCGGCATGCCGCATTCGAAGGGCTGGTCCTTGACGGCGCCGCGGCTGCGCGGGCCCAGGAGTATGGCGAGTATCGTCATCCCCCCCGCTACCGCCAGGCCGAAGCCGGCCACTATCAGCGTTGCCGCGTAATTATCCATAGAGATATCCTAATTTTATCAAAATAAGCGCGTTTTTAGACGGTTGCCCGAAATGTTGTAGAATCGCTGGTATGAAAGTGCTTCTGACCGGCGGCGGCGGTTTTTTCGGCGGTGCGGTGGCCAGGCTGCTGGCCGGGCGCCATGAACTGGTCATCCCCTCGCGCTCGCCGTCCTCCCTCCCCCCCGACCTGCGCACTTACGGGACCCGGTTCATGGAGGACCTCGCCGCCGTGGTCGAGGAACACCGGCCGGAAGCCATTATCAATTTCCTGGGCATACTCAAGGAGCGCCCGGCGGAGGGCGTTACTTTCGAGCGGGTCAACCTGGATTACGCGCACAGGCTGCTGGAGGGCGCCGCGGCCGCCGGGACGCGCAGGTTCGTGCAGATCTCGGCGCTGGGGGCCGACGCTTCCTCGCGCAGCCGCTACCTGCGCACCAAGGGCCTGGCCGAGGACGCGCTGGCGGCCTCGGGGCTGGATTGGGCCGCGCTGAGGCCATCCGTGATAGTAGGGCCGGGACAGAAATTCTTCGTCGATCTGCGCGGGCTGGCCCGGTTCGCGCCCTTGCTGGCCGCGCCGTCGGACAGGCTGCTGCAGCCGGTGGCGCTGGCCGACGCGGCTGAATGCGCCGCGCGGGCGTTGGAAGGGGAGCTGAAAGGCGAGGTTTTCGAGCTCTGCGGGCCGGAGAGGATGAGCTACGCGGAGTTCTTCAGGGCTTCGCTGCGGGAGCTGGGAATCAGGCGGCTGGTGCTGGGACTGCCGCGGTCCTTCTTCGCGCCGGCGCTGCCGCTGCTGGCGCTGCTGCCGGACCCGCCGATGACGCGCGACCAGTACCGCATGACGGCGTCGGATAATGTTTTTTCGGGTAAATACAGGGGCGTCGCGGACCTGCTGGGACGCCCGGCGGTCAGGGCTTTCGGCTCCCCTCTTCGATGAGTTCGGTCCTGAAGACGACTTCCCCCGACTGCTGCGCTTTGTATTCTTCCAGGAATTTCCCCCACTTGAAGCCGTCGGCCTCCCTGCGGGTCAGTACCGCCCTTTTTCCGCCTACCATCGTGCGGTAAGTCTTGAGAACGTAGTGATATTTTTTCCCGCCGGCCTCGAATTCGCCCGGCTCTTCCTTGCGCAGCCGGGGCAGGCCCTGCGGATTGAAGAGGGTCCCCTCCCTGAGGCGGAAGAGTTCCATGTTGTCCGGGTTCGGTATCTCCTTCCAGTTTTTTCCGTCGGGCAGCTCCAGGCGTGAGGCGAGATTATGGGACAGGTCGTAGGGCCGCGGGGCGATATGTTCGCGCCAGGTCCGCTTCTGTCCGCCGCTCTCCCATTCGTTGAGGAAAATTATGTCGCCGCCGGGCGGGGCGGCCACGACGGAGCGCCTGAGCGTGACGGGGTCTTTGCGGTAGGAGCCGGAGTAGCGGTGGACGGCGTAGTCGCCGGGGGCGAAGGAGGGCGCTTCTCCCCCTCCGGAGCAGGCGCAGAGGAAGAGCAGCAGCGCCGGCAGCGCCCGGTTAGATCTCGTCCTTGCCGGGCTCATTGTGCTCCAGGTAATCGAGGGCGTTGCGGGCCGCGGCCTGCTGCGCCTCTTTCTTGTTCTTGCCGGCGCCCATGCCCAGCGCCTTGCGGCCCAGCCGGACGTTGACGGTGAAGTTCTTGTCGTGCTCGGGGCCCTCGGAGCGTATGATCTCGTACTCCGGGGTGCGGTGATGCTTCTTCTGGATGAGTTCCTGCAGGCGGCTCTTGTGGTCGGCCTCGGGTTCTTCGGGCTCGGACGAGGATAGCCAGCCCAGGACCAGGCGCTCGGCTTCGGCCATGCCGCCGTCCAGGTAGACGGCCGCCAGCAGGGCCTCCAGCGAGTTGGCGAGTATGCTGGTGCGCTTCTTGCCGCCGGTCTGGGCTTCGCCCACGCCGAGCAGCAGATGCTCCCCCAGGTTTATCGAACGCGCCCAGACCGCGAGGTTCTGGCGCGAGACGAGGAATGACTTGAGTTTGGAAAGGTAGCCTTCGTCCCTGCCGGGGTGCTCCCCGTAAAGATACCGGGCGACAGCGAGGCCCAGCACGCTGTCGCCCAGGAATTCCAGTCTTTCGTTGCAGTCCGCCGAGCTTTTTTCGGCGGCGTAGGACTTGTGAGTAAGCGCCGTCCTCAGGAGATCTTTATCCCTGAAGTTGTAACCGATGACTTCCTCTATGGGAGGCATCTGCGGCGCTCCCGGGTTATCAGCCCTTGGAAGCCTTCGCGTTGATATAGTTGACGGCCTCGCCCACGGTCTTGATCTTCTCGGCGTCCTCGTCGGGGATCTCTATGTCGAAGGCCTCTTCGAGGGCCATGACGAGCTCCACCGTATCGAGCGAGTCCGCGCCGAGGTCCTGGACGAACTGGGCCTGGAGCGTAACGTCGGCGGCGTCCACCGCGAGCTGCTCGACGATTATCTTCTTCACTTTCTCTTCTATGTTTTCCGCCATTTTCTCTCCTTACTGTCCGCTAATTCTTGTTCCTGAAAATCAGATGTACATGCCGCCGTTGACGGCCAGCACCTGGCCGGTGACGTACGACGAGTGCGGACCCGCCAGGAACAGCGCGGCGCCGGCCACGTCGGCGGGCTTGCCGAAGCGCTCCAGCGGTATCAGGGCCGTGATGGCGGCCTTGGCCTCGTCTTTGAGCGCGTCGGTCATCCTGGTCTCTATGAAGCCGGGGGCGATGGCGTTTACCAGCACTCCCCTCGGGGCGAATTCTTTTGCCAGCGACTTGGTCAGGCCGATAAGGCCGGCCTTGGAGGCCGAGTAGTTGGCCTGCCCGGCCTGTCCGGCCTGCCCGACCACCGACGAAATATTTATTATGCGGCCTGTCCTGGCGCGCAGCATGACCCTGGCCGCCGCCTTGGACATCAGGAACGAACCCTTGAGGTTGACCGAGATGACCGCGTCAAAATCCTCTGGCTTCATGCGCAGGACCAGCCCGTCGCGCGTGATGCCGGCGTTATTTACCAATATGTCCAGTTTGCCGAAAATTTTGACCGCCTCTTCTATCGCGGCCTCGCAGGAGGCGGGGTCGGTCACGTCCAGGCGCAGGCCCGAGGCTTTGACGCCGTGGGCGGAGGCTATGCCCGCCGCGGCCGCCGCCGCTTCGTCGGCGGCGACGTCGCCGAGCAGGACCGAGGCTCCCGCGCGGGCGAAGGCCGAGGCTATCTCCAGGCCTATGCCTCGCGCGCCGCCGGTGACCAGCGCCGAAAGTCCTTCCAGCGTCTTCATGCTTTCTGCTCTTCCTCTTCCCGCTCGGGGTGCCTCTCCATGGAAGCTTTGACCGCGTCCATGCGCTTTGCAATCTGTTCGGCAAGGCCCGAAGCGGCCAGATCGCCGGCCAGGCGGATGGCGCTGAAGATGGCCTTGGGCGTGGACTTGCCGTGGCAGATGATGGCCACGCCGTTGACGCCCAGCAGCGGCGCGCCGCCGTACTCGTCGTCGCTGAGGCGGACCTTGAGGTCGCTGAAGAGCTTCTTCATCAGCATCGCGCCTATCTTGTAGGTGAACTTGCGGTGGATCTGGTCCTTGATGAGCTTGAAGATCATCCTGGCCAGGCCCTCGGAGAGCTTGAGGACGATATTGCCCGTGAAGCCGTCGGTGACGACGACGTCGGTGAGGCCGGCTGGCAGGTCCCTGCCCTCCACGGGGCCGTAGAAATTGAGCCCGACGTTCTTAAGCAGCGGCAGCGTCTCCTGCACCAGGGCGTTGCCCTTGGTCTCCTCTTCTCCCACGGAGAGCAGGCCGACGGAGGGGTTGTCCTTCTTTAGCAGCACCGAGGAATAGACGGCGCCCATCATGGCGAACTGCGCCAGGTGCCAGGGTTTATTGTCGGTATTGGCGCCCGCGTCCATCAGGACGCTGACGCCCTTGTAGGTCGGGTACGGTACGGCCAGCGCGGGGCGGAGTATGCCCCTGATGCGCTTCATCTTGAGCAGTGCGGCTACCATGACCGCGCCGGAGTTGCCGGCGGAGATCATGCCGTCGGCCTTGCCGTCGCGCACCAGTTCGGCCGCGACCATCAGCGAAGAGTTGGTTTTGTTGCGGCACTCCTCGACGGGCTCGCTGGCCATGTCCACCACCTGGGGGGCGTGGACGATGGTCAGCCTGGGAGGGTTCTCCAGGCCGAGCCGGCGCAGTTCCTCGCGTATCTCGGGATCCCTGCCGACGAGGATGACGTCGTGGTCGAGGCGCTTGAGGGCCTCTATCGCGCCTTCGATGTTCGGCCGCAGGCCGAAGTCGCCGCCGTGAGCGTCGATGGCTATTCTCATGGCGGGGGCTTATTTGCCCTGCTGTTCTTCGTCCTTCTTTTTTTCTTTGCGGGGGACTTCCAGCTTGCCGTTATAGGTCCCGCAGGAGGCGCAGACCCTGTGAGGCAGGCGCATGGCGCCGCACTGCGGGCAGCCGGAGAGGGACTTCAGCTCCAGCTTCCAGTTCTGCGCCCGGCGGGAATCCCTTCTGGAGGGTGTGTGTTTGCGTTTAGGATTAGGCATCTCATGGCTCCTTGTTCTTCAAATCGCGCAGGGCGCCGAAAGGGCCGTCCTGCCCCGGACCGCACTTGCAGGCGCCGGCGTTAAGGTTCGCCCCGCAGGAGAGGCAGAGTCCCTTACAGCCGTCCGAGCATAAAATCTTAGCCGGGACCGCGAGCACCAGGGCCTGGCGTACCAGGTCCTCGATGTCCATTGATTCTACTGAATATTCATAAACCTCGTCAAAAGATTCGGCGAGGGAGGACTTGAAATCGGCGTTGCAGCGGTCGCAGGGCATGGCGGCGGAGGCCTTTACCCCCCCTTCCAGCAGGAGGTCTCCGCTGCCGACGGAGAAGTCGGCTTCGGCGGTGAGCGAGAGCAGGGTCCCGATGCCCTTCAGGGCCTCCGCGAAAAGGGCCGGGTCGCACTCTATCACGCGGTGGAGCCCCCCGCCGGCCCGGATCTCGGACTGGCGGAAGACGAAGGGGCCGTCCCTGTGTTCGGGTTTTTCGCTGTCGCTCATGATAAGAGCATAAGATATAAACTACCGGAGCGTAAGTCAAACAGGGGACGCTGATTACTAAATGCCTAATTATCCCCAAGGCCGGGGAAGGCGCGGTCAGAGGCGTCCGCTAATTAGGCATTTAGTAATCAGCGTCCCCTAACGCGGCGGACGCGGTAGGGAGGGCGGCCGGAGGAGCCGTAGTAGGTGCGCATCACCATCTCGGCGATGAGGCCGAGCAGGATGAACTGTATGCCGACGAGGGCGAAGAAGATGGCGACCAGGAAGAGCGGCTGGTCCTTGACGAAAACGCCGTTGGCGAGCTTGTTGTAGAGAGTCCAGCCCACCATGATCACCGATGAAAAACCCAGGAGCAGGCCCGCCCCGCCGAAGACGTAGATCGGTTTGGAGAGGTAATCGCCCATGAACTTGACGGTCAGCAGGTCCAGCGCCACCTTAAAGATGCGTCCGAGTCCGTACTTGGAGCCGCCGCGCAGGCGGGGCCGGTGCGCCACCGGCGTCTCCTTTATGACGGCGCCGCGGTAGCCGGCCAGCGCCGGCAGGAAGCGGTGCATCTCGCCGTAGAGTTCCAGTTCCTTCAGGAAGGAGGCGCGGTAGACTTTCAGCGTGCAGCCGTAGTCGCGCAGCCGGACGCCGGTCACGGCGGAGATCAGCCAGTTGGCCGCCCTGGAGGGCAGCACGCGCGAGAAGAAAGGGTCCTTGCGCTCCTTGCGCCAGCCGCTGACCACGTCGGCGCCGTCCCTGGCCGTTTTGAGCATCCCCGGTATCTCGGCGGGGTCGTTCTGGAGGTCGCCGTCGAGCGCGGCTATATATTCCCCCCGCGCCTCGGCTATGCCGGCGCTCAGCGCGGCGGTCTGGCCGAAGTTGCGCGTCAGCGATATCGCCCGGCACTCGGGTTCCGCGTCGGCCAGGCCGGAGAGTAGCTCCCAGGTGCCGTCGGTGGAGCCGTCGTCCACCCAGACGCATTCCCAGTCCCCGTCGAGAGACTTCAGCGCGGCCTTGAGTGAGTCCCACAGTTCCAAGACATTGTCGCGCTCGTTGAAGACGGGTATGATCACGGAGAGTTCGGGACTCATTCTTTTTCCCCCAGGAGCGAGAGGTAGAGGCGCTCCTGCGCCCGCACCATCGCGTCTATGTCGAACTCGGCGAGGTCCGTGCCCCGGGCCCCGTCGGAGAGGCGGCGGCGCAGCGCGCGGTCGCGGATGAGTTGCGAGAGGCGCTCAGCCATCGCGGCCGTGTCGCCGCGCTTTACCAGAAAACCGTTGACGCCGTCGCGCAGTATGTCGCGCACGCCGTCGGCGTCGTAGCAGACGGCCGGCAGGCCGGTGGCCAGGGCTTCGATCAGGCTGCGCGGCAGGCCTTCCCAGAGCGAGGTCATGGCGAAGATGTCCGCGGCGGCCAGTATGGCCGCGCTGTCCCTGCGCCAGCCGGGCAGGAAAAGTTTCCCTTTCAGCGACGGGTGTTCGGCCAGCCGCCAGTCGGCCGGCGACATTTCGCCGCCTCCGATGAAGACGAAGGCCGCGTCGGGGTGGCGTTCGGCCGTCAGCCGCGCGGCTATGAAGAAGTCGCCGGGGTTCTTCTGCGGCTTGAGATTGCCGATGGAAACCACCAGCGGCGCGCCGCAGGGAATGCCGAGTTCGGACCTCTTTTCCGCGCGCTCGTCGGCGGCCGGGTAGGCGGAGAGCTTTATGCCGCTGCGCACCAGGGCGTAGCGCGCCTTGTCGCCTATGCCGCGCTCCGCGGCCTCGGACATATTGGCGGAGGAGACGAAGACCAGCGCGTCGGAGAAGCGGGCGCATATCTTCTCCAGGAGGACGTAGAAGAAACGCGCCGGGGCGGGCTGTCTGTCGTTGAAGCCGAAACCGTGGAACGTGTGGACCACGGCCGGCACGTCGGCGAAGAAGGCCGCGAGCCGGCCCAGTATGCCGGCCTTGGAGGAGTGGGTGTGGACCACGTCGGGCTTGAGGCGTTTTATCGTCCGGCGCAGCTCGAAGAAAGCGCGCAGGTCCTCCAGCGGCCGTATCTCGCGCACCAGGCGGCGCAGCGGCAGCGTCGCCCCGTCGGGAGCGTCCTTCTGCAGTTCCCCCCCGTGGCCGCAGGCGAGGAAGGCCGAGAAGCGGCTTTTGTCGAGGTTCTTTACTGTGTAGAGGGTGTTGGCCTGGGCGCCGCCCATGTCCAGCCGGGTTATTATGTGCAGTACCCGTATGACGGCCATCGTCGGTCTCTCTAGCGCTTCCCGGCCGTCCCGGGGACGGTCAGGCCCGGAAAGTAGTGACGCAGTATCTCGCGGTATTTCCAGCCCGGGCCGCCGGCCAGTCCCTTACCGCCGGCCACGCAGTAGCCGCGGCCCTCGCCGGTGCCGAGGCCCTTGACGAAGAACATGGACGGGAACTTGCCTTTGAAGAGGGGGCGCAGCGTGAACAGCGGAGAGCGGAGCGTCCCGGCGGAGAGTATTTCGGAGATCTCCTTGAAACCCTGTATCTCGGCCGAGCCGGCCGTGCCTTCCAGCCTTACGGCCTGTATCTTGCCGGTGGCGCTCCTGGCCAGCGTGCGGATATTGCGGAGCTTCCCTATCTTGTACCCGCGGTTGGCCCTGTCCTCTATCCAGCGCGGCTCCAGCATCAGCGTCCACGCGGCGTCGGAGGCGTAGGCTTTGTCGGGAGGCAGACAGTACATATTGTCCGGCGGCCCCCTGTGCAGGTGGCGGGAGAAAGAGAAGGGGGTCAGGTCCGCCGGCAGGGGGTTGAGGTCGTTGACGCCGCTTTCGGTAAAGCCCCCGCAGGAGGACGTGTGTTCGCCGGCCTGGAGCAGCCCGGCGCCGGCGAGCGTCTGTCCCGCCGTGGCCGCGGCGGCGTCGGCCGCTTCGCCAGTCTCGTTGTTTATGCCGTCGAAGCGCTGGCAATGGGCGGAGTCGCAGAGGTGGAAGCCGTCGCGGGAATGCCTCATCGAGGCCTTCAGGCCGCGCAGGCGGGTGCGCAGCACCACCGCCAGCGCCTTGAGGGATTCGGGGTTGCGGTCGTTTTCCGAGGCGCGCGCCGTCATGGCCGGCAGCACGTTCTCCAGGGGAACGCGGTTGATGAGCACGAAGCCCTCGCGCCGCAGGTTGACCAGCAGTTCCCCCGTCACTTCCCTGTCGCCGCGGTTCACTCCGCCGTCGGCGGCCACGTCGGCGTTCTTTATGAGTATGACCCCTCCCGGCGTTTTGGGGACCAGGCGGAAGGTGTTGCGCGTGGAAGAGACGGCGTTGGCGACCACGTCCTTCACCTCGTAGATGCGGTTGAAGGGATTGTATGAGGCGGTCCATTGCGCGCCCGCCGGACCTTCCGCGGTCCTGCCCAAACGTGAATCCTCTATCGTGAAAGGAGTATTGCAGATGAAACTGAACGAGCGCACGGTGGAAGGGACGCCGTCTTCGGCCGCGAAAAGGGCGATATCGGCCTCCTCTCCTTTGTCCAGCTTCACGGGGCTCGTGTGCACCGGCCAGGCCAGGCGGGTCCAGTAGAAGAGGTTGCGGTGGTCGCCCTTGGCCTGCCTGGCCAGCTTCTCCCGCCTACCTACGAAGAATTTTTCGCGCGGGTCTATCTCGGAAAGGGTGTAGTAGGTCTGCCAGGCGGGCACGTAATAGTCGACCTTCTCGTAGACCCGGGCCAGGTTTATCACGGCCTGGAAATTCCTGGGATCGTAGAGCAGCGCTTCCTTGAGGAAGGTGATCGAGTGCTGCCTTTTCTTGAGCAGTTCGAAATTGCGGCTGATGCGCACGGCGGAAGGGACCAGGAGATAGGGGTACGATTGGTAGATGCCGCGGTAGAGATCGATGGCTTCGGACGGGCCTTTCAGTCCTTCCTCCGCCATCGCCAGGGCGAAGCGGGCGTGCGCCAGCAGGTCCGGGTCGGCGGTCAGCGTCAGCGTCCGCTCCAGGGCCAGGCGGGCCCCGGCGTGGTCCTCCAGCGCCAGCAGGTCCCAGCCTTTCTCGTACCAGGCGTGCGGGTCCTCTTCCGACGATACGCCGGCGCGGTCGAGCCAGGCCAGAGCCTCCTGCGGTTTGCCGGCCTCGGCCAGCAGTACGGCCGCGTCGCGCATCGCGGCCGCGGCCAGCGGCGTGCCGGAGGACATGAAAGCGGCGTACTTGAAGCCCTCTATGGCGTCGTCGGGGCGGCCGTCCAGCCAGGAGCGCACGGCCCCGCGGTAGACGGACTCCGGGCTTTCCATGCCGGCGCGCGGCGCGGCGTGGGCGGCCGGCGCCGCCAATAATAAGGAAAGGAGAAGTGAGCGGGTCATCGCGCATTAATCTAGCAATTCTGCCCGGCCTCGGCAAGGCGGACGCGCCCGCGTTTTGCAATCCAAAAATTTTTTATGTAAAATAAACTCACCGGGCCATTAGCTCAACGGTAGAGCAGACGCCTCTTAAGCGTAAGGTTACAGGTTCGAATCCCGTATGGCCCAAAAATATAGCAGGCGCCGGCCCGATGCCGGGGCGACAGGGAAAAAAGCGCGACAGCGGCCGAAAAACCCCGTTCATAAAACGGGGTTTTTATCTGCCGGACACACGCCGCCTAAAGGATTCCGGAGCCAGAGTGGTGGAATGGCAGACACGCACGGCTTAGGACCGTGTGCCGAAAGGCGTGGAGGTTCGAGTCCTCTCTCTGGCACCCCGCTCTCAGCGATATCCCAGGAGGAAAAATGCCCGTCACACTCTCTTACGGAGACAAAATCAAGAAAATAAAGGCCGAAGGCTGCGTGCATGTTTACGCGGTCGACTCCGGCAAGGACGTACTCGCTTCGGCCCAGGAGCAGGCGCTGGTCCGGCTTCAGGCCGTGGTCACGCTGCCCGGCTTCCGCCAGGGCAAGGTGCCGCTCGCGATGATAAAGGAGCAGTTCCCCTCCATGGTGCGGGACGAGGCCCTGGACATACTGGCCAAGGCCGCGCTGCCCGAGATCATCAAGGCCGAGAGCGCCGCTCCGGTGGTCACCCCGCTGATGACCAACGTGAAATACGACGCGGCCAAGACCGCCTATTTCGAGGTGCGGCTGGAGTGCAGCCCCAGGCTGGAGCCGAAGAATTACGAGAAGATCAAGGCCGTGCGCCGCGTCAGGAAGATCGCCGACGCCGAAGTGGACAAGTATATAAACCGGTTGCGCGAGTACAACGCCTACCTCAAACCGGTCGAAGACTCCCCGATAACCGCCGCCCATTTCGTCGTGGTGGATTACGAGACCTGGGAGAACGGCGGGAAGGTCGCCGACGGCGACGTCAAGGGCGAGATAGTGGACATGTCCGCCCCGCAGACCGTGGCGGGCCTGGCCGAGAAGCTGCTGGGCGGCAAAAAGGGCGATGTCGTCGAGTTCGACTCCGAGTTCGGCGGCCGCAAGCTCAAGTTCAAGGCCCGCGTGCAGGACGTCAAGGAGAAGGTGGTGCCCGCCGTGGACGAGGCCTTCCTGGGCCAGGCCGGCGTGAAGACCGCCGGCGAGCTCAGGGAGAACGTCCGCAAGCTGCTCGAGCGCGGCGAGACCGAGCGCACCGAGAAGGACCTGCACGCCCAGATAGAGGACCATCTCATAAAGCACAACCCGATGTCCCTCCCCCCCACGCTGGTCAAGGAGGAGTCCAAGGAACTGATGGAGGTCCTCAAGCGCCGCATGCGGGACGACGAGAACTTCAGCGAGGAAGCCTTCGCCGAGCGCGTCACGCCTATAGCCGAGCGCAACCTGAGGCTTACCTACCTGCTCCACAACATCGCCCGCAAGGAGAAGATAGACGCCACCGACGCGGACGTGGACGCCGAGCTGCAGAAGGCGCTGGCCAGGCTGACCAGCGAAGAAGAGAGGAACAAGGCCCGCGAGCTGTTCGACCGCCGGAAGGATTACATCCGGGCCTCGCTGGTGGAAAACAAGACCATGGATTTCATAAAATCCAAGGCGGAGATAAAGGAAGAGACCAGGTAAGCGCGGCCGTCCCGCGCGGAGGAAAAAAATGATAATCCCGACAATTATAGAGAAATGGAACCAGGGGGCGATGGTCGGCTACGACATCTACTCCCGGCTGCTCAGGGACCGCATTATATTCTTCGGCGACCCGGAAGGAGCCGTTTCGACGGCCTCGGCCAACACGGTCATAGCCCAGCTGCTCTACCTCGACGCCGAGGACCCGGACAAGGATATCAACCTCTACATCAACTCCCCCGGCGGCATGGTCACGGCCGGCCTGGCGGTCTACGACACGATGCAGTTCATCAAGGCCCCGATCTCCACGATCTGCATGGGCATGGCGATGAGTTTCGGCGCCGTACTGCTGGCCGCCGGCTCCAAGGGCAAGCGCTACGCGCTGCCCAACGCCCGCATCATGATCCACCAGCCCCTGATCTGGGGCGGCGGCATCTCCGGCCAGGCCACCGACATAGAGATAGAGAGCCGCGAGATGCAGGAGAACAAGAAGCGCCTCACCGAGATCCTGGCCAAGCACACCGGCCAGACCGAGCAGAAGGTCCACGACGACATGGAACGCAATTTCTACCTGTCGGCCGCCGAGGCGAAGGATTACGGCATCATCGACGGTGTCCTGGACTTCAAGAAAAAATAACCACGCCGGAGCGATAAAAGACCTATGGCTGAACTTCAGAAAGAGCGCCGCGAAGAAGAGAAACTGCCCGCGACACTGCCCGCTATCGCGATACGCGACGTGGTCATGTTCCCCCACATGGCGCTGCCGCTGTCGGTGGACAGGCCGCGGTCGGTGGCCGCGATAGAGCAGGGGCTCAAGGCCGGCCGCCGGGTGCTGGCGCTCACGCAGAAGAACCCGCAGGTCAACGAGCCCGCGGTGGAGGACCTCTACCAGTACGGAGTGATCAGCGAGGTGGCGCAGTCGCTCAAGCTGCCCGACGGCACGATGCGCGTATTCCTGCAGGGCCTGCGCCGCGCCCGCGTCAAGTCGCTCAAGGCCGAAGGCGAGAACGGCGCTTTCATGGCCGAAGTGGAGTACCCCGACGAGAAGCCGGAGAAGGGCCCCGAGGCGACGGCGCTGATGCGCCACACGCTCGAGATCTTCGAACAGTACGTGAAACTGGGCACCCGCATCCCGGGCGACTCGGTCTCGCTGCTGGCCCAGGTGGAAAACCCTTCCCGCCTGGCCGACACTATCGCCGCCAACACCCCCTTTAACCCCTCCGAGCGGCAGGACCTGCTGGAGACCGAGAGCGCCCAGGCGCGCCTCGAAAAACTCCTGAAGATGCTCGCCAAGGAGATAGAGATCCTGGATATCGAGCAGAAGATCCATTCCAGGGTCAAGTCGCAGATAGAGAAGTCGCAGAAGGAATACTATCTCAACGAGCAGATGAAGGCCATACAGAAGGAGCTTCATCAGAAGGACGACCTGGCCAAGGAGATAGACGAGCTCAGGAAGAAAGTGAAGCAGGCGAAGCTGTCCAGCGAGGCCGAGGCCGCCGCCGAGAAGGAGCTGCAGAGGCTCTCCCGGATGGCGCCTTTCTCCCCGGAATCGACCGTCTCGCGCACCTACCTCGACTGGCTGACCGCGCTGCCCTGGTCCGCGCAGACCAGGGACGTTATCGAGCTCGACGCCGCCCGCAAGGTGCTGGAGGCCGACCATTTCGGGCTCAAGAAGCCCAAGGACCGCGTGCTGGAGTACCTGGCCGTGGCCAAGCTGACGCAGCACCTGCGGGGCCCCATACTCTGCTTCGTCGGCCCCCCCGGCGTGGGCAAGACCTCCATCGCCCGCTCCATCGCCGTAGCGATGGGCCGCAAGTTCGTGCGCATGTCGCTGGGCGGCGTGCGCGACGAGAGCGAGATCCGCGGCCACCGCCGCACCTACGTGGCCTCAATGCCCGGCCGCATCATACAGAGCCTCAAGAAGGCCGGCAGCCGCAACCCGGTGTTCCTTCTCGACGAGATAGACAAGATGGGCACCGACTGGCGCGGCGACCCGGCCGCGGCCCTGCTGGAGGTCCTCGACCCCGAGCAGAACAAGGAGTTCACCGACCATTTCCTCGACGTGCCGTTCGATATTTCCCAGGTCATGTTCATCGCCACCGCGAACACGCTCTACGGTATCCCGGTGAGCCTGCGCGACCGCCTCGAGATAATCGAGTTCAGCGGCTACACGCACAACGAGAAGATAGAGATAGCCAAAAAGTACCTTGTCCCCCGCCAGCTCTCCGAGCACGGCCTCAAGCCGCGGATATTCACGGCCGACGACGCGGCCATAGACGCCGCCATACGCGGTTACACCCGCGAGGCCGGCGTGCGCAACCTTGAACGAGAGATGGCTACCCTCGCCCGCCGCGCCGCCCGAAAGATAGTAGAGGAGAAGGTCCCCTCGGTAAAGGTCACGGCGGACAACCTGCACGATTTCCTCGGCATCCCCAAGTTCGTCCAGGAGAAGGCCTCCCCCAACGGCGTGGGCGTGGCCACGGGGCTGGCCTGGACCGAGAACGGCGGCGAGGTTCTCACCGTAGAGGCGGTCAGCGTGCCCGGCAAGGGCGAGCTGATGCTCACCGGCAAGCTCGGCGACGTGATGAAGGAATCGGCCCAGGCCGCTTTCTCCTACGTGAAGTCCCGCGATTTCGCGACGAACGCGAAGATAGCCGCCAGCAATTTCCACGTGCACGTGCCCGAGGGGGCCGTTCCCAAGGACGGGCCTTCGGCGGGCATAACCATCGCCGCCGCCCTGGCCAGCCTGGTCTCGGGCAGGCCGGTGAAACCCGACGTTTCCATGACGGGCGAGATAACGCTTTCGGGCCGGGTGCTGCCTATAGGCGGCCTCAAGGAGAAGGTCATAGCCTCCTTCCGCGAGCGCGTGAAGACGGTGATCTTCCCCAAGGCCAACCTCAAGGACCTCGAGGAGGTCCCGGCGGAGATAAAGGACGGGATGAAGCTCGTCCCCGTCTCGCATATGGACGAGGTCATCGGCGCCGTGCTGGCGCCCGCCTCCCGCGCCAAGGCCCCGGCCAGGCGCTGAGCCCGTCGTTCCAGTCAGGGGGCATTTGCTGATGAAAAAAGCGGCGTTCCTTTTATTGTTCCTCCCATCCCTTCCCGGGGTCCTGACGGCCTATGAGGGCCAGCTCGCGACCCACGAGGTCGAGGGCGCGCTCGAGAAGACCAAGCTCGGCGAGGTCTTCGGCCAGTACCTGGCCACCATACAGACGTACGATCCGGAGCGGGCGACGCAGCTGGGCATACACGACGCCGACAACCTGCTGACCAAGCGCAACCAGGAGCGCGTGAACACGCAGCTGGAGGCGCTCCGGAAGATACGGACCAAGCTGCACGAGATAGACAGGGAGCCGCTCTACCCCTCCGACGCGATCGACTACGGCCTCCTGGACCGGATGCTCGAGACCGACATCTACAACCTCGACAAGAGCGGTTTCCTGGCCCTGCGCCCGCATTACTACCTGGAGCCCCTGCGCTCGGTCTTCGACGTGGTGAGCCGCGACTACAAGGATTATAACCTGCGCGCGGGGGCCGCGCTGTCGCGCATGAAGCAGATCCCCGACGTGCTGCTGCAGGCCGAACGCAACCTCTCCCGCCCCCCCAGGATCTGGGTGGAGAACTCGATACGCCAGTGCGAGCACGCCATCAAGACGATCCCGGACTTCGTGCCGCTGTTCCGCGGCTATACCCTCTACGACCCGCTGCTGAAGTCGCAGGTGGACGACGCGCTGGAGAAGCTCAAGGCCGCGCTGACCCGCTACCGCGACTTCCTAAAGAAGGACGTTCTCCCTTCCGCCGACGGCGACCCTGCGGCCGGGGAGTATTCCTACGGGTTCTACCTGGAGCGCTGGCACGCCCTGGAGATGACGCCCGGCAAAGCTTACAGGGCCTTCAGGGGGTCTTTCCGGCGAGCGGTCTCGGACCTGAAGAAGGAAGCTTTCAACATAGACCCGGTGCTTTACAAACAGCGCGGCTGGCAGGGCGTCCTGGAGAAGCTGCCGCGGGAACATCCCGACGCGAAGGACGTGATCAGGATATTCCGCGAGGAGTCCGAGCGCGCCCACCAGCATTTCGACGAGTACAAGGTGGTCCCCTATCCACAGCAGCGCCTGGTAATGAAGGACATGCCGGGCTTCCTGGCCCCCGTGGTGCCGTACGTCTATTTCGCCGAGCCCTTCCCGCTCGACGACAACCGAGTTTCGGAACTCTATATCTCGCTGCCCGACGCCTCCATGCCGGCCGAGCGCCTGGAGGCCGCGATGAAGGCCGGCTTCAGCTATGTCCAGATCGAGCTGCTCACGGCCTACGCGGTGCTGCCCGGCATGCACCTGCGCAGCTACGAGGCCGCCAACAACGCCTCGCGCATACGCCGCGTCTCCAACCAGCCGGTGCTGTCCAACGGCTGGGCCTGCTATTCCGAGCTGCTGGCCGAGGAGATGGGTTTCTACTCGTCCTACTGGTCCCGCTTTATGCGCATCTACCTCAAGGCTCTGCGGGCCGCGCGCGCCGTGGTGGACGCGGGCCTCCATACGCGCCGCATGGACTACGCGGAAGCCGTGCGCTTCTTCGAGGAAAACCTTGGCTTCTCCCGGGGGCAGGCCGAGCAGGAGGTGCTGCGCATCTCCATCTCCCCGACCGAGGGGATGACCCACCTGCTGGGCCTGGACTACGTCACCGAGATGCGCGACTACTTCAAGACCACCGAGCAGAAGCACTTCGACCTGCGCAACTTCCACGCGTATTTCCTGCGGCTGGGCAACGTCACCGCCGAATCCGCGCGGGGCGAGATGCGCCGCCGCAAGAAGGAACAGGAGAAGATGATCAGATGAGCGGTAACGAGGCCGCCGTTTTCGACAAAGTGGGCAAGACCTACCTGCTTCCCAGGCTGGGCCGGCCCCAGCCTCTGGAAGCCGTGAAAGGCGTTTCTTTCGGGATACGCCGGGGCGAGATACTGGGCCTGCTGGGCCTCAACGGCGCCGGCAAGACCACGCTGATGAAGTTGATGGCCGGCCTTCTTGCCCCCACCTCAGGGACCGTGCGCGTCCTGGGCTCCGACCCCCGAAACCCCGAAACCCGCCGCCGCACCGGTTTCCTGCCGGAACTGCCCTATTTTTATCCGCGTTACAGGCCCGCCGAGGCGCTGGCCTATTACGCCTCGCTGAGCGGCATGGACCGCGCGGCGGCGGCTCCGGCCGTCGCCTCCGTCATGGCGAAGGTCGGCCTGGCTCCCCACGCGGACAAGCGCATCTCGGAGTTCTCCAAGGGCATGATGCAGCGGCTGGGACTCGCCCAGGCCCTCGTCCACAGTCCCGACCTGGTCATGCTCGACGAGCCCGCCAGCGGCCTTGACCCGATCGCCATACACGACATGCGGGTCCTTATCTCCGGCCTCCGCGAAGAGGGCCGCACGGTGGTGCTCTCCTCCCACAGCATCTCGGAGCTTGAGAAAGTGGCCGACAGGGTCGTCATGCTCTCGCGGGGAGGCGTGGTCTCCTGCGTCGAAAGTTCCGCCTGGCGCGGCGCCGAGGGCGGCCTTGAGACGCTCTTCATGGAGGCCGTGCGATGAAGGCTTTCTTCTCCCCCGCCCTGCGCGTCGCCTCGCATTCTCTGCGCCTGCACCTGCGCGACCGCTTCTTCGGCCTGTTCCTGTTGTTCGCCCTTCTCCTGATATACTCGTCCCTCCTCGTAGGCGTCATGGCCGTTTACCAGGAGCGCCGCGCGCTGATGGATTTCGGGCTGGCCCTCATGGAACTGATGGGGCTGGCTTTCTGCGTCTACGCCTCGGCCACGGCCGTTTCCTCCGAGGTCGAGACCAAGACCATCTACCTGGTCTTCTCCCGCCCCGTGCCGCGCCATTCCTACCTGCTGGGCAAGATGCTGGCCGTGTTCGGCGCGGCGGCGGTGCTGCTGGCCGCGACCGCGGTCATGCACTCGTCCCTGCTCCTCCTCCGCGGCCACGCTCCCGACGGGCTGTACTTCGCCGCGCTGGGCTATTCCTGGCTGAAGCTGACCCTGATCTCCTCGCTGGTCTTCGCCGTCTCCATGTTCTCCACCTCGGCCCTCTCTTCGATGGTCATCGGCTTCATCCTGTGGATGCTGGGCCATTTCGCCCCCGAGACGGTGTTCATGGCCGCGCAGGCCGGCGGCGAGGGATCCCCGCTGGAATTCCTCGCCAGGCTGATACCGAATTTCCAGCTTTTCAACTTCAAGGACGCGCTGGACGTGCCCGGCGCGGCCGCCCCGCCCGCCCTGGCGCTGGCCTACGCCGCCGCCTGGTGGGCCGGCTCCTACGGGTTCGCCTGGGCGCTGCTGCGCCGCAAGGAGTTCTGACTTGCCCCCCCGCCGGAACAACGAGCCTCTGGCTCATCAAGTGCAGGGCGCTATGCCGCCCTGCCTGAGGGATATCGCCGCCGGACTGCTCTTCTTTCTGCCGGCCCTGGCTCTCAATCTGGGCGCCGTGCGCCACCGCCCCCCGCTGCCCCCGGTCTCGGAGATCCGCGAGGTGCGCCGCAGCGCCGCCGAGGACGCGGCGGCCGTCAGCCTGGGCGCGCGCCGCCTCTTCGCCGACATCTGGTTCATACGCCTCATGCAGTATTACGGCACCCGTGAATCCGTCCACGACGAGAAGGTGCTCGCCCACCACGAACATCATCACGCCGACGGCAGCGTCTGCGATCACGGCCCGGGCTGGGAGAAGGGCGAGTACCCGGAGTTCGTGCCACTTTCCCTTCACGTCATGGACCTCGACCCCTGGTTCCACAGCGCGGTGATCTACTCGGCAGCCTCGCTGGCCTATAACCTGAACAGGCCCGCCGAGGCCAGGGAGGTACTGGAACTGGCGATAAAGAGGGCCCCGCGCGAATGGCGCTATCACTCGGTGCTGGCGGCCCTGGGCCACAGCGGGGAGGAGAGCCCGCGGGAGATAGTGAGGCTGCTGCTGCCGGTGGCGCGGCAGCCGGACTGCCCGACGATGCTGAAGAACCAGACCGCTTTCCTGAGCAAGCGCGCCGGCGACTACGCCACCGCCGCTGAGATATACCGGGACATCGCGGAGAACGCGCCCGAGAAGGAATACGCCGGGCGCGCGCGCAGGGAACTTGAAAAACTGGAAGGAAAGACGCGGTGAAGATACTCAAGATCGTGGACAACGCGGCCTGGGACATAAATTCCTACCAGGCCCTGCATCTTTCTCTGCAGCTGGTCAAGAAAGGCCACACCGTGGTGGTCATGTGCCCCAAGGATTCGCGTCTGGCCGGCGAGTGCCTGAAATACCGGGTCCCGGTCAAGCCTTTCACCCTCGCGGCCAGGTTCGGCCTCTTCGAACTGCAGGACTACGATATCATCCATCTCTACAATACCTGCGGGATAGGCCGCCTGACCATCAAGAAGGCCGCGGCCCACGGCCGCATAGTTTACAGCCAGCTGCGCCTGGACAGCATGGCGGCCATGATGAAGCTCAAAAGCATAGAGCACCTGGCCGTCAAGTTCCTGGCCTCCTGTCCCACGGTGCGCGAGGATATGCTGGCCGCCGGCCTCCCGGCGGACAAGGTGTCGGTGCTGCCCCCCTGCATAAACACCAGCCTCGGACGCTGGGAGAGCGCGATGCTGATCAAGCGCATGATGGCGGTGAAGAAGGAATTCCAGATCGGCACGGTCAGCATGGATAAGACGCTCCTGGACCAGGGGCTGTTCCTGCGCATCGCCCGCGCCGTCCTGGACCGCGACCCCTCCCTCTCGTTCACCCTGGTGGGACTAAAGGACGAGCGCATCCGCAAGCTGGCGCGCAACCTGGAGATAAGCCACAAACTGGACATGCTGGGCGAACGCACCGACATGCCGGAAGTCATGGCGATGCTCAATATCTACGTCAAGGCCACGATGAAGGAAGAGATCTCGATGTCGCTGATGGAGGCGCAGGCCTCGGGCGTCACCTGCGTCATCCCGCGCCTTCGGGGCTTAAGCGACTACACCGTCCACGAGACCACCGGCCTGTTGGTCCCCCCCGGCGATACCGAGTCGTACGCCGCCGCCATACTGGGGCTGGCCGACGACCGCGGCTCGGCCGAGTCACTGGCGAAGGCGGCCTACGAGTCGGTGGATCACAATATGTCGGTGGAGGTGGTGGCCAATCTGCTGGAAGCCCATTACGAGGACGCCCTGTCCTCCGGGTGGCCGGCTCAGAACCAGGTCCAGTAGCGGCCGGCGGGGTCCTTAGCCCCGGAATCTATGAAGACAGAGCCGAAGTCCGGGCTGCCCGGGTCGGCGACATAGCCCCAGCAGCCCGTGCCCGCGGGCTCCAGCGACGGGTAGTTCACCACCCGGGAACAGGCCGGCCGCCATTTCAGCTTCAGAGCGGGGACAGCCTCGAGCTTTCCTGACGCCGGCACCGCCCCGTAATCCAGCGGGAAAGTCCCTTCAGCCTGCCTGTAAAGTTCAGCCGCGATGCGCAGGCCGGAGAGTCTTCTTACCGCCTCCGGGACCGGGGTCTGCCCGAAAGCCAGGTGATAGACGAGCCCGGCGCAGAGGGCCGCGGCCGCCGCCAGGAGAGCGGCTTTCGTCCCGGAACCCATCCTGAGCATGCCGAAATGATATCAAAAATGCGCGGCCGGCGGTTTTTTTGTAGAATAAGAAAGTCGTAAAAATTCCTTCAAGGGGACCCCATCGCATGAAAATACTCTCTCTGAACTGCGGCAGTTCGTCGGTCAAATATTCCCTTTTCGACTGGGAAAAAAAACTCCCGCTCGCCTCCGGCGTCGTGGAGCGCGTCGGCATAGACGGCTCCTTCATCGCCCACGAGGCCCCCGGCCGTGATAAGGCGACGATAGAGCGTCCCTGCCCCTCCCACAAGGAGGCCATAAAACTCGTAATCGACACCCTCATCGATGGCAAGCACGGCGTCCTCCCCGACCTCAAGGGTATAGCGGCCGTCGGTCACCGCGTGGTGCACGGCGGCGAGAAGTTCGTCAAGTCCGTGGTCGTGGACGACAAGATCGTCGATACCTTCCGCGAGCTCTCCTCGCTGGCGCCGCTGCACAATCCCCCGAACATCATGGGCATCGAGGCCGCGCGCGAGCTGATGCCCGCCGTGCCGCACATGGCCATCATGGACACGGCCTGGCACCAGACCATGCCCGAGACCTCCTACATGTACGCGCTGCCCCGGGCCTGGTACGAGAAGTACGGCATCCGCCGCTACGGCTTCCACGGCACCTCGTTCCTCTACAACGCCAAGCGGGCGGCCGTGCTTCTCCAGAAGGACCCCTTCAAGACCAACCTGGTGATCTGCCACATCGGCAACGGCGCCTCGATCAACGCCGTCAAGGACGGGGTCTCCTACGACACCAGCATGGGCTTCACCCCCCTCGAAGGCCTGGTCATGGGCACCCGCGCCGGCGACCATGATCCCGCCATCCCGCTCTACGTGATGGCCCGCGAGAGCCTCAACCCGGGCGAGATGGACGCTATACTCAACAAAAAGTCGGGCAAGCTGGGCATCACCGGCCAGTACAGCGACGCGCGCGACGTGGAGATAGCCGCGGAGAACGGGGACAAGCGGGCGCAGCTGGCGCTGGACATGGAGGCCAACAGGATAAAGAAATATATCGGCGCTTACGCGGCGGCCGTCGGCGGCGTGGACGCGGTGGTCTTCACCGCCGGCGTCGGCGAGATGGGGCCCATCACCCGCGCCGCGGCGCTGGGCGGGCTCGAGTTCATGGGGATAAAGCTCGATACCGCCAGGAACGACGCCTCCAGGACGCGCAACGCCGAGACCGGGATCTCCGCCAAGGATTCCAAGGTCAAGGTTTTCGTGATCCCTACCGACGAGGAAAGGGTTTTCGTGGAGGACGTGGTGGGGCTGATGAACGGGACCTACGACGTGCACACGCGCTTCGGCTATACTTTCCAGGACAGGGATTACCGCAACAAGCTGCGCGACGACGCGTTCGTCAAGCAGTGCGGCAAGAAGCCCGGCCTGCTGGAGATCGCGGTGGCGCCCCCGAAAGGGGTCAAGGCCGCCGCTTAGGACCGGACCAGACGAACAGCGCCTTGCGGGCCTCGGTCCGCTGGCGCACGATCCCGCCGGGGAACAGCTTTTCAAGCAGTTCCCCGGTTTCCTTTTCGCGGAACCCGACGCCGTTGATCTCGATATGCGCCTTCGCTTCGCGCAAGGCCTTTTCCAGTGGCTCCTCCCGGGACCAGACCTCGGAAAATACCCGTTTCCTGAAGCGGCGCCCGAGGGCTTTGAGCGAGCGCTCGACGCGCGCGGCTCCCTCGGGAGAGCGGTAAGGCAGATCGTGCAGGCGGAAGACGGCTTCCATGACGGGGTTTTTCCGCACTCCGTACCAGCCCACATAGGCGCAGCGCTCCGCCCAGGCTTCCATCCGTCGTATCCCGGCGGGAGTGCCCACGGCCGAAGTCATGGAGGCCACGGCCAGGCCGAAGCGTCCTTTTAATCCGGCGGCCGAAAAATTCTTCCAGTCGGCCCTCAGCGCCTCCACGTTCCGCAGACCGGCGGCGGCGGACTCCGCCCTCATTCTCGCCAGCATCCTGGGCGAGAGGTCGGTCCCGACCACCCGCCGGGCGGCCGGGGCCATAGCCAGCGCGAAAAGGCCCGTGCCGCAGCCGATATCCAGGACGTCCCGCCCGCGCCACTCCGCGCCCAGGCGGCGCATCAGCGAGAGGGTCCCGCGCGTCGCTTTCAGCGTGGCCGGTGCCAGCGGCGAGGGGTAGCCCTCCGCTTTGCGGTCCCAGAAGAGCCGCGCTCCCGCGTCTTTCGCGTCGGTTCTCATGGCTAAATTATACAACTATCCCTCCGCCCGGCGCTCCCGTGTGATAAGCCTCCCCATAATTTGTTAGAATTTTCGATAATGCGAATGCGTAACACGCTGTTCTTCGGGGTCCCTTCCATAATCCTGCTGGTGGCCGCCATTTTCGTGCTCGGTATTTTCCTGATAAAGTGGTTCTGGATGTGGACTATCCCGGAACTGTTCCCCGGCGCGGTCGCGTCGGGCGCCGTGGCGGAGCATATCTCCTGGTGGACGGCGCTGAAGCTTTCCGTGCTGGCGGCCCTGTTGGCCGCCATTACCAACATCTCCAAGAATTAGGGCCGCTGGCCCGAGGGGTGCGGGGTTGAATAAAATATTCGTTTTCGCGGCGGCGCTGGCCGCCATATTTTTCCTGCAGGCCTGTTCCAGGCCCGCGGACGGCTCCGCTTCCCTCCGCACCATCCTGGTCTGGGAACAGGAGGACGCGCAGGTCGCTCCCTACATCGATTCCGTCCTGGAAGCTTTCAGGGCGCTGCCCGGCAACGAGGACGTGGAGATAATCCGCAGCCATTACCAGCCCGAGGACCTGCGCCAGCAGTTCCAGGCCGCCTCGCTCGCCGGCGTTCCGCCGGACCTCATACTCTCCCCCTCCGACGCCGCCGGCGTCTACGCGGTCTCCGGCTTCATCAGCCCGCTCGACGGCCTGTTCGATTTCTCCAGGTTCAACAAGGCCGTGGTGGACGCCATTACCCTGGACGGGCATGTCTGGGGCGTCCCGGTCTCCAACGGCAATCACCTGATGCTGTTCTACAACAAAAAATACTCGCCGGAGGCCCCGAAGAATACCGACGAACTGTTCGGTTTCTGCCGGGAGAAGGCCCCGGCCTTCAGGCTGGACTACTGCCTCGCTTTCGACCTGGGCGAGCCTTTCTGGGCCATGCCCTGGCTGGGCGCCTTCGGCGGCTGGCCGCTGGACAATAAGACCCCCACGCTGGACACCCCGGCGATGACCGCCACCATAAATTTCTACCTCGACCTGAAGTACGCCAAAAAATTCGTGCCGTCCGAGTGCGATTACAACTGCATGGATTCGCTGTTCAAGGAGGGGAAGGCGGCCTTCATAATCAACGGCGACTGGGCCATCTCGACCTATTCCAATCTCCTGGGCAAAGACCTGGGCGTCGCGGTCATACCGAAACTTTCCGCTACGGGGCGCTGGCCTTCGCCGATGGTCAGCGGCAAGTATTTCCTGTTCAGCAGCGAGGCGCCGGAAGAAAAACTCCCCCTGCTTAAGCGGTTCGTGGAATTCTACGTTTCCAGGCCTAACCAGGTCCGCCAGTACATCGAGCTCAAGCGCCTTCCCGCCCTGAAAGCGGCCGCCTCCGCCCCGGAGATAACCCGGGACCCGATATCCAGGGCTTCGATGGACCAGATAGAGAAAGGCAGACCTATGCCGATGGCGACCGAGATGAGGGCCGTCTGGGACACCGCGCGCAACTACATGGGCCTGGCCACCACCAGGAAGATGAGCCCCGAAGAGTCCGCCCGCAGGATGCAGCAGAACGTCGAGAAGAAGATCTCGGAGATGAACCGCTGATGGAACTGCTCTCCTCCCTTTACGAAGTGGCCTGGTTCGTCTTCGTCGTGGCGGCCGGCATAGCCGTCCTCGAGGGCTATTTCTACTACCACTTCAAGTTCCACGACCGGCCCTGGTTCTTCTGGGCCGGCCTGGCGGGCTTTCCCCTGCTGGCCTGGCTGGGCCTGGGCGCCGCGGGGCTGGGCAAGACGGGCCTCTTCGCCTGGCTTTTCGCCACCGAGGCCGTGGTGCTCCTCTTCTTCCGCCACATCGTAAAGGGCCGCAATTCCCTGGCCTACCTGCTGCTGGCCCCGGCCTTCACCGGCCTGGCGCTGCTGCTGGTCTACCCCTTCATCTTCCAGATCTACCTCTCTTTCCACGACCTCAAGCTCACCACCATCATGCAGTGGAAGCAGACCGGCACGCTGCCCTTCGTGGGCCTGCGCCAGTTCTACGACGTCTTCACCGTGCCGCCGCTGGCCGAGGCCGGGTTCTTTAAACTGCTGGGCCGCACGCTCTGGTGGACCTTCGTGAACGTCTTTTTCCACGTTCTCGGCGGCTTCGCGCTGGCGCTGATGCTCAACAACGACATCCGCTTCAAGGGCGTCTACCGCACGCTGCTGGTCATACCGTGGGCCATGCCGCAGGTGGTGGCCGTGCTGGCGATGCGCGGCGAGTTCCACTCGCAGTACGGCTTCGTCAACATCATGCTCAACAAGCTGGCGGCTTTCTTCCCCTTCCTGGCCTCGCTGGGCCTGGGGCCGGTGCAGTGGCTCAGCGACCACCCGCTGACCACCTGCATGCTGATAAACGTCTGGCTGGGCATACCTTTCATGATGGTCGTCATCCTGGGCGGCCTCCAGTCCATCTCGAGCTCCTACTACGACGCGGCCGACATAGACGGGGCGTCATATTTCCAGAAGCTGCGCTTCATCACGCTGCCGCTGATAAAGCCGGTGCTGATGCCCGCCGTCACGCTGGGCACGGTCTGGACCTTCAACAACATAAACGTCATCTACCTGGTGACCGGCCAGGCCGGCGGCACCGAGCAGGCCGACATCCTGGTCTCGGCGCTCTACAAGGCGGCCTTCACCTATAACCGCTACAGTTATTCCGCCGCCTTCGCGATAGTCATTTTCCTTATACTCTTCGCCATCTCGGTCTTCTACCTCAAGACTTTCGACGCGGCCAAGGAGACCCGATGACCACGGAAGCGATCCGCGCCGCCGGGGCCGAACAGGCCGCCGCCCACAGGCGGAAGAAGCTGATAAAGTACGCGCTCATACACCTGGGCATAATCGCCTTCGTCTGCGTTTGCGTCTACCCGCTGCTGCGCATCTTCTCGGTCTCGCTGAGGCCGGGCGACAAGCTGGTCTCCACCGACCTGGCGCTGATCCCCGACGGCGCCACCTTCAAGTCGTACTGGTCGCTGCTGACCTCGACTTATTTTCTGCGCTGGCTCTGGAACTCTCTCGTCATCACGGTCGCCACCTCTTTCATCGGGGTCTCGCTGGCCTCGACCGCCGCCTACGCCTTCTCCCGCTTCAGCTTCGGCGGCAAGAAGGCCGGCCTGATATTGCTGCTCTCGACCCAGATGATTCCGGCGGGCATGCTGATACTCCCGCTCTTCCTGATGATCATGAAGCTGGGGCTGATGAACACCTACCTCGGCATGATCATCGCCTACTCGGTCTCTTCGCTGCCTTTCAGCATCTGGATACTCAAGGGCTATTACGACACCATCCCCCGCTCGCTGGAGGAGGCGGCGCTGGTGGACGGCACCTCCCAGATCGGGGCCTTCTACCGCGTCATACTCCCCCTTTCCACTCCGGCCCTGAGCATCGCCTTCCTTTTCAACTTCACCACCGCCTGGAACGAGTACCTCGTCGCCCGCGTCGTCCTGTTCAGCTCCAAGCAGTATACCTGGACCCTGGGCCTCTTCGAGCTGCAGGGGCAGTTCATAACGCAGTGGGGCATGTTCGCCGCCGGCTCGATGCTGGTCACCCTGCCCGTGCTGGCGGTCTTCCTCTATTCCTCCAAGTGGCTGATCTCGGGCCTCACGCTCGGCAGCGTAAAAGGATAGGCGTAGGCCTCGTCAAAGAATAACTGATACAATTTGGCCGGGCGATTTTATGGACGAACCAAGGAAGGAGGAGCGAGTAATAGCTTTGCTATACGAGCGACGACTGACGCCGGTGCGGTCAAAAAGCGCCCGGCCCCCAGGGGGAGGCCCGGCCCGTCGCAGAGCTCCGTGCACCGACAGCGGACAAAGCCGCCCTGGTCCGTCTTTGGCCGGTTCCTTCGTTGCTCCTCACTTACAGACCACCGGTATGCTCGTTCGTCGGAACAGCGCCTCCGGCGCCCCAGGTGCCGGGAGTTATACGACCGGCCGCGCCTCGGACCCGGCTCAAATCCGGGTCTCCAAATCGTATCAGTTATTCTTTGAGGAGCCCTAATGGCAACCGTCAAATTCGCCGGCATAGTGAAGAACTTCAAGGATAACCAGGTCCTCAAGAAGGTGGACCTGGAGATAAAGGACCACGAGTTCGTAGTCATAGTCGGCCCCTCCGGCTGCGGCAAGACCACGCTGCTGCGCATGCTGGCGGGCCTGGAGGAGGTCTCCGGCGGGGAGATCTATATCGACGACGCGCTGGTCAACCACCTGCACCCGTCCAGGCGCCAGATCGCCATGGTCTTCCAGGACTACGCCCTCTATCCGCACATGACGGTCGAGGAGAACATGAGCTTCTCGCTGCGCCTCAAGAACGCGCCCAAGAAGGAGATTAAGGCCCGCGTGACCGAGGCCGCCAATATCCTGCAGCTGGGCAAGCTGCTGCACCGCATGCCCAGGCAGCTTTCCGGCGGCCAGCGCCAGCGCGTCGCCATCGGCCGCGCCATAGTGCGCCAGCCAAAGGTCTTCCTCTTCGACGAGCCGCTCTCCAACCTCGACGCCAAGCTGCGCGAGGAGATGCGCGTAGAGATAGCCAAGCTCTACCAGCGCCTGGGCGCCACCATCATCTACGTCACGCACGACCAGGTCGAGGCCATGACGCTGGCCGGGCGCATCGTCATCATGAACCAGGGCGTCATACAGCAGGTCGGCACGCCGATAGAGGTGTACCGCAAGCCGGCCAACCTCTTCGTCGCCGGCTTCATCGGCAGCCCGACCATGAACTTCATAGAGGGAACTCTGCGGGTCGAGAAGGGGCACGTGCGCTTCGCCTCCCCCTCGCTGAGCCTGGACCTGCCGGCCTCCCTGCTGGCGCCCGAGGGCTCGCACGAGGGCCGCGAGGCCGTCATAGGCGTGCGCCCCGACGACGTCTACGCCGGCCGCGAGGCCGGCAGGAACTGCTCGCAGAAGTTCGACTCGGTCCTGGAGGTCAGCGAGCTCCTGGGCCACCGCGAGAACCTTTATCTCAAGGCGGGAGAGCTGCGCCTGCTGGCCACGGTGGAGGCGTTCTTCAACCAGAGCCCGGGCAGCACGGTGCCGGTCTGCTTCAACTTCGAGAACATGCACGTCTTCGACAAGGCGACCCAGCGGCGGATAAGCGCCTGAGCGCTTTGAATCCGGCCGCTTATTTTTTATAATTTAGTCGGAAGAAAAAGCCCGCGGGGGCCAATAACGCGGAGGTATAACATGAAGGTCAGCATAGACAAAGAAGCGTGCATAGGCTGCGGTCTCTGCGTCAGTGAGCAGCCCGACATCTTCGAGATGGACGCCGACAAGGCAGTGGTCAAGTCCGGGACAGTGCCCGCCGGCAAGGAAGAGGGCTGCAAGGCGACCGCCGGCAACTGCCCCGTCTCCTGCATCATCTGCGAATAAGCGGCCCTGATCAGGCCCGTCGCAGAGCTCGGAACAACGAGCCACCGGCTCCACAGGTACCGGGCGCCATGGCGCCCGGCCCGTGCGCCGACAGCGGGCAATGCCGCCCTGATCAGGCTTTTATCTTCAGGAAAGGTATCAGCAGCATGCCCGGCAGGGTGGCGAAGCAGACGATGATGAAGAACTCCGGATATCCGACGCGCTCCTGCAGCCAGCCGCTGACGAAACCCGGCAGCATCATACCCAGGGCCATTATCCCCGTCGAGATGGCGAAATGGGCCGTCTTGTATTTCTCCCCCGTCAGCTGTATCAGGAAGAACATGAAGGCCGTAGTGCCCAGGCCGAACCCGAACTGCTCCAGCGCCACCAAAACGCCGACGAAAGAGAGCGGCAGGTCCGTGTTGTAGGCCATATAGACGTAGAAGAGGTCCGGCGCGTTGAGCATGAAGGCCAGCGGCCAGATGGTCCGACGCAGGCCGTACCTGGCTATTATCATCCCGCCCAGTATGCTGCCCGCTATCAGGCAGATAAGGCCGACGGTGCCGTAGACATAGCCGAAGTTCGTGGTGGAGAGCGCCAGACCGCCGGCTCCGGCCTTGTCCAGGAGGAACGGGGCCGCCAGCTTGAGGAGCATCGCCTCGCCGAACCGGTAGAGCAGGATGAACGCGATCCCGACCCCTATCCCTTCCAGCCTGAAATAGGCCGCGAAGACGCGGAAGAACTCTCCCCAGTCGATGCCCTTTTCCCGCGGGGCGTCCGCGGCCGGGTAGGGCAGAAAGAGCTTATGGTAGAGGGCGAGCAGGCCCAGTATGCCTGCCGCCGCCAGAAGGGTAACTTGCCAGCTCAGCGGGATATTTCCCGTACGGGCCTCGATGAGCCCGGCCCATACCACCAGTCCGCCGGTAGTAAAAAGAATCGCCAGGCGATAGCAGAAGGCCCTGATGCCGACGAAGAAAGCCTGCTTCTCTTCGCTCATGGAGAGCATGTAGAAGCCGTCGACGGCTATGTCGTGAGTGGCCGACAGGAAAGCGACCAACATGAAACAGGCCGTCGCCAGGTAAAGAAAATATGGGGTTTTCAGCGAAAGTGCGGCGGCGATCAGTCCAACGGCGATCAACCCTTGAGTCCAGGTTATCCATTTCCGCCTGGTGGAGTACATGTCCACCAGCGGGCCCCAGAACATTTTTATGACCCAGGGCAGATAAAGCAGGCTGGTCCAGGCGGCTATTTCCGTATTGGAGACGCCCATCTTTTTGAAGATGATAACGGCCAGCGTGTTGACTACGACCCAGGGCAGGCCCTCGGCGAAATAAGTGGTGGGCACGTAGGACCAGGGTGTGCGGCTTTCGGCTTTGGCGATCATTTGTGTAGTGTCCCGCGGCTTTCGGGCCTGTTTATTATACAACACTTTGATATTCGGGAGGTGTTATTGCTGGACCGTGTGCTGGACCGCGTAAAATCTCGCGAAGTCGCTGAACGGCCCAGTTTGTCAATTATAGTTGACAAACCAATTTTTGTGATGTATGATATTGTCAATGAATATCAACACAATTTCAGTCATTGCCGATAGCCGCGCGAACTCTCATAGCGACCTAGCGAGAATGGCCGGGATATCACGGCAGGCCGTTTCCAGCTGGTTCAGGCAAGGGCGCACGGAAATTGATGTCCGTGCCAGCCACCTGCAAAGATTGAGCCGGGCGCTGGGCGTCAGCATGGACGAACTCTCCCTGCCGCTGCCCTGCCTCCAATCCCCGGAACAGCGGGCCGCTCTGGGCGCCGGCCTTCTCTGGGACCGGCTTTACCCGGATGTCGGCAGCTTCGCGGCGGCGCTTGTGCGCGGCGAGGGGCGGGCGGTGGCGCGCCTGGTGGAGGTTTATGGCCTCTTTCTATCGGCCCGGATGCTGGGACGCTCTGTCTGGGTCTGTTTTCCGCAATACAAGAAATACCTTCCGCCGGTGCTCCGGCGGCAGTTGGAGGAACTATGGGCATTGAGCAGCCGCCTCGGCTGGATCTAGCGGCCCGGGCGCTGCCGGGCCCGCTCCTTGAGGCGCTCCGGCATGTGTTTCACCGGCCCGGCCCGGGGTGCGCTCTGGTCGGCGGAACCGCGCTGTGCGGATTCTATGCCGGACACCGGAGGTCCGACGATCTTGACCTCTTCGTCCGCGACCGCCAAAGCCACGAGGCGACGATCCTTACCGTCCGTTCGCTGGAAGGCATTGGGGCCAGGTTTGAGGCTGAGAACCATAGAGGTCCCTACTACCGCGCAGTGTGCCGGTTGAAGGACCATTTCTTCACGGTGGATGTGGTGGAGGACCCTGATCTCTTCAGGGTAGGCCGTTTCGTAGAACTGCCTGATGGCGTCATCGTCGCGGATCTGGAGACACTTCTCAAGATGAAGTCGGCCGCCCTGGTGAGCCGTTGCGCGGAGAAGGATCTATACGACCTGATCTGGATTCTGGAGCAGGTTCCGGGGATGAGCCTGGCGCGGCTGGTCGCGTTCGGGGCCGAGCTTGACGCCGGCCTCAACCCCGAGAGCCTCATCATCAGCGTCTCAGGCGCCCGACCGCGTTCCGAGGCCTGCGGCTTCGCCCTGGACCCGGCCGAGACTCCGGCGGCTGTCCATGCCCGGCTTGAAGAATTCCGCCAGAGCCTGCTTCAGGGCCTGATGCTCCTGGCAAAGAAACAGCCGGTTCCGCCCCTGGGGGAGCTCATCCGGCTGCTACGCCCGCGGCGGGGCAGGCGAACGGGGCTATAAATTGGTAGAATTGACCGACGGAGACGCTGAATAATGGACCTGCTCGCTTACCTCTTCTCCCCCCAGTCAGCCGCTCATACCGTTTTCGTCATGATGATAGTCGCCGCCGCGGGGCTGGCCATAGGGAACATAAAACTCTTCGGGATAAACCTGGGGATAGCCGGCGTTCTTTTCTCGGGCATACTGTTCGGCCATTTCGGCTTCGACGCCGATCACGACACGCTGGAGTTCCTGCGCGATTTCGGCCTTATACTTTTCGTCTATTCAATAGGCACGCAGGTCGGACCCGGCTTCTTCTCCTCTTTCCGCAGGGAAGGCATAAAGCTCAACCTGATGGCCGCGGCGGTGGTCCTGGGCGGCGTCGCCGTCACCATCGCCGTCGCGAAGCTGGCCGGCTACGATATACCGACGGCCGTGGGCATGTATTCCGGCGCCGTCACCAATACCCCCTCGCTGGCCGCCGCGCAGCAGACGCTGGAGGCCATAAAGCCGGAAGCCGTCAACAGCGTTTCGGTGGGTTACGCGCTGGCCTATCCCGGCGCCATCATGGGGATAATCCTCACGATGCTGCTGCTGCGGGCCCTCTTCCGCGGCCAGGCCGAAGCCGATATGAGCGCCCCGGACGAGCACAAGGCCGGCTCCGAGATAGCCAATCTCAGCGTCAGGGTGGAGAACCGCAATCTCGACGGGCTGAAGATAAAGGAGATCCCGGCCATCGACGAGATAGGCGTGGTGGTCTCGCGTATCTGTCACGAAGGCGCCGTTTCCGTGGCTCACGACGACAGCGTGGTGCGCGCCGGCGACACGCTTCTCGCCGTCGGCCGCGCGGAGGCGGTCCGCAAGTTCATGCTGGTGGTCGGGTCGAAGAGCGACCTGGACCTCAAGAAGATGCCCAGCCGCATAATACACTCCCGCGCCATAGTGACGCGCAAGGAGGTCATAGGGAAGACGCTCGACGAGGCGAACCTGGAGGCGCAGTACGACGTGGCCGCCACGCGGGTGGCCCGCGCCGACGTGGAGTTCCTGGTCTCCGATTCGTATGTCCTGCAGTTCGCCGACAACCTGGTCCTGGTCGGCGAGGAAGGCTCCGTGGCCAGGGCCGCGGCCTTCCTGGGCAATTCCGTCAAGGACCTCAACCACCCGCAGCTTATACCGGCTTTTATCGGCATAGCCGCGGGCGTCTTCCTGGGCTCGATCCCGATAGCGATACCGGGCCTCAGCGCCCCGGTCAAGCTGGGCCTGGCCGGCGGCCCCTTGATAATGGCGATAGTCCTGAGCTATGTGCAGCACATCGGCCCGCTGAACTGGTATCTGCCCCCGGCGGGCAACCTGATGCTGCGCGAGCTGGGCATAGTCCTGTTCCTGGCCTGCGTGGGGCTCAAGGCCGGCGGCGGCTTCTTCGAGACGCTGCTGCATGGCGGCGGCGTCTATATAGTCCTTTTCGGCTTCCTGGTAACCACGCTGCCGCTTATCGTCGTCGGCGTTTTCGCCAAGGCGAAGCTGAAGATGAATTATCTCTCGCTCTGCGGCGCGCTGGCCGGCTCGCTGACGGACCCGCCGGCCCTGGCCTTCGCCAACTCGATGGCCCCGTCCAACCGCTCGGCCATGGCCTACGCGACGGTCTACCCGCTGGTCATGATAATGCGCGTCATCTCGGCCCAGCTGCTGGTCCTCTATTTCATGGGCTGAGATGACCTCCATAATACTCACTCTCCTCCTTATAATCGGCGCCGGCTGGCTGTTCCGGCGCTTCGGGGTGGTCGGCGAGGGCGCTGAAAAGGCTTTCAACCAGTACCTCTATTACCTGGCCCTGCCCTGTCTTATAATCGTCAAGATCGGTTCCACCCCCCTGTCGGGTCTCGGCTGGGATTTTCTGGTGGCCAACCTGCTGCCTCTGGTCATCTGTATGGCCGGGGTCTGGACGGCCTGGCGCTTCTTCGGCCTGGACTGGAGCTTCGCGCGCCTGCTGCTGATAGTCTCGGTCATGGGCAATACCGTCTACCTGGGCTTCCCCGTCGTTTCCATGCGCCTCGGCGAGCACCTGATAGGCCACGCCGCCATCATCTCCTCGCTGCATAATGTCATCGTCTTCACTCTCGGTTTCGCGCTGATGAGCACGATCTGCGCCGAAGGCGGCTGCCCTCCCTCGCGCCTGCTCAGGATCGCCGCGCGCAACGTGGTCCTCTGGGCCTCGCTGGCCGGCCTGGCGCTGGCCGCCTCGGGCTGGCGCCTTCCCGGCCTGGCCGAGTCGGTAATGTCCGCTATCGGCGGGACGACGATGCCGCTCTCCCTTTTCACCATCGGGATCACGCTGTACGGCAAGAGCGTCGCGGGCAACCTTTGCCGCCTTTCGGCGCTCAGCGGCGTCAAATTGCTGGTCCTCCCGGCGATCTACCTGGCCGCGGCGCGCTTCCTCGGCTTTTCGGGAGAAATTTCCGCGGCGGTCTTCCTGCAAATGACGATGCCGGTGGCGGTGCTCAACTATGTCGTGGCCAGGGAGTTCGATTTTGACGCGGACCTCGTCGCCCAGTCCATAGTCCTGTCCACGCTGCTTTTCTTCCCGCTGCTGTACCTCTACGAACTGGCGTTGTAGAGCGCGGGACCTTATATTCCGCAGACGGCGCTCATCGGGTTCAGACCCGCCGCCGCCCGGCGCGCCGGGGGCCGCAGGCCTCCCCGGCGGGATGGTAGTGGATATATATCTTCTTCACGAAATCGAACTTCTCAACGACGGCCCGCTCGGCGGCGGTGGCTATGGCGTCGCCCTCGCTAACGGTTATCCCCCCGTCGACGCAGACGGTGGCGTTGACCATGTAATAGGGCCCGAAACGATGGGAGGCTATGTCCTCCACGGCG
Source organism: Elusimicrobiota bacterium (assembly GCA_009773155.1). GTDB lineage: Bacteria > Elusimicrobiota > Elusimicrobia > Elusimicrobiales > UBA9959 > UBA2231. Next base: position 80,430 of record WOVA01000002.1, read on the forward strand.
GTAACGCCCCGCACCCCCGCGAGGACCTCGCGGATGCCCGCGTCCAGCTTGCCGCCCGGCACCGCGTCCATCAGCTCCAGCGACGAGTCCTTAAGTATGCCGAAGCCGGTGCGGAAGATGAACAGGGCCACCACCGCGCCGGCCAGCGTATCCACCCAGGCGTAGCCCGCCCTGGCGAAGATTATCCCTATGCCGGCCGCCGAGGCCGCCAGGATATCGTTGACATGGTCCGCGGCCAGCGCGCTGACGGCGGGATTGCCCGTCGCGCGGCCTATGGCGCGGGTGCGGGCCGCCAGCCAGAGCTTGAGCGCCACCGTGGCGCTGGCCGCCCAGAGCGTGAAGGCGCGCACTTCGGCGGCGCCGGCCCCGTGGACATAGAGGTCGTAGCCCTTGTTTACGGAATCCCAGAAGATGGCGACGCCCGTGGTGAGGACGAAGGCCCCGACCATCAGCGCGCCGATAGTCTCGAACTGGCTGTGGCCGTAGGGATGCTGCTCGTCCGGCGGCTTGCGCGCCAGCCGCATGAAGACCATGACCGCGATATAGTAGACGACGTCCGAGGTGGAATTGATGCCGTCGGCGAGAAGGCCGGAACTGTGGCCCACTATGCCGGTGACGGTCTTGAGCAGCGCCAGGAAGACATTGGCGTAAAGCCCCAGCCGCACCACCGCGTCGCAGAGGTCCGCCCTGCCGTCCTCAGGCCGGTTGTCCGTCACGCTCGTCCCCCTTGTCCGCTCCCAGCTCGCCGCGGAGTTTTTCCCGCTCGTATATCTGACGGTACAGCCCGCCCAGCGCCATCAGTTCCGTGTGGGTCCCCTGCTCGGCTATTTTTCCGCCGTCCAGCGTAAGGATGTGGTCCGAAGTCTCTATCGTGCGCGCCCTGTGCGTTACGGCCAGGCAGAGCGCGTCGGGGTGTTCCTTGCGGAACGCCTTCCAGAACTGGTATTCGGTCTGGGCGTCCATCGCGCTGGTGGCGTCGTCGAGCAGCAGCACGTCGGGGCCGGTCAGCAGGGCGCGCGCTATGGCCACGCGCTGCTTCTGGCCGCCCGAGAGCGCGAAGCCCCTGGTGCCGACCACGGTGTCGAGCCCCTTGGGGAACTTCTTAAGCTCGTTCTTAAGCTGGGAGGTCTCCAGCGCCCTTTCCAGCATCTCGTCCGTGACGCCGAACTTGCGGTCCATGAGTATATTGTCCCGCAGCGTGCCCGTGAAGATGGCGGCTTCCTGGGCCGTGTAGCCCACCCGCTCGCGGAAGACGCGCAGGTTCCACCGGCGTATGTCGGCGCCGTTGACCAGCATCTCCCCCTCGTCGTGCTCGCTGAGGCGCAGGGCCAGGCCCAGCAGGGTGGACTTGCCGCTGCCTATCTTTCCCACCACGGCGACGCGCTGGCCCCGCTCGGCCCGGAAGTTTATCCCGCGCACCAGCATGCCGTCGCCTTTGGGGTTCTGCAGGCCGGCTCCGCGGAATTCCATGGAGGTTATGCGGTCGGGGGTGGTCATGTCCCCGCAAGGCAAGGACAAGTCGCCGAGGCCAGACTTAAGGGACGACCGGGACTTGAGCAGTTCGTCGACGCGCTTGATGGAGACGCCGGCGCGGTTGCCGGCCACCACGAACTGGCTTATATCCATCAGCGGGTGCACCACCATGTTGGCGTAGAACTGGAAGGCTATCAGCTCGCCCAGCGTGGCCCCGCCGTTCATGACCAGCAGGCCGCCGGCGGCGTAGAGCAGGGCTATGGAGAGGAAGCCAGCCTCGTGCCAGAAGTAGGAGAGTATGACCTGCAGCCGGGCCGTGGCTATTTCGCCGTCCCTCTGGGCCGCGGTACGGCTCCTGAAGAAGCCGACCTGGGAATTCTCCTTTGCGTTGGCCTTTATGACGCGTATGCCGGTGAAGCAGGTCTCCAGGAAGTCGAAGAGATTGGTTATCGACTCCTGCAACTCCTTGTATTTGCCGCTGAGCAGACGGCCCGTGCGTATGGAGGTCATCAGCACCAGCGGCAGGGGCAGCAGGACGAAGGCGGCGAGGGTCGGATTGAGGTAGAGCATCATCGAGACGGCCGCCGTCAGCGTGAAGCAGGCCTGGATGAAGCGGAAAACGCCCGAGCAGGAGAACCAGGAGATCTTCTCGGAGATGTCGTCGGAGAGGCGGGCCACCAGGTCGCCCGTAGTGAAGCGGTGGAAGAAGTTGCGGTCCATCCCTATGACATGGTCGAAGGCCTTGCGGCGTATCTCCCACTCCAGCCGGGCGTTCATCCAGGCCCGGTTGCGCTGGGCCACCAGGTTGACGAGGAACAGTCCCAGCCCGACCGCCAGTATCATCGTCACGTTATGGCGCAGGTATTCGGGGTTGAGGTTGGCGCCGAGGCCGTTGACGATGTTCTTGATCAGCACCGGGTTGACGGTGTGCAGGACGGCGCTCATCATGCCGAAAACCACGATCACGGTCATGCGGACCGCGTGTTCGCGCCAGTAGGGCAGCAGCCAGCGGAGGGTCTTACCGAGCGTCATGCAAGTAATATCCTCGTTGGAGGCCTGTATTTGAGATGGATGCAAGGCGCGAGGAGCGAGCAGGCCTGCGGGCCTGTAAGCGAGGAGTAACGAAGCAGCCGCTCAAATACAGGCCTCCTTTTTCCCGACGGGAAAAAGGCCGGACGCTTTTGGGCTTAACCTGCGTCAGTCGTCGCTCACATAGGAAAACTATAGTTCGCTCCTCCTTCCTTTGTTTCGCTCCAAAATCGCCTCGGCCAACAAGGACATTACTTGCATGACGCTCGGTGATCATTCGCCCTCCCCGAACTGCAGCTTGTAATACTTCGAGTAGAGGCCGCCGCCGGCGAGCAGCTCGTCGTGCGTGCCGAGCTCTTTTACTTCCCCGCCCGAGATCATCATGACCCGGTCGGCGTTGCGCACGGTGGAAAGCCTGTGGGCTATTATGATCACGGTCTTGTGCTTCAGGAGGCTCTTTATCGCCGTGGTGATGAGCCGCTCGGTGTGCGGGTCCATGTTGGAGGTGGCCTCGTCCAGGACCAGCACCTCCTGGTCCAGGACCATGGCGCGGGCCAGCGAGACGACCTGCTTTTCGCCTATCGAAAGGTTGGCGCCCTTCTCGAGGACTTTCTTGTCCAGCGGGTGCTTTTTAAAGAAGGCGTCCAGCCCCATCAGCCGGATGGCGTCGTGCACCCTGCCGTCGGGTATGGCGTCGTCCATCAGCTTGAGGTTCTGCATCACCGTGCCGGGAAAGAGGTAGATGTCCTGCTGCACCAGGCCGATGGCCGAGCGCAGCGAGCCGAGGCTCAGTTCGCGTATATCCGTGCCGTCTATCTCTATGCGGCCCTTCTGGAAATCGTAGAAGCGGAAGAGCAGGCTGGTGACGGTGGTCTTGCCCCCGCCGGTCTCCCCCAGTATGGCCAGGCTTTTCCCGCGCGGCAGGCTGAAAGAGACGTCCTTGAGCACCCAGCCCCCCTCCGAAGTGTAGCGCATCCAGACCTTTTTGAACTCGATGGCGTCGCGCACGCAGGAGAGGAATCGCGGTTCCGCGGGCTCCGTCAGGGCGGGTCTCAGCGCGAGGATCCTGGAGATGCGGTGACCGGCCGAGAAAGAGCGCTGTATGACGCTCAGGTGCTCCGAAAAGCGGAAGATCGGCTCGAAGAGGTAGCCCAGGTAGAGGACGAACATCACGATGATGCCGACGGTCATCTCGCCTTCCATCGCCATGGCGCCGCCGAAGCCGAAGACGGCGGCGGTGGCGGCGGGATGCAGGAATACTATGCCGAGGAAGAAGAGGACGGTGTAGACCTCCACCCCTATCTCGGCCTTGAACTTCCGCTGGTTGAGCTCCTCCATCCTGGAGGAGGTGTCCTCCTCCCGGCTGAAGGCCTGCAGGACCCCTATGCCGTTGAGCTGCTCGGTCAGGAAGCCCGGGACCTCGGCGGCGATCTTGCGCACCCGCACGAACATCGGCGAGGTCACCCGAACGAAGATCCACCCGAAGAGGAAGAGGATCGGGAAAACCGGCAGCAGCATCAGCGTCAGCTTGAGGTTGTAGAACGACATCACCGAGAAGACGATGACGAACATCATCATGTCGTTGACGATGGTGATCACCGTGTTGGTGAAGAGGGCGTAGAGCGTGCTGGTGTCGGCCTGCACCCGCGCCGTCAGCCGGCCGACGGGCTGGGAGGAGTAGAACTCCAGGTCCAGGATGAGCATGTGGGCGAGCAGCTTCTCTTTGAGGTCCACTATCAGGTCCTGCCCCGCCCTGGCCAGCTGCAGGACCTGCAGATAATTGAAATAGAGGAAAGTCACCGTGGTCAGCAGGTAGACCCCGGTGGCCGCGAGCAGGGCGCGGGGGTCCTTGCCCGGTATCGCGGTGTCGATGACGTACTTCGCGATCATGGGGATCATCAGGTTGACCAGCGTGGCCGCGGTCATATAGGCGAAGGCGACGGCAAAAGGCCGCTTGCGGGGCGCGATGAGGCCCGCAAGGAGGCGGAAGGCCGCCTTGTAGTTTATCCGCTCTTTCGGATCGTGTTCTTCGTCGCCTATTTGCGGATGCATATCCTAAAAAAAGGGGCCCGGTCTCGCCCCGGGCCCCGCTGGGTTAAAAGCCCGGAGATTTAATTAACCTTGAACTCCGCGCCCCGCCTGAGGGCGTTAACGTTGAGTTCTATAACCTCGGGCTTGAGTTTCTTGTAGACCTTGGGCAGCGCCCGGGCTATCGCGTCCACGCTTATGGCGCCCGTGGCCGCCGCGAAGGCGCCCAGGGCCACCATGTTCATGACCTTGCCGTTGCCCAGCCCGGCGGCTATCGCGTTGCAGGGCACCTCGAGTATCCTGATGTCCTTGCGCGTAGGCCGGGAGTTGATCAGCGAGGTGTTGATTATCAGCAGTCCGCCGGGCCTGACCATCGGCTCGAACTTGGCCAGAGAGGGCTCGTTGAGGACGATGGCGGTGTCCGGCATGGACACGATGGGGGTCGTCACCTCGTCGGAGGCCACCACGACCGAGCAGTTGGCGGTACCGCCGCGCATCTCCGCGCCGTAGGCCGGGAAGAAGCTGACTTCTTTGCCGTCCATCATGCCGGCCTGCGCCAGCAGAACCCCGGCCGAGATAACGCCCTGTCCGCCGAAACCCGATATCCTTATTCCCTGATACATGTCGGCCTCCTTATTTCTTCTCCGCGCCGGCGTCCTTGTAGACGCCCAGCGGGAAGACGGGCTGCATACCTTCCGCCACGAACTTAGTGGCCTCGGAAGGGTTGTCGAGGCGGGTGCCCCAGTTGGTCGGGCACATGCTCAGTATCTCCACCATCGAGAAGCCCTTGCCGTCCACCTGGTTCTGAAAGGCCTTCTTGATCGCGGCTTTGGTCTTGAGGACGCCGGGGGCGGTGTGCACCGTCGTGCGCTCCAGGTAGACCGCGCCGTCCACGGTGGCCAGCATCTCGCTCATCTTTATCGGGTAGCCGGCCTGCTTGGCCGTGCGCCCTTCGACGCAGGTGGTGGCCTTCTGGCCCAGCAGCGTGGTCGGGGCCATCTGGCCGCCGGTCATGCCGTAGATGGCGTTGTTGACGAAGATGACCGTGATGTTCTCCGAGCGTATCGCCGCGTGCACGATCTCGGCCATGCCGATGGAAGCCAGGTCGCCGTCGCCCTGGTAGGAGAATACGATCGTGTCCGGCCTGGCGCGCTTGATGCCGGTCGCCTCCGCCGGGCCGCGGCCGTGCGGGCCCTGGATCATGTCGCAGTTGAAGTAGGTGTCGGCGAACACGGCGCAGCCGACCGGGGCCACGCCCACGGTGCGCTCGCGTATGCCCAGCTCGTCCATCACTTCGGCCACCAGGCGGTGGATGATGCCGTGGCCGCAGCCGGGGCAGTAATGCATCTTAACGTCGAGGAGCGATTCGGGCTTTTTATTTAACAGCTGCATATTCTTTGGCCCCCTTCTTCATTATCTTTTCGAGCGCGGCGCAGACTTCCTCGGCGGTGATCAGGGAAGCGCCGGGTTTGGCGTAGAGGTGGACCGGCGCGCGGCCGTTGAGGGAGAGCAGCACGTCCTCCACCATCTGGCCCAGGCTCATCTCCACCACGACGAAGCTCTTGATCCTGGCGGAGAGCTCGACGAGGCGGGCCTTGGGGAAAGGCCAGAGCGTGATGGGGCGGAAGAGGCCGACCTTGAGGCCCTTCTCGCGGGCCATCTTCATCGCGGCCACGCTGACGCGGGCGGAGATGCCGTAGGCCACCAGCGCGACCTCGGCGTCCTCCAGCATCTTTTCCTCGTACATGACTTCGGAGGCTTCGATCCGCTGATAGCGCTTGACCCGCTCGTTCACCATTATCTCGACCCCGCCTTCCTTAAGGTCGTAGGACTTCACGATGCGTTTGCCGCGGCCCCTGGCAACGCCCAGCGCCCAGTCGGGCTCGGGCAGGGATTTGGGGTCTATCTCGGGATGCTTGAAGTCGACCGGCTCCATCATCTGGCCCAGCAGGCCGTCGGTCAGCACCATGGAGGGTATGCGGTACTTGAAGGAGACCTCGAAGCACTTATGCGGGAAGTTGCCCAGCTCGGTCACGCAGTTGGGCGCCATGACGAAAGTGCGGTAGTCGCCGTGGCCGCCGCCGCGGGTGGCCTGCCAGTAGTCGCCCTGGGCGCCGGCGATGTTGCCCAGTCCCGGGCCGCCGCGCATCACGTTGCCGATGAAGACCGGCAGGTCCGCGCCGGCGCAGTAGGAGATGCCCTCCTGCTTGAGGCTGATGCCCGGGCTGGACGAGGAAGTCATGCAGCGCACGCCGGTGGCGCCGGCGCCGTAGATCATGTTTATGGCGGAGACTTCTGACTCCGCCTGCACGAACGCCCCCCCCACCTGCGGCATACGCCAGGACATGTACTCGGGAATCTCGTTCTGCGGCGTTATGGGATAGCCGGCGAAGAAGCGGCAGCCTGCGCGTATCGCGCCTTCGGCCAGCGCCTCGTTGCCTTTCATTAATTTTTTTTCAGCCATGGCAGTCTCCTTATTTGTAGACCCTGATGGCCAGGTCCGGGCAGATCCTGGCGCAACTCTGGCAGGCTATGCAGCAGCCTTCCTTGGAGTCCATGGCCGGGTAGTACCCTGACTTGGAGAATTTATCGGATTTTTCGACGCACTTTTTTGGACATACCTGTACGCAAAGGTAGCAGCCTTTGCACCTATCCACGTCTACTTCCATTTTTGGCATTTTTGACCTCCGGGAGCGGAGAGGGTGGCCTGCGGCGCCGGAACAACGAGCCTCTGGCTCATAAAGTGTCGGCCGCTATGCGACCGACCTGAAAGCCTTTTCAGACTACCTAGTTAGTATAAAAAATAAGGGGGAGATTAGGCAACCCGCCCGTCGGGAGCTACCTGCAGGCCGCGCCGGGCTCCCGGCAGGCCTTTTCAAGGGACTCCAGCCAGGCCCTGACGGACCCGTCCGCGGAAGCCGCCGAACTTTCCTGGAAGAGGAGCAGGCGCCGGGCCTCGTCCCTGAGCACCGGGAGGGGCGCCAGCCCCGCGCGGGCCAGCTCCAGCGCGTTGCCCAGCTCGCCGGGCCTGAGATAGCGCAGTTCCATTGAGTTAAGCCTGAAGGGCGACAGGGACGAGCGGCGGACGAAGACGGCCAGGTTCCGGTCCCAGAACAGTACGGCCCAGTCCTCCTGCGGGAAGTATCTGGCGTGGTTCGGCCGTACGAAGGAGGTCTTTCTTCCGTTGAGTTCACGCTGCTCCAGTTCCCCCCCCGTGCCCGGCGGCAGCACGGCGAGTTCGAACGCGTATTTCTCCATCATCTCTTTCCAGGCCCCGGTATCCGTTCGCGCCGCGGCGAATTCGGCCAGCATGGGATGGAAGAGGTACCTGCCGTCGGCGAATATCCTGTAGCCCGACGGCCCGGCGGCGTAGCCCAGCCAGGCGCCCCAGTTCCAGGTATTGAAGAGTTTCAGCCGCGACAGTTCCCCGGCGTTGGCGCGCAGGAATGCTCCGGCGGGCGGCGAGGAAAAGGCCGAGCCGTGAGGCGCGGTGAACGAGGCCCTGGCCGGCCCCCAGGCCAGGGCGAAGGCGGCCAGCACGGCCGCGGCCTGCGCGGCGGCGGCCCTGAGTCCAGCCGTGAGGGCCGGCAGCAGCGGCGGCATGAAGGCCATGGCGGCGGCGGCGGAGAACATCAGGTTGCGCGAATGCGAGGCCGCGGCCCAGACGAAGAAGGCCAGCGCGAGTATATGCGCGGCCGGAGGCATCCTGCGCCTGGCCGGATCAGGGCGGCATTGCCCGCAGTCGGTGCCGGGGCCGTCGGCATAGCCTCCGGCACCTGTGGCGGCAGTGCCGCTGTTCCGAGCTCTGCGACCGGCCACGGACCAGAGCATTGCGACCAGCGCCGCTCCCATAAGTATTATCCCCGGCGCCTGGTAAGCGACCGTTATGTCGGGCGCCGCCCATTCCGCTATCTCGCGTTCAAGCAGGCCCATTTCGGCCTGGTGCAGGAAAGCCACGCGGTACAATTCCCCGCCGTTGGGATTTACGAGCGGCGCCGCAGCGCAGGCCGCCAGAAGTCCCGCCCAGCCCCGCCAGCCGCGGCCCCGGCCCTCGATAACGCCCCCGGCCGCGTAGAAGCCGGCCAGGACCAGACCGAACAGGCAGCCGGGATGCAGGTTGGCCCATACGGCGAAAAAAAGAGCCCCGGCGGCGGTCTGCCGCAGGGACGGAACTCCGCCGGAGAGGCGCAGCGCCTCCAGCCGCCAGAGCAGCGTCAGAAAGAACAGTATCGAGAAATTATCGGGCCGCAGGTCGGCCATCGGCAGCATGGCCAGCGAGAAGAAAGGCAGCACCGCCGGCGCCCACCCCTCGCGCCCGTGCAGCCGGAGTATGCGCCAGAGCGGGAACAGGCAGGCGGCCAGCAGGGCGGTCTTGAGCAGGAACAGCGCCGTCCAGCCCCCGGCGGAGAAAAGGTAATGATATATAAGCTGCGCCAGCCATTCGAAATTGGTCCACGGTTCCCCCGCCAGCGTCCAGGAGAGGAAATCGGCGCGTACCAGCGCGCCCGTCTCCGCCATCCGGCGGCCGGCCGAGAGATGCCAGAAAATATCCGGATTGTTCACCGCCGCCAGCAGCGGCGGCAGCGCCAGCAGCGCGGCGAAGAAGGCAAAAACACGTCCGGAGGACTTCATCGTCGGTGGGCGGCCCCGCCCGTCAGGCCGCGCCGCCCTCCATTTTGAGAAGGCGCTTTATCTCTCCGATCAGCGTCTGCGGCGTGAGCGGCTTCCTTAGGACGGAAACGGCCGAGGCGCGGGCCTCCCCCTGAACGCTTTCGGGCGTGCCGGTGGCGAAGATTATCGGGGTCGTGGACAGCATGGTCTTGCGCAGGCGCTCGAAGACCTTCTGTCCGCCGCCGCCGGGCATGTCCACGTCGAGTATGACCAGGTCCGGCTTCACCTCGTTGAACCTGCTCATCGCCGAGAGGGAGTCCTCGGCGGTGTGCACCTCGAAGCCCGCGTCGCCGAGCATGCCCTTGTACAGCTCTAGGATGAAGAGATCGTCGTCTACGGCGAGTATCTTTTTTCGGCCGGCCTGCGCCTTGCCGATGGCCGCCGAGTTGACCAGCCGGGCGACGGCCTCCAGTATGGCCGACGGGCCCAGGGGTTTCTTGAGCATCGTGATATTATCCAGACCGGCCACGGCGGCCAGTTTGTCCGGGAAGCCGGTGATGAACAGAGCCGGTGTCTTCTGCTCCAGGGTCTCGCGTATGAAGGTGATGACGGCCCTGCCTCCGCCGCCGGGGAAATCGGCGTCGAGTATTATCAGGTCCGGCTTCTCGCCCGTATAGACCTCGATGGCCGAGGCGAAATCCGAGGCTTTGACGAAGCCGTAGCCGGCTTCGTTCAGTATCTGCGCGTAGAACTCCAGCATGTTAGCGTCGTCGTCGACGGCCAGTATCTTCTGCATTGATCTCCCCCTGCCTAACCCATTATGCTTTTGTAGAAATCCCGGATGGCGGCGTTCATCGCCTCGGGGCCGAAGCGCGGGCGCCCGGCGGCGTCTTTCTCGCGCGTGAAAGCGGCGGCGGCGCGGCCCATGGCCGAGCGCAGGTCCGCGTTTTTAGCGAGTTTAGCCGCCGCGGCGGCTATCTGCTCGGGCGCGCCGGGCCTGACCAGTATGGCCGTCTCCCCCTCGCGTACCACGTCGGGTATGCCGCAGACCCGGCTGGCCACCACCGGCAGGCCCATATGCTGCGCCTGGAGCACCGTGCGGCCCATGGCCTCGTTGAGCGAGGGCTGGACATAGACGTCCATCGCGGAAAGCCAGGAGTAGACGTCCTTCTGGAAGCCGGCGAAGAGGCAGTCGTCCATTATGCCTGCGGACCTGGCCAGACCGTAGAGACGGGAACATTCGGCCCCGTCCCCTACGATGAGGAAGAACGGGTTCACCGGCCTGAGTATCTTCCTCAGGGCGCCGGCCGCCTTTACGAAATACTTCACGCCTTTTACGGGTTCCAGCCTGGCGACGGTGCCGATGATCAAGCGGCCGGCGGGGAGGCCTAATTCTTTCCGCGAAGCCCTGGCCGGGTTATCCGGCAGGTCCACGCCGCTGTGCGCGACGGTCCATTGCTCCGGGCGGCCTATGCCGGCGGCTATGGTTTCGCGCTTTTCCCCCTCGGTAAGGGCCACGAAGCCGTCGGTGAAGCGCGCGGCGAACTTCTCCGCCGCGAGGAAGAGGCTGGTCCTGGGTATGTCGTAGTAGCCGTAAAGCAGGTGGCCGTGCGGCGTGTGCACGACCCGGGCGCCGCAGCGGGCGGCGGCCAGGCGGCCGAGGAAACCGGCCTTGGAGGTGTGGGTGTGTATGATGTCCGGCCGCAGTTCCCTGAATATCCTTCTCAGGGCCGCGTAGGCGCGCAGGTCGCGCAGCGGGGAGAGCTCGCGGCCCAGGTCGGGCAGTTCTATGGTACTAACCGCGGCCGGGACGGGCAGCGAGCCGCGGCAGGGGCCGTGTATCAGGGTGACTTCCATGCCGCGGCCTGACTGCCAGACGGCGCTGGAGACGGTGTTCTCCGACGAGCCGCCCGGCTCCAGCCGGGTTATGACATGGATTATACGTTTCAATGTGTTTCCATTCCGAACGCCGTCCGCCTTAGGCCGTCTTCTTTATCTCCTCCAGCGATTCGGCTATCATGTCCGCCGCGTGGTTGAGGTCCTTTGGGGTGTGCCGGTAGCAGACATAACCGTGATGATAGGGCTGCAGGAACACCTTGCGCCGTATCAGCTGGGTGTAGAAATCGGTGCGGAGCTTCTTGTAGCGCCCCGTCTCGTCCTTGTCGAAGGTGATGTAGGGCATCCAGGGCGCGCCGCTGAAGGTCACGGGCAGGCCGCTATGTTTGACGTGCTTCTTGACCTTGTTGCAGAAGGCCTTGCCGCGCCTGGCGACCGCGTCGAGTATACCGTCGCGCTCCATCATCTCCACCGTCTTGAGGGACGCCACCATGGCCAGCGAGTTGTTGAAATAGGTCGAGCTGATAAAGGCCTTGCTGACCAGCACGTCCATTATGTCCCGGCGGCCGGCCACCATGCTTATCTCGTAGCCGTTGGCCATGGCCTTGCCGAACACGGCCATGTGCGGCGTCACGCCGAAATATTGCTGCGCGCCGCCCAGGCTCATGCGGAAGCCGGTGCGTATTTCGTCGAAACAGAGCACCGCGCCGTACTGCTCGGCCAGCTTCTTCACCCCCTCCAGATAGCCTGGTTTGGGCATCTCCACCTCGTGGGCGTTGGGGTGCCCCATCGGGGTCATGATTATCAGGGAGATGTCGGAGCCCTGGGCCTTCATGACGTCCTCGAGACCCTGCAGGTCGTTGTAATGAACCTCGAGCACGTCCTCGTAGGACTTGGGCAGCACGCCGCCTTTCTGCTCAACGCACCAGTCGTGCCAGCCGTGATAGCCGCAGCGCACGATCTTGCCCTTATTGTTGAAGGCGCGCGCGATGCGGCCGGCCAGGGTGGTGGCGTCGGAACCGGTCTTGCAGAAGACCACCTTTTCGGCGCAGGGCACCAGCGAGATCATCTTCCTGGCCAGCGTGTTCTGCACCTCCTGCACGATGGACATGCAGAAGCCCTTGTTCTTTATCTGGTCGATGACCGCGCGGTCCAGCTCCTTCTCGCGGTGGCCGATGATTATCGGGCCATAGGCGCAAAGCATGTCGATGTACTCGTTGCCGTCGGCGTCGGTTACCTTGCCGCCTTTGGCCGACTCGAAGAAGATCGGGTATTCGCCGGGGACGAAGTTGTAGGGGCGGCGTATGCCCATCATGCCGCCGGGGATAAGGTCCTGCGCCTCTTTGTAGAGGCGGTCGGAATTGTCGAGTTTGAGGTGTTCGGCCATAATGGGTTCTCCTTATTTCTTGAGCAGCGTCCGGCTGAGTTTTTTTACTATGAAAGTGGCGACGTCCTCGGCGTAAGTGCCGGCGCCGAAGCCGGCGTCGTAGCCGAGCTCCTTGGCCAGCTTGTTGTTCACGCGGGGGCCGCCGATGACCATGACCAGCTTGTCGCGCAGCTTCTCCGCCTCGGCCAGCTCTATCAGGTTGGTCAGGTTGTGGATGTGCACGTCCTTCTGCGTAACTATCTGCGAGACCAGCACCGCGTCGGCCTTGTGCCTGCGGGCCAGTTCCAGGAGCCGCTCGTTGGGGACCTGTGAGCCCAGGTTGAGGGCCTCTATCATCGGGTAGCGCTCGAGTCCGAAATGATGGTTATAGCCCTTCATGTTCATGATGGCGTCTATGCCGACCGTGTGCGCGTCGGTGCCGGTGCAGGCGCCTATCACCACCAGCTTGCGCTTGAAGTTCGCGCGGATATAGTCGTTGACCTGGTCCATGGTCATGGACTTATCCACGGCCTCGGCGTACTCCACCTTGCTGTAGTCCAGCGCGATGTCCGTCCTGGCGTAGGCCACGAAGAACGTGAACTCGGGCGAGAGAGGGTGCGCGTGCACTATCTCGGCGTGCCTGAAGCCCAGCTTGAGCACGTACTGCCGGGCTCCCTCCTTGGCGCGGCCGCCGCAGGCGACCGGCAGAGTGAACGAGAGCTGCACAGCGCCGTCGTCGAGAGTGTCACCGTAGGGTTTTATGAACATAAATTCTCCTGTCTCAGCGGGTTATCTTCAGCCTGCGGCGGAGATAATCCTCCGCCGGGTTCCAGTAGCCCGGCGCCTTCTCGAAGACGCCGTCGAAGCCCTTGCCGCCGTCCTTGGGGCGCTTTACCTCGGCGAACATCCCCCTCTCTATGGCGTCGAAGATGCCGGCCTTCTCCACCTCGCGGAGCATCGCCACGGTCTCGTCGAGCACCCGCGCGGCTCGTTTCCGTATGACGCCGCCCTTGCGGAACTCTATCTCGGAGCTGAAACCGGCGATGTTCTCGTGCACGTAGCGCGCGCTGGCGATGGCCAGGTAGCGGTCCTGCAGGTAGGGGGTGTGTATTGCCTCGGTCAGCATGCCCAGCAGTTCTATGCTCTGCCCCGTAGCCTTCGAGACGAAGTTGAACAGGGTGTTCATCGCGTAGCCCTTGAAGATGTCGCCGGTCATAAACTTGGTCGGCGGCATGTACTTGAGCGGGTGCACCGGGAAGATCTCGCGGGCCATCAGCGCCTGCGCGTACTCGTAGAGGAAGCCGTTCTTAGTGGCGGGGTCGATCTCGAAGGCGTGCCCGAGGCCCATCAGCCCGGCCGGCATGCCCGCGTTGAAGGCGAAACGCTCGTTTATGAACTGCGAGGCCAGGACGGTGTGCGCCTTCTCTATGGCGTCCGAGGTGGTCAGGTAATTATCCTCGCCGGTGTTTATCGTGATGCCGGCCGCCGCGTTTATCATGCGGGAAAAATACTGGTCCGTGAAGGTGCGGTACATGTTGATGTCGCGGAACAGGATGCCGTACATCGAGTCGTTGAGCATCATGTCCAGCCGCTCCAGCGCGCCCATCGCGGCTATCTCGGGCATGCAGAGGCCGGAGCAGTAGTTGACCAGGCGGATGTAGCGCCGCTCCTGCGCGGCGACCTCGTCGAGCGCCTTGCGCATGACGCGGAAGTTCTCCTGCGTGGCGTAGGTGCCGCCGAAGCCTTCGGTGGTGGCGCCGTAAGGCACGTAGTCCAGCAGGCTCTGCGCGGTGGTACGGATGACCGCCACGATGTCCGCCCCCTGCAGGGCGGCGGCCCGGGCCTGCTTGACGTCCTCGTAGATATTGCCGGTGGCTACGATGACGTAGATGAGCGGCGACTTTTCCGCGTCCTTCCATTCCGCCAGCCGCTCGCGGCGGAACTTCACGTTGCCGGAGATGCGCGCGTCGAGGCGTTCCACCAGGTCCGAGGCGCGGGCTTTTATCTGTTTCTCGTCCGCGGCGGGGATAGCGGTTATATCCAGCCCGGCGGCTATCTCCTCGTTGAGCTGCTCAGTGGTGCTGGAGCGTTTGACCAGGGCGTTGATATACGTCCGGGCGGCTCCTCCGGCGGCGGCTTCGCCGCACTGCGCGACGACGATGTTCGGCACGGGGACTCCGTCCTTATCCGCTCCGTCGGCGCCCAGCAGGCGCAGCGTGGCGCGCTCCACCGTAACGGTGGTGTGGCGTTCGATGTACTTCTGTACCGGCGCGGCTATCTTCGCGGCCAGGGCGCGCGCCCCGGCTATCTTGGATTTAGAAAGGCCTAACCTGGACTTAATTGCCGGCATTCTTTTCCTCCATGGATCTTTCCGCCGCCTTTATGATCCGGGCGGGCACGCCCAGGATGGCGGCGATATTAAGGGCGTCGGCCGGGCCCGCTCCGCTTTTATCGGCCGCGAGCCCGTAGCGCATGAATCTGTTTATCGTTTTGAGTTTCTCGCGCAGGCCGGCCGTCGTCTTCCCCTTGTACTGCTTCCTGAACGCGGCCGTGTCGAAACCGAGCATGCGCAGGGCCGCGGCCTCCCGGGGCAGGGCGGCCCGGAAATGGGTGGCCAGCATGAGATGGACGTGGCGGTTGGAGGCGGCTTCGCCGAGCACTCCCGAGATCAGGGCCGAGGCCTCCGCGGCATTGGTCGTCCTGGCGAATTCGTCCATGACGAGCAGCAGCGGCTCGCCGGCGGCGGCCCAGGCGCGGTTGAAGGCCTCCATTTCCAGGCCGAAGGCGCTCAGGCCCTCCGCCTTGTCGTCGGGATCCCCCCAGACCGCGGCCAACCCGGCGAAGACGGGGGCGGAATATTTTTTGGCGGGGACGAAAAAGCCGGACTGGGCGGCCAGCTGCAGCAGCGTCACGGTCTTGAGGACGACCGTCTTGCCTCCCATATTCGAGCCATGTATGACTGCCAGGCGCTTATCGAAGACGAAATCGAGCGGTGTGTAGGGCAGGTCGTATCCCGCCAGCGTCCGTTCCAGCGGCAGGAAGCGGGCCCCGCTGACCTTTATCGGGGAGTCGGCGGGCGAGAGTTCCGGACGGGAGAGCGAGAGTTCTCTGGCCATCCTGGCCCTGGCGAAAGCCCGGTCGCAGAGCTCCACGGCCCGCGCGCAGGCCTCCAGCTCCGCCCCCGCGCCCGCAACAGCGGCCCACAGCTCCGCGCAGGCGAGGGCTTCCGCCTTGCCCTCTTCCGCGCGCAGGCGCTCGCGTTCGCCGGAGAGTTCCAGCCAGGCGGGCGTCATGATGGGCTTGGCCGTTACCCGGCCGGCGTCATAGGGTTCGGTGAAAACGCAGCCCGACTCGCAGAGGGGCCGGGCCCTGTCCTCGGCGATGACCAGGAAATCCAGATTGCCGAAGTCCAGGCCGGAGCGTTTTCGTATCCCGGCCAGGCGCTCGGCGCGCAGGCCGGAGAGATGGCGGTCCGTATCGGTTATCGCCCGGCGCAGTTTCGCCAGGACGGGGCTGAACGAGTCCGCTATGTGAAAGGCTCCCGATTGAGCCCCCCTGTCCAGGAGGGTCAGCAATTCCGCGCAGTTCCAGCGGAAGCCCAGTTTTTTCGCCAGCGGGGCGGGCAGCAGGCGGGCCACGGCCTTGAAATTTGAAAGGAAACGGTGGACCAGGAAAAGCCCGGCGGGGCCCGAGGCGGGTCCGTCGGAGGGCAGCTCCGGGATGTGCCTCAGGTGCCAGGCGAGTTTGTCGGCTTTCGCCTTGTTCCGGCCACTCGCAGAGCTCGTGGCACCGACTGCGGGCAATGCCGCCCTGTTCCGCGAGAAGGCGACGAAGTCGGCGGTAAGATCGTAGATGTTCTCCAGCTCCTGGGGAGAGGAATAGAAAGTCCCGCGCGCTTTTTCCTCCCGGCCATAAGGGGTCAGCGGCGCGTAATGGGCCAGGAACTCGTCGAACTCGCAGAATTTGGCGGCAGTCTCGTTCATTTTGTCAGGTAAGGGTTATAAACCAGTTTCGCCCGCGCGGCGGGCGTCAGCCGGGCTTCTAATTCCCGCGGCGTGACATTGTAGAGATTGGCCGCTATGGCCTTGAGTCTCAGCCGCCGGGCGAAGACGATCTTCAGTCTGCGGCGCAGGGCGGACCATTCCCGCCAGCCTATGAAGACCTTGGTCAGGTCTTCGAGGACCAGCCTGCGCGCGTCCCGGGGCACTTCGGCCGCGCGCGAAGGGGTCAGGGCTCCCCTGACCGCGTGATCGCCGCTTATCGCGGGGGCCGATCCCCCGCAGAAGAAATCCGCCCAGCCCGGCGCGGCGGCGCATTCCGCCGCTTCGGCCAGCAGGCTGGCGGCGTCGGCCGCCGACGCCAGCGTTCCGGGTTCCACGCGCGTGACATAGACTATGCCGGCTTCCGCCCTGGCGGCGGCCTGGGTTATGCGGTCCACGGCCCCGTCCACGAGCACGGTATCTATCCCCGCTTCGGCTATATCGCGGAGCATTCCGCCGAGGCCGGAGTTGGTCGCCGGGCCGGTGATCTCGGCCGTTCCCTCCCGCCTGGCGCGGGCCAGCGCGGGCCGGCCGATGGCCGTCGCGGCCGGGTAGACCTGGAGTATCTCAAGCGCGGCGTCGGAAGAAGCCAGAGAGGAGGCCGGGACCACCGCCGCGTCGCCCGGGCGCAGGCGCACGCGCGGCTTGGGCGTGCCGAACACCCTGTCCGCCGTTCCGCTCTCCACGCCGACGCTCAGGCAGGCCGCCGGCCGGCGGCGGCGCGCCAGGACATAGTTGAGGAACGTCGTCTTGCCGGCGTTCTTCCTGGAGCCGACGATGAAAGTCGTGCGGCCTTCGAGCTGACTGATCGGGTCCAACGCTAAGTTCTCCTATTTGCGGTTCCGCTTCGTCCGTATGAGGTGGGAGGGCTCCAGCGTCAGTTTCTCGCCGCTGAGCAGTTTGGCCACGCCGTCCATCGGCTTATAAGCCTTGTCCGGGCATTTGTCCCCCCCGCAAGTGGCGGAGTAGCCGGAAGGTTCGGTATAGGTGGTGATGACGCCCTCGTAATTGCGCAGCACCACGCGTTTCTCCGACATGGAAATGAGGTAGTTGGGCATGACCGGCGTCTTGCCGCCGCCGCCGGGGGCGTCCACTACGAAGGTCGGCACGGCCATGCCGCTGGTGTGTCCGCGCAGGTTCTCTACTATTTCTATGCCCTTGGAGACCGTGGTGCGGAAATGGCTGATGCCTTTGGACAGGTCGCACTGGTAGATGTAGTACGGCTTCACGCGGGCCATCAGCAGCTCGTGGACCAGCCGCTTCATCGTCTGCGGGCAGTCGTTGACGCCGCGCAGCAGGACGCTCTGGTTGCCCAGCGGGATGCCGGCGTCGGCCAGCTTGCGGCAGGCCTCGAAGGCTTCCGCGGTGAGCTCTTTCGAGTGGTTGAAATGAGTGTTGACGTAGATCGGATGGTACTTTTTCAGCATGCTCACCAGCGAGTCCGTTATGCGCATCGGCATGACTACCGGCGTGCGCGTGCCCAGGCGGATGATCTGCACGTGCTTTATGGCGCGGAGCCTGCGGATTATCCCCTCCAGCATCTCGTCGGTCAGCACCAGCGGGTCGCCGCCCGAGATCAGCACGTCGCGCACTTCGGGGCTGCGGCGTATGTACTCGATGGCCTTGTCCAGGTTCTTCCGCGGCATATGCACGTCGGTGAAGCCGACCAGGCGGCGGCGGGTGCAGTGGCGGCAGTTCATCGAGCAGATATTGGTGACCAGCAGCAGCACGCGGTCGGGGTAGCGGTGGGTGAGGCCCGGCACCGGCGAGTCCACGTCCTCGTGCAGCGGGTCGGAGAGGTCGGACGGATCGTCCATGAGCTCCAGGCCCCTCGGTATGGCCTGCATGCGCACGGGGCAGGTACGGTCGCGCTTATCCATCAGCGCGGCGTAGTACGGCGTGACGGCCATCGTGAACTTCTTCAGGCAGGCTTTGAGGTCCTTCTTCTCCTGCGCCGTCAGGACCGCGACCTTCTCCAGCGTCGGGATGTCCTTTATGACGTTGCGGAGCTGCCACTTGTAATCGAGCCAGTCGCTTTCGGGAACGTTCTTCCAGAGAGAAATCTTCCTGTAATCCACCTTGGTGTGCGCGTGCATGGGGTTCTCCTTATGCGTAAAGCTTCTCGTAGGCGGCGCGGATGACCGGGCTCTCGCGCAGGATGTTAAGGGTCGTTTCGGCGTGGCCCCTGGTGTAGCCGTTGCCGATGATCATGTTTATGTCCTTGCCGACGCCCTCGGCGCCCAGCGCGGCCTTGGTGAAAGAGGTGGCCATGCTGAAAAAGTACACGGTGCCCTCGTCCCGGCACATCAGTATGGACGCCATCTCGGTGTTCTGGACATTGACGCAGTTGATGACCACGTCGGCCAGCTTCCCGCCCGTGAGGGCCGAGATCTTCTCGTAGCAGCCGACCGCGTCGGCCGCGTCCGCCTGCACGGCCTCGCGGCAGAAGCCGTACTCCCTTATCTTCTCCACGGCGCCGGCGGCGTACTCTATGCCGATGACCCGGCCCGCGTCCCCCGCCCGGCGGCGCGCCTCGTAGGCGCAGAGCACGCCGGACTTGCCGGCCGCGCCGATTATGACTACGGTGTCGCCCGGCTTGACCAGCTTTATGGTCTGGGCCGGCGCGCCGGCTACGTCGAGTATGGCCAGGGCCAGCGTCTCGGGCATATCGGAGGGAAGTTTGGCGTAGATGCCGCTCTCGAAGAGGATGGCCTTCGCTTTTACGTTGACCTGGTCGGTGCCCTTTTTTATGCCGAGTATCGCCTCTATCTTCAGAGGGGTCAGCGAGAGCGAGACCAGGCTGGCGATCTTGTCGCCCTCCTTGAGTCCCGTCTTTCCCGCCAGGGCGGGGCCTATCCCTGCGACCCTGCCTATGAACATGCCGCCGGAGCCGGTGACGGGGTTCTGCATCTTGCCGCGTTCGGAGACTATCTTCAGAATGGCTTCCTTGACCTTCTCCTCGTCGCCGCCGGCGGCCTGCTTGAGCTGCGTGAAAGAGGCGGAGTCGATGTTGAGGGTCTCCACGTCGACGAGGATCTCGTTGTCGTAGAGCGAGTCCATGTCGTTGGACACTTTCAGGGCGGGCTGGGGCAGCACGCCTTTGGGCTCCAGCACGCGGTGCGTGCCGAAAGGGTTTCCGTTCCTGAGTATGTTCATGGCCGCTTCAAGCTCCTCTGAGTCCGAATAATTTCCTGACCTCGCCGGGGCCGGCGATCCCGAGCTGCGCTTCCTTCGACAGCCTGGCCGCGCGCTCCACGAACTCGGCGTTGGATATCGCCAGCCGGCCCTTGGAGTAATAGATATTGTCCTCGAAGCCGACGCGTATCCAGCCGCCGGAGGCTATGGCCAGGCAGATCCCCGGGATATGAGCCCGGCCTATGCCCATCACCGTGAAGCGGCTCTCGGCCGGCATCTGGTCCATCATATAGGACAGCGTCTTGGGGCTCAGCGAAAGCGCCGCCGGCACCTGCATGACGAAGCCGTAATGGTAGGGCGGTTTTATCAGGCCCTCTTTTATCAGTATGTGCGAGGACTGCACGTGGCTGACGTCGAAGCATTCCAGCGTGGGATGGACCTTATGCCTGCTCATCTCGGAGGCGAACTGGCGCATTATCGGCAGCGTATTGACGATGTAGTCGTCGCCGAAATTAACGGTGCCGCAGTCCAGCGAGGCCATGTCCGGCTCCAGCGAGACGGGGGCTATGCGCTCCTCCGGGGTCATGCCGACGGCGCCGCCCGTGGTTATCTCTATCACCACGTCGGTCCGCCTGCGGATAAGCTCTATGGCCTTCCCGAAGACCTTCAAGTCCGCGGTGGGCGAGCCGTCGTCGTTGCGCGCGTGCAGGTGGACGATGGCCGCGCCGGCCCTGGCGCATTCCTCGGCGCTGGCCGCCAGTTCTTCGGGGGTCACCGGCAGCGCCGGGGCCTGGGCCTTGGTCGTCTCGGCGCCGGTCAGCGCGCAGGTTATGACCATCTTGTTCATCAGAATCTCCCCAGTTTGCCCGCCACCTGCAGCGGGGCTTCGGTGGCCTTGATCACTTCCTCCACCGTGGTGTCCTCGGCTATCTCCTCCAGGACCAGTCCCTTCTTGGTGACGCGTATGAAGGCCATTTCGGTGACTATCAGGTCCACCTCGCCCACGGCGGTGAGCGGCAGGGAGCACTTCCTGAGTATCTTGGGCGCGCCGTTCTTGTTGACGTGCTCCATCGCGATGATGACGTTCTTGGCGCCGGCCACCAGGTCCATCGCGCCGCCCATGCCCGGGACCATCTTGCCCGGTATCATGTAGCTGGCCAGATTCCCCGCCATGTCCACTTCCAGCGCGCCGAGCACAGTGTAGTCCACGTGGCCGCCGCGGATTATGGCGAAACTCATGGCCGAGTCGAAGAAGGCGCCGCCGGGTATTATCGTCACCGGCTGGCCGCCCGCGTTGACGATGGAGGGGTTCTCCTTCCCTTTTTCGGGAGCGGGCCCCAGCCCGGTGAAGCCGTTCTCCGACTGCAGGATTATCGTGCGCCCGGGCGGGATATGATTGCCCACCAGCGTCGGCATGCCGATGCCCAGGTTTACCAGCGCGCCGTCGGGCAGTTCCTGCGCTATGCGTTTTGCGATGCGTATCCTCTTAAGTTCTTTGGGGTCCATTCGATCCTCCTCAGGGCTTGAGCTGCAGGTTGGAGACCGGCAGCACGGCCCGCACCAGGGCCGAGACGAAGGCGCCGGGTATGGTGACCCGCTCCGGGTCCAGCTCTCCTGGTTCCACGATCTTTTCCGCCTCGACTATGACGCGGTCGGCGGCCATGGCCATCACCACCGCCATGTTCTTGGTCGCGCCCGGCAGGAAGCAGTTGCCGTACTTGTCGGCGACCTCGGCCCTTATGAAGGCGAAGTCGGCGCCGAGCGGCGTCTCGAGCAGGTAGTCCTTCCCGTTGAGATTCAGCTTCTGCTTGCCCTTCTCCACCTCGGTGCCCACGCCCGTCGGGGTGAGTACGCCGCCCAGGCCGGCGCCCCTGGCGCGTATCCGCTCGGCGAAGGTGCCCTGCGGCACCAGCGTGACCTTGAGCTCGCCGGAGTTCATCTTCTGGCCGCTGACGGGATTGGTGCCTATATGGGAGGCCGTCAGCGTGGCGGCGCGGCATTCGCAGATGATGCGGCCGA
Organism: Elusimicrobiota bacterium; assembly: GCA_009773155.1. GTDB lineage: Bacteria > Elusimicrobiota > Elusimicrobia > Elusimicrobiales > UBA9959 > UBA2231. The sequence continues at coordinate 101,967 of WOVA01000002.1, forward strand.
CCCCTATGTTCGGGTAGGCGGTGTCGCTGGTGATGAGGTTGAGGTTCTTCGCGCCCTTTTTTATGAGGGCGTCTATGAGGGTGAAGGCGTTGCCGCAGCCCATGAAGCCGGAGACCATAAGGGTGGCGCCGTCCTTTATGTCCTCTACGGCTTTTTCAGCGGTGATAACTGGTTTCATCTTCTCTCCTTAACGCGGCGGGGTGCCGCGGCAAATGGAATGAAATTTTCATTTATTATAACAAAATAATATATTATGAGGGCGGAGGACGATATGCACCAGGTTCACATAGACCGCAGGCAGTCGCTGATAAAAGAGAACATGGCCAGGATAGGCCGCAAGCTGCTCGTCATGAGCAATAAGGGGGGCGTGGGCAAGAGCTCCGTGGCCGCGTCGTTCGCCGCCCTCCTTTCGGCCTCCGGGCAGAGGACCGGCCTGCTGGACATAGATATTCACGGACCTTCGATGGCCCGGCTGACAGGCAAGGAGGGTATCCCCCCGTCCTCCGACGGCAAGTTCATGGACCCGGTGCCGGTGCGCGAGAACCTTTCCCTGATATCCATGGGCTCGCTGCTGGGCAAGGCGGGCACGCCGGTCATCTGGCGCGGCCCGATGAAACTCAATGTGCTCAGGCAGTTCCTGGCCGACGTACGCTGGGGCGACCTGGACTGGCTGGTCATAGACGCTCCTCCGGGTACCGGCGACGAGCCGCTCTCCCTCTGTCAGATGGTGCCGGACCTGGCGGCCGTCGTAGTCACCACGGGGCAGGAAGTGGCGCTGCTGGATTCGGTCAAGGCGGTCAATTTCCTTAAAACGATCCCCGTGAAAGTGGCGGGCATCGTCGAGAACATGGGCGCTTTCGGCTGCCCGCATTGCGGCGGTCAGGTGGACCTGTTCCGTTCCGGCGGCGGAGAGCGGGCGGCGCGGGAGGCCGGCGTGCCTTTCCTGGGTACCGTCCCGTTCGACCATGAGCTGCTCTCTTCGGGTGAAAAGGGAGAGCTTTACCCGCTGGCCCACCCGGACAGGCCGGCGGCCAGGGCGCTGTCGGCCGCGCTGGAGCGGCTCAGGGAGGCCCGGTGAGACGCCTGGTACTCGCTCTGCTGCTTTCCCCCGCCGCGGCGGGGGCGTTTGAACCTTTCGCCAATTTCGGCGCGCCCAAGGAGGAAAAGTCCCTGTCCCTGGATTTTTGCCGGTCCGGACTGTTCGCGATACTGACCGGCGACTGTTCGCCGGCCGGGAAGACGGACAGGGACGCCGTCTCGCCCAAGGCCTGCGCCGAGGCGGCCGCGCTGCTGGAGGACGGGATAAAGGCTCTTTACCCGCTGGCCAGGGTAGAGATACTCGAGCCGGGCTCCCGTGACGAAGCTTTCAACATGCTTGCCCGCACTTCCATATTCGGTTTCGCCCTGCTCGGGCGGGGCGATCACAAGGGAGGTTTTCTTGTTGACGGGGACCCCTTCTATCCCGACGCTCTGGTGTGCACGTCTCCCCGGGAGATATTCGGCGGCTTCTATTATCACAGCAAGTATTCCGAATCGGCCGCGGCGCCGAAGGAACTCCGCTCCCGTGTGCTTAGCCGCTACGAATTAGTCACCTCGCCGGACCGGGCCCCCGCGGGCTCATGGCCGAGCGTCTGCCGGATACCGGCTTCGCTGGTCTACCCGACACGCACTTTCGCCGGCCGCATGAAGACCGACGTGCGCAAGTTCCTCGAGTTCCTGGCCGCGGAGAAGCGGCGCCACATAGCGCGCGACCTGAAAAGCATCTGCTCGGCCTGCGACCATTACAAGTCGTCCGGCCATACGCTGGCCGCGCTGTGTCCGCCCGCTTCGGACGCCTGCCCATCGGGGCGCGTCACCCCGTCGAACGAGAGGGCAGTGATGAGGAATTACTGCCTGCTTACCCACCCGGAGTACGATACCGGGAACCGGCGCTAGCCGCCGCCCTGTAGGCCGCCAGCGCCGCGGGGAAAGGCGAGAGCACCCTTTCCAGCACTCCCTTGCATTCCGAAATGGCCGTGCCGTAATTCGTTATGGGTACGCCGGCGGCCGCCGCTTTTCCCATCCTGGCCAGTATCTCCGTACGGCCCAGCATGCAGCCGCCGCACTGCAGCAGGAGCTTATATTCCCCGGGAGCGTCCGGCAGGTCGCGGCCGGCGAAAGTGTCTATCTTCAGCTCCCCCCCGACGGCGGCCTTCAGCCAGCGCGGCAGTTTCACCCTGCCTATATCGTCCTCTATCGCGTGGTGGCTGCAGGCCTCCAGCACTGCTACGCGGTCCCCGGGCCGGAGCCCGCGTATGGCCGCCGCTCCGGCGGCGTAGGCCGCCAGGTCTCCTTTGAAGCGCGCGAATAGTATCGAGAAAGTGGTGCATGGCACGCCCGCCGGGGTATTGGCGGTCATGAAGTCGACTACCTGCGAGTCGCAGACGACCAGCGCCGGCGGCTCGCGCAGCGAGGCCAGCGCTTTGGAGTACTCGTGCTCGCGGCAGACGACGGGGAGCGCCCCGTGGTCGAGCAGGCCGCGCATGACCTGCACCTGCGGCAGTATTATCCTGCCCTTTGGCGCTTCCCTGTCTATCGGTATTATGAGGACGACGGCGTCCCCCGGCTTCACCAGGTCGCCTATCAGCGGGGCGGGCGCGGTGGAGGTACTGGCGGTGAGACGCAGCAGCCTTTCCTTGATGGCGGCGACGGCCTCTTCGCGGCGCCCGCGGTCGGTGGCCGCGCAGAGGACATGGTCCAGGGCCTTCGCGCGCAGCGCCGCGGCCATATCCCCGCGCGGGGCGGACAAGTCCGTCTTATTGACCACGACTATGACGGGCAGCTTTTTCGCGGAGGCCGTCTCCAGGACGCCCTCCTCCCATTCCCCCCACACCGACGGCTCCGTGACGAGCAGTACCGCGTCCGCCCGGTCGAAGATGCGTCTCGCCCTGGCGGTGCGCAGCGCGCCCAGCGGACCCGCGTCGTCCAGCCCGGCCGTGTCGAGGAAAACCACCGGCCCGACGGGCAGGAGTTCCATGGCTTTCTCCACCACGTCGGTGGTGGTGCCTGGTTCGGGCGAAGTGATGGCCACGTCCTGTCCCGCGATCATGTTCAGGACGCTGGACTTGCCGACATTGGCGCGTCCGAATATCGCTATCTGGAGTCTCATCGATCTGGGGACCGAGTTCATCTTTCCCCCTTCAGGCTGTGGCCATGTCCTTCCGCCCGGGAGCGCCCCAGTCCGGTCAGCATCGCGTCTACGCAGGCGGAGCACTCTTCGGGGCGTTCGCCGGTGCAGATCTTGCCGGGGTAAAGGCTGTAATCCGGCCGGTGTTCCGTCGGGCTGATATTGGGCATGAGCACGTTAGCGCCGCAGCGCAGGGCCTTCTGCCTGCCCTGCGGGTCTATGCTGCCCATGGCCGTGGTGGCCGGTATATGCGCGTCGCCCGTGACTACGCGCGCCAGGGCCGTCACTCGCAGCGCCAGGTCCAGCGTGCCGGGCTCGGCGTCGGCCAGCGGGGTATCGGGGCCGGGGATGAACGGCCCCACCCCGACCATGTCCAGGGCGAGGTCGCGGAAGATCAGTATGTCGTCGGCCAGGCTCTCCCTGGTCTGGCCCGGCAGGCCGGTCATTACGCCCGAGCCCACCTGGAAGCCGGCCTCGCGCAGCCAGGCCAGGCGCCTGAAGCGCGCGTCGTAATCGGAGTCCGGCCTGAGCAGGGCGAAGAGCCGGCGGTCGGAGGTTTCGAAGCGCAGGAGGAAGCGGTCCGCCCCGGCCGCCCGGAGAGCCCTGTAGTCCCCGCGGGAATGCTCGCCGACGGAGAGCGTGACCGCCAGGTCCGTCTCCGTCTTGATCTTTTCGACCAGCGGTATGAGCGCCGCGGGCCCCCAGCCCGGGTCCTCGCCGCTCTGCATTACCACGGTTCCGTAGCCCAGGCGCACGGCGGTGCGCGCGCAGCCCATGATCTCTTCCGCCGAGAGCCGGTAGCGCCGGACCCTGGCGTTGCCGGACCTTATGCCGCAGTAATAGCAGCGGCGGCGGCAGATATTGGAGAACTCTATCAGGCCGCGCAGATGCACGCCGTCGCCCACGCGCTCGCGCCTGACCTTGTCGGCCCGGGCGAACAGCGGCGCCGCGTCGCGGTCCGGGTCCAGCCAGTAAAGTATCTCGTCCTTGTTCATAATATTCGTCCACGCCCCGCTCATAAGGAGCAACTATGGGGGTCCTGTCGGCGGTTCGCTTCGAAAAAACAGCGTCGCGCACACCGTGCGCGCGCTTCCCGTTCTCGCCGCGAGCGCTCGTATGCGCCTCCGCATCCTCGAGATGCGATTCCACCGGCTAGCTGCGGCGCATACTCCGTAAGCTCGCGGCTCCGAAGGGTTTTTCTCCGCGAATCCGCCGCCACCCCCATTGTTTCCCGACGGGGGCGGGGCGCGTCCGGTGTTTCCATTAAAAGCACAGGTCCCTCTCGCCGGAGCCGATGCGGGCGTAATATGTCTCGAGCATCTTTATGGTCTCCGGCGGAAAATGGGCGGAGCGCGCGCGTATCTCGGCTATCTCTTTTTCGATCAGAGCCTCGCCTTTTGCCTTCGTCGCGTCCGAGGCGAAATCGTCCAGCCATTCGCGGAAGGTCAGCACGGCGTTTAGCTTGCAGAAGCGGCTCTCGTGACCGCTCTTGAGCAGTTTCATTATGTGGTCGCCGGTGCGGCCGCAGCGGTAGCCCGACGTGCAGAAGCTGGTGATGTGCCCCAGGTCGGCCAGCTCGCCGATGATCTCGTCGAGGGAGCGCGTGTCGCCCAGCATGAACTGCTGGCGTTCGGCCTCCTGGGCGCCGTAGCGGTCGGAATAGGCGCCTATGCCTATCGCGGTGCCGGCGTCGCGCTGGGTGCACATGCCTATGACGGAGCGGATGGTCGCCGGCTTTTCGCGGGCCGTGACTATCATGCCGGCGTAGGGGACGCTGAGCCGCAGTACCGCGACCAGCTTGCGGAAATCCTCGTCGGAGGCGTTGCGGAGGCTGTCCTGGGGCAGGCTGGTGCCGTCGGCCGACTCCAGCCGCGGGAAGGAGATAGTGTGGGGTCCTATGCCGAACCTGGTCTCCAGCTCGCGCGCGTGCGCCACCAGCCCCATCACCTCGAATTTCCATTCGGGGTTCAGCCCGAAAAGAGCCCCGAGCGCCACGTCGTCTATGCCGGCCTCGAAGGCCCTGTGCATGACGTAGAGCCGCCAGCGGTAATCGGCCTTGGGCGTGTCACCGGGATGGAGGCGCGAGTACAGCTTGCGGTCGTAGGTCTCCTGGAAGACCTGGTAGGTCCCGATGCCCGCCTCCTTGAGTTTGCGCAGGCCGGGCACGGTCATAGGGGCGGAGTTGACGTTGACGCGGCGTATCTGGCCGAAGCCCCGCCGCGTCGGCACCTTGACCGAGTATATCGTCCTAAGCGCCTCCGCTACATAGTCAGCGCCCGTCGAGGGATGCTCGCCGGTCACGAAGATCAGGCGTTTGTGGCCTATGCGGCCGGCGAGGGCCTCCGCCTCGGACTTTATCTCCTCGACAGAAAGCTTGCGGCGTACGGCCCGGCGGTTGCCGGTGCGGAAGCCGCAGTAAAGGCAGTTGTTGACGCAGTAATTGGCGGCGTAAAGCGGGGCGAAGGTCACCACGCGGTTGTCGTAGACCTTCTTCTTGACGGCGCGGGCCGCCTCTAAAATTTCAGCGAGCAGCGCCGGGTCCTCCACGGCCAGCAGGGCGGCCGTATCCTCCGGCGGCAGGGCCTCCGAGACTTCCAGCGAGCGCGCGAGTATCTCCCTGACGCGCCCGGCGCCGGGCGCGGGCGCGGCCAGCGCCGCCCGGAGCGCCGCGTCGTCGATGAAGTCCGTTCCCTGCTTCAGGTAGCCGGCATAAGTGTCGGCGTTGACCGTTACGGGTTCCATGCTGCCTCCGGTAGGGCGGCTAAGCGCCCTTGAGCGCCGGGTCCGCCTCCGGCGCCGGTATCTCGGCGTCCCTGAGCGTCAGCTCGAAGGACGAACCCTCCCCGTACCTGGAAGTCACCCTGACTTCCCCCCCGTAAAGCGCGACGACCTTCCTGAGTATCGACAGGCCCAGCCCGCTGCCGTCGATGCCGCGGGTGTGCTCGTTCTTCATCCGCACGAATTCGCCGAAAAGCCTGGAGAGCTCCTCTTCCGTCATGCCGATGCCGGTATCCGAACAGCGCACCGAGACGGTCCCAGGTCCGGCGGGGCGCAGCTCCAGTACCGCGCGCCCCCCCTCCCTGTTGTATTTGACGGCGTTGCTCAGCAGGTTGGAGAGTATCATGTCCACTTCGCCGGAATCCGCCAGAAGCGGCAGCGCGGCGGGAGCGTCGACCCTGACCTCCACTTTCTTCTCCGCCGCCATGGCCGCCACGGCGTCGGCCGCCAGCGCGGCCGAGCGGGCGAGGTCGACGGTCTCTATCGAGCGCTTCTTCCTGCCGGATTCCAGCCTGGTCAGGTCCAGCAGGTCCATGACCAGCTTGCGCATGCCGCCGATGCGCGTCACGCTGCGGTCTATCATCTGGTCGTAGGCCGCCATGTCGGGGCCCTTCATCCGCTCCTTCATCAGGTGCATGTACCCCTCGACGGCGGCCAGCGGGCTCTTTAGCTCGTGGGCCAGCACGCGGATGAACTCGAAGCGCACCTGGCGCTTCTCGTCCTCAAGCCGGCGAGCCTTGCGCTGGAGGTAGATGCTGCGCGCGGCTTTGGTTATTGTCGCCCTCAGCTCCTCCGGCGTGAAGGGCTTGGCCAGGAAATCGAAGGCGCCGCGCTTGGTGGCGGTGACGGCCACTTCCAGCGAGGCGAAGGCGGTTATCATTATCGTCAGGAAATCCGCCGCCCCGGGGGCGTCGGCCAGGACGTCTATGCCCGTCATGTCCGGCAGCTTATAGTCCAGCAGGACTATGTCGGGGGTGCGGGCCTTGAGCTCCTCCAGCGCTTCGGCGCCGGTGGAGGCGGAGCGCACCGAGAAGGCCACGGTCTCCCTGAAATCCGGAAGCGCCACAGTGAAACCCTCCAGCGCGCGCTCCGCGCCGGCGCGCATGCCGGCCTCGTCGTCTACGATCAGGACGTCGAGGAGGTGCAGGGGCTCCGGGTCATTCATGTCCTTCCCCCTCTCCCGTCAGGCGCCTGAGTCCTGGCTCCTTCTGTTTGAAGGCGGCCAGAACCCCGCATTCCTCGTTATCCAGGCAGAGCTTCAGCTGCTCCATCATGTCGGGCTCGTGCTCTGAGACGAGCATCTTCATCCTGGTTTTCCTGGTCATGGAGGTCTCCTGTGCTTGAGTGTTATTTTTTAGACGCTTCGGTCTTCATCTTTACGGCGCCGGCCTCCCGGGCTACCGGCGGCATCTTCACCGTGAAAACGGTTCCGGTATGACTCTTGGCCGGATCCGAGTTGCTCTCGACGGTAATATTGCCGCGGTGGACCTTTATTATCCCGTAGCTGACGGCCAGGCCCAGCCCGGTGCCCTTGCCTATCTGCTTGGTAGTGAAGAAAGGCTCGAAGACCTTCCTGAAATTCTCCGGCTTTATGCCGCAGCCGGTGTCGCCTACCGAGAAGCAGACTTCGCCGTTCTCCCGGAAAGTCCTGGCGATAAGCGTGCCCGATCCCGCCATCGCCTCCAGGGCGTTGGTGACCAGGTTGGTCAGGACCTGTATCACCTGGTCGGGGTCCATCTCGGCCTGCAGCTCTTCGGGGGCGCTGCTCAGGTCCAGTTTCACCCCGGGGGGAATCTGGGCGCTCTTGAAATAGTTCTCCACCAGCTTCGTCAGGTCGGTCTGGCGGAAGAAGGGCTTGTTCTTTCGGGCGAAGTTGAGCAGCCCCCCCACGATCTTCTTGCAGCGGTCCGCCTGGTCGGTGATCATCCGCGCGTCCGCGTAGGTGCGGGAGCCCTTGTCGCACTGCTCGGCCAGCAGGTGGGCGTAAAGGAGCACCACGCCGAGCGGGTTGTTGAGCTCGTGCGCCACGCCGGCCGCGAGCTGGCCCATGCTGGCCAGCTTCTCGCTCTGCATCAGCGCCTGCCGGGTCTGGCCGAGCTGGTTGTAGCTGACGGTCAGCTCGTCGGCGGTGGCCTTGAGGCGGTCGATGGTATAGGGCAGGCACATCTCGCTTTCGGCTATCCCGCGGAGGATGGCCACGGCGTGCTCCGCGCAGGTGGGGTAGCCGCAGGCGCCGCAGTTCAGCTCGTCCTCAGGCCTGGTCTTGCCCATCTTTGAGAGCACGTCCCTGAGCTCTTCCGGGGCGGGCAGTTTCATGCGCCTGTCCTCCGGCTCGAAGGAAGCCGAGTAGTCCAGGCTACGGAAGCGCCGCACACTCTCCTCCCAATCGCTGATCCTGACGGTGAAATAGCTCTTGCGGGCGTAGCGGCGCAGGGCCGCCTCCCGGGCGTGCTTGGAGGTCTTGGCGCTGATGCCCGGGCCCATGATGCAGCCGTCGCAGCAGAGCAGGTCCAGGAAGTCCGAGTCTATGTCGCCGTGCTCCATATTCTTGAGCACTTCGGGAAAAGTCTCGAGGCCCTCCGCCGAAAGGAAGCGCCCGCTCATCAGGTCGTCCTGCAGCTCGGCGGAGTTGAGCAGACCCCCGCCCATCGGGTACAGCACGCCTTTGGCCGGGTGCGGCGGGTCGAAAGGCGCGTCGAGGACCGAGCTGATGTCCAGCCCCAGTCCCTTGCGCAGCGCGCGCAATTCCGTGAAGGTGATAGATTCCTCTATGTCGGCCTGGTTGCGGCCAGCCTCCCCCTTCTTGGCCACGCAGGGCCCGATGAACACCACTTTCACGTCCCCGCCGTACATCGCCTTTATTATCCGCGCTTCGGCCACCATGGGCGAGACTATGGGGGCGAGGTCGGGGACCAGCGCCGGGTGGTACTTCTCGATGAAAGAGACCACGGACGGGCAGGCGGTGCTGATGAACTTTTTTCCGGGGTTCTCGTTGAGGAGGCGGCGGTACTGCAGCGACACTATATCCGCGCCGAAGGCAACCTCGCAGACATACCTGAATCCCAGCGCTTTTAGTATACCTGTGAAGCGCATCGGGTCCATGCCGCCGAACTCCACCGGGAAGCTGGGGGCCACGGCCGCCGCCACGGGCGCCCCGCTTTTAAGCAGGGCCTTCACAGCCTCCAGGGACTGCCTGGTCTCCTTGGCGCCGCGGCTGCACATCAGCACGCAGTTGGCGCAGCCTATGCAGCGCTCCCTTATGACCTCGGCCTGGCCGCCGGAGATCCGGATGGCCTTGGCGGGGCAGCCGCGCACGCAGGTATAGCACGCCCTGCATTTTTCTTTTATAGTGGCTACCAGAGGAGTGGTGTCCATATTGAAGAACCCTCTGTATCCCCCGCCGCCGCGTTAGGCGCGCAGGAGGCGCTTAACTTCGGCCCGCAATTGTTCCGGCCTGGCCGGCTTATCCAGCAGAATATCGGCCCTCATCCAGGAGGAGGCGTCCTCCTGCCGGGCGGAGAAGTCGAGTCCGGTGGCGGCGGATACCGCGGTGAGCAGTATCACCGGCACTTCCGGATAGAGTTTTTTGATGTGGTGGCACAGCGCAAAACCCGAGTCCATATGCTCCATCATCAGGTCCACTATGGCAAGGTCCGGGACGAACTGGAGCAGGATCTCTTCGGCGTCTTCCTGTCCGCGCGCGGTGGCTACGTTGTAGCCGGCCGCCTTCATGGTCAGGGCAACCTGCTCCAGTATGTCCTGGTCGTCGTCTACTACAAGTATGTTCTTCTTCGTCGTCATGGTTTTCCTCTTTTTTACGCGCCTCAGCGGAGGACGTCGCGCTTGGTGTAGCGGGTATGCAGCAGCTCGTGGCTCTTGCGGCCCAGCGGAGCGCCCAGGAACTCGTCGTAAAGACGTTTCACCTGCGCGTTCTTGTGGCTCACGCGCAGCGGGGCATCCTTGTCAATATGGTGCAGGGCGTTCATGCGTGCCTTTACCGACTCGGTGTCGGCGCGGCGGGGCTGGCCTCCGCCGTTTATGCAGCCGCCGGGGCAGGTCATGACCTCGATAAAGTGCAGATCCTTTCGTCCGCCCTTGATCTCCTCCATCAGCCTGCGGGCCGGGCCCAGGCCCGACACGACCGCGGCGCCGAGTTCGAACTTGCCGGCTTTCACGCGCAGTTCCTTCGATCCCTTCATGCCGCGGAGTTCCTGTATGGTGTATTCCTTCATCTCCGTGCCGGTTATCAGGAAGTAGGCGCTGCGCACGGCCGCTTCCATAACGCCGCCGGAGGCGCCGAAGAGCTTGCCGGCGCTGGAGCGTTCTCCGAACGGGGTATCCGGGGTTTCGGGCTCAAGGGCGGCGGGGTCCACTCCGACGGTACGGAAAAGCTCCGCCAGCTCCCGCGTGGTAAGCACGTAATCCACGTCGCTGAGACGTCCGCGTCCCATTTCCGGGCGTCCGGCCTCGAACTTCTTGGCCGTGCAGGGCATGACGGAAACGCTGACTATGTCGGCCGGGTCGATCTTCTCGCGCTGGGCGAAGAAGGTCTTGACGAGAGCTCCCAGCATCTGCTGCGGACTCTTGCAGGTGGAGAGGTTGGGCATGAACTCAGGATAGAACTGCTCGACGAGTTTTATCCAGCCGGGCGAGCAGCTGGTGAACATGGGAAGTACGCCGCCGGTCGTGGCGCGCTTGACGAGCTCGGACCCTTCTTCCATTATGGTCAGGTCGGCGGTGAAGGAGGTGTCGAACACCTTCCTGAAACCGACCCTGCGCAGTGCCGCGGTCATCTTCCCGTCCATGTCGGTGCCCGGTTTATAATCGAATTCTTCGGCGATGGAGACCGAGACCGCCGGGGCGTGCTGCACGACCACGTATTTACCCGGGGCGTTCAGAGCCCTGAGAACATCGTCGACGTAGCTGCGCTCGGCGAGGGCCGCGGTGGGGCAAACGAGCACGCACTGTCCGCAGTTTATGCAGCTCGAAACATTAAGGCCCTGGTCGTAGGCGGTGCCGATGAAGGCCTTGGCGCCGCGCTGTATGAAGTCTATCGCGGAGACGTCCTGGACCTCCTCGCAGACGCGCACGCATTTGCCGCAGAGAATGCATTTCTCCGGGTCGCGCACGATGGCCGGGCTGGACATGTCTTTCTCGCGGCGGATCCTCTCTCCGGAAAACACTCGCTGGCGCACTCCGTGCTGCCTGGCGAGGCGCTGCAGGTCGCAGTCGCCGCCGCGCCCGCAGTAAAGGCAGTCCTGCGGGTGATTGGAGAGCAGGAGCTCGACGATGGTCTTACGGGCCTGGAGCACCTGACGCGAGTTGGTGCTGATCCTCATCCCGTCGGCCACGGGGTAGGAGCATGAGGGGATCAGCGACGGCAGTCCATCCACTTCCACTACGCACATACGGCAGGCCCCGGAAGGCGCGAGTCCTGGAAGGTGGCAGAGCGTGGGAACTTTTATCCCGTGGCGCGTGAGCGCCTGCAGGATGGTCTCCCCCTGGCCGGCTTGTACGGTCTTCCCGTTGACTTCTATTTTGAGCATATTTTTCCTCCGGATCAATCGGGCTGTGTGAATTCTACGTCGCACCGCAGACAGCGGCCGGCTTCGCAGAGTGCGTACCGTTCAGGCACGCACAGGTCGACTTCCCTGAAGTTCCTGACGCGGGCCTTCACCGGCAGGTGCGCAAGAGGCACGCGCCCGTCGGTTCCCTCATTCTGCGCGGCCTTCACGGGCTCCACGTAAACTGAAGGAAGGCGAACCTTCTTTACGACCCGCAGCTGGCGGCCGGTCAGGAAACGGTCTATCATGACCGCGGCGTTCTTTCCCGCGGCGATGGCGTTGATCACGGTGTTCGGCCCCGTGGTCACGTCGCCGCCGGCGAATACGCCGGTCCTGCCGGTGGAGTACGACTGGCCGTTGATGACCAGCGTGCCCCACTTGGAGACGGTCAGTCCCTCCAGTGTCCCCGCCTCGGGCTCCTCGCTGATGGCGGCTATCAGGGTGTCCAGTTCGGCGGTGTGCTCGCTGCCTGCGACCGGCACGGGTTTCGCTCTGCCGCTGGAGTCCCGCGGGCCGAGCGTATTGCGGATGAAGCGCACGCCGGCCAGCCGGCCGTTCTTGAGCACGAGTCCCGTCGGGGTTTCGAGGACCTCGAGCTTCACTCCTTCCTGCAGCGCGGCTTCTATCTCCTCGGCATAGGCCGGCATTTCAGCGCGGGTGCGGCGGTAGAACACCGTCACGGATCTTACGCCCTTCTGGCGTATCGCCACGCGGGCGGCGTCGATAGCGGAGTTGCCGCCGCCGATAACGCCCACCCGGCCCCTGGCCAGGGCCTTATTTTCGAGGTTGTGGGCTTTGAGGAACTTTATTCCGGGTATAACTCCCCCGCAGTCCTCGCCGTCCAGACCCAGTTTCTTGCTCCTGTGCGCGCCGAGCGCGACGTAAACGGCCCTGTAGCCGTCCCTGGCGAGAGTGTCCAGCGTGAAGTCCCTGCCGAGCGATTTGCCGCACTTAAGCGCGACGTTCTCGTTCATGAGGGCCGCGATCTCTTTTTCAAGGACGGGCCTGGGGAGGCGGTACTGCGGTATGCCGCACACCAGCATACCGCCGGGTTTCTTCTCTTTCTCGAATATCGTCACTTTGTAGCCCTGCATGGAGAGCTGGTGGGCGGCGGTAAGGCCCGAGGGGCCGGCCCCGATGACGGCCACCTTCGGGGCGCCGGCCTTGACCGGCGCCGGGGGGCGCTTGTAGACTGAGGGAGGGACGTTCTCCACCACGAAGCGCTTGAGCGCGCGTATCGCTATCGGCGCGCCGCCGGTAGTGCCGCAGCGGCACATCGTTTCGCACGGGTGGTCACAGACGCGGGCGCAGACCGACGGGAAGGGATTCGCCGAGCGGATGGCGCGATAAGCGTCCTCGTATTCCCCGCGGCTTACGTGGGCCACGTAGCGCCAGACCTCGGTGCCCACGGGGCAGCCGTTCTGGCAAGGGGCGCCGACGAGTTCGCGGCAGGCCCCGGCCGGGCACTGGCGGTCGAAAATATGGGTCTCATACTCGTCGCGAAACCACTTGAGGGTGGAAAGCACCGGGTTAGGCGCCGTCTGGCCCAGGCCGCAGAGCGACGTTTTGCGGATCACCTCTCCCAGTTCCCTGAGCAGCATCACTCCCTGGAAGCGGAAGAGGGCGTCGTTACCGTCTTCTTTGCGTCTCGGGCGGGTGATGGCCTGCAGGATCTCGAGCATCCTGCGCGTGCCTTCGCGGCACGGTATGCACTTGCCGCAGGATTCGTTCTGGATGAACTCCATGAAGTACTTCGCCAGGTCCACCATGCAGGTGCTCTCGTCCATGACTACGAGGCCGCCCGAGCCCATGATGGCGCCGAAGTTCTTCAGCGCCTCATAATCACACTCGAGGTCTAGGTGCGCCTCGGGGATACAGCCGCCGGAGGGGCCGCCGATCTGGACGGCCTTGCATTTCTTGCCGTTCGGGATGCCGCCGCCGATATCGAACACGACCTGGCGGAGACTGGTGCCCATCGGGACCTCGACGAGGCCGGTGCGGCGCACCATGCCGGAGAGAGCGAACACCTTAGTGCCCTTGCTCCCTTTGGTGCCGATCCTGGCGAAGCTCCCGGCTTCCGTCTCCAGGACGGACGGGACGTTCGCGAAAGTCTCGACGTTATTGATTACCGAGGGTTTGTCGAAAAGCCCGCGCTGCGTCGGGTAGGGCGGGCGGGGTTTGGGCATGCCGCGCTTTCCCTCGATGCTGTGCATAAGGGCGGTTTCTTCGCCGCAGACAAAAGCGCCGGCACCCATCTTCACGATGACGTCCAGGTCGAAGCCGCTGCCGTAAATATTCTCGCCGAGGAGCCCCATCCTGCGGGCGTCCCCGATGGCCCTGGTCAGGTTCTTGACGGCCAGCGGGTATTCCGCGCGGATGTAGACGTAGGCTTTGGAGGCGTGGATGGCGTAGGCGCCGATCGCAAGGCCTTCCAGCACGCGGTGCGGGTCGCCCTCGATGACCGCGCGGTCCATGAAAGCGCCGGGGTCGCCTTCGTCGGCGTTGCAGATGATGTACTTCTGGTCGGCGTCGGAAGTCAGGGCCATCTTCCACTTCTTCCCCGTGGGGAAGCCGCCTCCGCCGCGGCCGCGCAGGCCGCTGGTCTCGACATCCTGGCAGACCTGGGCGGGCGTCTTGCCGTGCAGGGCCTTCAGGTAGGAGGTATAGCCGCCGCGGGCTATATATTCCTCTATGGAGACGGGGTTTACCAGGCCGCAGTTCTTGAGGACGACGCGCACCTGGTCCTTAAAGAAAGGGTGCTCGCTCATGAGAGGAACGCCGGCCCATTTCCCGGCGCCTTCGGGCGCGAACTGGCCGAGAATGTTGTCTTTTAGAGGTACGCGCCTGGTGAAGATGGAGTTGAGGATGGCGTCCACGGTCTCCGCCCTGGCGCGCTCGAAGGAGACGCGGGGCATGCCGGGCAGGCGGACGTCCAGCAGGGGCTCGACTGCGCAGTAGCCGATACAGCCTACCTCTATCACATCGGCCTTGACCTTGTTCTTTTTGAGCCAGGCTTTGACCGCCTCCAACGTCTTTCCGGCGCCGGCGGCCAAACCGCAGGTTCCAGCTCCCACGTAGATTATCGGTCTTTCCACCGTCTCATGACGCAGCGCGGCAGCTCTGGGGGCCCAGTCGCCTTTGCCGAAGGCGGCGGCCAGGAACGAATTTTTTTCTTTTTCCGGCAGACAGGAGAGAGAGGCGATGATGAGGTTGTCGGTGCTTGACGTCATTTTTCCCCCTTGAGCTTTATTTCTTCAACGATGTTCTTGAGTTTTTCGGGGGTGACTTTGGCGTGAAATTCCCCGTTTATGCTTATGACCGGGGCCAGACCGCAGGCGCCCATACAGCAGACAACCTCCAGACTGAAGAGGCCGTCCCGCGTGGTATCTCCCGCCTTGATACTAAGCCCCTCCTCGACCAGTCTGAGGGCGGAAAGGGAGCCCTTCACATGGCAGGCTGTGCCCCGGCAGACCATGATGTGGTACTTGCCTTTGGGCTTAAAACGGAACTGGTTGTAAAAAGTGGCGACACCGTAGACCTTGGACGCGGGCATTGCGAGATGTGCGGACACCTTGACCACCGCGTCCTGTGAAACATAGCCTTCAGCTTCCTGTATCTCCTGTAATATGGGTATTACAGCGGCCCGCTTGGCGAAAGGGTGCGCTGCGAGAATCCTGGCCACTTTGCTCTGTGTGCTCATTTGTGAAACTCCTTTGATGGTCTCATGCTTCTGGCGAAATACGCTGTTTTTTCAAGCGCAAGAGTGATATCTATGTGCTCCAGAAACACTCCCCGGGGGAGGCGGATATTGGCCGGCGCGAAATTAACTATGCCCTTTACCCCGGCCCTGACCAGGGCGTCGGCGGCCTCCTGGGCTACGGAGGCGGGCACCGTTATTATGCCCACCGCGACGCGCTCCCGGGCGACCACCTTCTCCAGCTGGCTGGGATGGTGCACCCGGCAGCCGGAATAGATCCTGTCCGTTTTTTCGGGGTCCAGGTCGAAGGCCGCGACTATGCTGAGATTGGGCCGGCGCCTGAGGAAATAGGAAAGTATGGCCTTTCCGAGGTTTCCCACCCCCACCAGGACCATCTTCGTCAGTGACGAGGACTCGAGGTGGGAGTAGAGCGCCGCCATGAACTCCTTGACGGGATAACCGCGCTGGGGCGTGCCCTTTACCTGGCGGAAATTCATGAAGTCGCGCCGGACCTGTTCCGGAGAGACCCCCACCGCCGCCGCCAGTTCGTGCGAGAAAACGAACTCCGAGCCCGCCTCTACCTTGGAGTGCAGGAACTGGCAGTAGCGGAAGAACCTTTCCACCGCGCGCTGGGGGATACGCGGCATAAGTTACCTGGTCCTGCCTTCTGTATTGATGTCTTCCTTCCTGAGGGCCAGCAGTTCCGCTACCCTGGCCAGGAATTCCTTGGGTTTTATCGGCTTCTCCATGAAGGCGTCCACCGGCAGGAACTCCCCGTCCTTTTCGCCGAACTTCTGCGGGGAAGTCTCGTTAACGGAGGTCAGCATCAGTATGGGAACGTATTTCAGCTCCTCCGTCCCGCGCAGCTTCTGCGCCATGTGGAAGCCTTCGGTGGAGTCGTCCATCATGACGTCCAGCACTATCAGCGCGGGCTTTTCCCGCAGGGCCTTCTCCAGCCCCTCCTTGCTGTTGACCGCGGTTACGACCGAGTGCCCCTTGCCCTGCAGCACCACTTCGCAGGTGTCCAGGATGTCCTTGTCGTCGTCTACGCATAATATCTTCGCCATAAGTCCCTCCCGCTTCGTTCTATCCGTAACGTTGGTAACGATATCGTTATTAATTAACGTTAATTAATTAACGATGACTGCGTAAATAATATACACCATCGTTCTGTATTTGTCAAGGGTCGCTGGCTGGCGCATTTTCCCGACGGGAATCCACCCCGGAGCCTCCGTTACATATCGCGTGACGGTAATCGGGTAGGAGGCGGGTGATTAGTTCACCCGCCGTCCTCCCACACCACCGTACGTGCCGTTCGGCATACGGCGGTTCGGAAGTCTTCAGAGACCGA
>WOVA01000037.1 GCA_009773155.1 Elusimicrobiota bacterium
ACGGCGGACACCCTTGCCTTTGGCTAACGGTAGGTTCTATCAACCCCCGTAGGGGACTTTCACCCCCAAGTGTGCGCGCATGCCGCGCGCACCAAAAAAAGCCCCCGCCCTTCGCAGGGCCGGGGGCTTTCTTTTGCCGCGGCGTTCAGGCCGCGGCGGCGGTCTTTTTGGGGGTCTTGGAGGGCTGCCAGTCCAGCGCGGCCAGCGTCTCGTCCACTATATGGTCGGCCCACTCCTTGCGGAGCTCCGTGGTAGGCTCTGGCAGCGTGCGGTGGTTTATATTGAACTCGTCGAGCAGCGTGTTGAGCCTGTCGAAGATGTCCTTGCGGAACTCCTCGCTCTGCGCGTCGCGTATGCCGTCGTCCACCAGCTCGCCCACCATCGGCAGCTTGTAGATGACGTCATAGGGAAAAGTGTCGGCGTAGCCGCGCAGGAAGTCGCGCAGCATCTTATTCTCGCCGCAGCGGCGCTCCAGGTAGACCAGGTTGTCGAAGACGCTGCGGTCGCAGACCACCACCTGGTAATGGCGCAGCGTGCCGCGCAGCTCCTCGGTGATATGCTGCATCATGATGTACATCTGGGCGGGCAGCGTGGTGCTCTCGTTTATCGGTATGCCCTGCTCGAAGGCGGCGGCCGCTATCTCGGAAAAGACCTTCACCTTCAGGCCGCGCTTCTTAAGCTCGGCCGCCACCTCGTAGCAGAGGGTGGTCTTGCCGGTGCCGTGGGTGGAGATCAGCGAGATCTTGTAGGGGCGCTTCCTGGTATGGGACATTTGGTTCTCCGGGAAAAAAATCTGGTCCTGGAATACTACACCTTTTTGCGGGGCCGTGGCAAAATTTCCGTCGGCGCCCCCAAACTGGTAGAATGAAGGGAAGATATGGACCTCAGGAAACGATTCAGCCTCATCAAGAAACCCCGCTCGGTGGAATCGGCCGCCCGCTTCGAGAGCATCATGCGCGACGTCCTGCCCGGCTACAAGCCGTCGGCCGCGCGCAATAAGTCGCTGGAGGCGGCCATGAAGCTGCTCGGGCGCCGCCGCCTGGCGCCGGCGCTGCGCCGCTTCAATTCCGTCATCAAGAAGTCCCCGGAACCGCGCGCCCTCTCGGGCCGCGCGCTGTGCTGGTGGGAGAAGGCCGACTACGGCCGCGCCCTGGCCGACCTGGACCGCGCCGTGAAGGCGGACGGGGAGAACGAGAACCTGCTGGTCCTGCGGTCCCAGCTCAAGAGCGAGATAGCCTCCATGCACCGCGCCGGCTACCGCGCCTCCGACCGCCTGCGCTGGTACGGCCTGGACGAGCCGGACCGCGACTGGGGCGCCGAGGCCGTGGCCGATCTGACCCGCGCCATAGCCGTGAAGCCGGACGCCCCGCCCCTGTACGTGGAGCGGGCCCTCGCCAATATCTACCGCGACGATTACCCGGCCGCGCTGGCCGACTGCGACCGCGCGCTGGAGCTGGGCCGCGACGACAGCGAGCTGCGTACCCACCGCGCGCTGGCGCTCTTCAACCTGGACAGGCCGGAAGAGGCCGCCGCCGACGCGCGGCTGGCCGTGGACAAAGGCCACAGGGACGCCTGGCCGAAGCTGATACTGGGCTGGATAGCCGCCTCGGAAGAGGATTACCGCGGCGCGATGACGCATTTCCGCGCGGCGCTGGCCGCCGACCGGAAGAGCCATCACGCGCTGGCCAATATAGGCCGCTGCTACACGGAGCTGGGTGATTTCAACAAAGCCTCGGATTTTATCGACAGGGCGCTCAAGGCCGAGCCCTACGACGCCTACGGCCATTACGCGCTGGCGCTGTGGTTCGAGCGGCAGGACTCCCCGGGCGAGGCGCTCTGGACCTGCCTCAACGCCGCGCTGACCTGCCCGGCCGACTCGCGGCTGATGGAAAAGATATCGGAACTTATCCTGAAGGGCGTCTACCCGGCCGAGCCCGACTGACGGTCCGCCGGCTTACCCCAGCCTGCCCAGCAGCTCCACTACCCCCAGCTCTTCCCTGAACCTGAAGATGAACGCCGCGGCCAGGGCCAGCAGGGCGACCGCGACGAAGGCGAAAGTGTCCGCGTTCACCGCGCCGCGCGGGGGCGGCGGCAGCACCAGGTTCTCCTCCCGTTCCCTGACATAATCGGCGTAGATATCGCAGGCCGAGATTATGTAGACCGGCCGCAGGAAAAGCATCACTACGCCGACGGAGACGATCAGCGGGATCCCCGCCCAGAAATAGAACTTGAAGATCTGCGACTCCGTGGGCGCGTTGAAATCGACCAGGCCCGGGAACTTGATGAAGAAGAATATCGTCCCGATATACGCGCCTACGCCCACTATCCAGCACAGCGCGGAGTAGCCGCCGCGGAGTATTATCACGTCGCTGAAACGCGCCCTGACCATGCCGACGGAGCGCCGGCCGGCGTCTATCAGCCCCCGCCCGGTCACCAGCCCCGGCACTATGCCTATCGTCGCCACCTTCCAGGCGTAATAGAGCGCCTCGCTCAAGGCCTTCTGCGCCGGGGTGCGCCTGTCGTTCTTCTTGGGCAGGCGGTCCAGTATGCGGTTCACCGTCCACCAGCCGTCTATCCAGTGGAAGATCCACAGCGGCCAGGCGCGCGGCGCCACCATCTTCAGGCAGCCGGCTATCGTCGATTCCTGGCCGAGCCTGTGCTGCACGTGCACCGCGCCCATGGCCCCGGTGAGCAGCCCCAGCGGGAAAGCGACCAGCCCCACGCAGACGAAAGACCAGGCGAAAAGGACCAGGTCCGGAACGGAGACTCTTTCGGATTCCGCGGCGGCCCGCCAGGTCTCCTCGGGTATCCAGGCCAGCATCTGCACCCAGAGATAGTAGCCGGCTATCACGCAAGCCCACTGCAATATGGCGAAAGTTATCAGTTCTGTCTCGGTCAGCATCAGCCGGAGAGCGAACTTGGTCCGCGCCCAGAAGCCGGACAGTCCGGCGCCCAGCGTGGCGCGGGTGTCCTGCATGCCCGGCAGCGCGAACACCTCATCCCTGACACTTTCCATCTCGTTGAAATAGCGCTTCAGTTCCATAGCCAGTGATTTTACAAAAATCCAGGGGCCCAAAGGCCCAGGCCGGGCAGGGAAATAAAACTACCGCGGCCTGGGCTTTAAGCCCCATCATAAGCCGCGCCGGTTATAGGATAATCTAAAGGTAAGGCCGGACTCCGGCAAAGGACCTTAATGCGCAGAACCATATCCACTTTCATATTGCTGCTGCCCTCGGCTTCCTTCGCCGCCGGTTTCGCCGACCTCGCCGTCAGCGCCGGCGCGCTCTCCGGCCGCACCTTCTCCCCGCCGCCCGCCGAGGCCTTAGCCCTTCCGGGAGCGGAAGGGGCGGACAAGAACTTCAACAAGTGGTACGGCGCCGATTCCAGGCAGGCCCGCCTGCGCTTCGAGACCTGGATGCTCTACAAGGTCCCCGCCGGCTATACCGGCGCCGTGTCCCGGATACTCGACGACGCCGGGCAGCGCGAAAAGATCGAGGAACTGGTCCGCCTGCAGCTGCGGCATATGTACGGCGCCTTCACCATGCATCCCGGCTTCACCGATAACCCCGGCGTCCCGTCGGGCGACTACAAGCTCCGCCTGGTCCGGGCCGAGAAAGTGGCAAACGAACCCTATGCCTGGATAGGCTACACCTACGACGACACCGTCGTCTTCTCCGCTAAAATATTCCCCGGCGGCGGCGCGCAGCCGATACGCTTCGCGCTGCCCACGGACCCGGCGACCATCTACCGCAGCGGCTTTCCCCGCCCCGGCGCCCGCAAGAACCTTTGCACCGACGAGCATTACAACAGCGAGGGCGACTTCTGGTATTTCTGGAACCCCTACCAGGAGGGCTGCCCGATAACCGAAGACGAACTGATACTGGTGGAAACGGACCTGGAGCCGCTGCCGATGACGCGCGGCACCTACCCCGAGTACGACCGGCTCTACGGCGACAACGGCAACGGGCCCGAACTCAAGGTCACCTACCTGGTCGGCATAGACGAGAGTTTCCACAGCGGCGACCTGGGCCGCGGCACCTTCCGCGACGCCTTCGCCCTGCTCAAGGCCGCCGGCTTCGAGGTCTCGGCCGACGAGAACCGCCGCAAGTCGCTCTACTTCCGCCGCGGCTCCGCCCGCACCGTCATCGACATGCGCCTGATGGACCCGGACAGCGCGGAGTTCGCCGCCGCGGCGGCGGAGGCCATGCGCTCCTCCGACATCTTTCTCTACGACGGTCATTCCGGGCTCGGCGGCTACCTGGACCCCGAACGCCTCGCGGCCGACTCCGGAGCGCCGCTCGCGCTGCCCCGGGACAAGTACCAGATCTTCGTCTTCCAGGGCTGCTCCACCTACGCCTACTACAACGCCAATTACTTCCGTCTCAAGCGCGGCCCCGGGGATCCCAAAGGCACCAAGAACCTCGACATCGTCACCACCGGCATCGGCGCCGCCTTCGAAGTGGGAGCTAAGGCCGACGCGGCCTTCCTGACCAGCGTGACCATGGGCAACCGGCCCTCCTGGCAGACCATCATCAACCGCATCCACGCCGCCGAGGGCGACATGACCGCCCTCACCCACGTCAACGGCGACGAAGACAATCCGACGGCACCCTGAACTGGCACGCTCCCGCCCTCCCGGGGCCCGCTCCCGCTGTCGGGGACGGGCCCCGATTGTCTATAATCACCGATAGATGAAAAAAGTCCTCAGGATATCCGCCTTCGCGCTGGCCGTTGCCGCGCTGGCCGCCGTCGTCTATTTTGCCTGGCACCGCGCGGCCTACCCGGGCCCGATGCGCCCGGAACAGCGGGAACGACTTCTCTCCCAGCCCGCGCTGAAAGCGGAGAACTATGATTTCGACCCCACCTCTCCGCTCAAGGACCGCATAGGACCGCCGCCGCCCTTCCTGCTCGATTGGCTCAGGGACCTCGACGACAGGCCCGGCTACAAGGGACGCGTCCCGACGGCCGCGCAGAGGGAGATGCTGGCCGGCTGGTTCGGCCTGATGCCGGAGCGCATGCGCGCGGTCCTGAAAGAAAAACTTCTCGGCGTCTACCTGGTGGACGGCTTTCTCGGCAATGGCCTGAGCAACATGGTGATCGGTAAGGACGGGCGCAAATACGCCTGGGCGGTGCTCAACACCGAGGGGTTCTCTCGTACGCTTTCGGCTACGCTGACCGGCCGCGAGGCCTCGGTGTTCAAAGGCGGCGGCGTGAGCGTGGACTGCGGCGGCGCCGGAGAGCCGCCGGGCATCTTCTATCCTTTCTTCCATGAGATGACCCACGCCTACGACTATGTGGCCGGCGTCACTCCCTACGTGGAGAAGGAATGGTACGAGCTGATAGAGGGCGGCCCGCCCCGGAGGAAGCAGCGCTGGGACGTCTGGGCGGCCTATGAAAAGCCTCTGCCGGAACACGACCACCCGCTCAGGGCGAAGCTGCGCTTCTACGGCATAGGCGGCGGGCCGCTGCTGGACATTTCCGAGGCGGCCGCCTTATACGCCTGGCTGGGGGAGTCCCCCTTCACCTCGCTCTACGGGGCTCAGAACTGGGCCGAGGACGCCGTGGAGCTGATGGTATACAAAGCGGTACGGGCCAGGCTCGGGCGCCCCTGCGCGGTCAGGTACGGGGCCGGCAAAGAGTTCCGGCCCGGCCCCCTCGCGGAGTCCCGGGCCGGGCGTCTCGAAACAGCGCTGACGGTCCCGCTTCCCTAGTATTTACTGGTGTCGCAGTGGGAACCCGGGCCAGAAGCGCGGGTCAGCGCCCGGACGGGGCGCCCCTGCAGTCCAGGCCGGCGCCATGGCCGTAGGAGCCGGGGAAATGTACGCGCCCGGCGCCGTGCTTCCCAAGAAGGGCCGCCCAGTAGTTCTCCAGCGAGGCCAGACCGCGCGTCGAATTGGTCATCTGGAAAACCTCTCCCCTGGCGTTCATCCCCGTGAACCCGTTAAAGAAATTTATCCTGTCGGCGATATAAAAACTATCGGAGGAATTGGCGTAGGTTTCCAGCTCCTTGAAGACCCCGGGAGCCCTTACCACCCTAAGGCGTCCCTCCACGGCCGCGGCTATATTATCGGCTTTTCGGAGGTCGTACTTGTCGTATGGATGACGCCTGGGCCCCATCGGCTTACCCGCTATACTGGCCGGCGCGTTGGCGGAATAAAGCGGCTGCCAGCCCTTTTCATAAAGCTCGAGCATAGACTCCAGCCGGGGCTTTTCCCCTGGAGGAGGCCCGGCGGCGAGTATCTCGCGCAGGGCGGCCGGCGTAGCGGAGGGGTCGCTCAGTACGATCACCCCGCCGGGCAGCGGAGTAACCACAAGGTCCAGGTGCCCGGAGGCGTCCGCCACGAAAAGATTTTCCCCGGGCACGCGCAGGTCGCGCGCTACGAGGT
The DNA here is from genome assembly GCA_009773155.1 of Elusimicrobiota bacterium. GTDB lineage: Bacteria > Elusimicrobiota > Elusimicrobia > Elusimicrobiales > UBA9959 > UBA2231. The sequence goes on from WOVA01000037.1 coordinate 6,387, forward strand.
CCCGCGCTTCCGCCTCGGATATGGCGCGGCCCTTGCGCCGCTGGTACAGTCTGGCCGCGCCTTCGACCGGAGAACGGGTCACTATCGCGTAAGGGGAACCGTCGGGTATGGTACCGGAGATAAGACCTCCGCCTTCCAGGAAAGTCCACTCCATCCGACGGTAAGGGACACCGAGACTCTCCGCGTCCTCCGCCGAAAGGGCCGTGAGCCGGGGAAAGCCGTCCTCAGTGCTGAGGACGCCCATGGTCAAGCCAAGCCCTTCGAGTATGTCGCCCGGGACTTCGGCCTGCAGAACCAGCGAACCGTCCGAACCGAAGAGAGCTATGTCCTGTATCCAGTCGTAGGAAAAACCGATCTCTCTCAGCTCCACGCCCTCTTTCTCCAGAGCCGAACGCAGCAGCGGCGAAGGATGTCCCCCGGCGAAACTCGTATACCACGCGCGCATAGGAACGCTGCCGTCCTCCGGGAACAGCGGCGCCGGCGGCAGCACGGCGGCCGGGACCGCCGCGGAATCCGTTCCAGCGAGGGACGACAGCCGCTCCAGGGCCGGGGAGGCGAAGGCGGGTCTGACCAGCAAAAAAGCCACCAGCAGCGAGGCGAAAGCTCTCTTCATGTATTCATATGTTAGCAGGCCCGGTACTTTTTTCCATGGGCCCAAGGTCTCCCCCCGCTGCCGCCAAACAGTCCAAGGCCCTCTAGGCCCCCCGCGCCATAAAAAAAGCCCCGCGCCTACGCGCGGGGCTTTTTAAGCCGCAGGTCTGGAACGGCCTCCTACCTGCTGCCGCGGCGGGCCATCAGGTCCAGGTCCTCGCGCAGGCTCTGCAGGTCCTCCTCGTGCTCCACTTCCTGTTCCAGTATGGTCAGCGCCATATTGTAGGTGACCATATCCTTGTCCTTGGTCATGTCCATCAGCGCTTTGTACGCGCTTATCGCGCACCGCTCGCCGGCGATGTTCTGGTCCAGCAGGACGGCGACGTAGGGGTCGGCGGGCGCGTCGTACTTGCACGGCGATTCCTTGGCCCAGCCCTCGGGGGTCAGCACCGGCGTGCCGCCCAGCTGTATGATGCGGCCGGCCAGCATGGTGGCGTGGTTGAGCTCCTCGGTGGCGTGCTGGTTCAGCTCGGCGATCACGGCGTCCTTCATCGGGCCTTTTATGACCCTGGCCCCCAGCCAGTACTGGTAATAGGCCAGCCACTCGCTGGCGAAGGCGCTGTTGAGTTTCTTCAGCAGCTCGTCCACGTCCAGTCCCACTATCTCGCGCGCTCTTGTTCCCATTATGTCCTCCTGTTCCGTATATCAGTCGGTGTAAATTATGTCCCCGTCCGGGGGCGCCTCCCCCGCCCTGAAAGCGGAGCGGTCGAAAACTTTGGCGGCGCCGTCGTCGTCGCCGTCCGGCCCGAAGGCGTGGATAGTGAAGCTGCGTCCGCGGGGCGAATAGGACAGCGGGGCGAATTTATTGAAAGGGTCCACCGGGACTTCCGGCAGGAAGGCGGGGACCAGCCGCGCCAGACCGTCCGGCAGCGCGCGCCGGCGGCGCTGATACTCTTTCACGGCCAGCGCCGAGCGCAGGACGTCCAGCATCGAGGCCGCGGCGTGATAGCCGGATATCAGTTTCCAATATTCCGGGGAGCCGGCCGAGGCGAAGGCGTTCACCGCGGAATCGGCCATGGCGGAGCGCACCCCGTGCGCCTCGGCCACGGTCGCCTTATAGCCGTTGACGAAGCCGAGCCGGCCCTTAAGGGTGTCCTTCGCCGCCAGTTCCGCCAGCTGGCCCTTCACGAAAGCTTCGCCGGCGGCGGGGTCGTTGGCCCCGAAGGCCTCTGTCAGCGCGACCGCGCGCGCGTCGGCGGCGGCGTCGAAGCGCGCGTATACCCGCTTGAAATAATCGTCGTTCTCCAGTCTTCTGTAGGCGTAGCGCTTGTAGAAGGGCATAACGCCGCGCTCCAGCGCGGCCTTCTCCGGGTTCACGGTCTCCCGCAGCGCGGCCTTACCCAGCTCCGCTTCTTCCTTCATGGCCAGGGGCGCGGCGGCCAGGCCGGCGCGCGCGCGGGCCAGCAGGGCGGCCAGGTCCGCCATATAGGAAGGCGAAGGATTGTTCCCGCGCAGGCTCAGCGCGAAGTAGGGATAGGCCCTGCCGAGACAGAACTCCAGCGTGACGGCGCTCAGCAGCCGCGCCTCCTTCTGCTCCGCCAGCTGGGCGATGAAGCCGGCGGCGGCCAGCAGGTTGACCTCGGCCCCGCGGCGCTGGCCGGAGGCGGCCTTGCGGCGGGCGTCCAGCAGCAGCAGGCGGAAGAGTTTCAGATGGGGCCCGTAACCCGGCCCGGGTACCGCGGAGGCGGGCGCCTCCGTGGCCTGGGCCAGCAGGCGGCCGTCATTGGACAGGGCCGCCGCCCGCCTGAACATTTCCATGGACAGCGCGTTATCGGAGATCATCATCTCCAGCTTCTCGTCGCGCAGCAGGCGGGCCGCGTCCTGCGGCAGCAGGCCGTCCAGCCATTCCACCTGCAGATCGTCCACGCGCAGGCCGGCTGCGGCCTTCTCATAGCCGGCCGCGGCCGGCATGGCCAGTCCCAGTAAAAGCAGAAAAACGGATATACCCATCTTAGTCATCCCCCTGCGCCGGCCGAAAAAACCCCCGGACCACGGCAGTTCCCTCTTAATTATAAAACATTGCGGCGGCTATTCCACCCACTGGCGGCCGCAGAGTTTTTTGAAAGGACAGAGGCGGCAGGGCGTCTCGTCGGGCGGCGGCGCGAAAGGCAGTTCCGGGTCCAGGATCTCCTCCAGCAGCGTCCGTATCGCCTCTTTGTAATTGCCCAGGATGGCGGCCTTGTCCGGGACTTTTTTGTAGCGCTCCTTGTAGAGCGTTTCCTCGGTTATGTTCTCCGAGCCCAGCAGCATCAGTTCGGCGTCCATGCGCGCCGGGTCCTTTATCTCGTTGGCGTCCATGTAGGCCAGCACGTAGAAGGGCAGCTGCACGGACTTGAGCGTCCGCGGCCAGTCCTCCCTCCTCCCCAGGTCGAACTTATGCCAGTTGGGCACGGCGGCGCGGGAGCCGGTCTTGTAATCCAGTATGTGTATCACGCCCCCGCGCTCGTCCACCCGGTCGGCGAAGCCGCGCAGCGCGACGGGCCCGAAGCGCGTCGCCAGCTCCGTCCTCAGCTCGGTCTCGCAGGCCAGCACCTTTATCCCGGCGAGATTATCGCGGTGATAGTCCAGTATATCGCGCAGGCGGCGCTCCACCTGCCGCTTGATGAGGTACTCGAAACCGGCGTTATGGCCCTTAAGCCGGGCGTCGAAGACCCGGCCGGCGGACTCCAGCGCGGCCGCGTAGTCCTCTCCCTTTATCTCCAGCGGCCGGCCGGCGCGGGACCTGAAAAAATCCTCCAGCACCTCGTGCACCACCGTGCCGATATCGCGTTGCTCCAGCTCGCCGGAGATCTCCCCCCTTTCGTCCAGGCCCAGCGCGTAGCGGTAATAGAAGCGCAGGCCGCAGTCCAGGTAGGCGTTTATGGCCGACGGCGAGAATTCGCGCTTTTTGAGCGCCGCCGTCAGCTCCGGCGTCTTGGCCGCGGCCCGCGGCTCGGCCTGCGAAAAGTCCACGCGCAGGTGCACCTCGCGCTCGTCGGGCTTCCCTCCCGCGCGCTCCAGGTCCCAGGCCAGCCGCTCCGCGAACGGGCTGCGCTCCTGGTCGGCCGAGTCCTTGTAGAAGAGATGCGCCTCGCGCGCGCCGCCCAGCAGCGCGGTGAAATAGTAGCGCGACAGCCGCTCGCGCGTCTTGTAGGTGGACAGGCCCAGCCCCTCGCGCACGAAGTGCGAGAGCACCGTGTCCTCCTTGCGCGAGGCCGGCAGCACGTCGGCGTTGGCGTCCAGGAAGAAAACGCGGTCGAATTTGAGGCCGCGCGTCTCCAGCAGGCCCAGCACCTGCAGGCCGCGCAGCGGCGTGCCGGGAAAAGGATAACTGGCGCCCGACAGCGAGGTCTTGAAGAACTTAAAATACCCGGCAGGGCCGTCGAAACTCTCGCCGGAGATCCGGCAGTTCTTAAGTTCCAGTATCTGCTCTATGGCCTTCTCCGCGAACGGCGCCCAGTAGGGGTGGAGCGGCGCGGTGCTGTTCTCCGAGATATACGACAGGAAATCCAGCAGTTTCCCCGCGAAATCGGCTATATTTTTTATCCGCTCGAAGGGCCGCAGCAGCGCCTTGTGCAGGCCCGCCAGGTGCGCGCGCACCTCGGCGGGCCCCGGGCCCGCGCCGTCGGCGCGCAGCCTGGCCGCGGCCGCCGCCAGGATACGCTCGTCGCTTTCTATATCCGCCAGCTGCATATACTTGTCCATCCGCTCGGAGAGCCGTTCCTCCACTGCCTGGAAAATAATACGGCCCGGCTCGGCCGCGCCGCCCAGGCGAACATTCTTCACATAGGGATGAAAGACGAACTTGAGATAATCGGGCGTGAAATAGCCGGTCTCGCCGCGCTTCTCGAGCAGGTCGCCCAGCGCGTCCAGCAGCGCGTAGACCGGCGTGGCCGACAGCGGGTACCCCATCGAGACATTGTATTCCCCCGCGCCCGGCAGGACGTTCTCCAGCACCGGGAACAGCGCGCGCGGCTCGGGCAGCACTATCACGTCGCCGGCCGCCGGCCCCTTCAGCGCCCGCGCCAGGGCGAACACCTCGCCGTGCAGGTCGGCCGCCTTGTAGAAACGCGGCGCCGGCGGCGGAGTGACCGGCGGCTGTTCAACTCTGCCCAGGAAGGCGAACTGCTCCTCCAGGCCGGGGCCGGGCTCCAGCAGCAGCCGCGCGCCGCGCGAGGCGAGGCTCCCGAGGACCTTTTTCTCCGAAGCCGTCACGGCGAAGAGCCCCGCGAATATGATGTTCTCATATTTCCCGGCGTCGAAGTCCCCTATCCTCTCCGCTACCAGCGCGTATTTCATCGACCGCGTCAGCAGGCCGGCCTTCCCCGCCTCGGCGTAGAAATCCGAGTACAGCCGGCTGAAGCTTTCGAGTTTTTTGACAAAAGAGGCGCTCCGCAGGTCCTCGGGCAGTATAGCGTCGTAGGCCGCGAGGTCCTTTGGGGTCTTGAGCTCTACCTTAAGCTCTTCGAAATCGCCGATAAGTTTGAGCGCCCAGGGCAGGAAGGAGTCCAGCGTCAGTTCGGACGGGTCGCGCGCTATCACCCCGCACAGCTCTTTTTTTAGCCGTGAGTGCAGCAATTCGGCCAGGTCCAGGGTCGAAGCCGCGGCGCCCTTTATCCCCAGCTCCTCCGCGGCCAGGTCGACGAAGCCGTCCATGGAAGTGATGACGGGCGCGCGCAGCGCCGCGCCTTTTTTGTCGGCGAGATACTTACGCAGAAAATGCGCCGGCCGCTTGCCGGGGAAAACGACCAGGTTGCCGGGCAATGACCCGGCGGAGAGCAGGATCTCCCCCGCTCTCTCGACCAGGCTTGTTCCAGGATCTATGACGGTAATGCTCAAGACTGCGGCCTCCCGAAAACGTTCCCGGTATGTCGAGGTTTTAGCGGATCTTCCTGTCGAACTTGTCTTTCACTTTGGTCTCGATGAAGGTACCGAGGCCCTTGCCCGCCAGCGCCAGCGTTTTCATCTGCCTGATGTTGTCGTTGCCGACGCTCTGGTTGGAGTAGCGATAGACATTGTGGTTGGTAAAACCGACCTTCATATAATCTTTCGCGATCTCGAAGGCCGCGACCGTGGAGTTACCGCCGAGGTTCTTATATTTTTTCATTGTATCCTCTGTTTTAAGGGCGCCGCCTACCGGAAGCGCATATACCATATTAACAAATACCGGGGCGGGCCGGGCTTAGCGGCTTTCGGAAGGGGCCGGGTAGTTGTACTTGTCCGCAACGGAGCCGCGCCGCTCGCCGAGCAGCGGGACTATCAGGAACATCAGTCCGATAACGATCAACAGTATACCGCTGGCAGAATAACGCATCCGCCTTATTTCCGACAGTTTCTGATCTGATTTCATCCTGTCCAGGTCGGTATCGCCCTCGTAACCCCTCGGGTCCAGGTCCATCTCCTCTCCTAACCGAAAAGATAAAGCTCTTCCTCGGCGCGCGTAACGCCGGTATAGAGCCAGCGCCGCCAGGTGTCGTCGTCCATCTTAGGAAAACGTTCCTCGAACATCACCACCCGCCGGGCCTGGCCGCCCTGCGCCTTATGCACGGTCAGCGCGTAGCCGAAATCGAAAAGGTCCCCCAGCATCGCCAGCTTGCGGTCGGCCGTGAAGTTCACGCCGGTCTTGGCCCCGAATTGCGGCGCGTATATCAGCCCGTGATAGGGCTTGTCGCGGTCGTCGAGGTCTATCTCCGCCTCGTACCAGTCCTTGTCGTGCCGGGCTATATGCGACAGGGTCCCCAGCATCCCGTTGAATATGCCCTTCTTGCGGTTATTGCGCAGGCAGATGACGCGGTCGCCGCTGGAGGGCTCGGCCGTCTCGAAGCCGCGGTTGCCGCGGATGAACTGGTTGAGCTTGTTGCGCGTGGAGTTATAGCCGCAGAGTATCATCGTCTCCGGCGACCAGCTCTCCAGCAGCTCGCCCGACTTCTCCTGCGCGTCGGGGTCGTCCTTGAGGAACTTGACCACGCCCTGCCCGTAGCGGCGCGGCTCGATGAGCCCCGTCGAGCGGGCGGCCTCGGAAACCTCGATGATGGGATTGCCGCGCGCCTGGCGGTGGATATGCGTCAGCATGATCTCCGGCGCGCGCATCAGGTTGAACTTGCCCTCGATGGGCGGCAGCTGGCCGTGGTCGCCGACGGCCGCTATCGGCACGCCGTAGGAGAGCAGGTCGTGCCAGAGGACGGAATCGACCATCGACGCCTCGTCGACGATGACGAGGTGGCGCTCGAGAGACTCCTTGCGGTCCCAGCCGGCTATGCGGCCGTCGGAAGTCTCGCGCGGCGTGTAGATGAGGCCGTGTATGGTGCCGACCGTGTCGCCGGGCATGGTGGCGCCCGATTCTTTCAGGCGGCCGCGCATGTTCTGCGCCGCCTTGCCGGTATAACTGCAGAAAGAGACCTTGAGCCCCTTCTGAAGGCGCGCCAGTTCCCGCCTGAGTACGGCGATAAGAGTGGTCTTGCCCGTGCCGGCGTAACCGCCCAGGGTAATATACGGCCGCCTGGACTGGTCTTTATACCAGCCCAGCAATGCGGCCAGCGCTTTTTCCTGGTCCTGCGAAAGTTCCATACGAAAGGGGCTTTATTTCCGGGGGAGGTCCGCGACGTACCAGTCTTCCACCTTCTTGCGCGCCCAGGGGGTCTTGCGCAGGAAGATGAGGCTGGACTTGACGGTGGGGTCGAACATGAAACAGCGGATGGGGACGCGGCGGGCCAGCTCGCGCCAGCCGTAACGCTCCACCAGGCGCTTGAGCACGGCCTCCAGCGTTACGCCGTGCAGCGGGTCTCGGGCGTGTTTCTGCGGGACATCCATTGAGTTGCCGGTCAGCTTGAAAATAGCTCCGCGCGCTTAGCGCTGGCTGGAGGCGGCGGACTGGACCTGGCTTAACGTCCGCTGCACGGTCACTATCTGCGCCTCGATCCTCTTGCCGACTTCCTTGGAATACTTCTTGTAGAAATCACTTTTCTCGTCGCTCACCGACACGTACTTTTTGAGCAGCGCCTTGCGCTCGGCCGTAAGTTTCTTGACCTCGGCCCTGGCGGCCTTCTTGTCGGTCCCTTCCCTGGCACGGGCTATTTCCGCGTCCTTGGCGTCTATCTCCTTCTGTATGGCGGAGAGCGAATCCTCGAAGGCGGAGGCTTCGGCCTCCAGTCCGGCGAGCCAGGGCTTGAGCTCCCCGATGAGCCCGGCATAGCCGTCCAGCAGCGGCTGGAAGCAGTAGGGGCAGGCCGAAGAACTGCCGGAGGGCGCGGCCGGAGTCGGCGCGACCGGAGTGGGCGCGGGGGCGGGAACAGGCTCCGGCTTTTCCGGCACCGGGGCTTCGGCCGGGGCGCCCGGCTCCTGCGCCGGCGCCGCGGCGGCGGCCTTGACGGCGGCGGCCTCTTCCCGGGCGAAAGCCGGCGCGGCCCAGGCCAGCGCGGCCGCGAACAGTATCGGGGATATCGTTTTCATACGCGGAACTCCTTGTCAGTAACGGTCTAAGCCCGCGGCCTAGTGGACCCGCAGCAGGCCGGCGACTTTCATCTCCAGCGTGTCGAAATTCGTCGGCTTGGGAACGAAACCCTTGAAGTTGCGCTCCTGCGAGAACATCCTCTGCATCCCCGCGTCCACGTCGCGGCTGCTCATGACCAGCACGGGGATGCCGGCGGTATCGTAATCGGAGCCCAGCTCGCGCAGCACCTCTATGCCGTTCATGTCGGGCATCATGATGTCGAGGAAGATCAGGTCGGGCGGGGAGGCGGCCACTTTGGCCAGGCCGACCTTGCCGCCCGTCGCCAGCTCCACGCTGTAGCCGCGCCGGGTGAAGAACTCGGAGGTCAGCCCGCTGAACTCATCGTCATCGTCTATCATCAGTATAGAAGGCATAAGGTTCTCCCGCCTCCTATTCTACAAAATGAGAAGGCCGCCTTATTTGAGCGGCCGGATGGACCTGACCACGGTGAGGGTCTCGCCGCCGAACCTCTCGTTGTGCGGGAAGCCGGTGGAATAGATATAGTAGTGAGAGGGCAGATCCGCGGGCTGCAGCAGGCCGAAGATAAGCGTCGGCACGGTCTCGCCGGGCCTGACGCCAAGGCGGTAATAGTAAGGTATCCCTCCGGCGGAGACGGTTTTCAGCAGGTCCGGGGACACACTGAACCCCTTCGCCGTCCATTCCCGAGACGGCGCGGCCAATTCCCTTTCCACTACGCCCGCCTTTTCGGAGAGCGGCGCGCGCTTTTCTATCACCAGTCCGGCCTCGCCGCTGGCGAGACGCAGCACCACGGGCGGACTCTCTTCGCCGCGCTCCCAGTGGTTGGGGACCACCATCTTGAGCTCCCCGCCGCCGGCCACCACCCTGCTCAGCAGCGGACTGGAGGACACTCCGGGGTAGTCCGGATCTTCAGGCTCGCTCCTGAAGCAGCCGGAGACCACTACGAAAAGAACGCACAGCCCGGTGATAAAAATACCCCAGTGAAGGGGTTTAATAAGACGCCATCTTTTTCTCATATCTCTCCTTGAAAAGGCCCGCTTTCAGGCTGGGGTGGCGCGCCCCCGCTTTCGTATATAGTACTTTTTTTCGGGAGGTCCTCCTCCCCGGCTTCACTTAGCCAGCAGTTCCTCTATCTTGCGCTGCAGCATGCCGAGATCCACGGGCTTGGCCACGACGCCGCGGAAATTGCGTTCCTGGCCGAACATATCCCCCATTCCCGGGTCGATGTACTTGCCCGTCAGAATGATCACGGGGATATCGGAAGTGTCGGGGTCGGAACTCAGCTCGCGCAGGACCTCTATCCCGTTCATGTCCGGCATCATGATATCGAGCAGGACTATGTCGGGCCTGGAGGCGGAGGCCTTGTCCAGGCCTTCCCTTCCCCCCTCGGCCAGCGTAACCGCGTGGCCCTGTTTTGAAAAATGGGCAGCGGCAAGGCCGCTGAAATCCTTGTCGTCGTCGATCAGAAGTATCGCTGACATTTCTCCCCCTCGTCTCCCGCCCTATTCTACAAAACAAAAGCCGCCCTGCAAGACGCCGGTGACGGCAAAAAGCGGTGTTCTATCGGCAGAGGAACCGTCCGGCTATTTCTCCCGCTCCCGGCGCAACAGCCGGGACAGGCCGCGCCTGAGCGGCGGGGTGCAGGCGCGGTCCAGCTCCGCCAGGTCGGCCGGCAGCAGCTCCAGGCTCTTTCCCCTGTTGAAAGCCGACATCAGCGCCTCCTGGTCCTCGACATGCTCCAGTCCCAGGGCGTGACCCATCTCGTGGGCCAGCAGCAGCACCAGCTGCGCGCGGTCGTGGAACTTGTAGATCTCTATCACGCGCTCGCCGTCGGTCACCTTGTAGACGCCTTCCTCGTAAACGCCCATCACGGACCCCGCGCGGTTGTACTGCTTCACCTCCATATTGAGGTCGACTATGAGCTGGTTGATGGCGGTGGCCAGCGCGTTGAGCGTGTCGATATCGCCGTTCACGCCGTTCTCCAGGCGCTTCATGGCGGCGTATTCGCCCGCCAGCTTCGCGCGCGCCGACTCGAAGATCCTCTTCTGCGCCGGCGTGGCGCGACCGATGCGGTTGTACTCGCCCACGACGGAGTTGTATTCCGCTTCGCCGGCCTTGTAGGCCGCGGCGCGCGCCTCCAGGGTCTTCCGGCGCGGCTCCATCCTGGCTGAGATCTCGTCGTAACGGACCTTGAGCGACTCGTAGGCGGCCGCGGTGCGGTCGGTACGCAGCCCCAGCGTCTTGAGCTTGTCGATGGCGGCCTGGCGCTGGTCATAGACCATGCTGACGCTCAAGTCGCCGCTGCTGCGGACGAATTCGAAGAGGTCCCTGCCATAGGCTATCTCCCATACGGCCGAGGCCGCCCTGACATAGTCGGCAAAGCCGTTTTCGCTCAGCCCGTAGCGCGGGTCCACCGCGCCGACCGACCAGGTTATGGGAGAGGAACAGGGAAAGGCCGCGGCCCGCATGAGGCGGCCGGTGACGCGCAGCTGGTCCCGGTGCGAATGCCAGTACCAGGCCGCGAAAGCCAGAGTCGCTATGAGCAGTATCCAGTCTATCGTCCGGCGCATGTTTAAATTCTACATTTTCCCCCGGCGGCGATGAAAAAAGCCGCCCCCGGAGGGGCGGCCTTCGCGCCGGGAGAGCCGCTCTGGGGCCGGCTATTTGAACTTTAGCGTGCCGAACACGCCGCCGACGAGCAGCAGCGCGCCGAACGCCGTCATGGCGGCGGAGAATTCCCGCTCCACGGAACCAGCGGGGCTGAAGTAAACGTAAAGCTCATAGCTGACCAGGACCAGGCCCATAAAGGCGGCCAGGGCCAGGGCGTATTTCAGGACCGGGGAGCCCTTCTCCTCCGGCGCCGCGGGCGCCGGGGCCGGCCTTTCCACCCGCACGCCTTCCGCGCCGCCGCTGAGGCCCAGCAGCTTCTGGACCAGCGCCAGCTCGCGCTGGTCCAGCCAGACGCCGCCGCAGGCTTCGCATTTATCCACCAGCAGCAGCGGGTTCACCAGCCCGCCGCGCGACATCTTGGTCCTGCAGCGCGGGCAGCCCAGCACATCGGGCTTGGGCGAGATAAGGTCGAAGCCGGCGGGCACGTCGCCCTGCGACTGCTTAAGCAGCGCCTCCAGTTCGCCCTTGTCGAACCAGATGCCGTGGCAGCCGGGGCAGACGTCGAGCGGGATATCGCCCAGTTCCGCGGTCTTCACCAGCGTCTCGTGATCGCATTTGGGACAAGTTGTCATCGGGCAGCCCTCCTCCGTAAATACCAGCTTACCTTATACTATAAAATCGGCGTCGGCCGTAAGCGGGCCTATTTAAGTACCGGCAGAGAGATGACTACCCTGGCGCCGCCGCCCGGGACGTTCTCCGCCTTAGCCGCGCCGCCGTGGCGCTCCGCGTACTTGCGCGCGATCGGGAGCCCCAGCCCCACGCCGCGCGGCCTTGTGGTGAAGAAAGGCTCGAAAGCCTTCTCGCCGTCGCCGTCCGGGAAGCCGGCCCCGCTGTCGGTGAAGGACAGGTGGGCCATCTTATCGTCATGCGAGCACTCGAGCGTTATGACGCCGCCTTCCGGCAGCGCCTGCACGGCGTTGGCCATCACCAGACGCAGCGCGTAGCGCATGGCCTCGATGTCCACGTTCACCTTGGGATCTTCGGGATCGTGGACGGCTTTCACCGTCACCCCCCGCGGCAGCGGGTAGGCTCCGACGAGGTCGTCGATCCCAGCGTTCATCTTGGCCGGCGCCAGCTGCAGTTCGCGCTCGCGGGTGAAAGCCAGCATCTCCTCGATGACGTCGTTGGAGTGCTTGACTTCGCCCTCTATTATACCCAGGTGCTTGACCACCTTGGGGTCCGGCTCCGCTCCGCCGGCCGACAGTTTAGTCTTTATGAAGTAAAGCGAGTTGGAGATTATCGCCAGCGGATTGCGCAGCTCATGGCTGACCACGCTGGACATCTGCCGGAGCAGGTCGGGTTTTTCTTTCTTTTCGGTGTCGGTCATGCCCATATTTTATACTTTTTGGGCGATAATTTGGGTGACACAAATTCCCCGAACGACTGAACAACGCCCCCGGCTATAAGGTAAACTTGTATATATGCGCTGGCTGAAACACCCGCTCGACCGCGACATCTTCCGCATAGCCGTGCCTGCTTTCCTGGGCTTCCTGGCCTTCATTCTCTTCGACGCGGTCAATATTTTCTGGATAGGCCGGCTGGGCACTTCCGCCATGGCCGGCGTGGCCTCGGCCGCCTTCCTGACCTGGGCCGTCTACGCCGCCATGACCGCCACCACCGCCGGCGCCAACAGTCTCATCGCGCAGGCTTTCGGGGCCGGGAAGCGGGACGAGGCCCGCGCCGTGGCGGCGGAGGCCGCCTGGCTGAGCATGGGAGCCTGCCTGCTCTTCATGGCGCTGCTGCTCCCCTCCGTCGCCGGCATCTTCCGCCTGATGGGCCTGCAGCCCGAGACCGCCTCCTACGCCCGGCAGTACCTGACCATCTTCGCCTGCGCCATGCCCCTCTACTATCTCTGCAACCTGGCCGCAGCCGTCTTCAACGCCTACGGCGACACCCGCACCAACGTGCTGATAATGTCGTCGTCGGTGGTTATAAATATCGTCCTGGACCCGGTGCTGATACTGGGCTGGGGCACCGGGCGCCCCTTCGGCGCCGTCGGCGCGGCCTCCGCCTCGGCCATAGCCACCGCCTGCGCCCTGGCCGTCCAGATAGTCTTCCTGCGCAGGCGCGGCTACCTGGCGCCGCTGCGGGAAGTGCTGCGCGTCCCGGCTTTCACCCGCTCGCTGCGCATACTGCAAATAGGCGTGCCGGCCGCCTCGGTCAACGTGGTCTGGTCGCTGGTCTACCCGGCGCTGACCTCCATCATCACCCGCTTCGGCGAAGCCCCGCTGGCGGGCCTGAGCGTCTGCTTCCGTCTGGAAGGCTTCCCCTACTTCCTGGGCATCGGCTTCTCCACGGCCATGGCCGCGCTGGTCGGCCAGGCCTACGGCCGCGGCGACATGGCGCGCGTCCGGGAGATAGTGACGCGCGGCCGCCTGCTCATCACCGCGCTCCTGCTTCCGGTGGCGCTGGCCTTCATCTTCATCCCCCACCTCCTGGTGCGGCCGCTCACCGGCGACCCCGAGGTGATAGCCCATGCCGTGCGCTACCTGCGCGTCATCGGCTATTTCGAGATATTCCTGGGCTGGGAACTGATGTTCGAAGGAGTCTTCACCGGCCTCGGCCACACCCGCAGCTACATGCTCATCTCCGTGCCGCTCACCGTGGCGCGCTGGCCGGCGGCCTGGCTGCTGGCCATAACCTTCGGCCTGGGCACGCCCGGCGTCTGGTGGGCCATCAGTGTTTCCACTCTTCTTAAAGGGATATGGGCGTCGTGGCTCTTCCACCGCGGCGCCGTCACCGCGCGCCTGCTGACACGGACGGAGCCCCGGCTGGCCCCGCAGCAGTAGAATCAAAAAAGCCAGGGAGGATCCGGACCGCGGGCACGATATCCCGGCTAATGCCGCGGTGCCGGTACTCATGGCGGTGGAGGGACCGGATAAGCGATGGTTCGCGGCTCCCGCCGGGTTATTTCGAAGATCTCCACCGAATTGCCGCCGGCGCTGTCGATCCCCTGCGAAGTGACCCACAGGGAACGCCCGTCCGGGGTTATATCCATCCCCACCGGGAACGAGTCGGCCCCGACGCGCGCCACGACCCGCATCTCCTCCGCGTCCACTGCCGCCACCTGGGAATCGGCGTTGAGCGCGACGAACAGGAATTTCCCGTCCGGCGAGAACCGCATGGAGCGCGGCGCGCCGCCTAAGGGCGCGGAGAAATGCTCCACAACGGCGCCGTTCCCGGCCGCCGCGACGACGGCGGAGACCTCCGCGCGTATCACCGCGCCGGCCGCGCTGGAGGCCGCGTAAAGCCATTTGCCGTCCGGAGAGACGGCGAGATCGCGCGGCTTTCCGCCCATCCTGACCCGCCCCGTCAGCGCAGGGCCGCCCGGGCCGGCGGCGTCTATCACAGCCACCCCTCCGGCGCCGCCCATGCAGCCGGCGAAAAGGGTCCGGGAATCCGTCGTCCAGGCCAGGCCGCGCACACAGAGGCCGCATTCCCGGTCGCGGTCCATCCCCGCGCTGCCGGCCGGCGGCGCGGTAGAGCCCAGCACCGCCAGCCCGGCCTGGGTGAAACCCGCCGGCGAGGAGGAGGAGATGTCGATGAACCCCACGCTATTGTCGCCCCAATGGGCTACGGCCAGGTATTTCCCGTCGGGCGAGGCTGCCACGTTCTTGGCGATAGGCCCGGCCGGCAGCACGCGCGCGATCGCGCCCTCGGCAGTGTCCACCACGGCCACCGCCGAGGGCTGCGTGCCGTCCAGGTCGAAATCGCGGCGATAATACGGGATCCAGAGGTAGCGGCCGCCGTGGCTCAGCGCGCCTTCCACCGGCTTGCCGCTGAACACGTTGGGTCCGGCCGGAGGAAGATCGCCGGAGAAACTGTAGCCGAACCAGGGCGGCCCGGGGTCGAACAGACCGGCGTGGCGCGCGCCGAACTCATGGCGTATCACGCCGCGTTTTCCGGGAGGGGAGACGCCGTAAACCACGGTGCGCCGCCCCTCCAGCGAGTTCACATAGGCGGTGGAGCCGTCCGTGGAGATCACCACGGACTTGGGGGAGTCGATGTCGGCGTCGTACACGTCGGCGGCGCTGAAGGTGGAGGTGCTGTAGCGCTGGAAGCGGGCCGCCAGCCGCAGGCGCACGGGGGCGTCCTCCGGGGAAGAGACGCTGCCGATGGGGAAACGGCGCGCGACCCTGGCGCGGCGCCGCTGATGGGCCTCCCAGGAGCGCCGGGCCGCCGCCAGCCGGGCGGCCAGGTCCTCGTCGCCGGGGACGGCCGCCGCCAGCTCCTCCCAGGACAGCACCGCGTCCTCCCACTGCCGCAGCGCGGCGTGGGCGCGGCCCTTCCCGTCCAGGCAGTCGGCGTTGCCGGGCTCTATCACGAGACAGCGGTGAAAATCGCGCACCGCGGAGGCCGGGCGGCCGCGCCGCAGCGCGAGCCGCCCAGCCTCTATATGCCTCGATACGCGTATATCCGGGACGGTGTCCGGGGCCGGCAAAGGAGCCGGCGGCGCCGAAGGTTCACGGCGGGCGTGACAACCGGCCGCGAGGAGCAGCGCGGCGCAGACCGGAATAAAATTGCTCGCCTTCATCGATGATGGCCCCGCCGCCGCGCGCGCGGCTATCCGTCCCGCCGGCGGCCCCGGCGTTCAATGTTAGCAGGATTTGCCGCCATGAGCAAATTCCCGGGGGAATTCCCGTGGGAAAGCAGGCCGACTCGTGTTTTAGTCCAAAGTTCCAGACCGATCCGTACTCGTTTCCCGTCGGCAACGTGAGAATTTTTAATGCCGCCGTTCTGGCTACACCGACAACTTCACGCCAAGCAGC
>WOVA01000038.1 GCA_009773155.1 Elusimicrobiota bacterium
AGCTGCTTGGCGTGAAGTTGTCGGTGTAGCCAGAACGGCGGCATTAAAAATTCTCACGTTGCCGACGGGAAACGAGTACGGATCGGTCTGGAACTTTGGGCTAAACAGATACAGGGGGCTGGGCCCCGCCTGCCTCATAGCCTTCGGCGACCCGGCGGAAATATCCAACCGCGCCATAGCGGCCCTGCTCTCCGGCGGCGCGGATGATTTTATTTTCAAGGACATAGACGCCGCGGTGCTGGCGGCCAAGATAAAGGCCTTCCTGCGGCGCGTGGTCCCGCGGCAATACCTTTGCTCCGCCCCCCTGAAGTCCGCCGACGGCCTCATAGCCGTCCATTGCGCGGAACGGCGCGTGACGATACGCAACGGCGGAGGGGACCGCGACCTTTCGGATATAACCCAGAAGGAATTCGAAATACTGGCGCTGCTCCTCTCCAACGAAGGGCGGGTCGTGGCCCGGCAGACGCTCCTGGAGGATATCTGGGCGGGAAAAGCGGAAGAGGTCAACCCGGAGACGGTGGACAAGCACGTGGGGGCGCTCCGGCGCAAACTGGGCAAATACGGCTCCCGCATCCGCACCATCTACGGCTCCGGCTATCTCCTGTCGCGGGGAACGGTGCGGGGATGAACCTGCTGCTCATAGAGAACAACCCCGAGTTCAGCTCCGTTTTCGAACCATATTTTCAGGAATACGGGCACACCGTCGTCACGGTCTTCTCGGCGGAGGACGCCGTTCTGGCGGCCGGCACATGGCGGCCGGACGCCGTACTCATAGGCTGCCCGCACCCCGGCCTGCGCCGGACTATCTCCGGCATACGGCGGGAGCCGATCCTGGGGAACCTGCCGCTGATCGTGCTCTCCTGCGATCCCGGCGACCGGGAAGACGGGGTAGCGGCGGTCATAGACAAGAGCGCGCTCCTTTCGGACATGGAGAAGCAGATCCTGCGCGCCGCGGAGGGCAGGGCGTGAAACCGAAGGTGCTGCTGATAGACGATGATTTTTGCGCCCTGCAGGTAACGGCCCGTTATTTCCGGATGACCGGCTGGACGGTGCGGACGGCCCGCGACGGGAAGGAAGGGTTAAGGATGGCTTTTACCGACAGGCCCGATTTTGTTATCGTGGACTATATGATGCCGGTCCTCAACGGCCATGATTTCACCGTCCGCCTGCACGCCGGTCCCTCGACCAGGGAGGTCCCGGTGCTCATGCTCAGCGGGCGGGATTTAACTCCGGAATTGTCCGCGCTGCTGGAGAGGGACAGCGCCTTTGTGGGTTTCCTGGCCAAACCGGCCAGGTTTTCGGAAATAGAGGAAAAGCTCCGAAAGACACTGAAAATCGCCGCCATGACCGATAAGGAGACGCCATGAAAATTCTTATCGCGGACGACGACCTCAATTTCCGCACCCTGATAACCGCCGTGATCGCGGAGGGCGGGCATACGCCCCTGCCGGAGGAGAACGGCCGTCTGGCCTGGGAGCGTCTCGAGAAAGAAGGCGCCGATATGGCCGTTCTCGACGTCAACATGCCGGAGATGGACGGGTTCGAGCTGCTGAAGCGGATACGCTGCAGCCCGCGACACAAAGGGCTGCCGGTACTGATGCTGACGATACGGGCTTTCGCCGAAGACCAGGTCTCCGGTTACGACACGGGGGCGGACGACTACCTCACCAAGCCTTTCGACAATGAGATTCTTCTGGCCCGCATAACGGCCCTGGCCCGCCGCACCGGCCTGGGGACATAAACCCCATTTTTTTCCTAAAATAGCGGTATGGTTAAAAAAGTGAAGGTTTACGCGCTGAGTACCTGCGGCTGGTGCCGCAAGACCACCGAGTGGCTCAAGAAGAACAATATCAGGGCCGAGGTGATCTACACCGACAGGATAGAGGACCCGGCCGAGAAGGAAAAGCTCTCCGCGGAAGCCAGGGCCAAGGCCGGCAGGCTCACTTTCCCTACCGTGGTCATCTGCGACGCCAGCGACGAATGCGTCATCACCGGCTACGATCCCGCGGAGATGGAAAGGAAGCTGCTTAAATGAACGGGGAAGAGCTTAAGACCCAGGCCGCCGCCCTGCGCGACAAGCTCGACCGCGAGGCCCGCGAAGGCGGCTACATACTCAACCCCGACGCCGACATGACCGGCTTCCTCTGCGAGGGCCTGGTCCGCAATATCGAGCGCTACGGCTACATGGCCTGCCCCTGCCGCCTCGCCTCCGGCGAACGCGGGGAAGACCTCGACATCATCTGCCCCTGCGACTACCGCGACCCCGACCTGGCCGAATACGGCGCCTGCTTCTGCGCGCTCTACGTGGACGCCGACATCGCCTCGGGCAAAAAAGAGGCCCGCAGCGTGCCGGAACGCCGCCCGGACGAGAAAGAACGCGCGGCCGCGCGCGGGGCGGAAGCAGGCCCCTCCCCGGAAAAGAACGCGCCGGCGCGTGCCGGCGGCATAAAAGTGTGGAGATGCAAGGTATGCGGCTATCTCTGCGCCCGCTCCGAGCCGCCGCTTAAATGCCCGGTCTGCAAAGCCGATAAGGACCGCTTCGAAGAATTCACTTTTTAGTAGGCATATCCTATTGAGCGGCCTTAATCATTACGCGATAAGGCATCGGTTCTCTCCCAACGCACTGCTGGATCAGCCGACATGACTCCTCGGTTCGAAACCAATGCTCAAATTCGAGCAAGGCGCCAGGAAATTCTTTTGCCACCAGTATATTTTACCAATTTGGGCCGCTCAATAGGATATGCCTACTTTTTAGCGTCTCGCCCCGCCGCCTTGCCCTTCTGAAGCTTGAAGACCGGCCATATCCGTATGGTCCCGTCGGGCGAAAAGGCCGCCGGCCCCGACCGGGCCGCCGATTTCACGCCGGACAAGGCCAAAGCCGCCTGGCTCACCGCCCTGGATAATTCGGCGGGTCAAAAGTAAAGACCTGACGAACGCGCTTCAGGGAATTATTGCGGGCACGGGGCTTTGGGTGTATAATGATTGGATGAGCAAAGGTCTGCAGCCGGCCTCCCCGGCGCAAAGAAAAAGGCACGAGGAAGTTATAGAGCCCGAGGTAGTTTACGACGGTTTCGCCCGCCGGGAGAAGCCCTCGCCCGACGGCGGCGGCTTCCTGACGAGGATGAGGTTCCTGGCCTCCGGGGCGCTGATAATAGCCGGCATGGTCCTGCTGGTCCCCGGCGTTCTCCTGAGCGCCAGCCTGATAGGCGCGCTGATCGGCGTGCCGCTGATGCTGGCCGGCGGCGCGCTGCTCTTCGCCGGGATCAGTATAGGCGCCGGCAAGTTCAACGTAAAGACTTTCCACAAACGCTAGGCCGTCTGAGACGCATAGCGCCCGTTACGGCACAGGCATAGCCTAGAAGTCGCCCAGCAGCACCTGCTCCAGGCACAGTTCCACACCCGTCCGCTCTCTTACCCGCTCGCGGACTTCGTCCATCAGACCTTTTATGTCGGCGGCGGTGGCGCCGCCGGTATTTACTATGAAGCCGGCGTGCTTCTCCGAGACGGCGGCCCCGCCCCGGGCCAGCCCTTTCAGCCCGCAGGCGTCTATGAGGCGCGAAGCGTAATCGCCCTGCGGCCGGCGGAAGACGCTGCCGGCCGAGGGCAGGTCCAGCGGCTGACCCGCCGCGCGCGCCGCCAGTATCCTGGCGCGCTCGGCCTCCAGCCCCTCCGCCCCGGCCCTGGCGAGTTTGAAAGTAGCGCTCAGCACGGTCAGTCCGGCCAGGCCCGGCACGGAGCGGTAGGACCAGCGCAGGTCGCCGCGCATAAGAACGCGCCTCTCCCCCGCGCCATCCGCCACCTCGGCGGACTCGAATGTGTCGAAAGTTTCCTGGCCATAGGCGCCGGCGTTCATCCGCACGGCCCCGCCGACGGTGCCGGGTATGCCCGAAGTCCGCTCAAGCCCCTCCAGGCCCGCCTCGCAGGCGGCGCGCACCGCGTTGTCCCAGGGCTCCCCGGCGGCGAGCCTCAGCGTCGTTCCTTCGACGGCCAGCCCCCTCAGTCCGGCGGTTGAGAGGGCAAGCCCCGGCAGTCCCCTGTCACCCACCAGCACATTTGTCATGGCGCCCAGCACGGTGACCGGCACGCCGAGGGAAGAGGCCAGGCGCAGCAGGCCCGACAATTCGTCGGCGGAACCCGGCAGGGCCAGCGCCTCGAACGGACCCCCGGCACGGTAGGAGGCCCTGGCGGCGGAAGGCTCGCCGGCCAGCACGGGGAAGGCCGCCCCCTCTTTTAATTTCTCAAGCCAGGCTGCCATTTTTCTGAAGCCCCGGCGCCCGGGGACACCATGCCGCATGGTGTCCCCGGACAGGAGGTTAAGCCGCCCGCTTCTTTTTGAGCACTTTCTTTATCCGCTTGAAGGCCCAGTCCACTTCCTTCTGGGTGATGACCAGCGGCGGGGCTAAGCGTATGACCAGGTCATGGGTCTCTTTGCAGAGCAGGCCCAGGCCCATCAGTTCCTCGCAGAAGGGGCGCGCTTTGGTATTGAGCTCGACGCCGATGAGCAGGCCCTTGCCGCGCACTTCCTTGATGTAGGGGCTCTTTATGGAGCGCAGCTTCTCCATGAAGTACTCGCCCATCTTATAGGAGTTCTCGACCAGCCCCTCGTCGACGATGGCCTTGAGGGCCGCGCGCGCGACGGCGCAGGCCAGCGGATTGCCGCCAAAGGTGCTGCCGTGGTCGCCGGGCTTGAAGACGCCCAGCAGTTCTTTCGACGAGACGACGGCCGAGATCGGCAGCACTCCGCCGCCGAGCGCCTTGCCCATGACCAGCATGTCGGGCTTCACGCCGTCGTAGTCGCAGGCGAACTTCTTGCCCGTGCGGCCGAAGCCGGTCTGTATCTCGTCGGCGACGAACATGACGCGGTTGGCCCGGCAGAGCTCCTGCGCGGCCTTGAGGTAGCCGGCCGGCGGCACTATGATGCCGGCCTCGCCCTGTATCGGCTCCACCATGAAGGCCACGGTGTTGGGGTTTATCGCGGCCTTGAGCGCCGAAATATCGCCGTACGGCACGATCTTGAAGCCGGGCGTGAAAGGCCCGAAGCCGTCCTTGTACTGGTTTTCCGTGGACCAGGACACGATGCTTATGGTGCGGCCGTGGAAATTATTGCTGACCCCGATTATTTCGGCCTTGTCGGCGGGCACGCCCTTGACCTGGTAGCCCCACTTGCGCACGGCCTTCATGGCCGTCTCGACGGCCTCGGCGCCGGTGTTCATCGGCAGCGCCATCTCGTAGCCGGTGAACTCGCAGAGCTCCTTGAGGAAGGGGCCGAGCTGGTCGTTGTTGAAGGCGCGCGAGGTCAGCGTGCACTTCTTCGCCTGGTCGGTCAGGGCCTTGAGCACGCCCGGGTGCCTGTGGCCGTGGTTCAGCGCCGAGTACGCGCTGAGCATGTCCATGTACTTGTTGCCCTCGGGGTCCTTCACCCAGACGCCCTTGCCCTGCGAGATGACGATCGGGAGCGGGTGGTAGTTGTTGGCGCCGTACTTCCCGGCGACCTCTATGAGCCTGTGCGATTCGGTGTTGGTCTGATTGGTTTCCATGTCCGTTCTCCTTGCGGGATATTAGAAGCGCACGCCGAGGCCGGCGGTATAGCCGCCCTCGCCGTGGAGGATATTGTAAGCGCCGTAGACATAGACCAGCGGCAGCGGCGAGAGCCTGACGCCCAGCGTGTAGCGCGGCTTGGTGACCGTCGCGTCGACGCCGTTTACGGCCGGGGTGACCGTATTGTTCTGCGCCTCCACGGTGGTGCGGTCGATGCCGACCACGGCGTAGGGCTTTATTATCGGCAGGTCGAAAGAGGCCGCGGCGCTGAAGGACAGGTGGCTGCCCTTGAAGTAGTCGAAGTCGATGACGTCGTAGAAGGCGCCGACCGAGATGTCGGGGATGAACTTGGTGGCCAGGCCGCTCTTGAATATCCCGTAGCGGACGCCCGCGCCCATGATGGACAGCCCGCCGTAGGAGACGCCGCGCACGGCGACGTCGAGGTCGGTCAGCGGCAGCCCCGCCGAAGCCTGCAGCATGGCCACGCCGAAGGCGCCCACGTTGGCCAGGTTCAGTATCGCGTTGTCGGAGCTGGGCTTGGACTGCACCACGGCGGTGGCGTTGACGTCGAAGCCGGGGAAGCCCAGCGAGCGGCCGGAGTTGAAGTCCATGGCGCCCAGCAGGCCGCCGAGGTCCTTGGCGAAAGGCTTGAGCAAGGTCTGGCTCGCGTTGTTGTTAAAATTATCGAAGTCGCCGGCCGCGGCCATGCCGGCCGAGAAAGGCAGGAAACAGAGAGCTAATATCAGTTTTTTCATTGGGTATCTCCTTATAAGAAAAGGCCGTCCGGCCCTTTCACCTAATTATTACAAATAAAAGCCTATAAATAAAGCGAGGCCGCGTTAACGGCCTCTGATAATATGGGGACATACTGTCCCCGGATTGCGGATTGCCGGATTACACTCTATTCAACCTCTTCCTCTTCCGCCTCTTCCTCTTCCGCCTCTTCCGCGCCCGCGGCGGCCTCGCCGGGGCGGCGTCCGTCCCGGTCCGTAAAATCGACGGTGTAAAGCCGCCATTTGGCCGGCTCCCGGGTATCGGCGGGGCTGGAGCCGCCGCGCCCGTCCTTGAGGTCCATGCCGCTCCCGCGCTCTCCGCGCTTGACTCCCAGCGACAGTTTGGCGCCGGTGGCCGTGACCACGGAGAGGTAGGCTCTGCGCAGCCCGTGCTCGCGGCAGGTGTCCCGGTCCGAGTCGCAGCTGACGCGCTGTATGTCGGCCGTCTTCCCGTAGCGGGACTCGAGTTTGTGCAGGAAAAGATGCGTCTCCGTCTTGATCGCCTCTCTGCGGGCTCCGCGCATTTCCTCCAGCTGCTCCGGGTCCGGGGCCTCCCGCACGGCCGCGCTCTTCTCGGACCCGGAAGAGGCGGGAGAGGGGTGCACGGTGCGGGGCTTGAGCAGGGAGTCGAGGTCAGGCTCCGCCGGACCGCCCATGGACTTAAGCTGCGAGGGCGCGGCGCGCAGGTACCGTTCCTCTTTACCGTTGCGCTTCTCCGAGGCTATGTCCTGTAAGAAATCTTTGTCCTCGGCGTAGGCGAAAAGGACGGGAGCGGCGGGGGTCTGAGGTCTGGTCTCCGTCTTTTTATCCGATTTCTTCCCATCATCGGCAGAGCCGGACGCGGCCGGAGGCGTTCCGCCTCCGGAAGAAGCCGATGAAGAAGACGAGGACCCCGAGCCGCCGGAACTGCCCGAGCCGCCGGAAGAAGAGCCGCCGGAGGACGAACCACCCCCCCCCTCGACCACCTTGGCCTGGGACGCATCGGGAGGCGGCGGCGGCGACTTCGCGCCCGCGCCGTCGGCCCTGAAATTCAGGATGTCAGCGGCGTCCGCACGCTGCGACTCTCCCGCTCCGTTGAGGTCCTCAACCGCGGCGCCGCCGCGCATGCCGGAAACGGAACCGGTATTCCCGGGAGGGACGCCGGAATAAGAGCCGCCCTGGGCCGGATGACCGCCGCCGGACGCAGCGGAAGAAGGTCCGCCCCCGGACGGAAGCGACGCGTACATGGCGGAAGCCGCCTGGCCCGCGGCGCCGGGGGCGGCCTGCGCGCGGAGATATCTGTCGACCGCCGCCGTATCGACCCCGGGCATTTCTTCGCTTTCGGGAGCCCCGCCGGCGGCGGCTTCAGAACCGCCGGACGCGGTCCACGGAGCGGCCGCGGAAGCGCCGGTTTTGGAAGCGCCGCCGCCGCCCGAGGACGCCCAGGAGGCGGAGCCGCCGGCGCTCAGGCCCTTGGGGCCTTTGTAATATGAACTGGCCCAGTCGCGGGGGCCATCATCGGGAGGATACTGCCCGCGGGAGGAAGAGGAGGCGCGGCGCCAGCTCTCGTCGCCGGCGGCGGAGGCCGTCGCGGTCCGGGCGGCCGGGGCCGGCCCGCCGAAGCTGAAGCCGAAACTGGACGCCGCCGCGGAGGCCTGGGCTTTGAGAACCCCGGTGCCGCGCTTGAAATTCTCCAGGTGAGAGGCGGGAACGGCGGGAGCCGCCTCGGCCGGCTCGGGAGCGAAGCGGGCAGAGAAACTGGAACTCATCTGTACCGGCGCGGAAGTCCTGCCCAGGTGGGATATCGCCAGGAACCCGGCCACGATGAAAGTGCCCAGGGCCAGGGTCAGGACGAAAGCGGGATCTTTTCCGATGCTGTTCATATATATACTTCCACTATAGATAGTCTAGCCGCACCGGATTGACTTGTCAAGCCCACAAGACCTAACGCGCAATAGGACTTTAGACCTACGGCAGATATCCTCTCCCCTCCGCCCTTTTGCTATCATTTCGCCAATGCCTTTCCTGCCCGCCACCGCGGAAGAGATGAAAAATACCGGTTGGGACGCCCCGGATATAGTCCTGGTGACGGGCGACGCCTACGTGGACCACCCCTCTTTCGGCATGGCCCTGCTGGGCCGGCTGCTCGAAGCCGAAGGCTACCGGGTCGCCATACTGGCTCAGCCGGCCTGGACCTCCCCCGCCGACTTCCGCCGCTTCGGCAAGCCCAGGCTTTTCTTCGGCGTCTCTTCCGGCAACATGGACTCGATGATCAACAAGTACACGCACAACCGGAAGATCCGCTCGTCCGACGACTTCTCCCCCGGCGGCCGCGCCGGCCTGCGGCCCGACAGGGCGACGACCGTTTACGCCCAGCGCTGCCGCGAGGCTTATCCCGGCGTGCCGGTCATCATCGGCGGCATCGAGGCGTCCATGCGCCGCTTCGCCCATTACGATTACTGGTCCGACAAAGTGCGCCGCAGCGTTCTGCTCGACTCCAAGGCCGACCTGCTGGTCTACGGCATGGCCGAGACGCAGGTCCTGGAGATAGCCCGCCGCCTGGACGCGGGAGAAAAGCCGGAGGCCCTGCGCGACCTACGCGGCACGCTCTACCCGCTGGGCGCCTCGGAAGCGGAGGCTTTTCCGGCGGACGCGGCGCTGCGGCTGCCGTCCTACGGCGAAGCGGCCTCCGACCGGTTCAGGTTCGCCGAAGCCGCGCGCGTCATGCACGAGGAGACCAACCCTTTCTCGGCGCGGCCCCTCTTGGAGATGACCGGCAAGATGGCCGTGGTGCAGAATCCCCCCGCTCTTCCCCTATCTACGGCGGAGATGGACAGGATATACGCCCTCCCCTTCGAGCGGCGGGCCCACCCGTCGTACAAGGAGCCGGTACCGGCGCTGGAGACCGTCAAGGATTCCGTCGTAATACACCGCGGCTGCTTCGGCGGCTGCGCCTTCTGCTCGCTGGGCCTGCACCAGGGCAAGTTCATACAGGAGCGCAGCGCGGGCTCGGTGATAGCGGAGATTTCGGCGCTCGTCTCGCGCCCCGGCCACCACGGCGGGATCTCCGACCTCGGCGCGCCCAGCGCCAATATGTACGGGATGAAGGGCAAGAACATGGAACTCTGCCGCGGCTGCCGGCGCGGCTCGTGCCTGCACCCGGCGGTCTGCCCCAACCTGGACGTCTCGCACAAGGCGCTGCTGGGCCTGCTGCATTCGGCGCGCAAGGTCAAAGGACTGAAGAAGGCTTTCGTCGCCAGCGGCATAAGGATGGACCTGGCGCTGCTCTGCCCCGACTATATCGCCGAGATAGCGCGCGAGCACACCGGCGGGCAGCTGAAGGTGGCGCCCGAGCATATCTCGGAGCGCGTCCTCTCCGTCATGCGCAAGCCGGGCAGCAAAGCGCTGGAGGAGTTCACGGCGGGCTTCATGAAAGCCTCGCGCGCCGCCGGCAAAGAGCAGTACCTGGTCCACTACTTCATCTCGGCCCATCCCGGCTCCACGCTGGAAGACATGGCCGAACTGGCCGTCTGGCTCAAGGAGCGCGGCATAAGACCCCAGCAGATAAACGATTTCCTCCCCGCCCCGATGGAACTCTCCACCGCCATCTACCACACCGGCCTCGACCCGTTCACCATGAAGCCGGTCTATGTCCCCAAAAAAGAGAAGGAGCGGCGCCTTCAGCGCGCGCTCCTTCAGTATTACAAGCCCGGGAACCGGGCCCTCGTCGCCGAGGCCCTGCGCCTCGTCAAGAGACCTGACCTTTCCAGAAAATTACTTGGGCGGTGACTGCGGCTTGCAGGACTCGCGGTGCTTTTCCAGCTCCGCCAGTATCTCCTCGCCGTACGAGGTTATCTTGCGTTTGGTAAGACCTTTGACTTTGGCCAGATCCTCAAGCGTCTGCGGATCGGTCTGCGCTACGCGGTCGAGCATATCGTTGTTGAGTATCGACTCGGGCAGCATGCCCCGGGCCTCGGCCGCGGCGTTGCGCCATATCTTGAGCGCCGCCGCGCGCTTCTTGGACCCCTCGAAATTGCAGCCCGCCTCCGGCCGCTCGCGGCGTTCGCGCCTGGGCGGCTTGTACTCCGGGGCCGCCAGGCCGCGGGAGACCGCGTCCTCCAGCCAGTGGCCGTGATGGGAGAGCACGTATTCCGTCGCGCCCCTGAACACCGTCATGTCCTTCATCGCCTGTTCGGGGTCGCGGGCCAGGGAACCGAGAAAATCGTCGCCGACCACCTTGAAGGCCGGCCTGTCCAGTTCGCGCGCGCGGCGGTCGCGCTCCGCGAAAAGTTCCTTCAGCACGGCCAGCCCCCTCGGGTCCAGCCCCCTGGACTGCCGTGACGAGAAGAAAGCGTCGGGATCGTAGGCCGGGTTCAGGCGCGAAAGCCGCTCGAGCTTCTCGAACTCGTCCTTGATCTCCTCGAGGCGCCCTTTTTTCGCCAGCTCTTTGGCGAAGATCTTGCGCAGCCGGTAAAGGTATTTGACGTCCTTGATGGCGTAGTCCAGCATCTCCTGCGTGATCGGGCGGCGGCCCCAGTCGGCCTTCTGGTACTTCTTGTTCAGGTCGACGTTGAAATGTTCCTTGACCAGCGCGTCCAGTCCGCAGCGCTTGAAGCCCAGGTACTTCGACGCTATCATCACGTCGAAGATATTGCGGACCTCGGTATCGAAAGTGGTCTTGAGCATCTTGATGTCCCACTCGCCGGAGTGGAAGAGCTTCTCTATCGAGGGGTTCTCCAGCATCGGCTTGAGCGGGCTGACGTCCACCTTGAGAGAATCGATGACGACATCCACGCTCTGCGCCGATATCTGCACGACGCAAAGACTCTCACGGTAGGCGTAGAGGCCGTTGGATTCTATGTCGATCGAGAGGTATGGACTCGAAGAAGCTTTCGCGAGGACCTTTTCAAGCGTTTTGCGGTCCTCCACCAGGATGTAACCCATGATCAATATGATAACATTTTAGCCGCCGCTATGCCCCATATCGCCTTCTACAAGCCCTACGGCACGGTCTCCCAGTTCACGCCCGAAGCGGGGCACAGGCCGCTGGCCGCCTTCGGCCTGCCGCGCGGCGTTTACCCGGCAGGCCGGCTGGACGCCGACAGCGAGGGCCTGCTGATACTTACCTCCGATGGCCGCTTCCAGCACCTGGTAGCCGACCCTTCCCATAAGAAGGAGAAGACCTACTGGGCGCAGGTGGACCGGCTCATAACGGAGGAGGCGCTGGCCTCACTGCGCGCCGGCGTCACGCTGAGCGACGGCCCCACCCGCCCCTGCCGCGCGCGGCTGCTGGACGAACCGGACCTGCCGCCGCGCGCCCCCCCCGTGCGGTTCCGCAGGACGGTGCCGACCTCCTGGGCGGAACTTATCATCACCGAGGGCCGCAACCGCCAGGTGAGGCGCATGCTGGCCCATGTCGGCTTCCCCGTCCTGCGCCTCGTGCGCCGCGCCGTCGGCGCCGTCACGCTCGACGGCCTCGAACCCGGCCGCTGGCGCGAACTCACCCCGGAAGAAGTCAGATCTTTTTCGAAATAAGGAGCTGATATGACACCGCCGAGAATAGGATTCATAGGACTGGGCATAATGGGCTCGGCCATGGCGAAGAACCTGCTGAAGGCCGGCTGCGACGTCACCGTCTGGAACCGCGACCGGAAAAAGACCGAAGAGTTCCAGGCCCTGGGCCGCGAGGCCGCCCCCACCCCCAAGGCCCTCGCCCAGCGCTGCGACGTGCTGATAACCATGGTCACCGGCGACGAGGCCATGGAGGCCGTGCTCGGCGGCCCCGACGGAGTCTTCGCCGCCCGCTTCGGCGGTTCCACGCTGATAAACATGAGCACCGTCTCCTCGGCCTACTGTGAAAGACTGGCGGCCCTCTGCTTCAAAGAAGCAGTGACCTTCCTCGACTGCCCCGTCGCCGGGTCCAAACCTCTGGCGGAGAACGGCACGCTCCTCGTACTGGCCGGCGCCGGCGAAAAAGCGCTTGAGAAGCGCCGCTCCCTGCTGCTTTCCATGGGTAAGGCCGTCATCCACGCCGGCCCGCCTCCGGCCGGCACCCGTCTCAAGCTCTGCGTAAACCTGCTGCTGGCGCAGATGACCTCCGGCCTCTGCGAGAGCGCCGCGCTGGCCAAAGCTTTCGGGCTGGACCCCGGACTGATCTTCCGCACGGCCGAGGCCAGCCCGGCGCTGGACTGCGGCTACTTCCGCATGAAGAAGGACAATATACTCAAAGAAGAGTTCCCCCCGGCCTTCGCGCTCAAGGACCTGCTCAAGGATCTCCGCTATGCGCTGGCCGGGGCCGCCTCCCGCCGCCAGGAGCTGCCGGTCACCGGAGCCGTGGAAAAACTCGCCGCCAAAACATATAATAGCGGTGAGAGGAACAGCGACCTCACGGCCATGTACAAGTCGCTGCTCGCAGGGGAGGATAAATGAAAGAGCGTTTCATACAGGAAGCCATGCGGCTGAAAGCCTTGCCCGCCTGGGTCAGGGGACTGTTGCTGATCATCTTCATACTCCTTATCTACCAGGTCTTCCTGGAGATCTCCTTCTTCCTGGACGGCAAGGCCCTGGGGGCCTGCCCCGACTGCACCCGCTGAAAGGCCGCTTGACGCCGCCGCGGCATAAATGTTAGACTAATCTAACATTTATGCCCGCGCGCCCGGCCATCTCCCCTAAAATGCAGGATTACCTCGAGGCCGTTACGGCCCTCGCCGCCGCGCGCCGCGGCGCGCGGGTCGCCGGCATAGCGCGGCGCCTCGGCGTCAGGATGCCCACGGTCAATTCCGCGCTGCGCGTCCTGCGCGAGGCGGGACTGGTCACCCAGGCCCGGTACGGCGCGGTCGTCCCCACCCCGAGGGGGCTTAAGGAGGGACGCGGCATCGAGCGTTCACACCTGGGCCTCCGGGATTTCCTCGTCCTGGTGCTGGGCGCGGAAGCGCGTTCCGCCGACGCGGAGGCCTGCCGGCTCGAGCACGCGGTCAGCCGCCGCACGATGGCCGCCATCGAGGCGATGACCTCTTTCTACACCTCGCCCCGCGGCGCGGCCAGACTGGCCGAGCTGCGCGGCTTCATCGCCGGGAGGCGCAGGCGATGAGCCACAAGCCCAAAGATTTCACCGACCTGCTCTCCGCCAAGGAGGGAGAGCGCGGCTACGTCGAATCCATCGACGGCGGCGAGACGCTAAGGACCCGCCTCGGGGCGATGGGCATAATCGAGGGCCGCCAGCTGCACAAAGTGTCCCCTCTTTCCGCGCGCGGCCCCGTCGTGGCCGAGGTGCTGGGCACACGCGTCGCCATAGGCCGCAACATGGCCTCGCGCATAAAGCTCAAGGTCAAGGCGGGCTCGATACTCCTCACCGGCAATCCCAATGTCGGCAAGAGCGTCGTCTTCGCCCGCCTCACCGGCCTGGACGTCATCTCGTCCAACTATCCCGGCACCACGGTCGAATACACTTCCGGCGCCACCCTGCTGGCCGGCCGACGGTTCCAGCTCACCGACGTGCCGGGAGCCTACTCGCTGGAGCCTACCAACAGGGCCGAGGAGGCGGCCGCCGGTATGATCAACGCGGCCGCCGGCGACCTCGTCCTGCACGTCCTGGACGCGACGAACCTGGAGCGCAATCTTTTCTTCGCGATGCAGATGATGGAAAAAGGCCTGCCGGTCATCTTCCTGCTCAACAAGTGGGACGTGGCCCGCCGCAAAGGCGTCTTTATAGACGCCGAAGGCCTGGGCAAGGACTTCGGCGCGCGCTTCATCCCCGTAGTAGCCACCACGGGCGAAGGGCTCCGGGAACTCAACGCGGCCGTGGCTGACTTCATCGCCGGGCGCCTGCCGCCGCCGTCCTGCCCCCCGCCGGGCCACGACGAGAAATGGAAGTTGATAGGCCGCGTCGCCTCCGAGCGCCAGCGCATAGAGCATCGCCATCCCGGGGCACTGGAGAAGCTGGCCGACCTCACCTCCCGCCCCTCCACCGGCCTGCCCTTCGCCGCGGCGGCCCTGGCCGCTTCGTTCTATATCATCCGGTTCATCGGCGAGGGACTCATAGCCGTCCTCGAGCCTTTGTTCAATTCCTATTATATGCCGCTGCTGACCGCCGCGGTCGGCGCGCTGCCGGGCCCGGAATGGATCGCCACCATGCTGCTCGGCGTCACCCCGGCGCCGATGGAA
Organism: Elusimicrobiota bacterium; assembly: GCA_009773155.1. Classification (GTDB taxonomy): domain Bacteria; phylum Elusimicrobiota; class Elusimicrobia; order Elusimicrobiales; family UBA9959; genus UBA2231. Next base: position 14,454 of record WOVA01000038.1, read on the forward strand.
TCCTTCGGCCTTCTGACCACCGGCATCTTCATTCCCTTCATCGTGGTCCTGCCCTACATCCTCTCTTTCTATCTCATACTCAGCCTGCTCGAGGACCTGGGCTACCTGCCCCGCCTGGCCGTGCTGCTCGACGATTTCATGCACCGGCTGGGGCTGCACGGCTACGGCACCATCCCGGTCATGCTGGGACTGGGCTGCAAAGTGCCCGGCATACTGGCCGCGCGCGTGCTGGAGACCCGGCGCGAGCGCGTCATAGCGACCGCGCTGGCCCTGATGGTGGCGCCCTGCATGCCGCAGAGCGCCATGATCTTCAGCCTGCTGGGCCCGCACGGCATCGGCTGGGTCATCCTGGTATTCGGCGCCATCGCGGCCACGGGCCTGGCCGCCGGCGCCATGCTCAACCGCTTCACGCGCGGCGAGACGCCCGAACTCTTCGTCGAGATCCCCCCCTACCACCTGCCGCCGCTCCGCCTGCTGGCGCGCAAGGTCTGGATGCGGGTGAAGGCCTTCCTCCTGGACGCCGTGCCGATGATCATGCTGGGAGTATTCCTGATCAACCTGCTGGACATGTCGGGCGCGCTGGCGGCCGTCTCGGAGATATTCCGCCGGCCGCTCGAAGCGGCCTTCGGTCTGCCCGGCGAGACCGTCTCGGTGATGGTCCTGGGATTCCTCAAGAAGGACGTCTCCATCGCCATGCTCGCGCCTTTCGGCCTGGGCCCGGAGCAGCTCACCGTAGCCAGCGTCTTCCTGGCGCTTTACCTCCCCTGCCTGGCCAGCCTGCTCGTCATGGTACGCGAACTGGGCCTGCGGGACTCGCTGGGCATCGCGCTGGTCAACTTCGCCGGGGCGTCGGCCGCCGCCGCCCTGCTGCACCTGGCCTTCCGGGTCTTTTAACCGGCGCCCTCAAAATTGGTAATCTGTCGTGTCGGCCATCTTCATTCAGCGGGGTAAACCGTGCCTGCCACAGCCAAAAAGAACGACGCTGCCGCGATGAAACTGCTGCTCAAAGAGGTGCTCGAGCACGAGGTGTACCCGGCCATGGGCTGCACCGAGCCCGTCGCCGTGGCGCTCTGCGCGGCCCGCGCCGCGGGGTTGCTTAAAAAGCCCGCGGCCCGCGTAGAGGTGCGCCTCGATCCCGGCACCTTCAAGAACGGCCTCGCGGTAGCGCTGCCCAATACCGGCGGCCGGAAGGGCAACGCGCTGGCCGCGGCCGTGGGCGCCGTCCTGGCCGACCACCGCGCCGGCGCCGGCATATTCAAGGGCCTGTCCGGCAAATCTCTCGAGGCGGCCCGCGCGCTGCTGCGCTCGGGCGCGGTGTCGCTCAAGCCCGATCACTCCAAGCGCGGCATCTACATGGCCGTCAAAGTTTTCGCCGGGCGCGACTCCGCCCTCTGCGTGGTGGCCGGCGGACACTCCCGCGTCGTACGGCTGGAGCGCAACGGTAAACCCCTCAGAACCGGCCGCGGCGCTGAACGCCCGTCTGGACTGCCCGCTTACAAGCGTCTGCTGAAAGCCGCCCATTTCGGCGACCTGGTGGCCGCGGCCGAAAGCGCCGGCCCCGCCGAACTGGCTTATATAGAGAAAGGCGTGAAGATGAACCTGCGCGCCGCCGCCGCCGGCATGGAGGTGGGCAAGGTCGGTTATTACCTCAAGGACCTCACCGACAAAGGCTTCCTCCGCCAGGACGCGGTCACCCTCGCCAAGACGCTCTCGGCCTCGGCCACCGACGCCAGGATGGCCGGGATGTCCCTCCCGGTGATGTCCAGCGGGGAATCGGGCAACCAGGGAGTCGTCGCCTCGCTTGTCCCCTGGACGGTAGGCAGGGCGTTCAAGGTCCCTAAAAAAAAGATACTGCGCAGCATCGCGCTCTCGCACATGGTGAACGCCTATATCAAGGTCTTCACCGGCGAACTGGCCCCCATCTGCGGCTGCGCCGTGGCGGCCGGCGTCGGCGCGGCCGCGGCCATAGTCTACCAGCGCCGCGGCGGCGACAGGCGCGCGCTCACGCTGGCGGTCAACAATGTGATAAGCGATATCGGCGGCATGCTCTGCGACGGCGCCAAGAGCGGCTGCGCGCTGAAGGTGGCGTCCTCCGCCGACTCGGCCATACGCGCGGCCTGGATGGCCGCCGCCGGCGAAGGCATCACCGAGGAGGAGGGCTTCATCGGCTCGACGGCCGAGGAGACCATCCGCAACATAGCCCGCATCTCGAAGGCCGGCATGGGCGAAGTGGACCGGATCATGCTCGACATAATGGCCGGGAAGAACTTCGGGTAATATGCCCGTTTTCTCCCTCCTCCCCTCCGACGAAAACGCCGACAGGGCCCTCTGCGTTAAGACGCTGGGCGAACTGCGCCGCCTGGGCTCCGCCGACGCGCTGGCCGCCTGGCGCGCCAGACCCGGCGAGCTTTTCTCCGCGCCGGCCGCCGCCGAAGCTTCCGCCGCGGCGGTGACCGCCGCGCGGCTTGGGATAAAGACCTCCGTCTTCGAAACCGCCTCGCTGCCGGTCCCCGCGCCGCCGGAAACGCTCGTGAAAGCCGAAGTCACCGACGAGGGAGTACGGCTTTACAGGAAGAGCGTAAAGGACTTTTTTCCGTACGCGGAGTTCGCGGTTTTAGCGGCCGGAGTCCTGGACGAGGTCCCCCCGTCGGTGAACCCTTCGGGTCCCGGCGCGCTCCTGGAAGAGGCCATAAAGAGAACGCTCGGCGGGGCCGCCCCCGCGGCCCCGGCCGCGCCCGCCGGTCCGCCGGCCAGAGAGACCGCCTTCTACCTGGACTTCCTGACCCTGGAAGGGGCCCGGTTCCGGCTGCGCTGGGACGAGGCCGATTATTCCTGGCTGGGAAAGAAGAAAGAATACTCCTCTATGGAGAATTTCCGGCGGACGCTGGAGGAGTTGCACGCCTTCTCGTTCGGCAGGATCCCCGTCACCGCCGCCTTCACCGCCGTGCGCTCCCGCGCGCCGGTGGCCCCGTTCCGCCTGCGCGATCTCGACGCCTTCGACTTCAACCTCCGCTGGTTCCTCGCCGTCACCCGCAGGTAAGGCGCTTCCACGGGGCGGGCATTGTTTCTATAATGTCATTATGTCGCAACACCACAAGCCGAAGCGCTACTTCGCCGTCCACTCCCATTTCTACCAGCCCCCCCGCGAGAACCCCTGGACCGGCGCCATCACCCCGCAGCCCTCGGCCGCCCCCTACCGCGACTGGAACCGCCGCATAGCCCGGGAATGCTACCTGCCCAACCTCTTCGCCCGCGTCATGGACTCGAAGGGCAGGGTCCTGGAATTCGTCAACAACTACGACTACATGAGCTTCAACTTCGGCCCGACGCTGGCCGTCTGGCTGGAAAAGGAGTACCCTTTCTACTACCGCAGGATGATAGATACCGCGCGCCGCCACAGGGAAAAGCACGGCGCGCCCAACGCCATCGCCCAGGTATACAACCACGCCATCATGCCGCTGGCCTCGTTCAACGACCAGCTTACCCAGATGGCCTGGGGCCTGGCGGATTTCGAGTACCGGTTCGGTTTCAGGGCCGAAGCCATATGGCTGGCCGAAACGGCCTGCAGCCGGGACACGCTGCGGCTGCTCATCGACCACGGCATGAAGTACGTAATACTCTCCCCCTACCAGGCCGAGAAAGTGCGCGCGCCCGGCGCCGCGGTCTGGACGAACATCTCGGGGGGCGCGGTGGACCCCAAGCGCCCCTACGTCTGGTACGACAAGAGCCCGGACGGGATACAGATGAAGAACCGCTCCATAGCCGTGTTCTTCTACGACGGCAATCTCTCCAAGGCCGTCGCCTTCGAGGGCGCCCTCAAGGACTCCGGCTCTTTCGCGGCCCGCGTGGAATCATGCTTCTCCGGTCCCGAGCCGGACCAGCTGGTCTCGGTGGCCGTGGACGGCGAGACCTTCGGCCATCACCATAAATTCGGCGACCTGACGCTGGCCCACGCCTTCCGCCACGAGCTGCCCGCCCGCGGCATACAGCCCATAACCTTCGCCCGCTACCTCCAGCTGCACCCGCCGTCCTGGGAAGCGGAGATACAGGCCGGCCCCGACGGCGAAGGGACCGCCTGGAGCTGCGCTCACGGCGTGCGGCGCTGGAAGGGCGGCTGCGACTGCGGCAAAGAAGGTCTTTTCCAGCTGGCCTGGCGGCTGCCGCTGCGCGCCGCGCTCAACTGGCTGCGCGACGCCGCGCTGGAAGTTTATAAAGAAGAAGGACCGGGTTATTTCAAGGACATCTGGGCCGCGCGCAACGCGTACATCTCGGTCATACTTGACCAGGGAGCCGCGGCGGCCGGCGCTTTCCTGCGCGAGCACGCCGCCCGCGAACTCTCGCCGGAGGAGAGGGCTAAAGCCTTCCGGCTGCTCGAGATGCAGCGCAACTCCCAGTTGATGTTCACCAGTTGCGGCTGGTTCTTCTCGGATATCTCGCGCGTCGAGACCGTGCAGAACCTCAAATACGCGGCCCGTACGGCGGAGCTGGCCGCGGAGTTCGGGTTCAGGGGCGTGGACAAGGGGCTGGCCTCGCTGCTGGAGATGGCCCCCTCTAATTTCACCGACTACGAGAACGGCAAGACGGTTTACGAGCAGCTGGCCAAGTCGGAGACGGTCACCCCGGCGCAGCTGGCGGCCTTCTACCTCAAGCTGGCCCTGGCCGGGCGCCTGGACAGGGACCTGCCGGGCGGCAGGACCTTCCGCTGGGAGATAATGAGGGAAACCACCGACGGGGCCACCAGGCTGGTCCGCGGCCGCGCCTGGCTGAACGCCGAAGCCCTGGGCGAGTCCCGGGTTTTCTCCTTCCTCTACGCCAGGTTCGGGGGCAACCTCCCCAGGGCGCTGGTAGTGGAGACCCCCGGCGACGCCGCCCTGGACTCCTCCTTCGAGGCCGCCTTCACGGAGCTGGCCTCTCTGCCCCAGGCCGATGCCACCGAACGCTTCCATAAACTGGCGGCCTCCTCGGGCGGCGTCGTCCCGGACCAGAGTTACGCCAACCGCTACGAACTCCTTTCCTGCGCGGTCTCGGAGATCAAGACCCGCCGGGCCGCCGGCCTTTTCTCCGTAATAAGCGAATACGCCGACATCTTCAGGGGCGACAGGCGCGTCCGCGTCTCCGATTTCCCCATGATAAAGAACGAACTGGAGTTCTATGCCGCCGAGACCGCCGAAGTACTGCTGGGCGACTTCGCACGCACGGGCTCGGAGGAATCGCTGGACAAGGCGCTGGACCTCTCGGAGCGGCTCTCCGGGCTGGGCCTATCGCTGGAGGCGGTAAAGGACGTGGAGATGGAACTGGAGCGGGCGGCCCTGGCGGCCGCCGAGGAACTGGGCCGGTCGCCGTCGCCGGAACTGCTGCACCGCCTCAACAAGCTCGGCAGGGTGGCCTCCAACCTCGGCCTCTCGGACACCACCTTCCACCTGCAGAACGCCTGCGCCCCCCTCTGCGGCAGGGACGAAGTCCCCCACCCGGAGAACTTCCTCCCCCTCTGCGGCGTCCTCGGCATCCACCCCTCCCCCAAAATCGCCCTCAAAGCCTGAATTGGAGCCTGAATTGGGGACACAATACCTATTTAAAGCTACTATAAGCCGAAATAAGTATTGTGTCCCCACTCTTTGGAGGGAAATAGGTATTATGTCCCCGAATTGCGGGCGCGCTGCTCGGCTTCGGAAGAGAAGGCCCTGTAGTCCACCTCGGGGAAGATATTATCCCTCCACTCGATGTCCTTCAGGTAGCCCTCCTCGATGCGGTTGCCCATGATCTGCTCATAGAGGCCGTTGAAGCGGTGAGTGTGATCGATGAAGCGCTTGGTCGAATAGGTCTTAGCCGTGCCCACCGTCATCAGGAAGGCCCAGTCCGACGACATCCCCAGCACCACCTCGCGGGCGCACTGGTTCAGCGCGCGCTTCAGCAGGCCGTCGGCGTTCGGGAAACGGTTGGCCATGTCCACCATGCGCGCGACGGCCTTGTGCAGGTGGCGGTACATCCAGTCGTTCGACTCGTTCAGCCAGACCTCGTTGTAGCCCTTGTCGCCCCACGACGACATCGACGGCTGCACCACCTGGTTGTCCGGGTGGCGGCCCAGGTATTCGCTGGGAGTGATGGACTTGACCGTGTTCTGGTCGTGGTGCAGTTTTTTGAAAAGGAACTCGATGAAGTCGGGCCCCTCGTACCACCAGTGGCCGAACAACTCGGCGTCGTACATCGACACCAGTATCGGCTTGCGCCCGAGGAAGCCGTAGAGGTGCTCCACCTGCCGCTCGCGGTTGAACATGAAGTTCCCGGCGTGGCTGGCGGCCACGTCGCGGGCCTCGTGCGGGTTATAGGGCGCCTTCTCGTTGAGGCCCACCTTGCCGGTGATCCTGCAGTACTTCATGCCGATATTGCGGCGCACGCCGTCCTGGTGCAGGTACGGCTTGACGTAATCGTAATCCAGATCGTAGCCGAGGTCGCGGTAGAACTCGCGGTAGCGGTGGTCGCCGGGATAGCCCATCTCGGCGCTCCAGACCTGGTGCGCGCTCTCCATGTCGCGGCCGAAGGCGGCCACGCCCGACGGGCAGTAGACCGGCGCGTAGACGCCGTAGCGCGGGCGCGGGCTGCCGTAGATGATGCCGTGGGTCTCCAGGAAGAAATAGCGTATGCCGTGGGCCTTGAGGTAGACTTCGTCGCCGGGATTATAGGCGCATTCGGCCAGCCAGATGCCGCGCGGGCCGCGGCCGAAGCGGCGGGTGTAGTCCTGCGCAGCTATCTGTATCTGGGCGTTGACCGCCTCCTTGCGCACTTCCAGCGGCAGGAAGCCGTGCGTGGCGCAGCAGGTGATGATCTCGAGCTTGCCCATATCCTGGAACTTTTTGAAGCCGTCCAGGATATTGCAGCGGTAATAGCCCTCGTAAAGCTCGAGGATGCGCCTGAACTTGCGCTCGTACATCTCCGCCACCGGGGCGAAGGCCGTGTTGCGGGTGCGGTGCACCTCTTTCCGCGAGAGCTCCAGGCGTTTATGGACGTAGTTTAGAAAGCGCTTCTTAAGCAGCTCGTCGGCCATCATTCCGGTCAGCGGCGGGGTCAGCGACATCGTGACCCGGAAGTCGGTCCCCTCCTGCGCGAGGCGCTCGTAGACGTCGAGCATCGGCAGGTAGGTCTCGCACATCGCCTCGAAGAACCAGTCTTCCTCCAGGAAGTCCTCGTATTCGGGGTGCCTTATGAAAGGGAGGTGCGCGTGAAGTACGAGCGCGAGGTAGCCTTTTTCGTTATTTTCCATCTAGGGCTCGTCAGAGAATAACTGATACGATTTGGAGGCCCGGATTTGGCCGTCTGATGCGCATAGCGCTTGATACGGCATGACCATAGGTCTAAGCCGGGTCCGAGGCGCGGCCGGTCGTATAACTCCCGGCACCTGGGGCGCCGGAGGCGCTGTTCCGACGAACGCGCATACCGGGGGTCTGTAAGTGAGGCCGGGGGGCCGGGCGCTTTTTGGCTGCACCGGCGTCAGTCGTCGCTCACATAGCACAACTATAGTTCGCTCCTCCTTCCTTGGTTCGCTCATAAAATCGCCCGGCCAAATTGTATCAGTTATTCTCTGACGAGCCCTTAAGCGTGGAGCGGGTCACCTTGATCTCTATGCTGCGGGTGTCGGAGCCGTCGGCCGAGACGGCGGCGACGGGGAGGTCCATATTGCCGTCGGGCAGCGCGAAGCGCATCGAGAACGTCCCGTCGGGATTGAGGTGCACCTTGCGGCCGGCCAGCGTCACTTTAGCGTCGGGCTCGGTGGCGCCGTAAAGTATCAGCTCGCAGTCGGCCACCAGCCAGAACCGCTTCTCGGTGGGCACGGGCGGCTGCTGGGAGGACAGGGAGGAAACGCCCCAGGAAGCCGCGCGCGAGAAGACCGAGCGCAGCATCTCCCAGCGCTGGGCCAGCGACTTGGCGACCTCGCCCGAGCCTTTGCCGATATATTCCACGCCGGAGAGCTGCAGCAGCTTCTCGAAGTCGCCGCTGACCGCCATCCATTTCTCGTCGGTCACGTCGGAGACGCGCCCGGCGGGCAGTTTGACGGCGTTGGTCTTGACCAGGCCGACGAACCTGCCGTCGGGCAGGACCAGGCCCAGTTCGCAGCAGTAGGGGCGGCCGCTTTCCTGGACGTTGACGTACCAGCTGCGGGCCTCCAGCCTGACCGGAATGTCGAAATACTTGTGATGAGCGGCGCCGCTGGTCCCCTCAGAGGAGGACATGTCGTAAACGCGCACGACCTGCAGGGAGGTGTCGAAAATATTGTCGCCATGCGCCTTGCGGGCCTCGCCGCGGGTATGCTCGGTGATCTCCCAGTAAAGATACATCCAGTTGGGATCGCGCGGCAGCAGGACGGCCTCGGTCTCGCCGTAGCCTTCCGGAAGGGCCTTGTGAGCCGAATCGGGCTGTGTTGAGCCCGGCTTGATATTACCTGACGAAGTCATTTTCTCTCCTATAATACTGTTCATTGACAGGGTCGGTCTGTCAAGGCGGCGCGTGCCATGAAGGAGGACTACCCCTGACCCTAATGTATCTTAGTATACAAAAGAAACCCGGCCGCCCTCAACTAAAGCCGGGGGTTTTATGGTTTTTTGGATTTTGACGGCTGTCAGTCCGCGAGGCGCTTGGCGCCGTTGAGGTCGAAATTGTCCTGGGAGGGCGTATACGCCCCGGAGAAGAGCCAGTCGAAGTTCTGCTGGTAGGCCGAGACGGCCCCGGGATCGCTCACGAACATCATGTTCTCGAAGGAATTGACGCTGGCGTTGACGGTCCAGTTGAAAGAGCCGGTCTGCAGCAGCTGTCCGTCCAGTATAACGTACTTGGAATGCATGGCGCCCTTCTCGTTGCGGCCGCCGCGGAACTTTATATTCACGCCGTTGTCGAGCAGGTATTTCGCCAGGCCGGCCTCGGCGCCGCGCTTCTCGTCTATCATAAAGCGCACCCGCACGCCGCGGTTTTTGGCGCGGATGACCGCGTCGGCCAGCGTCTTGGAGGAGAAAGTGTAGGTGACCGTGTCCACCGACTTGCGGCAGGCGTCGATCAGCCGGGCTAGCTCCTCCTGGGCACCGCCGCCTGGCGAAAAGATATAGGCGGGGACCGGCTGGCCGTTGAGGCTCATGACCGGCGAAGGATCGCGGGGCGGCGCGCCGTAGGCGCCCTGGGGGACCTCGGCGGAAGGACCGGCGGCGATGGGGCGGGCATGGCTCCACATCCACTCGAAATAGCGCTTATAGCCGTCGACATAGACCGGGTGGCGGGCGACGGTCATGTTCTCATGGCTGGAGAAGGTGGCGCCGAAGGTCCAGTTATACGAGCCGACCGAGACCATTTCGCCGTCGTGGATGGTGATCTTGTTGTGCATAACGCCGTAGGCGCGGGTGCCGCGCAGCGTGCGGACATCGAGGCCGTCCTGTATCATGCGCTTTATCTGCGTGTCCATCCTGGGATAGACGTGGGCCTCGTCGATTATTATCCGCACCGCGGCGCCGCGGGCCTTCGCCTTCATGAGCGCGTCCGGGATGTCCTTCATCGTGACGCTGAAGATGGCGATCTCTACGCTGCGCGCGCTGGCGTCGACGGATTTCACCACCAGATCGTTGAGGTAGCCGAAAGAGTACTCGGGAACCGCGGTGAAGTCGCCTTTAAGGCCGCGGTCCGGCAGCGGCGTGAGTACCGGCTCGCCGGCTTCGGGCAGTTCGGTCAGAACGGGCGCGGCGCCGAAATTGGCGGTGAGCACGCTCTCGGAGAGCAGAGGGGATATCCCGCCGGCCGAAGCTGCCGGCATGAAACCTGGAACAAATAAAAAAGGGGTGAGCAGGAACGCGAAGCGCTTTTCAACCATAGTTGTATTTTAAGAGAAAGAGAGAGAGAGGCCAAGGAACCGAATACCCAGTACCGCGCGGTCTTAGGGCCCAGGCGGTTTTAGGCCAGGCGGGCGGCGGCTTCCGGCGGGATGCCGTACGCCTCGGCCAGCAGGCCGGGCCTCACGGCGTCCGACGCGGGGCCGTTGAAAAGGACCTTTCCCCCCGCCAGTATGACCGCGGAGGTGGAATAAGACGCGGCCAGCCTCAGATCGTGGGAGACGACTATGGCGGACAAACCGCCCGCACGGAGAGTGGCGAGTGTCTCGAAAAAAGCGGAGCGGTACTTAAGGTCCAGGTGCGAGGTCGGCTCATCCAGCAGCAGCAGCGGCGCGCCGCCGGCCAGGGCCTGCGCCAGGAAGGCCAGCTGCCTTTCGCCGCTGGAGACGGAATTGATCCCACGCCCGGCCAGCGGCGCTATGCCGCAGGACTCCAGCGCGCGCAGCGCCGCGGCCCTGTCGGCCGGCCCGTAATCCCGCCACCAGCACAGCAGCGGCGAGCGGCCCATCAGGGCGATGTCGAGTGTCGTAAAATCGAAAGGGATATACGGTTCGCTGGGGACATAAGCGGCCAGCGAAGACTGTTCGCGGGGGGTCAGCCCTTCCAGCGGCCTGCCGCCGGCCGTTATCGCTCCAGTCGCGGGTTTCAGCGCGCCGCAGGCCAGGCGCAGCAGCGTCGACTTGCCGGAGCCGTTGGGGCCGAATACCGACAGGAGTTCACCTCTGCCAACGGAGAAAGAAACGCCGTCCAGCGCCCGCGCGCCGTTGTAAGAATATGAAACGCCATTGAACTCCAGCAGGGCGGTGTCTCGCGCGCGGGCGTTCATCGGCGCTCCTCCGCCGTTCCACGGCGCAGCAGGAAAAGGAAGAAAGGCGCGCCGGCCAGAGCGGTTATGACGCCGGCGGGCAGTTCGGCCGGCGCCGCGGCCGTCCGCGCCAGCGCGTCGGCCAGCATCAGGAAGCCCGCCCCGCAGGCCGCCGAGTAAAGGACCAGACCGGCGTGGCGCGGCCCGAAAAGCCGGCGCGCGGCGTGCGGCACTATCAGCCCGACAAAGCCGACCGCGCCGGCCACCGCCACCGCCGCGGCCGTCAGCAGCGCGGCGAGGGAAAAGAGAACCAGCTTCATCCGCTCGACGGGCACGCCCAGGCGGACGGCCCCCTCCTCTCCGGCCGAGAGTATATCGAGCTGGCGGCCCAGCAGCGCGGCCGCGGCGGAGCCCGCCAGCGTAACGCCCGCCAGAGCGGCCAGCGCCGCCGGCTCGAAAGCCCTGACCGTACCGAGCAGGAAAGAGAGCAGCGGCAGGCCGCGGCCGCGGTCCAGCGAGACCAGCAGCATGACCAGCGCCGCCAGGAAGGAACTCACGGCCACGCCCGCCAGCAGCATGGCCACGCCCGACGTGCGGCCCTTTATCCGGGCCAGCCGGTAGGCCGCCGCGGTGGCGCCCAGCCCCCCGCCGCCGACGAGCAGGTAAAAGAGCGGCGACAGCGGCCCCAGGCCCAGCCAGGCCGCCCCGGCGGCGCCGGCCATGGCGCCCGAGGAAGTGCCTATGATGTAGGGATCGGCCAGCGGGTTCTTGAGCACGCCCTGTAATATGGCGCCGGCCACGCTCAGCGCCGCGCCCACCAGCGCCGCCGCCAGTACGCGCGGCACCCTGATATTGAGAATGATATCCGGGTCGGCGCCCGCCGGACCCGAGAGCAGCGCGATAGCCGCGCAGGCCGCCAGGGCCAGCAGGGCCGCTATGGCCTTACCGATGCGCATCCAGCGCCTCCCGCAAAGCTTTCACCGCCGACGGTGACGACGGAGTGAGCCGCGCGAACAGGTCCCGGTCGAGACCGCAGAGCACGGCGCCCGAGCGGACCGCCTTCAGCCGCTCCGCCATCGGCCGGGCCTTTATCTCCGCCGCGTCGCCGCCGGGGCAGATTATCACCTCGGGATCCGCCTTGACCACGGTCTCCCACGAGGCCTGGAAATAGCCGGCCTTCTCCCGGCCGAAAATATTGTCCGCGCCGGCCAGCTCCGCCAGCGACGACATGAAAGAATCTTTGCCCGCGGACCAGCCGCCCGCGTCCACCTCGATATAGGCGCGCAGGCGCTTTTTCCCGGAATAAGCCGCGGCGGCGAAATCTTTTTTAAGACGGGCGTTGAGCTTCCTGCCCTCGGCGGCCAGCCCCAGTTCCGCGGAGATAATCCTCACCGTCCTGTGAATATCGGAGACTTTCTTCTCCTCCGGTATGCGCACGACTTTGATGCCCAGCGCGGACAGTTTTTCCGACGCCGCGGAATTCTTCCACAGCCCGTCGAAAACGACGTCGGGCTTCAGCGCGTAGACGCGCTCTATATCGGGGCTGAAATAATCGCCCACCTTCGGCAGCGCGGCGGCCGCCGCCGGACGGTTGCAGAAATTGGACACTCCCACCAGCCTGTCACCCGCCCCCAGCGCGAATATCGTCTCCGTATACGACGGCAGCAGCGACACCACCCTCTCCCCCCACACCGGGGACACAAAAAAGGGGGACACAATACCTATTAAAAAAAGCCCTGTTTTCTTCATTTTATCCTTATTTAACAATCACTTTTCGGGGGACACAATACCTATTTCCGCGGAAATAGGTATTGTGTCCCCAATTAAAAAACCCTTTCTCCGGGGAGAGAGGGTCGGCAAAGATTCCCCCCGGAGCCCCCGCGCGCGCGGAGGTTCGCAGTAGACCGGGCTGAGCCTTTCGGCATCACCGTTGCGGGGCAGCCGGGGATTTACACCCCGTTCCTTCTGCGAAAAAATACTATCTAAAGATCAGCCGCCGATGAACTTGCGGGTCACTTTCTCAAGGCGGCGGGCGAAAGCGGTCTTGAGCAGTTTCTCAGGGTCGCCCAGCGCGGCGTCGAGCCGCGGGTCGTAAGCCACGCCCTTCGGGCCCATGTTCTCGACCAGGCCCGCCACAGGCACCTTCATCGCTTTGTACACCGCCAGCGAGCGGCGCAGCACGTCGCGCGCCACCGGCGACGGGGTAGTGACGGCCAGTATCCGCGCCTTCGGGAAGAACTTCAAAGCGTCCAGCGCGGCGTCGCCTATGCCGGGCGGCATATCGATGACGAGATGGTCCAGTTCCCCCCACAGCGTCACGGCCAGCATCTCGATTATCGCGTCGGTCACATTGGCGCCGCGCAGCGGCACGCCCTGTCCCTTGGAGAAGAACGATATCGACATGAACTTCACGCCGTGCACGAAAGGCGGGATGAGGCCCATATCCTCGCGCGGAAAAGCCTTGCCGGAGCCGAGTATAAAATGGCAGGAGGCGCCGGTCAGATCCAGGTCCAGCAGGCCGGTCTTATGGCCTTTTTCGTTGAGGAGCAGAGCCAGCGCGGAGGCCGTCACGCTCTTGCCGATGCCGCCTTTCCAGCCGGTGACGGCGGTGATCTTTTTGACCTTCTTCAGACGGTCGGCTATGACGGAAGGACGGGGGTCGAGCCGGGTCATTTCGACCCCTTAATGTGTTTAATGTAGACGCCGCGGCCGGCGGTTATCTCGAAATCCGGGCTCTTGCACGACGGGCACTTGATGAAGGAATGCGCCATCTCGGGAACGAAGTGGATGAACTCCGCCTCGTCGCTCTCCTTGCGGAAACGCTTAAGGTCGAATTCCTCGGAGCAGGCCCGGCAGCGGAAGGCGGCCGGCTCGTCGATGATCCGGAATTTGGCGGCGGACATCAGCGGGTGCTTTTTAGCCAGTTCTTTCATGGCGAAAGGAAAGATCTCCTTGTCTATCGCCTGCAGCTCGCCGAAAACTACGGCGACCTCGCTGACGCGCTTCATCTTCTGCTCAGCGGCGTGTTCCGCCGCGGCTTTTATGACGGATTCAGCCAATGCCCATTCATGCATATCCCAATTATACAAAAGGGCGGAGAGGTTGTCCCCTCCGCCCCATCGGCCGCGCGGCCGCCCGCGTCCTACTTGAACAGCTTGCGGAATGACGCTATCTCCATCGGGTGGAGTTCGTAGTCGCCCTTCGCCCGGCGTGCCAGGCCTATACTCCCCCCCTGTACCAGGCTGAGCGCCGCGTACTGCGCCTCGCTCGGATTGCAGAGCAGCTGCACCACCCCCGTGCCGTCGGAGGTCTCAGGCTTGTCCACCTTCAGCACCGACACGTTCTGCAGTATCGTGGCCGTCACCTTCTCCTTGCGGTCCTCGGCCATCACGGCGTCGAAGGTCACAAGCATGTCCACGCGGTCGCCGGGCGAGAGGAACAGCACCTGCGAACCGCTCAGCGGCAGACTGACGCCCCGGTAGCCCGGCAGCAGCCTGGTCTCGGCCTCGTAGCGGGCGGCCGTCTTCACCTCCGCCGCCGCGCCGGTCAGAGCGGAGAAGGCTCCGCGCGAGGAGAACAGGGCGTCGCCGATGCCCTTATAAGCCCCCTCGATGTCGTTTTCGGCCATCGCCGCGGTGGCCGCGTCGAGCCCTTTCAGGGCTTTGCCGAAGGAGGTCAGCACCCCGCTGGCGCGGCCGGCGAGAGTCTTCTCCATCCCTGACTTGTAGAGGCGGTCGACCCCCATTATCAGGCGCAACCGGATATCGCCGTACTCTTTTTCCAGCTCCAGCGGGGAAACGGCTTTCTCCGCCGCGCCCGGGACAGTCCGCCCGGTCTTATCGGCGAACTCGTAGAGTATGGAGAAGGCGTCCTGCCAGAGCCGGGCTTCGCTCAGCTCCCCCTCCTCCGGGTCCTTCCAGGCCTTACTTTCCAGCATCGCGGGCCTGGCCGTCTCAAGCCAGCCCGGTATTTCCAGTTTCCCGCGGCGGCCGGAGCAGGAAGTCTGCCGGGACCTGACCGCGGAGGTCAGCTCCGGCGCCAGCCAGTAATAGGCCGTCTGCATCTCCTCGGCCGCGCAGCGGACCTCCTCCGGAGCGGGCGCCGTCGGAGAGGCCGCGGCCGCCGGGAGCGACATCGCCATAAGCACGATAAGCGTCTTCATATATCCTCCGTTCTACTTTATCAGCCTGCGGAAGCTGGCCATCTCCATCGGGTGCATCTCCAGGTCGCCGGGCGCGCGCACCACGATATGCACCATCTTCCCCTGCGCCACGCTGAGCGCCGCGTACTGCGCCTCGTTGGGATTGAGCAGCAGTTCGATAACGCCGCCGCCCTCGCGTTTGGCCGGCTTGAGGACATTGACCACCACGACGTTCTGCAGTATCGTGGCGGTGACGGTCTCTTTTGAATCCTTATCCGAATCCTTGCCGGTCTTCGCGGCGAACGTGACAAGGACATCCACCCTGTCGCCCTTCTTCACGTAGAGCAGCTGGTCCCAGCCCACCGTTATCGGCGTGCCGCGATAGCCGGCCGCCACCTCCCCCCTCGTTTTCTCCACCTTCCCGGTCGCGCCCAGCCCGGCGGGCGCCGCGGCCGCGGCGGCCAGCAGCGCCGCCACAATTATCTTCCTCATAAGACCTCCTCCTCCGCTCATCATATCACCCTTCTCTCGAAAAGTTCTTCGTGCGAGGTAACCCGCCTCTCTATTATGAGCACCGCGCCGTCGGTCTCCATGACCAGGTCGGTCCCCCCGTCCACTTTCACCTCGCGGGCCGCGGCCGTGACGATGGGGGAGCCGGGTCCGGCGGCGGCGATAGGGAACGACTCCAGCGGCTCACCCCTGGGCGCCGCCATCGGGATGGAAGCGAAAATCTGTCCGCCGGCGGACGGGCGCGCGGCGGCGGGACCGGCGATAAAGACGCGCGGCGGCGGAGGCAGCGCCGGGCGGGCGGGCGCCGCATCTTTGACGGACGCCGGCAGCGACGCCGTCGGCGCGGGCGGCAGCGGCGCGCGGGCCGGCTGGCGCACGACCTGAGTGACGAGCAGAAGCAGGCAGGCCGCGGCAAAGAGCACCTTGAAAGCGGCCGCGTTCACCGCCTCGGCGACGAGGACCAGCAATCCTCCACCTTCGTTTTCCCCGGTCAGCCTGGCGCGCAGCTCTTCCCGGACGCGCGAATCAGCGCTGAAGTCCGCGGCGGCCAGGACGCCGGCCGCCCGGATCAGCCCCTCGTCGTGGCTGGGAAAAGGCGGACGCCCGTCCCGCAGCAGGACGTCCAGCTCCCTGTTGAAAAGCTCCGCCGCCTCGTTCTCGCTCATATCGCCTTGCTCCCGCCCAGCAGTTCCTGCATCCTCTTCACCGCGCGGTAGATTATTATCCCGACATTCCCCTCGGCCAGACCGGTCAGCGCCGCTATCTCCCTGTTGGTCATCCCCGACGAGAATTTCAGCGCCATGATGTCCCTCGACCTCTCGTCCAGCGCGGCCGCCGCCGCCAGCACCCTCTCCCGCTCCTCGCGGCCTTCCAGGATATCCTCGGCCCTGGGATCGCCGCCCGGCCTCTCGAAGACCCCGTCCAGTGGGACTTCCGCCCTGCGGCCCCTGTCCCTGCCCCAGTCCGCGACCGCGTTGCGCGCTATTCCGAAGAGCCAGGCCTGCTCGGGGCCTTTCGCCGGGTCGTAGGCGGCCGACCTGCCCAGCGCCGCCTCGAAGACCTTCGCCGTTATGTCGTCGGCGGCGTCGATCAGGCGCACGCGGTAACGCACGTAGTTATAGACCTTGTCGAAATAGCGGTCGTAGATATCGGCGAAATCCATACATGCGCGCGCCTCTACCCATGTATACGGCGCGGCAAGGAAAGTATTACAAAAAATCGGAGGTATTGGGTAGGAAAACTATGAAGTGCCGGAGGGGCCTCACCACGAAAAAACTCCGCTCGCACACCGCAACCGAAAATCGGAATAACTATTCCGGGGGCATGCCGGCCTGACAGCCCGGCGGGGGCGTCTCGGAGCCGCGAGCATCGTAAGCGCGAGCGGCGAGAGCCGAGGACCGACGCGCTATGCGCGCGAGTCCGTACCCCGCGGGCTGTCAGGCCGTCTCCCCCGGTTGTTTCTCTATATTACCGCTGGGACTGGACGCTGAGGTACATCGGCTGGCCGTCGCGCACCAGGTCGAAGATTACTCCCTCGCGCAGGTCCGCCCCAGTCGCCGCTTTCTTAAGCTCGGCCGCGCCGCGCACCGGCGACCGGTTTATTTCCTTTATCAGGTCCCCCTCGTGGATATACCCGTAGAGCCTGGAATCGGGGCTGACACGGAGCACCTGGGCGCCGTCCCGTCCAACCCTTAGCTCTATCCCCTCCCAGGAAGCGTTGCCGGCTCCGACCCCGGCGATGCCGCGCGCGGGCTTGGCCGCCGCCAGCCCGGCCTCGGGCCGCTCGACCAGCGTAACGGAGGCCGACATCTCCCGGCCGTCGCGCAGGAAAATTATCTCGGCCCTGTCGCCGGGCCTCCGCGTATAGATGCGGTGTATCAGTTCCTCGTTGGTCTCCACCGGCGTGCCGTCGCAGGAAACGATGATGTCCCCGCGCCGGAACCCGGCATTCTCGGCCGGCGAACCCGCGATAACCTCGTTGATTATCCCGCCGACCCGGCCCCTGACGCCCAGCCGCGCCATCATCACCGGGTCCATCTGCAGCAGCGAGACCCCCAGCCAGCCGCGCCTCACCCGCCGCCCGGCCTTTACGTCGGCGAACACTCTGGCGGCCTCTGCGGCCGGCACCGCGTAGCTCATCCCGGCGAAGGCGCCCGAAGGCGAGATTATCGCCGTGTTTATCCCTATCACATCGCCGTCGATATCGAGCAGGGCGCCGCCGGAATTACCCTGGTTTATGGCCGCGTCGGTCTGCAGCAGGTTGGAATAATTGCGCCCCTCTATCTTGAGCGAGACGCCGCGCGCCGAAACTATGCCGGCCGTGACGGTCTGCCGCAGCCCGAAAGGAAAGCCCACCGCTATGGCCCAGTCGCCGATCCTGGGCGTCTTCTCAGCCGCCAGCCGCAGGTACGGGAACTTCTCCGCGGAGCGCATCTTGAGCACCGCCAGGTCCATCTCGGCGTCGCCGCCCACGGGTTCGGCTATAAAAACCCTCTCCCTCCCCTTGTCGCTGAGCATCTTGACCTTTATGGCCTTGGCCCCCTCAACCACGTGGTAATTGGTAAGGATATAGCCCTCCGGGTCAACTATCACGCCGGACCCGACGCCCTGTATATCGTAGCGGTAGACGCGCTCCGTCGGCATCATGTAGCCGAAGAAGTACTCCGGCTCCACCACCCGGGCGGAGCCCTCGCGTACCACCTCGATGCTGACCACGGCCTTGCCGCCCCTGGCGGCGGCGTCGTTGAAGGCTTTCTGCAGCGACCGTGCCGCGTCGGGGACACCCTGCGGCATGGTGTCCCCTGCCGGGACGGAGGCCGGAAGCACTAATAATAAGGAAAGAAGGAAAGAGGCTGTTTTCATAAGCATACTCCTTGAAAACGGCCATTTATGGCCGTATTTACGCTATTTTCTACAATTTTCGGCCTTTTTTTGTCAAAAGGTTTAAAAGGTTTAAAAAAAAGGTTTAAAAAGGTTTACTACAAAGGTTTAAAATCACAGCATTTTCTAATCCAAGAATGAGCATGAAATCACCCGGCGTTACTCCGTCGTAATTCTTTAGCTAGGCCTCCTTTTCGTATTGCCGCAGTACCCGTA